>DUBZ01000086.1:0-82738 GCA_012960035.1 Myxococcales bacterium | reverse complement strand
GACGACACGACGCCAAAGAATGAGTCCAGGTACAAACGACTCGGCCTCATCAAGGGTCTATTGCGATACGAGTTCCTCGCGGCGGCCTTCATTCGGTTCCCCGAGTTCAGCGGACGCCTCACCGAAACGGGATCGCCCATCGAAGGCCCGCTTGATCAAGTCGTCGCGTACATCACTGCCAATTACGAGCACCCCGAAGATCTCGTAATCGCGGCAAACGATGAAGACCCGTCGCTTCGGTTCTATTTGGGAACTCAGGTCGTCATTGGTTGGTTCAACCCCGATGTTGAGCACGACCTCGCGGGTTCACAGGTTCGCAACGCCGAAGGTTGGAGCGAACACCGCCCTCAACGATCAAGGCGACAACATCTCCTCAGCCAAGCTCGGCGTCGACGCATGCGTCGCGGCTCTAACCGCTACGCGTCGTCCCGGGATTCAAGCCGCTTGGGCATGTCGGGCGACTGGCCTCAAAAAGGAGACGAGTTTCTCTCTGACGACCCGAGCGCAGCCGCGAATGAACTCGCGACGGCAGCGCGGCTGGGTCGTCAATAAGAGCACGACATGCACGCAGCTCGATATGGTACCGGGAACAGGACTCGAACCTGCACGCCTCGCGGCGGTGGCTCCTAAGGCCACTGCGTCTACCAATTCCGCCATCCCGGCCCGCTCGCAACTTAGCTCAAGCACCGCCCGGCGCATCCGCTCCAAAAACTCAATGATCGGATCCAACCGTTTTCGCAGCGACGCCACGAAGCCGATCGTCGCTCGCACATCGCGACGAAAACCAACTCCTCATCGCAAATCCCGCAGCTCGGCAGAGTGCCTGCGGTTAACAAGGTGGTTCACACTAAGACCGGCGCCCGGAGCGTGCCGCTTATAGACAGCACGCCGAAATGAGGAAAGCGCCTGCGGCATCTCTTTGTGAAAAGCGTCTGTCTTAATGGAAAAGGTGAATGGTGAGCGCGCGGGGAATCGAACCCCGAACCTAGTGGTTAAGAGCCACTTGCTCTGCCGATTGAGCTACGCGCCCGGGCGGACCTTAGGATGCCGGGAGATTACAGGCAAGAGTGCTGCATTTTTTCTCGCACCCGGTGCAAAGCAAACGAGCGATCAACTCGCTTCGGGTTCTCCGAAGCCACCGCCACCGGGTGTTTCGATTCTCAATTGGTCGCCAGGTGCGACGTCGATCGAACAACGCGCGGGAAGTTCTTCGACTTCACCGTTGGCGCGAAGCCATGTGTTGCGCCCCTTCTTGCCCGGCGCTCCGCCCGCCTGTCCGTAGGGCGCGTTCAATCTACGCTCGGTCAGCAGCGTGAAGCGAAGCGGGGCCGTGAATTCGTAACAGCGTTCGATCCCGCACCCGCCGACGAATTTACCTGCGCCACCGGACCCTTCGCGCACCGCAAAGCGCACGAGCCTTACCGGGTAGCGGTCTTCCAACACTTCGGGGTCGGTGATCCGGGTGTTGGTCATGTGGGTGTGAACCGCGGACGCGCCATCGAAGCCCGGCCCTGCGCCCGCGCCGCCGCCGATCGTTTCGTAGTAGCCGAAGCTCTCGTCGCCGAACGTCACGTTGTTCATGGTGCCCTGGCTCGCGGCAGCGATCCCCAGCGCTCCGAGCAGCACGTCGACCACGCGTTGCGACGTCTCGACGTTGCCGGCGACCACCGCTGCGCCCTGAGGCGGGTCAAGCAAAGAACCCGGTGGAATCAGGATTTCGACCGGATCGAGGCACCCCCCGTTTAGGGGAATGCGTTCGGCGACCAACGAGCGAAGCACGTAAATCACCGCGGCATGGACGACCGCCCGTGGCGCGTTCAGGTTGCCGCGCATCGCCGATGCCGTACCTGCAAAGTCGATTGTCATGCCCTCGCCGCGCACCGTGAGGCAAACCTTGATCTCGGTCCCGTCGTCGAGGCGGTCGGCAAAGCGATGTTCGCCGTCTGCGAGCTTGCCAATTTCCCGCGCGACCCTGCGTCCTGCCGCGTGTTGGAGCTGCCCCATCGTCGTCGCCACGCCTTCGTAGCCTTGCTCGGCGACAAAGCGCGCGAGCAATCGCGCGCCGGCACGATTGGCCGCCACCATGGCCTCGAGGTCGGCGACATTGTCGTCCGGCCGGCGCGCCGGATACCGCGCTCCCGCGAGTCTTTCGCGCAGGCCGGTCTCGTCGAACACTCCACGCGACACGAGACGAAATGCATTCAACACAACGCCCTCTTCCTCGAGGGTCTGCGAATCGGGCGGCATCGAACCCGGTGTTGTTCCGCCTACGTCGGCGTGGTGGCCCCGGCTCGCGACGTAGAAGTGAGAACCACTCGATTCGGTGTCGCCTAAAAAGACCGGTGTGACAACCGTGATGTCGGGCAGGTGCGAACCGCCCTCGAACGGATCGTTGGTCACCACCACCTCGCCGTCTTCGAGGTCGGGGAATTTCACGCGAACCGCACGCACTGTTTCGCCCATCGCGCCGAGATGAACCGGGATGTGGGGCGCGTTTGCGACGAGCCCCCCGTCTTTGTCGAAGACCGCGCATGAGTAGTCGAGGCGCTCTTTGATGTTCGTCGAAACCGCGGTGTTGCGTAGCGATGCGCCCATCTGTTCGGCGATAGACATGAAGCGGTTCCCGAAGACTTCGAGACGCACCGGGTCGACGCGTTCCCAGTCGACGGCGGCAACTTCGCTCACGCGTTCGACCCCGCTTTCAGGCTGCCAAAGTTCAAGGACTCCGCTGGCGCCGACCCGCGCATTGAAACCGGGTTCGAGCACGACGGTGCCAGCGTCTTCGAGGATCAGTGCCGGCCCTTGGATTTCTGCTCCTAGGCCAAGGGATTCTCGGTTCAAGATCGGGGTCGGGACGCGTCCGAACCCAGCGAAGTAGACCGACTCTTCGCGAATGACTTCGGGCGTCGTTTTGGCCTCCGACTCAGGTTGTTCAGCGAGCGCTCCGCCCTGGGCAGGCGAAGCCAACCTCACGCGCGCGGTCACAACTTCGATCGCGTGGCCCGCGCGTTCATACCCGAAGCGTCGCAAATGCTCGCGGGAAAATGCCGCTCGCCAATCTGCTGCAGGCGCCCCCGGTTCGGATTCACGCAAAGACAGCGGTACGTCGGTCCCGGCGTAGCGGAGATCGAGCCAGCGCTCGGCCCGAATCAACGCCGCGTTCTCGCCCTCGGCTTCAAGTGTTGCGCGGCCAGTCGCTTCGAGTTCATCGAAGAGTGCGGTGGTCGAAGACGCGACCGGCGCGCCATCACTCGGCAGTGGCGCGCGCCCGGCGTCTCGCTGTCCGTCCCATGTCGCTTCGCAAAGCCCGATCCCGTACGCCGAAAGAAGCCCCGCCAAGGGGTGAAGAATGACTCTCGGAAGTTCCAGTAACCGCGCGATTGCACAGACGTGTTGGCCTGCGGCGCCCCCGAAGCCGACGAGCGCGTGGTCGCGGGGGTCGACGCCCCTGACAACGGAAACCTGGGCGATCGCCTGGGCCATGCTGGCGTTCGCGACTTCGATGTAGCCCGACGCGATCTCGTCTGCACTGCGGGGCACCCCGGCCTTTTCGAAGAGTTCGCGCTGTCGATCCAGAGCTTGGCTTACCGGCGCCTCGTTGAGGGCGAACGGAAAGCGATCGGGTTGAACGCGACCCAGGGCGAAGTTTACGTCGGTGAGCGCCAGCTCACTCGCCGCGCTCTTTCCACTGTCACCCGCACGTCCGTAACAGAGCGGTCCCGGCCAAGCGCCCGCGCTTTCGGGCCCGACACTCAGACTCTCCCCGTCAAACTGGCAGAGTGATCCTCCCCCTGCCGCCACGGTATGAATGCGCATCATCGGTGCCTTGACGCGGATGCCTCCGATCACGGTCTCGAAGGAGCGGTCTACTTCGCCGTCTTCGATCAGAGAGACGTCCGAGGACGTGCCCCCCATGTCGAACGCGATCGCGCGACGAAAGCCTGCGTCGGCCGCCACTTTGGCCGCGGCCACGACACCCCCGGCCGGACCACTGAGCAGCGCGTTCGGTCCGCGGAATCGCACCGCGTCCGTGAGCCCACCCGACGACTGCATAAAACGGAGCTGCGAACCGGGAAGCGCGGCAGCGAGGTCGTCCACGTGGCGCCGCAACAGCGGGGTCAAATACGCGTCGGCCACGGTCGTTTCGCCCCGGGCGAGCAAACCTAGTTCACGCGCCACTTCGTGGGACGCAACGGCGAACTCAAAGCCCGCTTGCTCGGCGAGTTCGCGCAAGCGCGATTCGGTTTCCGGGTGGGCGTACGAATGAATCATCACGATCGCGGCGGAGGTCGCGCCATCCAAGCGCGCCTGTTCGAACCCGCGAAGCGTTTCGACTTCGTCGAGAGCGTCGAGAACAACTCCGCCCTTGCTCACCCGCCCACCGACTTCGAGAGTGCGAGTGTGGAGCGGCGCGGGGAGATCGATGTCCAACTCGAACAGGTGCGGACGTTCTTGGGTGCCGATGCGAACCACATCGCCAAGACCGCGATCTGCGACGAGCAGTGTCGGAGCGCCGCGCCGTTCGAGCAGCGCATTGGTCGCAACCGTGGACCCCAGCTTCACCAAGCATTGGGGCAACGGATCGCCCGCAGCGATGGTGCCGGTACGCTCCAGGAGCTGACGGATCGCCTCACGGGGTGCGATGTCGCTCGACAGCACTTTGGTGGTGTGAAGCACGCCTTCAAGATCCAGGCCGATGCAGTCCGTGAAAGTTCCGCCCCGGTCGATCCAAAATTCCCAGCGGCGCGGGCTCACGGCGCGGGCTCAGACTCGGTGCGCTTCATCACGCGACTGAGGATCACGTTGCAGACCGCGGCTTCGCCAACGAGTCGGCCTAGCACCAGAGCGACGACAACATAGATCCCGCCGCCAACTGCGAGCAGTCCCCATGCACCGCCTGGAATCTCGATGGCCTGCACCGCTACGCCCGCGGCCACGGCCGCAACCAACGTGACGCTCCCGGAGCGCAGCAATCCTTTTGCAAACTGCGAGAGGCTCGGTCCACCAAACCGTGATTGCGCCCAGACCACGGTGGCGAGCGCGTTCACCGATATCGCACCGACGCCCGCCCACGCCAGTCCTTCGGCGCCGAGGTGATATCCGAGCACGTAGTAAGCGGGAAAGGCAGCAAGAGCGAGTCCCGTGCCGAGCAGCATCGGCCGCCACATTTCTTCGCGGGCGTAGAACGCGCGCACGCCGATTTGTTGAATGACCCAGCCCGGCACCGCGAGGCTTAGAATGCCGAGTAGCAACCCGACGCCGAACGCGGCGTCAGCATCGAAGCGACCGTGCTGATACACGACTTCGACGATTGGCATCGCGAAAACGTAGAAGCCACCGGCGGCGAGCATCGCAAGGCCCGCGCTGTTCACCAAGGCGCGGTTGAGCAAATCGTTTAGCTGGTCTTCACGGTTCTCGGCGTAGTAACGCGAAAGCACCGGCAATGCGGCGGCCGCCACTGCTTGTCCGACGATCGCAACCGGCGCCATCATCAACTTACGCGCGAAGCCCAACTGCGCGACGGTCCCCATCGCGAGCTTTGCACCGAAGAACTTCTCGTACCACTCGTCGACAGTCGTCAGCGAAACGCCCAGCATGAGCGGGAGTGCGAGCACGAGGTAGGCGCGGAAATGATCATCGAACGGAGCGATCCGAACCCGCAGCGACTTGACCCGGGTGATCTCGACCATTGGAAGTAACCAGTTGCCAATGAAGGCTCCCGCGAGCACTCCCCACGCAAAACCTTCGACAGTCCCGGTGATCAAACCGCCTGCGATCGTTGCGCCGTTGTAGACAAGCGGCGCCGCCGCTTGAGCGCCGAAGCGACCGTGCGCCATCAGCACGGCGCGCAACAAACCCCCCGTCACGAAGAAGATCTGAGCGGGCAGAACGATGCGGGTGAGCCGCACCGTAAGCGCCTGAACGTCGGGCGCAAAATCGGGAAATAGCTGCGCGATGAGCTGTGGCGCGGCCAACCAAAGCGCCAATGTCGCGACCACCACGAGGGCACCCAGTGTGCCAAGCACAGTCGACAACATTTCATCGCCGGCCGCTTCGCCATCTTGCCTGCGCACCCGGTTGTAGAGTGGGATGAACGCGATCGCGAGCGCCCCGCCGGCCAGCAGGTAGTTGAGGATGTCGGGCACGAAGAAGGCGGTGTAAAAGGCGTCGGTCTCCGCGCCGGCGCCGACCTGGTACGCCAGCGCGATGTCGCGGAAGAAACCGATCACGCGAGAAAGCAGGACGCTAGCCCCGAGCAGCAGCGCCGCGGCTCCGAGCTTCGAAGCCTTGGCTTCGCCTAGGCCGCGCGAATCGCCATTTTGGTTTTGATCGTTCGCCACCCTACCCCCGGCCGCGAGTATGCGAGACCTTGCGCGACAAGTCTTCCACCTCGAAATGGCACCCGCACAGACGTGCGGTTACGGGTTTGGCTCCCGCCAAATCTCGCCGTCCCACGCCTCGACGACGTAGTCGTCGCCGTCGCGCCCAAGGCTGGTTTGATGCGTGATCGGGACTTTGCCATGGGGCGTGTCGAGCACGTACTGCGGGATCGCGAAGCCACTCGTACGACCGCGCAGCTCGCGGAACAGTTCGATCCCGTCTTCGATTCGTACGCGAAAATGTGCCGTGCCATCAAGGAGTTGCGCCTGATAGCAATAGTAAGGTCGAACTCTCATCGCGACCAAGGCTTCGTTGAGCTGCTTCATCGTGGCGGGGTCGTCGTTGATGCCTTTGAGCAGCACGGTCTGGTTGCCGACGGGGATGCCGGCGTTGACCAACTTCTCGCAAGCCGCGATCGAAGCGGGGGTGATCTCTTTGGGATGATTGAAGTGCGTGTTGACCCAGATGGGGTGATGACGCTTGAGCATCTCGCATAGCGCGTCGGTGACGCGGTACGGAAGCGTCACGGGCAGCCGGGTTCCCAGGCGTACGATCTCGACGTGCGGGATCTCGCGCAGACGACCGATCAGCCAGTCGAGGCGGTCGTCTGTATAGACGAGGGGATCGCCGCCGGTGAGAAGGACATCGCGGATTTCAGGGGTGCGGGCGATCCAGTCGAGTGCCTCGCCGAGTTCGCGCTTTTGCATGGTCCATTCGGGCTCGCCCACCATGCGCTTACGCAAACAGAAGCGGCAGTAGAGCGCGCACTCATTGTTGACGCAGAACGCAATGCGGTCGGGATAGACCCGAATGACGTTCTTGACAGGCGAGTGGGCGACTTCGTCGAGAGGATCTGCGAGCCCCGCTCCATCCCACAGTTCTTCGCTTACCGGGACCACCTGGCGCCGCAGCGGGCAGTCGGGGTTGTCGCGCTCCATCAGCGACGCGTAGTACGGCGTGATGACAAAGCGAAATGTCTCCGCGAGCTTTTCGATCGCGGACAGTTCGTCGGCGGTGGGGTCGATATAGCGCGCGAGGTCTTCCGCGCCGCGAACCCGGTGCTGCATCTGCCAGATGTGGCTTTCCCAGTCGTCGCGGTCGACGCCTTCAGGGGCGCGGTCAACGTTAAAATGCCTCATGACGATTCCTTGTCTAAGCCACCCGCCGTGAGGCTGATGCGCTCGAGCGCTTCGCCGAAGATATCCGCCAAGAGATCTTCCACGTCGCGCCCTTCGAGTTCCGCAAGGACGCCGAAGCTGCCGTCGACGGCAAAGGTCGGGAGCGGGTTGATCTCGAGAAACACGGGGCGATCTCCATTGTCGAGACGGAAGTCGACCCGCGCGAAGTCCTTGCATTCGAAGTGGTTGAAGACGGCGAGGGCCAGGCGCTGAAGCTCGGCTTCGAGATCCGGGGCAAGCTTGCCGGGTAGGCTATGGGCGCGGGGCGGTGCGGTTGCGTCCTTCAATTCTTCGTGCACACCTTCAACCGCGTGGAGTCCGATCCCCGTCTCTTCGTCGAGGGCGCGCTGGAGTACGGGCAAGGCTCGCGGGGGGGCATGTCCGACGAGGGTCACGGTGTACTCGGCACCGGCGAGGAACGCTTCGACCAATGCCGGCTGCTTGTAGTCCCGCACCACACGCTCGACTTCCCGCGCGAGTTCCTCCCGATTCTCCACCCGAGAGGTTGCGACGATGCCCTTCGACGTGCCTTCCCAGCGCGGCTTCACGAAGAGCGGGAACGGTGCCGGAAGCTCGGCGTCTTCTGCCGCCTGCCCGCGATCGAGCAAGCACTGCGCCGCGACCCGAATGCCCGCGGCTGAGAGGCTTCGATTGGTCCACGCCTTGTCGAGGCAGAGCGAAAGCGTCAGGGCGTCCGATCCCAATACCGGGATTCCCGCCATCTCAAACAAGTCGAGCGCCCAGCCTTCGCGGTTGCGAGAGCCGTACGCTTCCGCGATCGAAAAGCCAACATCGACGCTGGCCAGTTCTTCCCGGGCGACCCCGCCGAGCAAATCGTGTGGCGTGCCGATGCGAACAACATCGTGCCCAAGCTTTCGAAATGCGGCTTCGATCGCTCGAACCGTGCTCGCCGGTTCGTACTCCGCGGCGTAGTCGTCCGGTTCACCGGCTTTGCGCGGATAGCTGTCAAAGCTTTCAAAGACGAGGGCGACGGTCAGGGGCACGTAGATTTGCTTTCGATTGGGTTCGCCGGGGTCGGCGCTGGCCGCGAGCATACCGCTGATCTCCCGGCCACAAAGGCGTCGACCAAGTTGCTACAATCCGGCCACTCCCCTCCTATTTTCCAGCCGATTACACCGGCCGATCGCGCACGAGGAAAACCACTTTCGATGGCGAGTCTGGAAGCGAGATCGTTGTCGGAAGCGACGCCGTCATCCGTGAGTCCCGCGTGGGCATGGACATTGACGGCCGCCTGGGCGCTGTTCGTTTGGGCGCTTGGCAGCGATGGCCTCTCCCTCGAAGGCACCTCCCGTTTTCTCGGGCCGATGATCCGCTGGCTATTCCCCGACATCGCAACCGAAACGAGCGACCTGATGCAGCTGGTCATTCGCAAAGCCGCGCACGTCACCGAGTACGGGGTGCTGGCGTTCTTCGCGTTTCGCGCGTTTCTGGCGAGCGGCTGGGCCGCAATGCCCCGCGCCGCCGTCGCTGCGTTTGTGCTCGCCACCGTCTTTGCCGCCGCCGACGAAACGCGCCAAAGTCTTTTGGCAACACGACTGGGCTCGGCCCTGGACGTCGGTCTCGACGCACTGGGCGCAGCATTGGCGGTCGGCCTTCTACTTTTGGTGCGCACCAGCCTGCCCCGGCTCGGTGCGTGGCTCGGACTCAGTGAACGCTCAGACGAGGCGCCGCCAACGGGCGCCGAGACAGGAACAATGAAATGAATGCAGCGCTCTTGGCCATCATCGTGCTCGTCGCCTTCGCGTTGGGCTACCGCTTCTATTCGAAGTTCTTGAGCAACGTGATCTTCCAACTCCAGGCCGACGAAGGCGTGCCGTCCGTCGAATTCGAAGACGGCGTCGACTATGTCCCCAGCAAGCGCCACGTCTTGTGGGGACATCACTTCGCGTCGATCGCAGGCGCTGCGCCGATCGTTGGCCCCGCGATTGCGGTGATCTGGGGTTGGCTCCCCGCCCTCATCTGGATTTGTGTCGGCACGATCTTCATGGGCGCGATGCACGACTTTTCGGCGCTCGTGATCAGCCTGCGTCACAAGGGCAAGTCGATCGGCGAGATCGCGGGGCACGTGGTGAACCGCCGCGTCCAAGTGCTCTTTCTGATCGTGATCTCGTTTCTTATCTGGATCGTACTGGCGGTGTTCGCCTTTATCATTGCGACGCTGTTCAAGAACAACCCGGCCTCGATCTTCCCGATCAATATTCAGATCGTCGTCGCCATGATTCTGGGTTGGCTTGTTTACCGACGCGGCGTTGGGATGTTCGTGCCGTCGCTCGTGGGTTACGCCGTCCTACTCGGAGCCATCTTTTACGGCGGCGACTTCGCCCAGGCGTTCCCGATCATCACCGAGCTCTCGATCACGAACTGGGTTTGGATCCTGCTGATTTATTCGTTCATCGCTTCGGTCATGCCGGTGTGGCTCCTGCTCCAGCCGCGCGACTACTTGAACTCACACCAACTCGTCACCGCGTTGGTCTTCCTCACGATTGGACTCGTCTGGTTGCACCCGCCGGTCGTCGCACCGATGGTCAACCTCGCGCCAGCAGGCGCTCCTCCGATGATTCCCTTCCTCTTCGTGACGATCGCTTGCGGCGCGATTTCGGGCTTTCACGGTTTGGTCTCGTCGGGGACGACATCCAAGCAAGTGAGCGTCATGACCGATGCCCGCTCCATTGGCTACGGCGGCATGATGGCCGAGGGCTATCTCGGGTTGCTCGCCACGCTTGCTGCGACAGCCGGATTCGCAACGACGGCCGAGTGGACTCAGCACTACTCGAGTTGGGGCGCGGCCAACGGTCTCAGCAGCAAGCTCGACGCGTTCATTAACGGCGGTGCCCGCTTCGTTGGGAGTATCGGGATCCCGGTCGAAACGGCGCAGACCTTCATGGCCGTTGTCATCATCGCGTTCGCGGCGACGTCTCTCGACACGGGCGCGCGCATCCAACGTCTTGTGATTGCGGAGCTTGGCGAGCTTTACGGCGTCAAGGCTCTGAGCAATCGCTACCTTGCTGGCGGGCTTGGCATTGGCGCAGCCCTACTCCTGGCCGTAACCCAAGGTGGAGGCCAAGGTGGCCTCGCCCTTTGGCCGCTGTTCGGAACCACGAACCAACTCGTCGCCGGCGTCACGCTTTTGATCGTCAGCATCTGGTTGAAGAAGCTGGGACGACAAGTCGCCTACACCCTGGTGCCGATGATCTTGATCGGTGGAGTCACCGTCTTCGCCATGGCGGGCAATTTGATCGACTACTTCGCCAACTTCGAAGAGCTCTGGCTCTTGGCGATCGTGGGGTCGATCGTTCTGGTGCTCGACATCTGGGTCATCCTCGAGGGAATGAAGGCCCTGAGTTCTACAACGAGGAGTCGGACCTAAAACCCTGACGCAACGCCGTCATCGGCGATGCAGCGGGGGTCGGCCGTCGTCAGCGTCTTGGGTCAGCCCCCTAGTACTGAACGTCCGAGTTCGGATAGCGAGCCGCCGGCGCGTGAGGGTGCACCTCCGGTCTAGCATCGCGGATTTCGGCGAGGGTGATGCCCACGCTGTCGGTGTTCTTGGGATTCGCGTCCGGGACGAGTGCGCGAATCACGCCCGCATGAACGACAAGCACAAGATGTTTGCCTGGGTTTTCGAGTCCGAGACTTTCGACCGCATTGCGCACGCGATGACGAATCTCGTTGCGGGTTTCGCCGTCGCCCGGCCGTACGTCCGGATCGCCGGAGTCAAATCGTTCGAGTAGGTCGCCTTCGGTCTTCCTGATTTCTTCTCGGGTCATGCCGGTCCAGCGGCCGATCGCCAATTCGCGCAACTTTGAAGTCGGTCGCGGGGTAAGGCCGAGGCTTTCGCCGATCGCGCCCGCGGTCTGACGGGTGCGGAGCAGGTCACTGCAGATCAAGAGGTCGACGTGCTCGCCCGCTTCGGCGAAGCGTTCCGCGCAGGCGAGGGCCTGGCTGAATCCGCGCTCAGAAAGCGGAGGATCTCCGTGGCCTTGCCAACGTCCGGCCGCGTTCCATAGGGATTCCGCGTGGCGCACGAGTGTAAATCGGGTGTTCATCACAGCGGCACTAGTATACGACACGAATTCGCGAATCATGGATCTCCTGCGGGTACGGCTGGGGGCCCCACTCCTATCGGCAGCTTGGGTCCGAATCCGAAGTCACGCTTCACAATTCTTGTCGTCGCGCATGCCCGCATGGGGGTATGCTCCCGAATCATGTCTGAACCCATCGATGCGGGCTGGCTTTCTATTCTCCCTGCCGCGGTCACTCTGGTGCTCGCCTTCGCGACCCGTCAGGTGTTGCCGGCGCTGTTCGCCGGCATCGTGACCGGATCTCTGGTCTTGTTTTGGATATCTGGCGACACGGCGGATCTCAACATCATCTCCCGGTACTTCCTCCCAGCTTTGGGTTCGAAGGCGTACGCGCAGATTCTGCTTGTCTATCTCTGGTCGCTCGGTGGGCTGATTGGAATTTGGGAAGCCACCGGCGCGGCGCGCCACTTTGCTGACAAGGTGGGCCTGCGATTTTCGAAGACGCGCCAGTCTTCTTTGTTCTTAGCCTGGCTGCTCGGCTGCGTATTTCATCAGGGCGGCACCGTAAGCACGGTGCTCACTGGCACGACAGTGAAGCCTGTTTCCGACGCTCAAAAAGTCAGTCATGAAGAGCTCGCCTACATGGTCGATTCGACCGCGTCCCCAATCGCGACGATCCTACCCTTCAATGCCTGGCCCTTATATGTCGCGGGACTCGTCGCTGGAAGCATCGCGATCATCCCCGATGAAGTGGCAGGGGTTTCGTTCTTTCTGAACAGCTTGCCGTATAACTTCTACGCGATCTTCGCCGTGCTTTCGACGTTGCTCTTCGCCTTCGAAAAGCTTCCTTACGTCCCCGGGCCCATGCGCGAAGCGCGAGCGCGGGCGAAGCGCGGCGACGGACTGAACGCACCCGGTGCGTCGCCCATGATCGTCGACGAAACCCTCACCAGCACCGCGGACATCCAGCCGACCGAAGGCTACGATCCGAGCCTCGCCGACTTTCTTCTGCCCCTCGGCGTCCTGCTCGGCGTCAATATCGTGCCGGTCATGGCTGGGCTCGGAAGCTATGTCAACGAAGCCTTCATGTTGTCGGTGCTCACCGCAATGATCGTTGCTGGCGTGCGTGGCATGCCACTCGGTCGCGTGATCAATGGGTTCATTGATGGCTGTGGGAAGATGACGGTTGGCGCAATCATTCTCGGGCTCGCGGTGACCATCGCCGAAGTTTCGAAGAGTCTCGATACCGCAGCGTTCCTGGTTTCGATTGGTGGAGACGGTATTCCGCCGATGGCGTTACCCGGTCTGCTGACACTGCTCTGCATGATCATCGCGTTCGCGACCGGGACTTCGTGGGGCACCTACGCGGTGGTGTTCCCGCTCGCGATGCCGCTTGCTTGGTCGGTCCTTCCCGACCCGACATACATCCAGATCTGTTTCGGTGCGGTGTTGGGCGGCGCTGTATTTGGCGATCAATGTTCACCGATCTCGGACACCACCATTTTGTCGAGCATGTTTACGGGCTGCGACTTGATGGATCACGTGCGCACGCAGTTGCCCTTGGCGGGGACGGTCGCCGCCCTCGCGGTGGTATGTTCGACCCTCGCGGTGTCTTTCGTCTAGGAGTCTGCGCGACAGAAGACGCACGCGCCATCATCGACGCCATCATCGACGACTGGGTCAGTCGACTCGAGGTTTAGGGCCGGGCGTGTTCTCGGCTCCGGACCATCGCGCAAGCAAGTCGTGCAGCGCCCGTGCACGATGAGAGATCGTATTCTTCGCCTCAAGGTCGATCTGTGCCATCGACAAATCGTACCCGTCGGGCTTGAACACGGGGTCGTAACCGAAGCCACCTTCACCTGCCGGTGCCGGCAAAATGAGTCCCGTGCATTCGCCGTATGAAACGACCGTGTCTCCCTCCGGCGTCGACAAGGCGGCATAACAGACGAAGCGTGCGCTTCGGTCTTTGGTATCCAGTGCGTCGAGTTCGCTGAGTAGTTTTTGCACTCGACCTTTGTCATCGAGTCCCTCGCCTCCGTAGCGTGCGGACAGGGGCCCGGGTCTTCCGTCTAGCGCAGTGACCTCGATGCCCGAGTCGTCGGCGACCGCGATTTCTCCGATCTGACTCGCCGCAGCCCGCGCCTTTTCGATGGCGTTCTCTCGGTAGTCCGTTCCCTCTTCTGGAAACGACACATCGCCGAAGCCACCGAGGTTTCGAATTTCGATGCCCGACCCGGCAAGAATTTGCTCGAACTCGACGCGCTTCCCCGCGTTGCCGGTTGCGACGACCCAGAGTGCCGAGTCGCTAGCCATGCGCGCTTCCGGAAAGTGCCGCTTTGATCGCCGCAGTCTGAATTTTCCCGAGGTCGACCAACCCGCCCAGCGCGAGAGACGTGAGTTCGTGGAGTTGTTTTTCGCTAAACACCGCGCCTTCTCCGGTGCCCTGCACTTCAATCAAGTCGCCGCTGCCGGTCCCGACCACGTTCATGTCGACGTCGGCGCGTACATCTTCTTCGTAAGGAAGGTCGAGCATCGCTTCGCCGCCCACGATGCCGACCGAGATCGCGCTCACAACGTCGCGCAGCGGGTTCGTCTTGATCTTGCCGTCCGCAAGCAAGCGACCGCACGCGATCCCGAGGGAAACATAGGCACCCGTGATCGAAGCGGTTCTAGTTCCGCCGTCGGCCTGCAATACGTCGCAGTCGACCCAAAGCGTACGCTCACCCAGAACGCGCAGGTCCACGACCGCGCGCAAGCTTCGGCCGATGAGTCGCTGGATTTCCATCGTGCGTCCGCCAACTTTTCCCCGGCTGCTTTCGCGATCGTTCCGACGATCGGTCGAGCCGGGCAGCATGGAGTATTCGGCAGTCACCCAACCGTCTCCGCTGCCCTTGAGCCAACGCGGGACGCCGCTTTCTTCGCAAACTGTGCACAACACCTTGGTGTTCCCCATGCTGCAAAGCACCGAGCCCAGCGGGTTTGCGGTGAAGTCGGGAATCAGTTCAATGGCGCGCAGTTGGTCCAGCGCCCGTCCGTCTTTTCTCATTGCGTCTCCAGCCCCACGCGTCGCGTAAAGGCATTGGCTGCGCGGATCTCCGCGCGGCATATGTATGAAATGGATTGCTTTTGTTCGTCAGTCGGCGAGAGAGTCCAGACCGCGCCGCGCATCGTACCGCTTTCCGAAAGCCACGACCGCTCGTGCGAGCGCTTCGGCGATTTGCTGCCGGTGGGCTTTGTTCCGAAGCGAAGACGCGTCTTCTTTGTTGCTGAGAAACCCGATCTCGATCAACGCTGCCGGCATCTGCACGCCCATCAAAACAACGAACGGTGCCTGTTTCACACCCCGGGAAGACTCTTCGACGATCTGGGCAAGTTCGGCTTGGGCCAATTTCGCGAAGGCGTTGGAGTCCGCCATGTGGTCGGTGCTGATCATGTCTCCAAGCAGGGCGAGGAAGGGATCCTGCGCTAGCGCCGCAGGACCACTACTCCCGAGGGCTTGGTTTTCTCGCTCCGCCACCAGACTCGAAGCACTGTCGCTGGCCTCGAGGGACACGAAGTAGGTTTCAATGCCCCGCGCCTTGCGACTCTTGGCGGCGTTGGCGTGGATCGAAACGAACAAGTCACCGCGCGCGTCATTGGCCCGAGACGTGCGAACTTCGAGGGGAACAAACCGATCTTTTTCCCGCGTCAGGATGACCATCAACTTCTCGGCTTGGAGGAGCTGCGTCAAGCGCTCGGAAACATCGAGAACGAGATTCTTCTCGAGGATCCCATTGACGCCGATCGCGCCTTCGTCCTTGCCACCATGCCCGGCGTCGATCACAACCCGAGTAAAAGGCGCCTGCGTACCCACTTCAGCACCAGCGATGGAAGGCGCCGCCAGCAGTGAAGGCGCCGCCAGCAATAAAGGCGCCGCCAATGTAGAGAGAAGCACGACCTGCGTGCTTCCCGCCGCCCTGGTCGCAAGCCGACCCAACAAAGCGCTCATCTGCTCACTCCCCCGGGCCAACATTACCACGGAAGAAGAGGCTGGCGACGGTCAATGCGCGCCCGAGTGTTCTGCTGAAGAGTTCCCCTGCACATTCCGCAAATCCGGAACAAGAACCTCAGGTTGCGCCGCCTAGGCGCAGCGCGTGTGCAGCTGGATATTAGTTTGAGAAGGAGGAACCGATGGCCGGGAAAGTCAGCCCATTGGATCTATCGGTTCTGCGCGAGCGCGCTGGGACTAGTCTCTTGCTTGACGGTGTACTCAACGTCCTGGCTGAATACTTTTAGAGGCACCCATTCGGGCATGCTCGACATCAGCGGCATGCCGGTCGTCATCGCACCGGTCGGATCGATGACCCATGGGTCCTCGCGATCCTCAAACCACAACGTCACCATGTGGTGTTGTCCATCGGAGGGGCGATAAACGATCGCGCGGTAGACTTCGTTTTCGGCAAAGCCCAGGTCGCGCAACGCGTGGTAGACGAGGAGTTCCAGGCCGTCGCAGTCGTCGCCGTTGCCCCGCAGTGTTTCTTCGAGGGTAGCCCAGTGGTCAATGGGTCCGTCCGCGACATAATGCGAACGCGACTGACCTTGAATCCATCCCGCAAGCTCGAGTGCCATGGCGCGACGTCGGTCGGAACGAAAGCCAAAGTACTTGCCCCGCAACCCGTCATCGGGAAGAAAGAGCTGTCCTTCGTTCGGCAGAGGGATGCCATCGCTCGCCACGGGTTCACTCGCCGTTTCGCTATCGCGCGCAGCAGGAGAAGTGAACGAACCGTCGTCGGCTTGTTCCCGTCGCTGCCAACCGGAGATCTTCGGGCTCCACGCGTCGGTCGTGGACGGCGGCTCAAAGTAGTCGTAGCGCGCGGGTGCCTTCATCATCCCGGCGCATCCCGCGCCCAGAGTGACATAGAGACCCAGCAAGAAGCCGGCAGTGATCGAAGAGGCCATTCCATTCCGCATGACGCGGTGCCTATCGGCCAGTCGATCCCATAGGTTGAGAGAACACCTTCAATTTTGCGGTCCAATCACAACGGTTCGCAATTCCGAAGCTTTCGGTGTGAAACGTGCGTCGGAAAATCAATCCCGCCGCGCGACGACAGAGTGCTGGACAAAACATCGCTCTCAATCCCCACGGGAAAATGAGAGCGTCATCCTATCTGTCGAGAGATTGGGACCCTGGACGCGCTTAGTCCTGAAGGCCCCAAAATACAGGCGAGCCTAGAGACCGAGGCGGCCCGCCACTTCCGCAAATCGCTATGCGGGAATGTAGGTGTTCACACTGTCGCACGCGTTGACCAAGCTGAACAGGATCAAGAAGAATGCGATCATGCAAGGAATGCCGCCAACCACGTACAGCACTGAAACGGTGTCGACCTTGCCCTTCAGCTCGTAGCTGGTTTCTTTCTGGGTCGGTGCGGTCGTTTCTTCGTTGGAATCTTCCATCGACTGAGTTCCTCTTGCTGGCATACGGCGTGCGGCCGTGCGGCTCACATGACTGACGAAACTGGGTCCATCGCCCAGACGCGGCGCAGAATAGCCGGACCCCAGGCTCCTGCCAATCGTGGATCCACTCGATTAGACGCAACTCTCGGTTGCACACGCGCGCTCGCGCGGGCTAACGGACGGTGGTCTTTGCGTCCCCGACCGAAAGCTCCTTGGCCTCGGTTCGAATATGCGTCGCGCGCCAGTTTGCGGGAACTTCAGCGAGATCTGCCTCGATTTCGAGTGATCGAAGCTTCTTCTCGTTGCGTTCGATGATCTCCCGATTGCGCCGGATTTCTTGTCGTAGCTTGTAGCTCAATGGGGTGTTTTCCGGATTGGGCGACGTGCCCGGCGCTGCGACGGACCATTGACTCGAGTCGCCCGCCGCTTTGCCAAGTTCCGTTTGCGCAGCTTCAAGCGCCGCATGTGATTCAGCGAGCTCGAGACGCACGCTCTCGAAGCGCACTTCCCATTCGGGGCGCCCCATGCCGCGACGACTCTCGGCCGGCTTCGCGTAGGAGTCTGGCAGCTTGAGCAAGCGACCGAGGTCCACCTTGGGTGCGTTGCCGGTTGCTTGCGACGCCCCCGCTTCGGCCTGGGCAGTCGTAGCGACGACGAGCCATACGGCCAGGACAAACAAGAACGAGGCTGGCGCATCGCAGCGGCGTGCTCGCGGCCGGACCTTCACAATGAGGGCAGAATTTTCCAATTTAGTGCTCCGTTTCGCGTGTTGCGCAACTCGGGTGGCAGGATAGCCGAAGCGATAGAGACCGGCCCACGGGGACTGTGAGTTTCATCTAAGACAATGCAGTTCAAGAGCCCGCGAGAAAGGCCGATACGTTGACGAAAGGTCGATGCGGCAAATCCGCCGCAAGTCTGATCGTTGCGAGGATTGATAGGCGATGGAACGTGAAAAGCTACACCGCCTCCTTCGGCTCGGTATCGAAAAAGGTGCATCGGATATCCACTTCCAAGTGGGTTGTCTGCCGCTCTATCGATTCCACGGTGAACTCGTCGAACTGCGATACAAGGTTCTGACCTCGGCCGACACCGAAGAGATCGTAAAGATTTTAATTGAGGACGAACCCTCAGTCGAAAATCTTGATTTCAACGAACTCGACATTGCGTTCGAGTTACCCGATGAAGGCCGCTTCCGCGTCAACATTTCTCGGCAGCGCCGCTTCTTCAACATCGTGCTGCGTGTCATCCCGCTGCAGATCAAGACCTTTCAAGATTTGAACCTGCCCTCGGTTTTGCGCGAGATCGCGCAGCTGCGACGCGGGTACGTGTTGGTCACGGGCGCCACGGGCATGGGCAAGTCGACCAGCCTTGCGACCATGATCAACGAGATCAATCAAGTGCGGAAGGCGAAGATTGTGACGGTCGAAGACCCGATCGAATTCGTTTTCAGTCACTCAAAGAGCATTATTTCGCAGCGCGAGATTGGAACCGACACCGCGTCGTTCCCAGACGCACTTCGTGCGGCCTTGCGTCAGGACCCTGACGTCATCATGGTCGGCGAAATGCGCGACCTCGAAACGGTCGACACCTCGCTCAAGGCAGCCGAGACCGGTCACCTCGTTTTTTCCACCATTCACACTGGTGATGTGGCGTCGACGATCAACCGACTGGTGTCGTTCTTCCCAACTGAAGAACAACTGCAGGTTCGAGCGCGTCTGGCAGAAAACCTCAACGCCGTCATCTCGCTTCGTCTTTTGGTGAACAAAAAGAAGAACGGACGTATCCCCGCGGTTGAGATCATGCGGTCGACGCGCACGATTCAAGAATGCATCAAGGACCCCGCGAAGACCCACGAGATCACTGAATATCTGGGGCGAAGCCGGGCCGAAGGCATGCAGAACTTTGACCAGCACCTGATCGACTTGCTGCGTGCCAACAAAATCTCATTGGAGACGGCACTCAACGCTGCATCCAACCCGGTGGACTTCCGTACGAAGCTCGACCTCGAGGGAAGCATGATCGAGCCCGAAGAAGTCGAAGCCAAGCCCGATGTTCCCTTTGAAGTCGAACCCGACGGACGCTTCTAACAAAACTGGGGAGTCGAAGCGGCCTCGATGTCAATTCAAGAACAGTGTGAAAAACTAAGCGGAACGCTGCGCGGAGCTACGAACCGCGCCGCCGACCTCACGGGCGGAGGCTGCGCCCTACTCTTCTCTTCGATGCCGGGCTCGAACACACCCGACGCGCGAACTCAATTACGCGCGTCGAGTGGCTTCGGAGACGAAGCAGCCGCTGCTGCTGCCGCTGCCGCTTTGATCAGCGCCGCCGAAAAAGTGCTCGACGGAGCGCATACCTTGCGCTTGGCAGCTCCGCCAATTCTTGGAGACCGCGGGACCGGTGGTGTCACGATTCACCCACTCACCTGTGACGGACGCGTCAATGGTGCGCTCGTCGTTGGGTATCCGACCAGGCCCGAGCAGGCCGTCTTTCAGCAGATCGCACAGCTCGCAAATTCTGCCTCTATCCACCTCGACCACGCTTTGATTTCTGCCGAACTCGTTGAGCTTCGGAAGAGCTTGGTCGAACAGGAAAGCGGCGATGATGACCAGAACGACGAGTTATTACAGCTATCCGAAGCGCTGTTCGCCCAGGACATCGAACTCCTTCGCAACAACGAAAAGCTCGGCAAGATCGAGAAGCTCAAGAACGACTTCATCGAGAAGATGTCGCGCGAGCTTCGGACGCCGCTCAACAGCATCATCGAATCGATCATCTCGGTCCTCGCTGGCGAAAACGACGCCATCTCATCGGCCGCAAAGGAAAGCCTTCGCAACGCTCTGGACGAAGGAACGGCCTTTCAGCGAACCCTCGAGAACATTCTCGATCTCTGGCGAATCAAGCAGAATGAACTACCGATCGAGATCCGAGAAGTCAGCATCGCCGAAACCATCGGGGAAGCCATTTTTAGCGTTCAGGACACGCTGTCAGACAAGCCTGTCACGATCCGAAAAGAAATCAAATCGCCGATGCCAGTCTTCAAGGCCGACCTCGCCAAGGTCAATCAGATCTTGTTCTTGCTGCTAGACAACGCCGCCAAGTTCAGTGAAGCGGGAGAGATCGTCATCCGCGCATCTCTCACTGAAAACGAGCTTGCATGTGAAGTCACCGATCAAGGCATCGGGATGTGTTCGGACGATCTCGAATTCATCTTTGACGAGTTCTACCAGGTCGACGCGGGCCACACCTCGAAGTACCGCGGTGCGGGCCTTGGTCTCACTCTTGTGCGTGACCTATTGGTCCTACTTGAAGGCGAGATGAATCTCGACAGCGAGGCAGGCCGCGGCACGAAGGTGCAGATCCGCATTCCAGTTCAACTCACGGAATAGCGAGCCGCGCTTCTTCCCGGGTGCGCCGGCGTTTTAAAGACGCTGCCACCATCACGCCAAGAACACTGCCAAGAGAACGAACCAACCCGAGACGACTCAGGTTGTCGAATCGCTAGCTCTCGACGACGGGCTCTTCGGCAGCGGCTTCTTCGACGGGAACTTCTTCGACTTCCGGCTCAACGGGCGGCGCTGATTCCGCACGGATTGCTTCGACGGCGCTCGGGGTGTTGCTCGTCACGAAGCGCGGATCAACTTCGGGGACCTCAGACAAGTCGGGCTTCACGACGCCTGCGGCGATCTCGCGAAGTGCGGTTACAACTTCCTTGTTGGTCCCTTTTTCTAGGAACGCCGCTGCGCCGCGCTTCAACTGCTTGGCGCGAATGGCCGCCATCTGAACCAATTGAAATCGGTTCGGCACCTGCTCCATGCAGTCTTCGATTGTGATACGCGCCATGGGAGTCCCCTTCCTGAAATGGTATGTGTCGCCTTGTGCTGACGTCACAGGGACGTTCCCCTGGAGTCGAGCCGGGCCATCCGATCTGGTCATTCGGAGGCGGCAGCCTAGGACAGGCGCCAGGAGAAGGAAACCCCGGCCGACATAAGCCGGCCGGGGTCCTAAGGCACCTCTTTCGAGGGCCTTCTTTCCGTACGAAGCCCTATTTCTTCTTGCGTCGGGCCTTCTTCTTGGCGGCTTTCTTCTTCTTGCCAGCCTTCTTCTTGGCGGCCTTCTTCTTCTTCTTGCCAGCCTTCTTCTTGCCAGCCTTCTTCTTGGTCGCCTTCTTCTTGCCAGCCTTCTTCTTGGCGGCCTTCTTCTTCTTCTTGCCAGCCTTCTTCTTGGTCGCCTTCTTCTTGCCGGCCTTCTTCTTGGTCGCCTTCTTCTTGGCGGCCTTCTTCTTCTTCTTTGCTGCCATGGGTGTCACCCCCCTTTTGTCAGTGACTCGGAAATACGATCCGATTCAGCAACCGATCAAGGAATTGGATCCACAAAGACAGGAACAAACGACATTCGCCGAATGACCCGCTTTATTTCTCCCCCCTCTTTGACCGCAATGGGTTGCATGATCACGTTGCTCATGCCGCCTATCGGGAACCGATTCCTGCAACTTGAAGGTAAAACATTCGTCCTTCTGGTAGAAAATCGAACCGCTAGAGCCATTGTTGCCGATGACGCTAACACTAGTGTTTCAAGATCGTCAAGACAAAACATGAAAAAAATCAATAAGCTGACCGTATGTATTGCGAGTGTCGAGACGTTTTCTCCATCAACGCACCATTCAACTTCAAGTGATCGAGTACTCAAAGCAACCGGTTACAGACATCTGCATGCACTGTTGTTGTCATACGCACTTCGAGTGAAGGCAGACAACATCAATGGATAGACGGTGATGACTACTTTGTAACAACGTTCGATTCCATTGCATCCTCGGCTTAAACAGGCTGGCCAAGTCGCTTGAGACAGCCGAAAACCTTGGCAGAAACAACGGACATGCGCGCGACTCATTTCACGAGTCCACCTTGAACTCCAGCGATTGAGTTTCAAAAACACAAACAAAATCGAAATGTTGCAAGACACAAAGGTTTAATGCCGCAGCGTCAAATACGCATTCAACCGAGCGCGAGGAACGTCAGCACAAGTTTGGTGTCCACGTTGTACAGCACGTGAGGCGCCGCGAAGTTTTCGTTGTGATCAGGCGCACCGCGATCGATTCACGGCCTACTCGCAACGACGCGATGCAGTCTGATGCTGTCAGGCAACGTCTCACGCACCCCTACCTAGTCCTGGCAAGAGATGCTGCCCCGCGGATAAGATTACGGAGCGTACGGCTCAAAACGCTCGCCGCGGCCAAAACGCAAAAGTCCCCATTGTCCGCTTGAAGAGGCGAATCACTGAGGAAAAATCGGACGATTTCGTGGTGAATTTGTAACGAATCGAGCCTGACTAGCGCTTGGAGCCTATTTTTTTCTCGCAACGCTTCGCGTTGTCTTACGTCGACAGCACCTAGAGGTGCTGAACGTATCGAGAAATGGGCTCTCAAATGTCGGCGAGAATGCCAACGGAGCGCTCGACGCGATTATCGCTTGCGCTTATGACGCTGCCGCTTCAGCAACTTACGCTGCTTGTGCTTGCGCATCTTCTTGCGGCGCTTCTTGATCACACTACCCACTGATTACCTCGTCGCCGGGATGGTTGTTTGGCGAGCACAAATGAATAGTCACTTGCCTGTCCAAAGTCAAGCAGCTTCTCCGCCTGCGCAAGCCTCGTCTGGGCCCCACGCGTCCGGCTTGAAACATTTGAACAAAGTCCGCCAAGTTATGCCGCGGCTTGCGTTCGCGCCGTCGGCGACAGTACGTGCTTGGCTGTCCCTAGAAGTCGATTAACCAGATGCGTGCGAGGCAGGAACCGGAGAACCGGCGGTACGCGCTCGCCCAATTTCTGGAGCTCGCTCTTAATCGCTTCGTTGGCGGGGTCGATCATCTGACCGCGCAATAGAAAGCGACGTCCTTCGCCCTTGAAGCCGAAGTCCAGGTGCACCCGGGCCAAGTTCAAATACGAATCGGGGTTGAAGAACTCTTGCTTCGAAGCAGAAGTGCAAAGCGCCACGCCTTCTTCGAAGCGTCGTTCACTCACCGCGACACACACCCCCAAGTACGAACGTGCTCGGGCATGTCCGGCGTCCATGTCGTGAACGGTTTGAAAACAAATCTTCGCATCCTCCATCGCGCCACGCTCGAAAAGTGCGAGGCCTTCGACGAACAAGTCATTCGGTTCGACTGATGTTTCACCGTCGGTCGCCGGCTGTTCGATCTCGTACTCTTTGACATTGTTTTCAGACATTTGATTCTCACTCCCAGCTCATCGGGACGAACGAACAGATGCGCTCGATCGGGGTACTTAGAACGCAAGCGATGTGCCGTAATCGCAAACGTGCAAGTCGCAACGTATCTGCGCGTCGATGCGTGCCCGCGTGGCCCCTCCAGCTGAGCACATGATCTCGGCGAATTACAGTTTCGAAACTCGGTGGACGCAGCTTGTTACCCGCGGATGAGACACCGTGGATGGGTGTGCGTTCGCCTGGCAATCTTATCGGCGAACGGCGCGGAGAAATCCAGCGGCACACGCAAAAAACTAGAGGAGATGTGTGACGACGGCGTCGGGCTGGGCGCAACCCGTGCATGTCAAGCAATCAATGCCGAGGCCATGCCTCAGTCACAGGTGACTTCACCACGAACAGTCAAACCTTGGCGCGTTCAGTTTTCGATGATTTCGAGGATGTAGCGCTTCTTTTCTTTGCCACTCGCAGCGGCCATCAATGTTCGAATCGCAGACGCGTGCGACCCGCCCTTTCCAATCACTTTCCCCAAGTCTTCTTTTGCAACCCGAAGTTCAAGGACGTGGGCGTGTTCGCCTATGACTTCTTTGATCTGAACCTCATCCGGTTGATCAACCAGCGCTCGCACGATGTCTTCAAGAATCTGCCTCATGGACTCAGCCCCCAACTTCAAAAAGATCTGCCCCGACCAAAAACTTGACTCAACCGTGTGTCGACCCTCAATCGAGCCTAAGCGCGCGTAACGGGACCTGCCGACTTGCTCTGATTGTACCCTCTTCACGAGGGCACCACCGAAAAACAATCGATCCCAAATTCAACAATTTTCGAAGAAGACCGATTCCGGCCCCAGGGGGCCATCCTAGGATCAATTGATTGGGTGTGATGCACAACGGGAGAACGCCGAATACGACGTGAAATACTTGTACGCGTATGTGCGACGGCGCGCGACTTCGGGCTGCTTTCGGCCCGTTGAGAATGGCAGGCATGGCCCCAAACTCAAGCACAGCGCGTTTCGAATGGAGTCGTTCGGTGCTTTGACTCTAGCAGGACGGTGGCGCGAAGCCGAGTGCTGCCTGGGACTCGTCCCCATTGAACGAGATCTCTCGGTCCATCCACGGCTTGCGAAGACGCAGCACAGAAGTGCGTCTCACCACGCGGCTCACAACTTCCATCTGACGCCCAGCGGTGTCAGGGTCATGCACGGGCGCGAACACGTGCTGCAACAGTTCATTTTCGGCACGACGCTCGCTCAGTCGCTCCACGGGTGTTTTCCCGTCCTCGCACAAAATATGGATCGCCGAAAGCGGCGCACGCTCGAATTTCATACCCGAGCATTCGTTTCGCCAGGGCATCGTATGGAGCCACACACCGGTATCGCTGACGCCGTTGTGTTCGAGCACCGGCCTGAGCACAAATTGCGAAACACTGCGAGATTCGAAGGTCATCCCGGCAGGCAGAGGCGGAGCATTGTCGGTCGTGTCGAGGAACAGCAGTGCTTCTCGCCCTTCCAAAGACACCGAGCCATTTACAATCACGCAGCCTTCACGCGTGAGCCGATGGAGAAGAACGAGTTCATCCAATGGGTGCTCGAGGGGATACGTCGCCCCAGTCACGCACGCGGGTGCGACAACAATTTCGCCGTATCGAAAGTCGCCGTCGAATCTGGCCGCGCGTTCCAAGCCTGCCTGGCCGTAGACCGCGACCGCGAACGATTCGCCTTCCCAGCCAATTTCGAAGCGAACACCCCGTGACTCATAACTGTAAATCTCACCGCGAGGTGCTTCAGGAGTCGCCACGCGGACTCCAATTTTCACATCCGCATCGGCGGGTACGCAGGCAAGAGCACGAATGTCTTCGTTCGGCCATTCCCACTTGAGATTCGACGGAACCTCAATCGCCATTCGGACTCCAGCCATTTCTATGCCGCGTACCGTCGATCTGCCCATCATTTCCCCCAAGTTTCTCGCGCCGAATGCACGCGCCGTGTCTTTTTCGCATGACAGCGATGTGCATCTCATCGGCAACTCAGGCGTTTTAATTAACACCCAGACCGTAAACATTCAGAAATAGGTGCAGGTTTCTTCGCGGCCTAGCCCCGAACATTGCCCGGTTCGAGTCGCCTAAGGCCCCCTATCCCTACTAGGACTCGCTCAATCGGGGAATCTGCGGTAACGACTGGATTCGAATCAATGACCGCATCAAGTCCAAGACTCCCAGCGCGCACGTCGCGTGCCCTTAGAATCACGATCGCTTGCCCTCCGACCTGAGGGCGGGGCTGCACCCCGAGTCCCCGCTCCCCGTCGGCCAGCACATGGCGAGGAATGCAAACCATGGCGACCCCCTCACCCGCACAGACCCCCCCCGTCATCACGACACGAATCCTGCGTCGCCTACTCGCCAGCGGAGTCCACATCCGGGTTGAACGGATGCTCGAGAAGGTCCACCCGGCCGACCTCGGTCCCCTGCTCGCCGACCTCACGCCGGACGAAATTCGCACGGTCATCGACTTGCTCTTCAAGCATCACCGCGCCGCGGCGATGCTCAAGCAACTCCCACCCGAACTACTCCCGCAAGTTTTTGAAACCGTTTCCGATACGCGGCTCGTCGACTTGCTGTGTCGCGTCGAACTCGACGACATGCTCGAGTTGATTGAAGGCATTCCCGAAGACCGCCGCGACGCCGTTCGAACGTTGCTCCCCGACTCTGTTCAAATTGAACTTCGCAAGGCGGAAATCTATCCCGCGAGCAGCGCCGGTCGTGCGATGACGACCACGTATCTCGCCCTCGACGAAAAGATGACCGCGCAAGAAGCGATCGATTCGATCCGCGCCCGGGGCGACCTCGATGAATCGGTCTTCAATCTATACGTGATCGACGAAGAAAAGCGCTTGCAAGGAGTCGTGCCGATTCGACGTCTCGTCGCCGCCCCGCCCGATCGCCCCTGTCACGACATGATGATACGCGAAGCGATCAGCACCCCGCCTGAAGCCGACCAGGAAGAAGTTGCGCGCCTCGTCGCGCGTTACGACTTGCTCGCGATCCCAGTCATCGATGTAGACCGAACTCTGTTGGGTGTAATCACGGTCGATGATGTAATTGATGTCATTACCGAAGAGGCGACCGAGGACATGTATCACCTCGCCGGTCTCTCGGAAGAAGATCGCGTCTTCACAAAGCCTTCCCTGTCGGTTCGGAAGCGACTGCCTTGGATGCTCGCCAACCTCGGCACTGCATTTGCCGCAGCCTGGGTGGTGGGTTTGTTTCAAGAGGAGATCGAAGGCCTAGTTGCCCTCGCGGTGCTGCTGCCGGTGGTCGCCGGCATGGGGGGCAACGGTGGGATTCAGACGCTTACGGTCATCACCCGGGCCATCGCCCTTGGCGAGATCGAATTTTCGAGTGGCCTACGCGCAGTGGGCAAAGAGTGCTTGGTCGGCCTCATTCTCGGCGCTGTCACGGGCCTCGCAAGCGCGGGGATCACGACGCTCTGGCACGGCAATCCCGTGCTGGGCATCGTGATCTTTGTCGCGATGGTGAGCACCATGGCAGTCGCCGGCCTACTGGGTGCGAGCGTTCCCCTCGCCCTCAAAGCCCTCGGTCAAGACCCGGCACTTGGCGCGGGCGTCGTTGTCACGTTCTTCACCGACGCATTTGGCTTCTTTGCGTTTCTCGGCATCGCCAGCTTGCTAATGGATCACCTGCTCTAGCGGCGCGAAGGGCCCCGACTACTTCGTTGCAACGGGCCTGCGGTGCCAGCCATCCGCGTCGCGCACCAGCTCATAAGTCGGCCAAAATTCCAAGTCGAGCTTGAGTGTCGTGACTTCGATCGCGCCATCTAGATCCACGGCCTTGATGCGCACCGAGCCGCGATCTGGCGTCGACGAAACGGCTTCGAGAAACGCGTCGAGGTTTGGAGTCGGCTTGCCGTCAATTTCGAGGATGCGCCGAGTCGCTCGCAAGCCATAGCGATTGGCCGGTGAGCCGTACCAAAAACGCGATACGTAGACGCCCAAGCGAGGCAGCTTGCGTTGGGTCGAGATCGCGGGCGGCGGTCTCTGAAGCAAAGTACCCGCCCAGAGCAGCGCGCGTTCGGTCCCGGCTCCGCTCATCAGTTGGGTCGGAACCGTGAGCTCAATTTCTTCTCCGTCGCGCAAGATCCGCAGCTTCACCAGAGCGGCCTGTGATGCACGCTCGATCTGGGGGTAGGAGGTGATCGACTTGCCATCGATTTCGAGCAACAAGTCACCCTCTTCCAGAAGTTTCCGCGCGGGACTATTGAAGCTTTGGCGGACAACGGAAAGCACGCGGGCGGCCGACGGCATCTTGGCTTCGATTCGCGCAGCACGCACATCCGACAGGCCGCGATCGCGCGCGTCCGCAATATTGACGGGGCCAAGTTCAACGCCGAGGCTTCGCCATTTTACGAAGTTGCCATTGCGCAGCGGCTCGACGATCTCGATCACGCGTTCGATCGGAATCCCGACAAAGAACTGTCGCATGTCTTTGCCGTGGCCAGTCGAGTACGAAACCCACAGTGCGTGCACCCGGCCTTTCCCGTCGGCCAAGACGCCACCGACAGTGGACGTCGAATCGTTGATCGAATAACCCTCCAGGTTGCGCTCCCGGAAGCGAGGCGGATAGGTGAGCGTCAATCGAACCGGTTCGAGGCCAGCAATTTCGGTTTTTCTCGAAATCAGCTTCTTCCGCATGCTCAAACCGACCATCCAGATGTCGTCGCCCGCGGCCAACGATTTGGGTCGGAGTTCGGCTTCGCGAATCGGCGTGTCCCCTACCAGGCGCGGGTCGTAGCGCACGACTGCGATGTTGTGCTCAGGATGCAGGTAGACCACTTCGCCAGAAACTTTAACCGAGCCACCGAACGTCACAGTGACATCGCCCATCGCGATCGGCACGGTCTCGCGATCCACGACGACAAGCCCCAACTTGGCGTCAACGACAAGACCAGCACCTTGAAAACTTTCGCCGTGAACACCGTCGAGGCGGTACGGGATGTCGAACTCGACCATCGCGATCGAAGGGGCAAGCTCGCGAAGTGCGCGATCCCCGTTTTCACTAAACCGCGTGGTTGCGGGCTTCGGAAGCTCAGGCGCCGGGGGCTCTTGCGAAGGCGTGCACGGCCACTTGCCGATTGAATCGTTGCGCACGCAGTGCTGCATGGTGAACCAACGACGATCGACGCGGACGATCCCTACCGCGCTTGTTCGTGGGTTGTGGAGCCGGTGATAGCGCAGCGGAACCCGCGCGCCGTCGGCCTTTGACGCCATCTCTCGCTCAAAATCCTGGAGCGTCGGAACATCGACACCATCGACTTCGGTAATCACCGAGCCCGACGCGATGCGGGCCTTCCCGAGCGAATAGCCCGGAGACGACACGTACACCCCACCCGTCGGTACCGAGTGGTTGCGCGCTTGCATGTAAGAAACCTCGTTGAGAATCCCGTTGCCGTATTCGAGGTAGGATGAAGGCAAGATCGCATGAAGGTCGTCGACCACGAATTCGAGGGTCATCGGCTCACCGCCGCGCTCGATTTCAAGCGTCACAATCTCACCGACACTGTCGTCGAGTACCGCTTCGATCGGAATGAACGAGGTAACGTGCTCGCCGTTGAGACGGACGACGATGTCGCCCGGTTCAAGCTTCCCGTCCGCTGGGCCTTCGGGAACATTGTCCCTCACGACGATCATCCCGGTGCCTTCGGGAAAGCGTCGTCGGACCTCAGCCTCGGTCTCTGACTGAAGCCCCAAGCGCCGCACTTCGTCGTAGGGCAAGTAATTCAAGGTTGTCTGCAGGGTGCCGCGCGGTACGGGCTCGCCCTTCTGAATCAACTTGAGTGCACGCACAGCGCGGTCGAGCGGAAGATAAAAGCTCGAAGCCGCCGATCGCGAACCGCCGGCATTGAGTGCAATTACATTTCCACCGAGATCGACAACCGGAGAGCCCGACGAGCCACCTGACGTGCTGGACGCCGCTTGAATGTAAAAGGTGTTGAAGTCGTTGTAACCGCTGCGTCCATAAGAAGGCGCGTCTCGGTCGAGTCGCGCAAGCGTGCCCGAAAGAAACGCAAGCTTTTCACCGGCATCGTTTCCGACCACCCGGATCTCGACGCCAACCTTGGCTTTTTCGGGAGCCAAGTGCAGGGGCTTCACGTCCATGAACCGAACGTCGCTCGGGTCGAAGCGGTAGAAGCCGAAGTCGTGGACCGGGTCGCGATAAACCGCGTGAACGTCAACTTCTTCGTTGTTGAGAAAGACCGCTTCTGAAACCACAGGGCCCGGGGTCACCACGTGCCGATTGGTGAGCAGAATCCCTCGCTCGGCGTCGACCACGAAGCCCGTCGCCGTCATGTATCCAGTCGCGTTGGTGTCGAAGGAGCGCGGTGCGTTCACGCGCATGACCACAACCGAGGGGGCCACTTCGTCGAGCACGGTTTGCCAACCGTTGCCGGTGGGGAGCGCAGCAGCGGCGCCAAGGGCCAGCGTAATTAATCCATGAAACATCGTCGGATCTAAACCTCAGATACGCACGGCGCAAACCCGCGCGTCATCCAGAATTGGCGGGAGCGGTCTTCCACGCCCAACCGATTTCTGCAGTCACCTCGAACTCGCTGTTTGACTAAATTGCACCGCGCCGTTCGAGATAGCGCGCAACGTATTTGCCTAGTATGTCGACTTCGAGGTTGACTAGGTCGCCCGGTTCGAGAGTTCCGAGGGTTGTCACCTCGAGCGTGTGGGGGATCAATGCCACGTAAAACCCCGCGTTGCTCACAGCAACCACAGTGAGTGACACCCCCTGAACCGTTACAGATCCCTTGTCGACCAACAGGCCTGCAACGTCTTCTGCACAGTCAATATGTAGTTCGACATCGTCATCTCGGCGCTTGAGTTCGACTACTTTTCCGACCCCATCGACGTGCCCTTGCACAATATGGCCATCGAGCCGCGCATCGGCGCGCATCGCCCGTTCCAAATTGATGCGCTCGCCAGCGGTCACGTCGCCAAGCCCCGTGCAATCGATGGTTTCGCGCACCGCATCGAAAGAGATTTCGTCGCCTTGAAGCTCGGTCACGGTCAAACAGGTTCCATTGAACGCAATGCTGTCGCCTAGGCGAACGCCCTCAACAACATCGGCGCAGCGAACCCTGAATTGCCGTCCGTCCCCCTGGGGCTCCGCGGACAAGACGACACCGACAGACTCGACGATTCCAGTAAACATGAAGTCAGCCTTCCCTCCTCGAATTCGATCGGCGCGTTCTAATTTTGAAATTCCGCAGGCCGAAAAATTACGTTTTCGCGCGGCGGTCGATCTCGCTGAGCATCCGGTCGCGTACCTGTTGGTAGTCGGCGGGCAATTCGATCGGCGGGTTCGGATGATCGGGGACCATGTCCGCGACGGTCATGTTGTGATAGTTCAATTTAAAGTCCACGAACTTGAGCCCATGAGCGGTTGAGATCACCACCACCCTGTCGCTCGACTTGATCAACCCCCGCTCGACCAACTTCGTAGTCGCCGCGATGGCGACGCCGGTGTGGGGACAATTAAACAAACCCGTTCGATCCGCCCGCGCGCACGCTTCCATGATTTCGGCTTCGCTCGCCTGCTCGACGACGCCGTCGTACCGGCGCAGCGCGTCGATCGCCTTTTTGACCGAAACCGGGTTGCCGATTTGAATGGCCGAAGCCACGGTCGCACGTGCCGCAATGGGTTCGAAGACTTCAAAGTCTTTCAGGTAGGACAAGTAGAGCGGGTTGGCCGACTCTGCTTGAGCGAGGCAAATGCGCGGACGGCGATTAATGAGGCCCATCTCGAACATCATGTCCAAGCCCTTCGCCAATGCAGATACGTTGCCGAGGTTGCCACCGGGGATCACGAGCCAGTCCGGCACTTCCCACTCGAACTGCTGAACGATTTCGATCGCAATCGTCTTTTGACCTTCAACCCGCAAGCTGTTCATACTGTTCGCGAGGTAGACACCGTCCTTCTCGGCCACTTGACGCACGAGCTCCATGCAGCCATCGAAGTCGGTGTCCAGAGCAAACACCATGGCACCGTTCGCGACAGGCTGAATGAGCTGCGCCATCGAGATCTTTCCCTTGGGCAAGAAAACCACCGACGGAATGCCCGCGGCGGCGGCGTACGCAGCGAGTGCGGCCGAGGTGTCCCCCGTCGACGCGCACGCAACTGCGGGAATATCCTCACCACGCTCGATCAGTTCCTTCACCATCGAAACGAGCACCGTCATGCCGAGGTCTTTAAATGAGCCGGTGTGCGAGTTGCCGCAGAGCTTGAGCCAAAGATCCTCGACACCCAGTTCGCGGCCGAAGCGTTCTGCCCAGAACAAGTTGGTGTTTCCCTCGTACATCGAAACCACGTTGTCGCTGTGAATTTCGGGCAGGATCCATTCTTTCATGCACCACACGCCCGAGCCGTAAGGCCATTGGCTGCCACCGCGGCGGCTCGCAAACAAGCTCTTCCATTCGGCTGCGCTGCTCTTCTTCAGCTCTTCCATGTCGTGCACGACTTGGAGGAGCCCGCCGTTGCGGTCGGTGTAGACGATTTCGTCGAGGCCGTAGCGCTCTTCACTGTCGTCGAGGCTTTCGAACCAAGCTCGGTAGTGTGGCTTTTCGGTACCGGGATTCATCTTAGAGATCCTCTTCGATGCGAATGAGGCTCGATCGCTCGGTGACGTCCACGAGGGCGTCGATGTCCGCCAACGCATCGCGCACGGCACTTTCTTTGACTTCGTGGGTCCAGAGAATCACAGGGACCGATGCCTCGCCAGTCTCTGCAGCGCGCTGGGTAATGGACTCGATCCCGACGCCATGCTCACCCAAGGCCCCTGCAATTCGCGCGAGCACACCGGGACGATCGACCGCCTCGATCCGCACGTAGTAGCGCGACACGAGGTCTCCAAGATTCCGAAGCGCCTTCGTTTTCAGCGAGGCTTCGGGCGTGCCGAGTGGCGCCACTCGCCGGGAAGAGCCGCGATGTATTTCGCGTGCGATTTCCATCAGGTCACCCACGACAGCACTCGCGGTCGGCATCTCGCCCGCGCCAGCTCCGTAGTAGAGGGTCGGTCCGACCGCGTCTCCGCGGACCGCGACGGCGTTCATGGCACCACCGACGTTGGCAAGCAGGCTATCCTTCGGGATCAGTGTGGGATGAACCCGCGACTCGATCACTTCTTCGCCATTGGCTTCGGTGCGTCCCTTCGCGATGCCGAGCAACTTGATGCGGTAACCCGCTTCATCTGCCGCCTCGAAGTCCAGGGGCAAAAGCCCGCGGATGCCTTCGGTCGGGATCGACTTGAAGTCCAATGTTGAGCCGAATGCCATCGAGGTCAGAAGCGCAAGCTTGTGGGCGGCATCGACGCCTTCGACGTCGAACGTGGGGTCCGCCTCGGCGTACCCCAATTCTTGGGCCTGCTTGAGAACGACTTCGAAGTCTGCACCCGTGCGTTCCATTTCGGTGAGCACGAAGTTCGTGGTGCCATTCAAGATGCCGTAGACGCTCACGATCCGATTCGCGGCAAGGCCTTCGCGGATTGCGCGCAGCACCGGGATCCCGCCCGCCACCGCCGCTTCGAAAGCGACGTCGACCTTGGCGTCTCGCGCGGCGGCGAAGATCTCGTCGCCGTGCACCGCAAGCAATGCCTTGTTGGCCGTCACAACATGCTTGCCGTTGCCGATCGCATCGAGGCAAAGCTTTCGCGCGAAGTCGTAGCCACCGACCAACTCGATCACGATGTCGACTTCGGGGTCGGCAAGCAGGCCTTGTCCATCGGCGTCAAAGCGAATGCCACTGACGTCGATACCGCGGTCTGTGTCGAGGTCGAGGTCGGCGATGCGCGTGAGCCGAAGCGGGAAACCAAGCCGCGCTTCAATCACGTCTGCGTTCTGAATCAGAACTTTGGCCACACCTGCTCCAATGGTTCCGAAACCAACCAATCCTACGCCTACCCCTTCACTCGCCATGTTGTCGCGCCACCTTTGCTTGAGATGTTTCAGTCGTTGCTAGAAAGTTGATTGGCTCGCTCGGGCCTGTCGTGCAGCGTTTATTGCTCGAATTCGCGCAAGAAAGACCGAATGCCCCGAACCGCCTGGCGGATGCGATGTTTATTTTCGACCAGGGCAAAGCGCACATGGCCCTCCCCAGTCTCCCCGAAGCCAATGCCCGCAGACACCGCGACCTTCGCTTCTTTTAAAAGCATTTTCGAAAACTCGAGTGAGCCCAAATGCACGAAGCGTTCCGGGATCTTGGCCCAAACGAACATCGTGCCGAGGGGCTTATCGATCTTCCACATGCCCTCCCCCGGTTGACCGAGGCCATCGATCAATGCGTCGCGTCGTTCTTTGTATTCCTGAACGTTCCGATCGACGACGTCTTGCGGTCCGCGCAGCGCACTGATCGCACCGATCTGAATCGCCTGCGGCATGCCGTAGTCGAGATAACTCTTGATGCGAGCGAGGGCGCCAACCATTTCGCGGTTGCCGCATGCAAAACCGACGCGCCAACCCGCGAGCGAATGACTCTTCGATAGCGACGTAAATTCGATCGCAACGTCCATGGCGCCCGGCACTTCGAGAATGCTCGGGGGCTTGTATCCGTCGAAGGCGATTTCTGCATACGCGAAGTCGTGCAGCACCATCAAGTCGTTTTCTTTTGCGAACGCGATAATACGTTCGAAGAAGGCGAGGTCGACGACCTGGGTCGTCGGGTTTGCAGGAAACGAAATCACCAACACCTTGGGCTTCGGCCAGGTGCGCTTGATCGCGATGTTGAGGTTGTCGATGAAGTCGGTGTCTTCCGTGAGCGGCACCGAGCGCAAGTCGCCACCCGCGATAATCACGGAGTACTGATGAATGGGATACGCCGGGTCCTGACACAATACGACGTCACCCGGACCCACCGTCATCAAAACAAAATGGGAGAATCCCTCTTTCGCGCCGATCACCGCGATCGCTTCACCGTCGGGGTCGAGCTTGACCCCATGCCTTCGGTCGTACCATTCGGTAATCGAGGCGCGCAAATTCGGAATGCCGCGCGACTCGGAATAGCGATGGTTCTTCGGGTTCAGCGCTGCTTCTGCGATCTTGTCGACCACGTGAGGCGGACTCGGCATGTCGGGATTGCCCATCCCGAGATCGACAATGTCCTCACCCGCTCGACGCGCAGCGCGCATCAGCGCGATCACCTCCCCCAGGCTATAGGGCGGGAGCCGCTTCAGTTTGTCGAAGTCGTGACGAAACTCTTTGGTCATGGTCTCGGGTCCAAAAATACGAAGTTCGACGCGAGCTTACCGGACCCCGCCCCATCGTGGAAGCGCCCGGCGGCGGGTGAATCACGGCTTCTCGCGTTCGCCGCGATTCTTGAACAGGAAGTAGAAAGGCAGTCCGGCGGCAATCATCAAGGCCCCGACCAGACACTCAAGCGGGCGCCCCCAGATCATCGCCCCCGAGATCGCCAGCGTGGCCGCGAAGTACAGCCCCGGCACGAACGGATAGCCCCAGGCGCGGTACGGCCGCGGCCGATTCGGCTCGCGAACGCGCAGACGATAGAGCGCGACGATGTCGGCCATCGAAGCGAGCAATATGGCGAACGTCGTAAAGTCGAGGGCGCTGGGAAAATTTCGAAGCAGCATCAGGATCGCGATGGTGACCCCAGCCTGAACCCAAATTGCCGCGACCGGCGTTCGAAACGCGGGATTGACTTTTTCGGCCCCCCCGAAGAACAAGCCGTCGAGCGCCATCGAATACGCGACCCGCGGGCCAAGCAGCACGGTGGCGTTGAGCGTCCCCAACACAGACGCCAGGACGATCCCCCCGACGATCATCGCTCCACTCGACCCAAAAAACACCTCCGCCGTGGCGCCGCCGGCGTCGTTGATGCCGATGAGCTCCGTGATTGGCAGGGCGTAGAGATAGAGGCAGTTGAGCGCCAGGTAGAGGCCCGTGCAGATCCCGAGAGCTCCGAAGAGCGAGATCGGCAAATTGCGGACCGGATTCTTGATTTCGCTCGCGACGTAGACCGACGAATTCCATCCGAGGTAGCTGAACAAGACGGGGGACATCGCGAGCCCGAAGCCAACCAGAGTCGGAGTCGCGATGGCATCGGGCAAAGAACTGGGCGAAAGCCGACCGAGATCTCCGCCCCCGATCATCGGCCCGATCAGACAGAAGGCGACCAGCGCTCCGATTTTGAAGATCGACGCGACATTGTTGGCGCGGGCGCCAGAGCGAACGCTCGGAATATTCAGCGCCGACGATACGAGCGTAATCGCAACTGCAACCGGAACCACCCAGGACTCTGACAACCCCCACCACGCGACCATCTGCTCTGCCGCGATCGCAGCAAGCGCTGCGATCGTGCCGGCGAAAATCGCAAAGAAAGTAAGCCAGCCGACGAGAAACCCCGCGATCGGATGGACGCCCTCTCGCAGGTAAACATAGTTGCCACCGGCTCGAGGAAACATCGCGCCGAGTTCGGCGTTTGCGAGCGCGCCGGCGAGGGAAAGCAAGCCGCCAAACAACCAAGCTGCCAAGATCCAATAGGGATGGGGAATCAGTTCGGCGACACGTCCCGGCGTAAAGAAGATACCGGCGCCAATCACACACGCGACGACGAGAAACACCGCGTCCGAAAGCGATAGTTCCCGCTCAAGCTCGTCTCGAGGATCTTCTCCAACGATGCCGACTTCGGGTTCCGCGTTCACGCGATCTCCGTCGTTTACGGTGCGCTCGGCGGCGTGCCGAGCCAGGAAGCGAGCGCGACCTCCCCTCAGAGCTTTAGCATGGGGCCCGCACCGGAGCCGCACCCCAGTTCGATTCGCACACCGCGACTGCAAACCCAGTGAGTTCGCCCCTCGGGAATGTGTATGCTCGCGTGGCTGCACGGCGAATTGCGGACGTCACCGCGCCATGGCGCATTCGTTGTTTTCCTAGCTTTCTTCTTCGGAGGTAGTCCGCGATGACATCGGAATCGCAATTCGAGCCGGATGACCAACACGACGAGTACCGCCACCGGATGAGCATTCCGCTGTTTGTCGTCCTGACGCTGCTTACGTGCGGTCTCTTCGATATCTATTGGAACTACCGCCAGATGGAGGCATGCAACGACCTCCTCGGCCGCGATGAATTTCAGTTCGGGATGTGGCTCTTGCTCGTGGTCCTTACGTGCGGCCTCTATCACCTCTACTACCAGTACAAGATGGGCCTCGCGATCGTTGAAATTCAAGAGCGCCGCGGACTTCGCATCTCTGAAGGGCTCCCGATCGTAAGTGTCGTCACGACGCTTGTTGGCGTGGGCATCGTGGCCGACTGCATTCACCAACTGGAGATCAACAAGATTGTCGAGTAGGCAAAGTCAAAAGCGCAGCGGCGTGCTGCTGCACTTTTTCGAAGCATTGCTGGTTGTGGTCTTCGCCGGGGGCGTGCTGTTCCACGGCTTTGGCATCGACCTCCTCGCACACTCGGAGTACGGCATCCCTTGCATGGTGCACTGGCTTTCCGGCATCGAATGCCCGGGTTGCGGCATGACCCGCGCGCTCGTGCTGACCAGCCAGTTCGAATGGCGTGCGGCGCTTGAGATGAATGCGCTGGTTTTCCTATTGCTCGGCTTCGCGGTTTTACGCGTTGGGATCGAGTGCACCGGGAAGACGCTCCGCGCAACGATCGAGACGCGTATGGGGACGCGAGGGTTTGAAAGACTCGCCGTCCCGGCCTTGGCGATCACGCTTGTGCACTGGGTCCATCGGCTCGCGTCCTGAACAACGCCTTCGTTCGTCGCTGTACTTCCGTCAATCTACTTCTTTGATCTGCTACTTCGATCTACTTCTTAAAATCGCGGTCAAGCAACGTCTTGCGCTCGCTTGCGATCGCTTCTTCGATCGCTTCGTCGCAAAGCCTTCGCACCGCATCCGAAAGAGGCCTAAGGACTCTGTCCGAAGTGTTGAGTCCCGACTTGGCTTTTACGTAAGCCTTGAGTTTCGACATCACGATGAGCGTGTCGATCGGGACGTCATCGCGCGGCGGACTCGCCGTTGTACGGCCGGGCTGTGATGTCGGGATCGACCGTTTGAATCCGCGCGGTGGTGCCGCAGACGAAGGTGTTGCGCGACTTGCTTGGCTCTGCCCCGCATCAGAATTTGCGGCGGCGGCGGCTTGACTTCGCGAAGGGGCGTGCCGTTCTTCCGCCCACGATTCCCGGTGCCGCACGACCCCCAGGTGGGCGTCCCAACACGACACGGTACAAAAGACGAACGACGCATTCTTACGGTTGCAGGTCGACACGTTGCAGACCCAATACAAAGACTCAAACACGATCGGTTTTTTGCAACTGCTGCAGCGACGCCATTGATCGGGGGTAGTGCTGTCCGCCATGCGAATCTCCAGAGTCCGGTCACGATGCGTGCAACGAGCGCGACGTAGTGTGCATCCGACCGCCTCCAGTTACAAGAACATACGGTTGAGTAAACGCATCACGAGCAGCCAGCCACAAGGAACCTGGGGTCAGACGTTTTTGAGCACGAAAATGGCGATGGTGGCCCGCACCCCAAGCTCGCGATCGCACCGAGCAGCCCGCGGCCCAGGACTTTCGGACGAAGCCAACCCAAGGGCATGCACCGCACCGTAGAAAAACCGTATTGGCGATGCTTGGCGGCGCGACTCAGGCCTAGCTCGCAACCAGCGCGTCGCGGTACGCGAACAGTCCCGGCGTACCGCCGGTGTGCAAGAAGACAACCGCATCGGCGCCCATGTCTCGAAACTCTCCCGCCTCGATCATCGCTCGCAGTCCGGCCATCGCCTTGCCCGAATAGACCGGGTCGAGGAGGAGTCCCTCGCATTCGGCCGCACAACGCACGGCATCCACGACGCCTGCATTGGGAATTCCATAGCCCTCTCCCAAGAACTCATGGCGAATTTCCAAGTGCGGTGGGTTCGCAGGCTCAACGCCCAGGGATGCGAGCACGTCCGTCGTCAATCTGCGAAGCGTTTGTTCCTGGTCTGCGAAGTCTGCATTGTAAACGTTGAGCCCCAACACTCGAACGTCCGCACCCAATGCTGCAAAGCCCGCGCTCAAGCCTGCCTGGGTACCCGCGCTCGACACCGCCGTCACAACGCTACCCACCGCAACACCCCGCTCCCGACTCTGTGCGACGATTTCCTTTGCACAATCGACGTAACCCAAGGCGCCCACGGCGTTGGATCCGCCGGTTGGGATCGCATAGACACCCCGCCCCGCCGCCGCCTCTTCATCCAAAAGCTTGCGTGCAACAGACGCGGCCTCGGCATCGTTCTTCACGATGTGAACGTCGGCGCCTAGGAGATCGTCGAGCAGTACGTTGCCCGATGTTTCGTATGCGGGTTCGCGGTACTGAACTTTGTCCACCAACACGAGGCGACAACCGAGGCCCGCTTTTGCAGCGGCCGCCGCGGTCTGACGTACATGGTTCGATTGCAGGGCGCCGAAGCTCAAGAGCGTTTCGGCCCCCTCCGCGATCGCGGCCCCGACCAAGAATTCGAGTTTGCGTGTTTTGTTGCCACCGACGGCGAGCCCAGTGCAGTCGTCACGCTTGACCCAAAGGGCGGGACCACCGAATGCTTCGGTGAGCCTGGGCATGGACTCAAAGGGCGTGGGTAGATGCGCAAAACGAGTGCGAGGAAATCGTTCGAGTGTTTGTTCGATCCAATCGATCGCGAGCTCTTTGGGGGCCATCGACATGTCCTTTGCGGGCGGCGAAAAGTGGTACAGCAACGATACTTCGACCCGTGCGCGGTATGCTTGCGTCCCACACAAAGGATCTCGCATGAGCGCAACGCCGCCCGACGACACCAGGAAACTAACGCCCGCCACTGCGCAGCAGACCGAAGAGCGCTTCGAACAACTCGAAAGCAAAGTGCTCTATCAAGATCGCACGGTTGATGAACTCAATACCGTCGTCACGCGTCAGCAGGATCAGATCGACCTACTCGTGATCGAGACGAAACGGCTCCGAGAACTCATCGAGAGCGGCGCCCAGGGAGTCGTAGAAGCCGGCGACGAGCCGCCGCCGCCGCACTACTAACCGCGCGAGGCCAGCTGACGCCTAGCCCTCAGTGGCTTCGCGACGCGCTTCGAGCTTTTCCCACCGCTCGAGTAAATCGGTGGACCGCTGCCGCGCCTCTTCAAGATCGCTGTTAAGCGCCGGGACATCGACGCTGTCGCCTTGATAGGTCGCGGGATCGGCCAGCTTCTCTTCGAACGCTGTGACCGTGGCGTCTGCCGCTTCGACACGTTCGATCAGGCCGTCGAGTTCTTTCTTTTCTTTGAACGTCAGTTTCTTGCTCGCGACCGCTGCAGCGCCTGCACTCTTGGTGGGGCCGCTGTTCTTCTTCGGAGTCTCACTGCGGCCGGCTGCGAGATCGCGCTGCTGTTCGGCGACCCGCTTCTCGCGGTAGTCCGAATAGTTGCCGCGGTGAAGTTCTACTTTCCCGTCGCCGTCGCGTTCGAACGCCAAGATCGACGTTGCCACCCGGTCGAGGAACCAACGATCGTGGCTCACGATCAAAGCACTTCCTCCGTACTCGAGCAACATGGCCTCGAGCGCACCGAGGGTCGAAACGTCGAGGTCGTTGGTCGGTTCGTCGAGCAGCAGCAAGTTGGTCTTCTCGCATAGCAACCGAGCCAGACAGACCCGCGAACGCTCGCCGCCGGAAAGCACCCCGACTTTTTTACGCTGTGACGCGCTGTCGAATAGGAAGCGCTCCAAATACGAACCCACCCGGAGTTGTTCGCCGCCCTGGTCTACATAGCCCCGGTCACCCACTGCGGCTTTCCGCAAGGTTTCGCTGTCGTCGAGGCCGGTACGGCCTTGATCGAGGCTGCCAATGCGTGTCGTGGTCCCGAGTTCGACTTCGCCGCTCACCGGTTCCAGCTGATTCAAAAGACACAGCAGCAAGCTTGTCTTGCCAATGCCGTTCGGTCCCACGATGCCGATGCGATCGCCTGCAGAGAGCGCAAGATCGAGGGATTCGATCAGCACGCGGCCATCTCTTGCGAGGGTCAGTTCGTTGGTCTGAAGGATCGTCTTGCCTTGCCGCGACGACTCGAAGCGCAGATCAGCGACCTGCTCGGCTCTGGGGGCGTCTTGGGACAAAGCATTGAGCGCGCGACCGATCCGCGCTTTTTGTTTGGTGCCCCGCGCCTTCGGGCCGCGTCGCAGCCATTCGAGCTCGCGGCGCAAAAAGTTCTGACGATTGCGCTCAACGCGTTCACCCTGCGCCATGCGTTCCGCTTTCTCTTCCAGATATTTTTCGTAGCCGCCGTCGTAGCTCTCAAGGATGCCGTCGTGCAATTCAAGGGTACGGGTTGCGACGTTGTCGAGGATGTAACGATCGTGGGTGATCAACAGGAGTGCGCCACGGAACCGATCCCGCAAGAAAACTTCGAGCCATTCGATGGTTTCGATGTCGAGATGATTCGTGGGTTCGTCGAGAATCGCGAGGTCGGGTTCGCCGATGAGCAACCGCGCGAGGGCAACGCGACGACGTTCACCACCGGACAGGTTTTCAACCAAGCGACTGGAGTCTTTGATCCCGAGATGGTCGACGACCGCTTCGGCCTCGTGCATGCGTTCCCAACCGCCGTGCCGCTCGACCGCTTCGCCGGCGTCGGCTTGACGATGAATCAAGGCTTCCATGTCGGCTTCGCTCGCGTCGGAAATCGCTGCCGTCACGGCGTCGTATTCTTCTTTGGCCCTTCCCCACTCGACCAAATTGCCGAGCACGATGTCTCGCACGGTGAGCCCCGCTTCAAAGCGCGGCTCTTGTTCGAGCACGTCGATGCGAGCGCCGCGCCGAAGCGAAATCTCGCCTCCATCGCGTGCTTCAACATTTGCAAGAACTCGACCCAAGGTGCTCTTGCCGCTGCCGCTGTTCCCGACAAGACCCACGCGTTCGCCGCGGCGAATCGTCAACGTCGCGTCCGCCAAGATGGTGCGGTCGCCAAAGGTCTTCACGAGATTTTTACAATCGATGACCGGCATGGCGCGCGAGCTTAACAGGCTCGGACAAGTTCGCCTGCACCTTGGCTGCGCGGAACGAAAATCCATAGATGTTTGAAACTCATAGTGAATACCTCTTTCCCACTTTTCCAACTGACTGACCCGGTCAGTGATTCATGATGCCGAGATCGTGCTGAACCAACCTCAACGCCCCGCCCCAAGTCAAAGAGCACACCCGTGAAGTCACGACTCCCCCTTGGCGCCGCCCTGGGCCTGTCCCTCGCAATCGCCTCCATTGGATGTTCAACAGTCGGAAAAATGGATCTCAGCCGCGTTGTGACTTCCGGTCGCGACGGTTGGCAGCAGCCTGAATAAGTCATCGCAGCCCCCTCTGGACTAGTTCATCCAATCGGGAGACAAATCGTGATCGATCCTTTGCCGAAAGCGGCGGCGGTCCGCCCGCGATTGTGCCCACTTCACGTAACTCACTTTTGAGCTCGCGCATCGCCAAGGCGCCCCCGATCATGTCCTCGTCAAAGGGCTTCCCGTTGCTACCCAGAACGCTGGCGCCGACCTCAAGACATCGCGCCGCTAGGGGAATGTCCGCCGTAACCGCGATGTCTCCGTCGCGAATGTTCTCGGCGATCCAGTCGTCGGCCACGTCGGGGCCGGCTTCGACAACGATCATCTCGACACTCGCGCCCGATGGGACCTTCATGCGTGAGTTGGCGACCAACACGACGTGCAAACCGTATCGCCCCGCGACTTGGTAAATCTCGTCTTTTACCGGACAGGCGTCTGCGTCTACAAAGATATCAAGCACGCTTCGTTCCCAAATTAACCGCGCTCACGCGAGGACTGGCAGTCGATGCAGAACACGCTTTCAGGTCTGGCCTTGAGGCGCGCGTACCCGACACATTCACCGCAACCAGGACAGTCGCCATATTCTCCGTCATCAAAACGCGAAAGCGCTGAACGAACAAGCTGAATGCGGCTTCGCTGGGCGTTGCGGTTCGCCTCCAGCATCTTCTGCTGCTGGATGGCGTCAATGCGCGACACCCGACCGACTGCCGGTTGATCGAGTTCGACGGGGCGAGCCGCTTGGCGGGTGCCCTCGATCATGTCCCCGAGTTCCACGGCCAAAGCTTGAAGATCTCGTCGAAGTTCGTCGCACTCGGCCGCAGTCAATTCCACGGGGCTAGCGAACCGCCGCGAGCACAAGTGCATCTTCGGGACACGCGTCGACGCATCGATTGCGGTCAATGACCGGGGCCACCTTGCCTGGGTTTCCCCGGCAATCGTCCTTCGATCCTTTTTCCGCGGTCTTTCGCTTTCGAGCCATTTCGGTTCTCCGTGGGACCCGCGCGGCCAAGCTAACACAGCGGCAACACTCGGCGCCCCGCAGCGACGCGCCTGCGGTGCACGCAGTTCCCTCAGATTCGTCTATGAAGGCCGAGGCTGCGATGGTTTCATACGTGTCCGCCCTGCCCCTCCATCCCTTCGACTCGAGGAACTGCCTGATGCGTCAAAAAGCCATCGCCTCACTTTTGCCCCTCGCTTTAACCCTTTCGCTGCTTCCATTCGCCGCGTTCGCAGCGAGCGAACAACCTTCGGTAACAACCCCGCCCCAGCCAAAGTCGGCGCTCTTTATTGGCAATAGCTTCACCTACTACAACAACAGCCTTCACATGCATGTCTTGAACATCACGAAGAGCGCATCGAGGAAACAAGGACGGGACGAACCAAGAGGACACGTTCTACACCAAGGCAATGACGATTTCCGGCGGATACCTCAAGGATCACGCACTCGGCGCCAAGGGCATGATTCAAGACTTCACCAACGGTGAGAAGCCAGGCCCATGGGACGTCGTCGTTGTCCAAGGCTATAGCCGCGGCCCGCTGACCCAAGAAATCGCCCCTCCTTTTGAATCAATGGGCGAAAGATCGACAGCTGGATCCGCGATGCGGGATTCGCAGACCGTGCTCTTCATGACCTGGGCGTACCAAGGCCGCCCGGAAATGACGGGACCTCTCGTCAAAGCCTATACGGACCTTGGCAACGAACTCGGCGCGCTGGTCGCCCCGGTTGGGCTCGCCTTTGAGAATGCGCGTATCGCAAACCCGGCAATGAACCTCTACGACCCCGACAAGAAACACCCATCGCTGTTGGGGACCTATCTCGCCGCCAACGTCTTCTTCGCAACGCTCTTTGGTGAAAGCCCAGTCGGATCTTCCTACACCGCCGGCCTAAGCGATAAACAAGCTGCCTTTGCTCAATCGGTCGCATGGCACACGGTGCAGCAAGTTTTCGGCGACAAGCCGGACGCTTAGTTCCAAGCTCGTCGCCGAAATCCTCGCAGGGCCTTTCTGGTCTTATGAAGTGACAGACTTGGCGTCGGCAATCGACCCGGACCCAGGCGATTTGACCCTGACCTCATCGTGTGCCACCAGTCGATTGAACGCGCACATCATCGCGCGCACGGGAGCCGCGACGATGCTCTCGTCCGTCGAGACGCCATACCGCGACTCTTCTACCCCGGCGCCTGTCCGCGACACTTCCACGTACGCGACTGCGAGCGCGTCGGCGCCTCCGCCCAATGCGTGCTCGCTGTAGTCGCGCACTTCGAGATCGAGGCCAAACCCTTTATTGAGCGCCTCGACGAATGCATGGACCGGGCCCCCGCCGTTTCCCGCAAGCGTGTAGAAGTCACCGCCACGTCGCACGCTCGCAGTCACGTTGCACTCGTCGTGTGACTGGGAACTTCGATTCCAAGAAAAGTCCATCAACTCAAAGTTACCCTCGAAGTCGAGGTATTCGGTTCGAAACACCTCGCCGATCACCTGCGAGCCGATCTCGCGCCCTGATGCGTTGACGAGCCGTTGAATCACGCGACTGAACTCGACCTGGAGCCGGCGCGGCAACCGGAAACCATGGTCTTGTTCCATGATGTATGCCAACCCGCCCTTCCCCGACTGGCTGTTGATACGAATGACCGCTTCATAGCTTCGTCCGAGATCGGCGGGGTCAATGGGCAAGTAAGGAACTTCCCACGTCTGTGCGCCAAACGCTTCTTGCGCGGCCAAGCCTTTGCGAATCGCGTCTTGATGCGATCCAGAAAAGGCGGTGAAGACCAACTGGCCACCGTACGGGTGGCGTGGGTGCACCGGCAACCCCGTGCAGCGTTCCGCCAGTTCGACCGTGCGCTCGATGTCGTGGAAGTCGAGTTTTGGGTCGACACCCAACGCCATCATGTTGAGGGCCAAGGTCACAACGCACACATTGCCCGTGCGCTCGCCATTGCCGAACAAAGTCCCTTCCACCCGGTCCGCACCCGCCATCAAAGCGAGTTCGGCAGCCGCCACACCACAGCCGCGATCGTTGTGGGGATGCACGCTCACGATGGCCCGCGCGCGTTTGCGCAATGATCTGCAGAAGAACTCGACCTGGTCTGCGTAGACGTTGGGTGATGTCATCTCCACCGTTGAAGGCAAGTTGAGGATCACGGGGGCGGCAGCTGTGGCCCCCCATTCATCGAGTACGGCTTCACAAATTTCCGAAGCAAATTCCGGCTCAGTCCCGGTATAGCTTTCGGGCGAGTATTCGAGCACCACCTCAGTGCCTTCGAGCTTCGACACATGTTCCTTGATGCAACGCACACCCTTGAGCGCGATTTCCACGATGGCGGGACGATCGAGACCGAACACAACTTTGCGCTGCAACGTCGACGTCGAATTGTAGAGGTGAATAATCACCCGGCGTGCACCACGAACCGATTCGATTGTTTTCACGATCAAATCGTCACGTGCGGGCGTCAACACTTGAATCGTCACGTCGTCGGGGATGTGCCCGCCTTCAATCAACTCACGAACAAAGTCGTACTCGGTGTCTGACGCAGACGGAAACCCGACCTCGATTTCTTTGAACCCGCAATCGACGAGACCGCGGTAGAGCCGCATCTTGCGCTCAGCATCCATCGGTTCGACCAAGGCCTGATTCCCGTCTCGAAGGTCAACACTGCACCAGCGAGGCGCCGCGTCGATCGTGCGGTTGGGCCAAGACCGATCGGGCAAATGGAACGACGGTCGTTGAGGATAGTGGTGGGCGGGCATTCCGGCGGCCCATATCTCTGTTCGCGATGCTTTTGAAACTTGTCGCGTTGTGTCACTGGGTTGATGCGTCATGACGATCTCACTCCTGGTCTCGAATTCGGTTCAAGGACTGCGTTGGTGTCGAACCGGAGAACAGGTCTGCGAATCGCAAAACGCAAAACCCTCTCCGGCCAAAGCTAGCGGGAGAGGGTTTTGCGTTCAGTCTTGCCGAACGTTCTGGTCATGATCACAAAATGGAGCTACGCGAACAAAACCTCCTCCCGCTGAATTAACGGCGCGCTTATCTGAGTAGATAACCGCGCTAGTAAAAGCAGGCTTAAAAGTTCAGCGGGTAGGAGCGCGCCGAAAGCTTTGTGGTTTTGTTTGGGAATCAACATCTTCTCATCTTCTTACCGGATCGAAATCGCTGCGTCAACTGCGGGCCTTTTCTCCAGAGCGGCAACGGCGGACACGAACTTGAGTCAGAACCGTCCTGGGCCGCCCTCACGGGCCGCAAAGATTCCTCGGATTGCACCGCCTCCGTCAGAAATAGCTGGTTGAAATCGCAGGGATCGAGGATCCTCGCGCGTTCTCAAACGCTCCACTCAGGCAGACCGATGACCGCCCCAGCTCCGACAGCCCCGCCGCCTCTCGACACCGCAACACGCACCCGCGGTCGTAGGCTCGCCATTACGAGCCATGCCTCAGGCATGACTTACTGGACGGCCTACACCGACCACTTGCCCACCTTGCTCTTGATCTTTCTCGGAGCGAGCGAATTCCAGATCGGGCTTCAGGCCGCGTTTCTACCCGGCTTACAACTGCTGCAACTTCCCACGCTTCGCCGGATCGCAACCATTCGCAAGCGATCGATCTTGCTCTTTGGTCAGCTCGCGTCGGTGATCGGCGGCTTACCTTTGCTCTTCCTCGATCCACTGATGGACTACGGAGAGCAGACGGCGCGCATCGTTGTGCTCTTGAGCTTCGCTGTCGTCTCCGCCGGTCTGAACATTGGCAATGCCGTCTGGTTTCCGATGCTGCGCGCTTACATCGATTCTGATCGTGTCGGTCAGTTCTTTGGAACCATTCGCAGCGTCTGGCACTTCACGCTCATCTTGTACTTCATCACTGCCCAGTGGTGGCTCGCAGAGCACCCGGGAGACTTTGCTCCTCTGTTCATCGGCGCATGGTGTTTCGGCGTGTTGCGCATCCCTTTGATCGCGCGCTTGCCCGAACGCTCCGAACTCAGCCAAGACAAGATCCGCGTTCGAGAAGCTTTCGCGCTCGTGCGGCATAACGAGCAACTCCAACGCTACTTGTTCGGCGTCACGCTCTGTGCCGCGATTCGAACGTCAACGATCCCGTTCGCCGTCGTCATGTTGCGCCGCGAAATCGGGTTCAGCAGTGGTGACATTCTCCTCACAACCCTCGCCTTCTACGCCGGCGCACTGGTATCGCTGTACCTCTGGGGCGCCATCTCGGATCGCATTGGATCGGCTCCGATATTCCGCTGGACCAGCCTCGGAATGGCGGCCCTGATCCTGCTGCTCGTATCGATCGACTCGAACGACGCACAAAGTCTTGGGCTGATCCTCGTGTTCTTCTTTGCCTTCAACGCGCTGACTGCAGGCTTCGGCGTTGCGGACACACAGGTCCTCTTCCAACTTACCCCTGTCGACACCCCGGCGCGCACCCTGGTGATCTGCGGTGTGATCACAAACGGGTTCCGAGCGCTGGCTCCCGTGGTGGCGGGCCTCGCACTCGAAGTCGCGCTCGGCCGAACGGATGACCGTCTGTCGGTCTACCACGCCTTCTTCGTCGCCATGGCGCTACTACAGGCCGTCGCGTTCCTACCGCTGCGCGGGTTCACGCGAACGGCGAGCTAGGACTCTGCGCGGCAGAAGACACACCCGCCCAAACGCGAACCCAACGCCGCTGCCTGCGTTGCGAAGGCTAGGAGTCGCTGGGTTCCCCGTACACCGCGCGTGGTGACTCGCCTGCGTCGAAGCGCGCTTGAAGTTTTTCCATTCCGTCGAGAGCGTCTGGGCTGGCCACCACGGACTGAAAGAGTTTTTGCTCGTTCTTGAGCGCGTCGGTGAGATGCAACTCGTCGTTGTCGAGCAGCATCTGCTTCAACACTTTGAGTGACCCTGCCGGACGTGCGGCAAGCCGCTTTGCCCACGCGACGGAGATGTCGGTCGCCTGCCCATTCGTAACCAACCGGTTGATGCCGCCGAGTTCGTAAATGCGACGCGCCGTCATGGGCGCACCGTCGAGCACGAGTTCCGCGGTCGCAGTGCGGCCGATTAATCGAGCAAGTCGCGACGTGCCCCCGATCCCGGTCGCAAGCGCAATCTGTACTTCAGGTTGGCCGAACGCAGCCTGCTCTTCGGCCACGCGAAGGTCGCAGGCCCAGCCAAGCTCTGCGCCACCCCCGTTGCAATCGCCGTTGATCGCCGCGATATAGACCACGTTTGCATTGCGCAGTTCGCCGAGTGCACGAAAAAAGCCCGAGGGCTCCCCTGACATTTCCTTTCCGGTCACCATCGCGCGCAAGTCGCGAAGCCACGCGTGCTGAAACCAATGCCCGGGTACGCCCGACGCAAGAACACAAACTCGGGCGCCCGCCTCTCGCGCTTCGGTCATCGCGTCTGCCAGCAGACCGATCGCTTCCCACGAACCAAAGTTGCAAATTTCAGGGTTCGTCATCGTGATCACGGCGACGCCCGGGTGCGGGTGTTCGAGTTTGATGATCTCACTCATGGAAAGCGCTCCAATTGATTCGCGGCCTTTCGTTGCACGCCGCAGGTTGAGACAAATCCCTAGGCCCGAAGTTTCTTCGAGCGTTGAATAGGGAAATGAACGAAGAGATGAATAGGCTAGCCAACCTTCATTAACGCCAAGCGGTCGCCCCAATGGACTTCGACTGCGCGCAGAAGCGCGGGCGAATTCGCCAAGCTGGGATCTTCGCGCACCGTCACGATCGCAGCGTCCCGCGCGACTTCCACCAAGTATGCGTCGCGCACGAGATCGGCCATGCGGAGGTCCGCGAGTTCACCGCTCTGACGCGTGCCGAGAAATTCGCCCGGACCGCGAATCTCGAGGTCGGCATCCGCGATCTTGAAGCCGTCGGTGGTTCGCAACATGGCGTCTAGACGCGCACGAGAGTCCCGTCCGCCCCCTCGCGAAACCAACGCGCACGTCCCCGCCGCCGCGCCTCGCCCCACCCTGCCGCGCAGCTGGTGAAGCTGGGCGAGGCCAAAGCGTTCCGCATGCTCGATAATCATGAGGCTCGCATTCGCGACGTCCACGCCCACTTCGATCACTGTCGTCGCGACCAGAATGTCGATCTCGCCTCGCGCAAAGCGGCTCATTATTTTGTCACGCTGAGGAGCATCGAGGCGACCGTGCAATACGTCGACCCGCAAGTCCGAAAAGGCCGACGCGATGCGTTCGCTTGATTCAATCGCCGATCGAAGATCCAACTTTTCGCTTTCTTCGACGAGGGGATAAACGACGTAAACCTGCTCTCCCCGGGTCACGGTTTCGCGAATCATTTCCATGATGCGTTCGCCGTCTCCAGCTTGCATGCGCAGGGTCTCGGTAGGGCTGCGCCCAGGCGGAAGTTCGTCGATGACCGACAACTCGAGATCGCCATAGCCCGTCAGTGCGAGGGTGCGAGGGATCGGCGTCGCAGTCATGACCAACACATGCGGCTCCGCGTCTCCGAGCGTAGCCGATACAAGAGCGGCACGTTGCAAAACGCCAAAGCGATGCTGTTCGTCAACGATTGCGAGCCCCAGCGACTTGAACGCGACGCGTTCCTGAATCAACGCATGCGTGCCGATTAAGAGATCAATCTCGCCCTTGGCCAATGACTCCAGCACCACATTTGTTTCCGCACGCGAACGCGACGCGGTCAACAAGCCGATCCGCAATCCGAGCGCTTTCGCGTTTGCACTCGTCATCGCGCGTAGGCTCTTGGCGTGTTGCTCGGCCAGCAACTCCGTGGGCGCCATCAGCGCCGTTTGAAACCCGCTCTCCGCTGCGGCGACCGCCGCAAGAAGCGCGATTGCGGTCTTGCCGCTGCCGACGTCTCCCTGAAGCAATCGGTTCATCGGATGCGGCTCGCTCATGTCCCGTGAAACTTCGCGCCAGACACGCTCTTGTGCACCGGTCAACGTAAACGGGAGTGCCCTGGGTGCCGCGCACACGCGCTCCCGAGTTGTATCGATGGCAATGCCTTTGACCTGAGCACGGGACGCCCGGCGGAGAACCAACCCCAGTTGCAACAAGTAAAGCTCTTCGAGCACCAGGCGTTCATGGGCGGGAGAGGCAAACTGTTCATAGCGCGTGAGTTCCGCTTCACACTCGGGCGCATGCACGCGCATCAGTGCCCGCCCCGGCGCGGGCAAGGTCCGAGCCTGGACGACGTCATTTGGCAGACACCCCTCAACAAGATCTGCGTACTCAAGCACCGACGCCTGAATAACCCGGCGCAACATTCTAGGTTGAAGCCCTTCGGGCGTCGAATATTCGGGCACGATCGTTTCGAGGGCGCGTTCTTCGAGGGCGGTCGACGCGTCGGCGGCTTCGCCGTTGGAGCCATCGGTGTCGATCAGTTCGAGTTCCGGATGAACGATTTCTTTCGAAAATCGGTATCGCTTCACGTCTCCCGTGATGAGAAACATCGCACCGCGGGTCAGCTCCTTTTCGATCGAACCTGTCGCCCGAAACCACTTCAATGTGACGCTGCCCGTCTCGTCGCCAACAACAGCTTCGAAGATTTTTTGATAGCGCCCCTTCGCGCGGTGAGTCTGTTTGTCGGTGCTCTTGACCTCTCCGATGAAGGTCGCTCTCCGTCCGACTTCGAGATCACATATTTGCACGAGCGCCCGTCGATCGTCATACCGGGTGGGCAAGTAGAACATCGCGTCGACCACCGTTCGCAGCCCGCGGCCCGCGAACGCTTCCGCGCGCTTCGGACCGACGCCACCCAAGGTCGACAGCGGACGAGCCAACAGGCTCTCGACGAAGGTCGGCTTCTGCCAAGCGTGGGTCAGCGTGAGTGCACGCAGGATTGCCTCGCGAAACGCCGCATCATCTTTTACCGCGACAGCGTTGCCGAATGCAGAGAATGTCGTCGCGATTGCGGAGACGGTGGACCGCACATCTGCGGGAATCGCAAGCGAAGCAAAGGGGACGCAAGCCGCTGCGATATCCGTCGCGAGCGTCGGCATCTTCCCCAACGCGGCAAACTGCGAGCGCGCAGCCATTTCGAGAGGTTGCTGCAAACGAATGACGGCAGCGTGAAACGCACTCGTTGGGCTCGTGGATCCGTTGTGCGAACGACCCGCCACCGGGCCCTATTCGCCCTTATCTAGATCGGAGTGATGATCGGAATGGAGGACGGAATGGAGGCCGGCGTGGATCTCCTGCAAGGAGCGCACGCCGATCGATTCCAAGCTCAGCGCCCGCACCGCACTCGCCGAAGCACGTGCCGCCGCGAGGGTTGTGCAATACGGAACCCCGCGCTGCACGGCCGAGCGACGAATCGATGCCGAGTCTTCGATCGCCTTCGCGTCTGGAGCCACGGTATTGAGCACGAGTTGGATCCGACCACTGTCAATTTCGTCGACGCAGTGGGGTGAGCCTTCGTGGACTTTGTTGATGGATGTGACTTCGAGCCCCGCCTTTAAAAGCGTTTCGGCCGTACCGCGCGTTGCCACAACTTCAAAGCCACAGTCGATCAGTTCTTTGACCGGCCCCACAATGCCCGCGTGTTCCTCGGTGCGCATCGAGACCAGAACCCTGCCCTGCGTCGGCAATGTGTTCCCCGCCTGGATCTGTGCCTTCGCGTAGGCCCGGCCGAAATCGGAGTCGATCCCCATGACCTCGCCGGTGCTCTTCATTTCGGGCCCGAGTAGCGTGTCCACACCCGGGAACTTCACGAAAGGAAGGACTGCTTCTTTCACTGAGAAGTACTTCGGAACAATTTCGGTCGTGAAGTCCAGGCTTTCGAGGCTATCGCCGATCATCACGCGAGCAGCGAGTTTCGCGAGCGGGCGCCCGATGGCCTTGGACACGAACGGCACCGTGCGCGACGCGCGAGGATTCACTTCGATGACGTAAAGCTCGTTGCCCTTGATCGCGTATTGGACATTCATCAGACCGAGCACCCCGAGCTCAAGCGCGAGCTTGCGGGTAGCGACAAGGATGTCATCGATGATCTGACCTTCGAGGGAATACGGAGGCAAGGAACAGGCGCTATCCCCTGAATGAACTCCCGCTTCTTCGATGTGCTCCATGATGGCGCCGATCACAACATCGGTTCCGTCGCAGATCGCATCGACATCGACTTCGATAGCGTCGGCAAGGAAGCAATCGATCAGCACGGGATGCTCGGGAGACGCCTGCACCGCAAAGCGCATGTAATTACGCAGTGCGTTTACGTCCTGAACGATCTGCATCGCGCGTCCGCCGAGCACGTAGGAAGGTCGCACAAGCACCGGATAGCCAATGCGGTCGGCCACGGCTTCGGCTTCTTCGGCACTGCGCGCGACTGCGCCTGCGGGTCTCTTGAGTTTCAGCTTTTCGAGCAGGTCGTCGAAGCGCTCGCGATCTTCCGCGCGGTCGATGGCGTCGGGAGACGTGCCGAGGATCGGCACGCCTGCTTCTTCGAGGGCAACGGCAAGCTTGAGCGGGGTCTGCCCACCAAACTGCACGATGACGCCGTGCGGTTTTTCGACGGCGACAATCGAAAGCACGTCTTCGAGGGTAAGGGGTTCGAAGTAGAGGCGGTCGCTGGTGTCGTAGTCCGTCGAAACCGTTTCGGGGTTGCAGTTGACCATGATGGTTTCGTAACCGGCTTCTTGCAGGGCAAAGACCGCGTGAACGCAGCAGTAGTCGAACTCGATCCCTTGGCCGATGCGGTTCGGACCGCCACCGAGAATCATCACGCTCTTGCGCTCGGTGACATCGGCCTCGCACTCGTCCTCGTAGGTCGAATAGAGGTAAGGCGTGTTGGCGTTGAATTCGGCGCCACAGGTATCGACTCGCTTGTAGACCGGCAGAACCTTGTGCTCCATCCGCATCCCACGCACACTGGCTTCGCTTACGTTCCAAAGTTCGGCGAGGCGGCCGTCCGAGAAGCCCATCTGTTTCGCGTACCGCAAGATGCCGGGGCGTTCGTTCGCGCCCGACATCGAGAGTTCAGACTCCATCTCGATGATTTCGTCGAGCTGGCGCAGGAACCAGGGGTCGATCCACGTGCGTCGGTAGAGTTCATCGACTGTCGCGCCCCGTCGCAGCGCTTCCATGAGTGCCCACAATCGCTCCGGGCGGGGCGTATCGATCGACTGCCAAAGAAGCTCTTCGCCTTCGGGCCCACCGGGAAGCTCCGGCGACTCGAAACCGTTATGCCCCACCTCGAGAGAGCGAACCGCCTTTTGCATGCTCTCTTTGAAGGTGCGCCCGATGGCCATCACTTCGCCGACGCTCTTCATCTGCGTCGTCAGGGTGTTGTCGGCGTTCGGGAACTTTTCGAAGGTGAATCGCGGGATCTTCGTCACCACGTAATCGATGCTGGGTTCGAAACTCGCGGGCGTTTCTTGGGTGATGTCGTTTTGGATTTCGTCGAGGGTGTAACCAACGGCCAGCTTGGCGGCGATCTTCGCGATCGGAAAACCGGTGGCCTTTGACGCCAGGGCAGACGAGCGCGAAACGCGTGGGTTCATCTCAATAACGATCAGGCTGCCGTCGACGGGGTTCACGCCGAACTGCACGTTCGATCCGCCGGTGTCAACGCCGATCTCGCGCATGATCGCGGCCGCCGCGTCACGCATTTCTTGGTATTCGCGGTCGGTCAGGGTCTGCGCGGGCGCGACCGTGATGGAGTCCCCAGTGTGCACGCCCATGGCGTCGAAGTTTTCAATGCTACAGATCACGACGACGTTGTCCGCGTGGTCGCGCATCATTTCGAGCTCGTATTCTTTCCAACCCAGCACGCTCTGTTCGATCAAGCATTCGTGGGTTGGCGACTGGTCGAGCGCCCACTGGACTTGGCGATCAAACTCGGACTCTTCGAAGCAGACGCTCCCGCCGGTTCCGCCCATGGTAAAGCTCGGCCGCAGAATCGCGGGGATCCCCGTCTCTGCCACAATTTCTCGGGCTTCTTCGACGGAACTCGCCACGCCCGACTCGGGCACCTTGAGTGAGATGTTTGCCATGGCCTGGCGGAACAGTTCACGGTCTTCTGCTTTCTGGATGGCCTCGAGATTGGCACCGATCAGACTCACACCGTGCTTCTCGAGGATTCCCGCCTCACTCAGTGCGATGGTTAAATTCAGAGCCGTCTGTCCACCAATGGTCGGAAGGATCACTTCCGGTTTCTCTATCGCGAGAATCTTATCGACCGCTTCGACTGTCATCGGTTCGATGTACGTGCGGTCCGCCACCTCGGGGTCGGTCATGATGGTTGCCGGGTTCGAGTTCAAGAGAACGACTCGGTAGCCCTCTTCCCGCAATGCCTTGCAGGCCTGGGTTCCCGAATAATCGAACTCGCAAGCCTGACCGATCACGATCGGTCCGCTGCCGATCACCATGATGGTCTTGATGTCTTCTCTCTTCGGCACCTTGGTTCAGTCCTCAATCGCCGTCGCAATATGAAAAGCGCTCGGCAGCAAAATGGAGTTGACCTTCTGGCAATAGACGTAACCGATCAGGTCAAGCCGCAGATCTGTGCGCCCGAAACCTTCTCGCCCGCGATCACGCGTTCGACCATGTTTCGAAAACGGCCGAACAAGTAGCCGGCGTCGTGCGGGCCGGGAGAAGCTTCGGGGTGGTACTGGACGGAAAAGAGCGGCAGCTCTTCGTGAGCGAGTCCTTCAACCGTGCCGTCGTTCAAATTGACGTGCGTGATGGCGACCGATTCGCCCGCGGCCCGAAGCGAGTCGGCCTCGACGGCGTAGCCGTGGTTTTCTGCACAGATCGCGACCTTCTTCGTCGCGAGATCTTGGCCTGGCTGATTGCCGCCGTGGTGACCGAACTTGAGTTTGCGGGTGCTCCCCCCGAGCGACAGGCCGAGGATCTGGTGCCCGAGGCAAATGCCAAAGGTGGGCTTCACGCGAACGAGTTCCCGCACGTTTTCCCGTACGCCTTCGACAGCGGCGGGATCGCCCGGGCCGTTCGAAAGGAAGACCGCGTCGGGGTTGAGCGCCAAGACTTCGGCGGCAGGGGTCGTCGCTGGGACCACGGTCACGTCAAAGCCATGATCGGTAAGCAGACGCAGGATGTTCTTTTTGATGCCGAAGTCGTACGCCACGAGTTTGAGCACCGGGCTGGGTCGCGGATCGCGCGGGAGTTGTCCGTCGATGCCACCCCAGCGACCTTCCGACCAAGAATAGGGTTCGCTGCACGTCACCTCGGCGACGAGGTCTCGTCCGTCGAGGCCCGGTGCGCTCTGCGCGAGCGCGAGCAGCGCCGCTTCATCTTGTTGTTCCGGGTCCGTGCTGAGCACGCCAACCTGCGCGCCGTGGTCTCGGATGCGCCGAACCAATGCGCGGGTGTCGATCCCAGAAATGCCGGGCACCCCCGCAGCTGCGAGGTCGTCACTCAAGCTGCCTTCCGAGCGATAGTTGCTGGGGGCGGCCGAGAGTTCTTTGATCACAAAGCCCGATAGAAATCGTCCGCGAGATTCGGAGTCTTGGGCGTTCACTCCGACGTTGCCGATTTGGGTGTAGGTCATCGCGACGATCTGGCCCGCGTAGGACGGGTCGCTCACGATCTCTTGGTAGCCCATCATGCTGGTGTTGAAGACGACTTCGCCGTGCTTGCAAACCGACGCACCGAACGCTTGGCCGCGATACACCGTACCATCCGCGAGCACGAGGCGAGCGGGAGTCCTGCGCTTTTCGGTGGGTTTGCCGTTCGCGTTGCTGGGCTTCATCTCGGGGGTCATTGCTCCAGTACGCCTCGTTCTCGGTCGAAGACCACGTTGCCGGCGACGAGGGTATAGGCCACCTGCCCTTCCATTTCCCGGCCCGCCCACGGTGAGTTGCGGCTCTTCGAATACCCTTGTGCGGGGTCGTACTTCCAAATCCTGCTGGGGTCGAGGACCACCACATCCGCCACAGACCCAGTTTCGAGGCTGCCACCCGGGACGTCGAGGATACGGACTGCGCCCAACGACATGCGGTCCATCAGTTCCAGCGGGCTCAACTCGCCGCTGCGCACCATGTCCATCACTACCGGGTAGGCGGTTTCAAAACCGAGGATCCCACACGGAGCCGAAATGAACTCGACATCTTTTTCGTACACCGCGTGCGGCGCGTGATCTGTTGCAATCGCGTCGATCACGCCCTCGACCAAGCCTTTACGACACGCTTCGACATCTTCGCTGCCGCGAAGCGGCGGTGCCATCTTGGTACTGGTGTCGAAGCCGAGGGTCTCGGAGTCGGTGAGGGTGAGATGATGGGGGGACACCTCGGCGGTGACTTGCAGCCCCTCTTCCCTCGCCGCGCGAATCGAGTCGACCGCGCGTTTGCTGCTCACGTGGGCGATGTGGAGTCGGGCGCCGGTCATGCGCGCCAAGGAAATGTCGCGCGCAACACGGATGTCTTCGGCTGCGCTCGGGTTCGGCGGCAGACCGAGTTGCGTTGACACGAAGCCTTCGTTCACGACGCCTTCGGCGCGCAAGCACTCGTCTTCCGCGTGGACCATCACGACGGCGTTCACCATCTTCGAGTATTCGAGCAGGTGGCGCATCACGTTTGCGTCTTCGGTGCCGCGACCGTCGTCGCTGAATGCGACTGCACCCGCTTCGCGCAGGGCCGACATTTCGGTCATCACTTCTCCGGCCAGACCGATCGTCGCTGCCGCTACGGGGTAGACGCGCACAGGCGAATGTTTGCGGGCCTGGTCGATGATGAACTTGGTCACCGACGGGTCGTCATTCACCGGTGTCGTGTTCGCCATACAGGCAACCGAAGTAAAGCCGCCCGCTGCTGCCGCGCGGCCACCGGAGCGGATATCTTCTTTGTATTCCTGACCGGGCTCGCGCAGGTGGGTATGCATATCGACGAAGCCGGGTGCGACCCAGCAGCCGCTGGCATCGATTATCTCGGTGCCGGCGGCGTCGAACTCCGGGCCGGAATCGATGATGACTCCGTCTTCAATTAACAAGTCTGCTTCTGTGTCGGTCTTCATAGCCGGGTCGAGCAATCGGCCGCCGCGAATCAGGGTCCGCATCAGTGGGGGGTCTCCAGCGCTTGGGTGGGTCGCGCATAATGCGACCTAGGGTAAGTAATAAATAAAGAAGAGAGTAGAAGGAACAGGCGACGCCTTGGTCGCGTGTTTTTTCGATTATGAATTCGACGAAGGTGGAAGACGACCGGTCACCAAGTAAAGAAGCGCCATGCGGAGTGCGACGCCGTTACGCACTTGGTCGAGAATGACACTTGGGCGGTGGTCGGTGAGGTCATGCGAAAGTTCGACGCCGCGGTTCACCGGGCCGGGGTGCATCACGATGGCATCGTCGGCGGCATAGCGAAGTTTGTCGCGGTCGAGGCCGAAGGTCGCCGAGTATTCGCGAATGCTCGGAAAATGCGCGCCCTTGAGGCGTTCGTTCTGGATGCGCAGCGCCATAATGACGTCGACTCCGTCAATCGCTTCGCGAAGTGACGTGTATGACTTCACGCCAAAGTTCTCGACGTCGACGGGGAGCATCGGCGGCGGCCCCGCGACCCGAACTTCGGCGCCCATCTTCAAGAAGCCGTAAATATTGGAACGTGCGACCCGGGAATGCGCGATGTCGCCGATGATCGCGACCGTCAAACCGTCGAGTCGGCCCTTTTCCTGGTAGACGGTCAGCATGTCGAGCAAGGCTTGGGTGGGATGCTCGTGTGCGCCGTCGCCGGCGTTGATGACCGGTGCTTCAAGCACTTCTGCGATCTGAAGCGGAACCCCTGCAACCTTGTGTCGCACGACCACGCAGTCGGGGTCCATTGCGTCGAGTGTCTTGGCGGTGTCCAGGATACTTTCGGCTTTGTTGAGGCTCGAACTCGAGGGAGAAAAGTTGATCACGTCGGCAGAGAGTCGCTTGCCCGCGATTTCGAAACTCGACCGCGTGCGCGTCGAAGGCTCGAAAAAAAGATTGATGATGGTGCGCCCACGCAGCGTTGGGACCTTTTTGATTTCCCGCCCGGCGACTTCCTGCATCCCGACCGCGGTGTCGAGAATTGTTTCGATTTGTTCGCGCGAGAGATCTGAAATACTGAGAAGGTCCTGACCGATCATCGCTGTACCCCTACCGATGCATTGCCCGAAGTTTCGCCTTGTTGCTCAACCGTTTGCGCAGCCGCCATCAACACCACTTCGAAAGGCGGCTCGAGTTCGGTCGCGTTGCTGCCATCTTCCAACTTGCGGCTTCGAAATTTAACTTTGTCGCTCGCACCCGTCGGAATGTTCTTGCCCACGTAGTCGATCTTGATCGGCAGCTCACGGTGACCGCGGTCGATCAAGGCAACAACTTGCACGCTCGTCGGCCGGCCGAAGTCGATCATCGCGTCCATCGCCGCGCGAATGGTGCGGCCGGTGCTGACGACGTCTTCAACAACGAGGACAATGCGATCGTCTACGGAAGAAGGCATCTCGGTTACGCGAAGTTGAGGACGGACACCGTTGCGACTTAGGTCGTCGCGATACAACGTGGTGTCGAGGATGCCAAGCGGAAGCTCAACGCCCGAGATCGACGCGAGATTACGTTGAAGAATGCGTCCGAGCGGCACGCCACCGTTTGGAATGGCAACCAAGTAGAGCTTCGAAAGATCTTCGTGACGCTCCACGATCTCATGTGCGATTCGCGTGAGCGAGCGTTCAATCGCGGCATGATCGAGAACGATCGCGGGATCGACAGAAACAATGCCCTCTCCAGACGACGATCCAACTTGGGATCCAGTCGCGGAAATTCTACGCCCAGAGGCGTCTGAAGGCGCACCTGAAGGTGCAGAAGGGTGTGAGGCCATGGCTCGCGTACCTTTCTTCGTCTCTCGGGACGAAGTTAAAAGGTGCTCTTGTTTCTGGGCGGCATCATACCGTGTGGCCCGGTCAGGTCAATATTTCAGCCTAGATCCACGCGAAATTGCGCCCTCTTGCGGCTCAACATCGTTCTGATGGAGTCACGCTGGGCGGCGGGGCCCCTCGTGCTGAGCGGCAGTGTCTCGAGCCCTACCTCTGGTACCGTCCCCGGGTGCCGCCCGCCCACGGCACGCGTGAGCCCCGTACCCGACCGAAAAGGTCGACCGAAGGAGACACCCCATGAGCGACAACAATGGCGAGCTAATCGAAGGCAAAGGCGCCCCGCCGCCGCGGTGGATTCTCAAATCCATGACCAAGACGCACGTCTTCTTGAACCGCCTGGTCGGGGGGCGCTACTTCAACACGCTCCAAGGGGACGAGGTCTGCTTCGTGACGATGACCGGCGCCAAGAGCGGCCGGACGATCACCATCCCGCTCATGTACGTGCCCTACCGCGACGGGGTGATCCTCGTCGCGTCCCAAGGCGGCGCCGCCAAGAACCCCATCTGGTACAACAACTTCGTGAAGCACCCCGACATCGAAGTCCGTCACCGGGGTCGCCACATGAAGCTGCGCGCACGCCTCGCTTCCCTCGACGAAAAAGCCGGCCTCTGGCCGATCTGCGACGAAAACTACGCACCCTTTGAGGAATACCGCGAGCGCACCACGCGAGAGATTCCGATGTTCGTGTGCGAGAGGCGGGACTAAGACGCCCGGTGCTTTCAGGTCGACTGTGCCGCCTGCCCACGGACCACGACCGCGACGAATCCCATCGCTGCGAGACTGAGCCCGAGCACCAGTAGCGAGCGCGTATCAAAAGCCGGGACTGCCGTAGCTGCTGGCTTTGGGTGGGCGAGAAAGTGGAGAACGATCTCGCGGCTAAAGTCCGTCGATAGTGACGGGACGTGGCTGCCGGCGGGGATGGTCCAAAGCTCGGCGGAGCCGCCGGACATGCACCCCGCGTCGTAGCGAGAAACCGTACTTTCGTTTCCGACGATCGTAGATTCGAGATCCAGGTTGGGCGGCGACGCGTCTGGTGTCAGCGAGCAGCCGTTGAAAGTGGCCCAGGTTTCCGTGGTCTGCACGGCCCCCGGATACGAAACATTCACCACAGTCCCAGCGTTGATGATGCCTCCGCCGTACAGGATCGTGGCGTCGGCTGTACCGTGGATCTGCAGCGTGTGGACAGGCTCGCTTGGGTTGCAATCCAGAGGGTCGAGGTAGGTTGCGCCGGCGAGGGTCGCTACGCCGGCGACAAGATGCGATCGCTCACATGCCATTCGATACGACATGAAGCCGCCGTTTGAATGCCCCATAAAATAGATCCGCTGGGCATCGACGTTGTATCCGGCCTTGATCGCATCGATTAATGCAGTGAGATAACCGACATCGTCAACAACGCCACCGCAAAAATGACAGCACGCGTCGGTGGCGTTCCAGAACGGGTTGGTTCCGCAGTCGACCAACCCGTCTGGCGCGATCAGCAGGAAGCCAAACTCGTCCGCGAGCGGAGAGAATTGCATATACGCTTCGGTCACGGCGCCACTCGACGTGTACCCGTGCAGCAGCACAATGAGCGGCGCTGGGGTGAGCGCGCTGTACGAGGGCGGCACGTGGAGCGGAATCGCGCCCCGCCCTGCATCGACGGTCTGTGCGCTGGCGGTGTGTGCGATCGATGTCGCCACCAGCAGAGTGGCCACAAAAGCTGCCCAGCGTTGGCGACGCATTACTGCATCTTCTCTACGACGTCTTCGCTGAAGCGTTTAATGCCGTCGATCTTCTTGTCGATCTCGTCCGTCATGCCGTGATAGAAAACCCAGGGCATTGTCAGGATGTGATTCACTCCGCCGTCACCGAGTTTGTTGTAACCGTCGATGTTCCCAGCGTCATTCGCACTCGCGATCACGTCGAAGTCCCCTTTGATGCCCTGCTCTTCTCGGTAGCGACGCACCTTCGTGATGCTCTCAAGGATGTCGGCAGTGGATTGCAAGTCCGAGAGCCAGCCGTCGTTTCGCGCTGCGCGTTTGAGCGCCATGTCGGAGATGCCTCCGACAATAATGGGGATGCGCTTCTGCGGGATCGGAGGCGTCATCTTCAGGCGATCGAAAGCATAAAATTCGCCCTTGTGCTCGACCATTTCGCCGCTGAAGAGTTTGCGCATCACTGCGATCATTTCATCGGCGCGGGCGCCACGGCGTCGAAAATCTTGACCGAGGAGATCAAACTCAATGTTGGACCAACCCACACCCACGGTGAGGGTGATGCGGTCGTTCGACATGGCCGCGGCAGTCGCAACCGCTTTGGCGGCCAGGAATGGATTGCGCATCGGGAGCACAAAAACATTGGTCGTGAAACGAAGGCGCGTTGTGACCGATGAAAGCGCGCCGGCCACAACCCATGGATCGGGGAAGTGGGAGTTCTCGTCATAACGCCGCGTGCCATCGTCGGTGTAGGGGTATGGCGTGTCGAGTTCTTCGGGATAGACGACGTGGTCTGAGAACGAGACCGCCTCAAAGCCAGCTTCTTCTGCGGCGATGGCGATCGGGACCAGGTCACCTGGAGGTTGAAATGCGGCGGAAATCACGAACTTCAACGGCTTACTCCCGGTTGCTTGTGGCGCCGCGGCTTCATCAAGCCCGCGGCTCAATTGTGACCGCGATCTAGCTAGAATCGCAGCCAATGCGTGAAAACACGCGTCCCCAGCGCTTTTCTACCGTAAACCAATTTACCGGGTTCAGCAGCTGGAAGAAGTTGCCGTCCGACGCCCAGGACCAGTAGATGATGAATGCGGGGCCCTTAAACTCGTCGAGGCGGACGGTGCCCCACTGACGACTGTCGTTACTGTTGTCACGGTTGTCGCCCATCATGAAGTAGCGATCGGGCTCGACAACAAATGGGGTCCGCATCAGCCCGAGCTTGTGGGGGTCGTCGAGGGCGCCGTGGACGCAGTCGCCGAGGATCTCTGAATACGGGTCGAGGGCTGCACCTTCGTCGTCAATAAATGCGCCTTCGAGGCGGACCTTTTCGACCAGTTCGTGATTGACGTAGAGCTTGTTGTCGCGAACTTCGATGCGGTCTCCCGGCATGCCCACAATACGCTTCACGAAGTCTTCCCGTGAAGCATCAGGTCGGCGATCCGCGGGAACGATGTTCGAATTGGGAACGCCGTTGGGAACACGTGCGACCTCGAACACCACGACATCTCCGCGTTCGGGTTCGCGGAGCCCGGGCAAGCGATAGTCGGTGAACGGAATCTTGGGGCCGTACAGAAATTTGTTGACGAAAAGATGGTCGCCGATCAGGAGCGTCGGAAGCATCGAGCCCGACGGAATGCGGAAAGGCTCCACGATCGTTGCGCGGATCAATAACGCGATCACAACTGCGAGGACGAGGGTGACGACCTGTTCCTGGATGGCGTGTCCGGTTGTCATTTCGCCATCGTTCGTGTCGTCGCCGGCAGCAGAATTTTGGTTCGAATCGCTCATCAGTCCCCGAGTTTTAAGGCGGCCAGGAACGCTTCCTGAGGGATCTCGACTGAGCCCACCATCTTCATGCGTTTTTTACCGGCTTTTTGTTTTTCAAGCAGCTTCCGCTTACGTGAGATGTCACCACCATAGCACTTTGCGGTGACATTCTTGCGCAGCGCCTTCACGGTCGTACGCGCGATAATTTTCGCACCCACCGCTGCCTGGATCGCGACAGCGAATTGCTGACGCGGAATGAACTCTTTGAGCTTGCGTGCGAGATCCGCACCCTTGGACTGCGAGTAGTCGCGATGGACGATCAAAGACAGCGCATCGACGGAGTCTCCGTTCACAAGGATGTCGAGTTTGACCAGCTGCGCCGGGTAATAGCCATCGAGTTCGTAGTCGAACGAACCATAGCCACGCGTCGCGCTCTTGAGTTTATCGTGAAAGTCCGTGACGATTTCGTTGAGCGGCAGCAGGTATCGGACCTGGACGCGAGTGCCATGCACCGCCATGTCCTTTTGGATGCCACGGCGTTCCTGGCACAACCCCAGCACTTGTCCCAGATAGTCGGACGGCACATGAATGGTTGCGAGCACCACCGGTTCTTGAATCTCTTGAATCTCATTCGAGTCGGGCAATGCCGCCGGGCTTTCAATCTCAAAAGGATCGCCGGTCTTCGGCACGACGCGATACCGCACCGTAGGAGCGGTGGTGATCAAGTTGAGCAAGTACTCGCGCTCGAGACGTTCTTGAATGATTTCGGCGTGCAGGAAGCCGAGGAACCCGCAGCGGAAGCCAAAGCCCAGCGCCATGCTGGTTTCGGGTTCGTAGCTGAACGACGAGTCATTGATCTTGAGCTTTTCGAGCGAAGCCTTGAGGTCTTCGTAGTCTTCCGCGTCCACGGGATATAACCCTGAGAACACCATGGGCTTCACGAGTTGGAAGCCGGGAAGCGGCTCTTTAGCGGGGTTGCTGAGTGACGTAATGGTGTCGCCGATCATCACGTCGGACAGCGTTTTTACTCCGGCGACCACTGCGCCCACTTCACCAGCGCCAAGTTCGTCCACGTCCACTGAGCCGGGCATCAGCACCGAAAGGTTGGTCGCCTCGCGCTCCGTTCCCTTGATCATGAAGCGCACACGCTCACGCTTTTTCAGGCGACCTTCCATCACGCGCACCAGCATGACGGCGCCAACATAGGTGTCGAACCAAGCGTCGAATACCAGTGCCCGGGTCGGCGCGTCCGGACTCCCCGTCGGTGGCGGAACTTTTTCGACGATCGCTTCGAGGAGTTCGACCATGCCGTGGCCCGACTTCGCCGACACCGGAATGACGTCGGCAGCGTCGAGCCCAACTACGTCTTCGATTTCCTGAGCAACGCGATCGGGGTCTGCAGATGGCAGGTCGATCTTGTTCACAACCGGAATGATCTCAAGGTCCGCGTCGATCGCCAGATAAGTGTTCGCGAGTGTTTGGGCTTCGATCCCCTGTGCGGCATCGACAACCAATACGGCGCCTTCGCAAGCAGAGAGCGAACGCGAAACTTCGTACGAAAAGTCGACGTGGCCGGGCGTGTCGATGAGGTTCAGCAGGTACGTGTTGCCGTCCTTGGCCTCGTACGTCATGCGCACGGTCTGCGCCTTGATGGTGATGCCGCGCTCACGCTCAAGATCCATGGTGTCGAGCAGCTGTTCCTGCTTGTCGCGTTCGGACACCGCGCCGGTTTCGTCCATCAGACGATCTGCGAGGGTGCTCTTGCCGTGGTCGATATGGGCCACGATGCAGAAGTTGCGAATGAACTCCTGGGCGATCGGCTTCATGAGGTTGCCTTTGCTTCCGCGCGCAGATCACTGTGGAGTGCTGCGAAGTCGGCGCTTGCGAGATAGGAGTCGAGGGCACTGCGCCAGCTCGAAAGCCCCACACCCAGTGCACTGGCTTTGGAACCGTCGAGCACACTGTATGCCGGGCGCGGTGCGGGCGTCGGAAATTCGTGGGTCTTCACTCGGTCAATTTCTAGATCGCTGTAGCCAGCCCCGTCGAGAATCGCGCGGGCAAAATCCCACCAGCTACACGGGGCGGTATTCGACAGGTGCACCAGACCGCCCTCCCCGCTCGACTCGTGTTGGGTCAAAGCGATGATCGCGCTAGCGAGATCCACAGCGCTCGTCGGACAGCCCAATTGATCGTCTACCACGCGAAGTGGACCTTCGATCTTGCCTGCTTCTCGCAGGGCACCTTGACGCACAATCGCGCCGACGAAGTTCTTGCCCGGACCAAACACCCAACTCGTGCGTGCGATCCATGCGGTTGGCAACGCTTCGCAAACGCGCCGTTCGCCTTCGAGCTTGCTTGTGCCGTAGGCAGTGCGCGGCGCAGGCTCGTCGGTTTCTTTGTACGGCGTACTCGCATCTCCGGCGAAGACGTAGTCCGTCGAAACATGAACGAGGGACGCATCGTTTAGCGCGCACCATTCGGCGAGATGTCCGGGGCCCGCTCCGTTCACCGCCATGCAGGCGTCGAGTTCGCTTTCACAAAGGTCGACGGCCGTGTAAGCAGCGGCATTGAGCACCCACAACGGTGCTTCGTTCTTCGGCTCGACGCTCATTCGGAAAATGGCATCGCGATCACCGAGGTTGAGTTCGTCGTGACCGTACGCCGCCACAAGTTCGCAACCCGCGCTCGTGGCGAGGCTTCGCACAAGACAGCGTCCGAGCTGCCCGTTCTTGCCTAGAACGAGATAGTTCGCGGTGGGGTTCTGGGTCATGGTTGTCGGGCGATGCCTGACACCACAGTCGTGTGTCAGGGCCGGCTTCTACGTAGGGTACGTCGGCGCAACGGAGCGCCAACTTGCAACGCGGCGTCGAGCGAAGCGGCTCAGCCTCCTCCCTCGCTCAATACCCAGGTCGGAAGTCCTTCGCGGGTTTTGAGCTGTTGGGCGATTTCGTCTGCCTTGCCCCGGGTGGAAAGTGGCCCGACGCGTACGCGCCAGCGACCATCGCGAGACCCCGCCTTCGGGCTCACGTAAACGGGAAAGCCCTTCCCCCTGAGATCCTTTGCGACGCGCTCGGCCGATTCGTTTTCCACGAAGGCCCCTACTTGAACGCTAAAGCCTTTTCCATCGGACGCGGTTTCTTCTACACGTTGTGCCGTGGCCCTGGCCGGCGGCGCTGCTTTCGCAATCGGCTCCGGCGCCGGTACCGCATATGCGGGACGAGCGGCGAGGGAAGCGGTGTCTTCAGCCGCCGCGATCTCGTCGGCGTATGCGGAAGAGGCGGCAATACTCGGCGGCGCCAACTCGAACGCATCTGAGCCCGCGGCGTTGTCGGGCGCGAGTCCTTGCGCAGCGACATCTGGCGTGCCCAGCCCGCCGTCGTGTTCAGACCAGCGGACTTCTTCGCTCTGTCCCGCGATATGTCCCATCACGAGTTCGGGTTCTTCTTTGACGACACCGACCACCAGCCCGACCATGAAGCCAGCGGAGATCAGGAAGAACGCACCCAACAGACTTGCAAGCCAACTGGGACTCGCTTTTCGTTTCGCGGATCGTGATCCTTCAGCCATTACATTTGCTCCGGTGTTGAGATGCCCAACAGGGCCAAACCATTTTTCAGGACGACACGTACGGCGAGAGACAAACCGAGTCTAGCCGCCGACAACTCCGCGTCCTCCGAAAGAATGCGATGCCGCTTGCCGTCCTGCAGATAGGGGCTCCACATCCCCGCAACGTCGCGCAGGTAGTAGGCAACGTGGTGGGGTTCGCGCGATGCGGCTGCGCGTTCAACGAGCTGCGGGAACTCGGCCAGCTTGCGCACGATCGCGATTTCTTCTTCGAGCACAAGATGCGAAGGGTCAAAGTCCGCGGGACCCGGCATCGGAACGCCCGCTTCTCCAGCCTTGCGTTCAAGACCACACGACCGCGCGTACGCATACTGCACGTAGTAGGTTGGATTCTTGCGCCAGTTCTTGTCTCGGGCGAGATCAAGGTCGAAGTCCAGATGACTGTCGGCACGTCGCTCGACCATGAAAAAACGAAACACGTCGGTGCCAATTTGATCGAGAAGTTCGTCGATCGTGATGAAGGTGGCTTTGCGGGTCGACTGTTTGACCTGCTCACCGCCGCTCGTCACGGTCACGAACTGATGCATGACCAGTTCAATGCGATCCGCGTCGAAGCCAAGAGCGCCCGTCGCCGTGCTCACGAACGGAAACTGCTCGATGTGGTCGGCACCCTGAATGTCGACGATCGCATCAAAGCCTCGGCGAAACTTTTCCCGGTGGTAAGCGATGTCGGGCAGCAGGTATGTGGGCTCGCCGCTGCTCTTGATGACGACTCGATCCCGGTCGAGCCCCAACTCGGTCGACTTCAACCAAACCGCGCCGTCCCCGTCGTAGATCAAGCCCTTCGCGCGCAGGTCGTCGATCGCGGCTTCGAGCTTGCCTTCGTCATAGAGCGACTGCTCGTTGAAGTAGACATCGAAGGTGATTCCGATGCGTTCGAGAGTCGTGCGAATTTCGCCGAATATCACTTCCTGGGCGCGTTCGCGAAACACGCCGTCGCCGGGTTCGCTTGCGAGGGCCTCGCCCTGCTCACTCACCAACGTCGCAGCGATGTCACTGATGTAGTCGCCCTGGTAGCCGTCTTTGGGGAACGCAACCGGCAAGTCGTCGCGCTCTTCTTCCCAAGCATTCTCAACGTCGGCAAACGCGGCTTCGGTGGGCGGTGTCGCTTTGCCAAGCTGCTCGAGATAGCGAGCCTTCACCGAATCGCCGAGGACACGCATCTGGCGCCCGCCGTTATTAAAGTAGTACTCGCGGGTCACGTCATGCCCGGTGAATTCGAGCAACCGACAGATCGCGTCGCCTAGGATCGCCTGACGACCATGTCCGGTGCTCAGGGGGCCAGTCGGATTGGCGGAAACGAACTCGACCTGAACCTTTTGTTCCTTGCCCATTTCCGACGAACCGTAGAGATCGCCCGCTTGCGCGATGTCGCACAACAAGTTCTGCCAACTATTTTCGGCGAGACGAAAGTTGATGAAGCCGGGCCCTGCGATCTCGCTGCTCTTGAGCAGACCGCCCGCATCGCCGAGGCGATCGACGAGACTCTCCGCAATTTCGCGCGGCGCTTTGCGCAAGCGCTTGGCCAACGTCATCGCGACGTTGGTCGCGAAGTCACCGTGGTCTTTGTTGCGTGGAATGTCGAGGGTCGGCGTAGGAATCGCTTCGGTGTCGCCCGCTTCTGCCAGCAGTTCACCGAGCGCTTCTTGGAGCTTCTTTGCCAGTTGTTCTTGCATGACGGTCGCGCTCAGCTTTCGTGTCCGCGGGCTGCGGTTCGGTTGTGGTTCGGGTCTGGGTGGCTTGTGGTTGGCGTTCGCTTGCGCCCTGTTGTTGAGATCGGTCGTTCGAAGGCGTCGAATCGGTCTTGCGCAGCACCGCGCGTGCTGGATGTGAGGGGCCGAACAGCGACCTAATTCAGGCGGGCGGTGGGCCCTTCGCCCTGATCTACGAAGCGCACCACGGTCTCTCCCGGTTGGGCGAATTCGAGGACTTCGCGAATCGCTCGTTCGGTCGCGACGGAATCGCTCTTCAGGGCCTCTACCTCGACCTGTAGTTTTTCGACCTCGGACCGCAGCAGCGCAATCCGTTTCCCGGATTCCACGCGTTCCTGTCGCAACTCGAACCACATAGGGAGTCCCGACTCGCGATCATTCGCGGCCGAAAAAATTACAACTGCAAAGAATGCAGAAATGAGCCAGATCGCCTTCACCACTCCCCCTAGTGGATCGCGCGGTTTCGCCTTGCCCCGACGGTCACGGCGGAGATTACCCAAAGAATCGCCGAGTTACAGCTCCTGCCCCGATGTCGGTGGGTTTTAGCGCTCTTTCAACAGCTTTCGGATGCGTTTTGCGTAGATCGTGTGGTCCCAGTCACGCGGGCCGATGTAACGCTCGACGATCATGCCGTTCTTGTCGATCAACAGGGACTCGGGAAAGCCGGTGGTCTGATAGCGCCTGGAGACGTCCTGAGCCGGGTCGAGAAGGATCGGGAAGCTCACTCCGAGCCGCTCCTGAAAACGCTCAACAAGGGCTGTTTCTTCGTCTACGGACACCGCCAGCATTTCGAACCCTTCGGGCTGGAGCGCGCGATACAACCGGTCCATGGCCGGCATCTCGTCTTCGCAGGGCTTGCACCAGCTGGCCCAAAAGTTGAGCAAAACCACCTGTCCGTCAATATCAGCAAGGGTGATTCGCTTCGGGCTCGCGCCGAGTAGCGGCAAGTCGAATTCGGGAGCTTCGACGCCGCGCGCGACCGGGTCAGCGGGTTGCTCGCGCAAGAGTGCAAAGGCAACACCCACTGCGACAACCAGCACGGCCGCAACCGGCGGCAGCCACGCTTTGTTGGCGGTGCCTGCTTCGGGATCGGTTGGCTGTGGGCTGGTCAACAACGGGCTCCTCGCCGGGACGCCTCTTCGTTGCAAGAAGGTGTCGATGCTGAGAGGAGCCGGCGCGTGGCGCTATTCGATTCGAGCAAGCATCGCATACAGACGCTCGACTTGAGCTTGGCTCCGGGGTTGGGCCTGAACCTTGGCTTGGACTTACGCTTCCGGACGATCCACGAGTTCAATGACTGAAACGGGTGCGGCGTCTCCGACGCGATTGCCGAGCTTGATGATACGCGTGTAGCCGCCGGGCCGATCCTTGTAGCGGTCCGCCAACTCATCGAACAACTTGGCAGCGACGTCCTTGCTGCGAATCACCTTGAGCGCGTTACGGCGGGCGGGCAGATCGCCTCGCTTGCCGAGCGTGATCATCCTGTCAGCCCAACGACGAACTTCCTTCGCCTTGGCGTCGGTGGTCGTGATCTGTTCGTGCTCTAGTAGCGACGTCACCATGTTTCGAATCATGGCCTTCCGGTGCGAGCTGTCGCGCCCAAGAACGGTTCCGCCTTTACGATGCCTCATGACTACTTCCTTACCCCTGCATTGAACGCTGCGTGCAACGTTCGGACAACCCGTGACTTGCTTTGGCTGGGTGATGTCTCGCTAACGGCTACTAGGCCTCGCGCTGTTCGCGCAGCTTCTCGAGATCTTGCCGTGACGGCAAGCTCTCGATCGTCATACCCAGGCTGAGACTCATGTCTGCGAGGGTTTCCTTAATTTCGTTGAGAGACTTACGACCAAAGTTCTTGGTCTTCAGCATCTCGGCCTCGGTGCGCTGCACCAACTCGCCAATGAAGCGAATGTTCGCGTTCTGTAGGCAGTTGGCCGAGCGGACCGAAAGTTCGAGTTCGTCCACCGGTCGGAACAGGTTCGGGTTGAGCGGCTCGGGCAGCTCGAGTTCCGGTTCGACGGTTTCTTCGGGCTCGTCGAAGCTGATGAAGATGGCCAAGTGTTCCTTGACGATCTTCGCCGCAAACGCGACGGCGTCCGAGGGTTCTACCGTGCCGTCCGTCCAGACTTCGAGGGTCAGCTTGTCGTAGTTCGTTTCGCGACCGACGCGGGCCGGGGTGACGGTGTAGTTCACACGGCGAATCGGCGAGAAGGACGAGTCGATCGGGATGGTGCCGACCGGAAGGTCTTCGGCGCCATGCGATTCGGCGAGCACATAGCCCTTGCCCCAGTTCACCAAAGCTTCGAGCTCGAACTCGCCTTCAGCACCAATGGTGCAGAGCTTGAGATCCGGGTTCATGACTTCGATCGCCTGGTCGTCCGAAACAAGGTCGCCCGCACGAACAATGCCTTCGCCCTTCCTCTGGACGCGGAGCACCTTCGGCCCCTCGGTGTGCATGCGCAGCCGCACTTCCTTCAGGTTGAGAACAACGTCGGCGACGTCTTCGAGCACGCCCTGCATGGTCGAAAACTCATGCTGCACACCGTTGAAACGAACACTCGTAATCGCCGCACCCTGGAGTGATGAAAGCAAGACCCGGCGCAGCGAGTTGCCCAGCGTTACGCCGAAGCCGCGTTCAAGCGGCTCGCAACTAAATCGCGCGTAGACATTGCTGCTTGTGCTCTCGTCGACGTCGAGTCGGCGCGGTCGGATCAGTTCTCGCCAGTTCCGTCCAATCAGCTGTTCTTGCATATGAATATCCCCTCTGAGTGGGTGCTTCGGCCTTGTCAGACCGGGGTGAATCTTTGATTGTCGCGCCGTCGTTTGTCGCGGCGCGATTGGTTCGTGATGCTCGTTCGGTATTGCCGACTCGCGTGAGTAATGCCAATTAGCGCGAATAAAGTTCGACGATCAGCTGCTCATCGATCGGCAACGTGATGTCTTCTCGCACAGGCATCTGCTTGACCGAGCCTTCGCTCGCCGTTTTTTCGATTTCGAGCCACTGCGGAAGGCTGCGACCTTCGAGTGCTTCAAGCGCTGCTGTGATGCGTGCAACGTTCTTTGAGCGCTCGCGCAAGCCGATCTTCCAACCGGGTCGAACGAGCATGGAAGGCGTCGACGCCTTGCGGCCGTTGACCGTGAAGTGACCGTGCTTGATCAACTGGCGCGCCTCGTTGCGCGACGTGGCAAAGCCGAGGCGAAAAACGACGTTGTCGAGCCGTCGCTCGAGCAACATCAAGAGGTTCTCACCGGCCTGGCCCTTCATGGACGAGGCGCGGAAGAAGGTGCTTCGGAACTGCTTTTCGAGCAGGCCGTACATGCGCTTCACCTTCTGCTTTTCGCGAAGCTGAACGCCGTAGTCCGAAAAGCGCGTGCGGCCCTGGCCGTGAACGCCCGGCGGATACGCCCGTCGTTCAATCGCACACTTTTCGCTGAAGCAGCGATCGCCCTTCAGGAAAAGCTTCGTTCCTTCGCGCCTGCATTGCCGGCAGGCTGAACCCAAATATCTTGCCATGTACTTTGCCTTTCTCTTTCGCTGTCTCGCGGTCTTAGATTGTTGCGCTCAATGCGCGAATGATGCTGCGCTTGCCCCGGACTTGGCTTGGTGTTGCATGAACCAAAGCCAGGAGCCGGCCGACTCAATATTTAGACGCGTCGTCGCTTCGGCGGACGACAACCGTTGTGCGGAATCGGAGTCACGTCGCGGATCATCGTGATCTTCATACCCGCAGCCTGGAGTGCACGCAGCGCTGACTCGCGACCGCCACCCGGGCCCTTCACGTAGACACCGAGGGTACGAACACCGTGTTCCATCGCACTCTTGGCGCAGACTTCCGCCGCCATCTGCGCGGCGAAGGGCGTCGACTTTTTTGACCCCTTAAAGCCCTGCTGTCCTGAACTCGACCAAGCAACGGTGGCGCCGCCAACGTCGGTGATCGTAATGATGGTGTTGTTGAAGGTCGATTGAATATGGGCGATGCCCGTCTGGATATTCTTCTTGACCTTCTTCTTTACGACTTTTTTCTTGATTGCCATTTAATACCTAGGCCTTCTTCTTGCCGGCGACCGTACGTTTCGGTCCCTTGCGTGTTCGAGCGTTAGTGTGGGTTCGTTGTCCTCGGACCGGTAGACCACGGCGATGTCGCAGCCCGCGGTAACAACCAATGTCCATCAATACCTTGATGTTCTGAGTCACGTTGCGGCGAAGATCTCCCTCAACGATGTAGTCCCGCTCGATGATTTCGCGAATCTTGATCACTTCGGATTCATTCAAGTGGTCCGTCTTGGTCCACGGGTCCACGTCGGCGGCTTCACAGACCTTCATCGCCGTCGTGTTTCCGATACCGAAGATGTACGTGAGTGAAATAGCGATGTGCTTGTTACGGGGCAAATCGACGCCCGAAATTCGTGCCATGCTTCTTCTTCTCCTGTGTCGTCCGTGTCGTCCGGCCGGCACTGCGCAGCGTTGGTTGCATCTGCGGCTTTAAAAACGTGCGTTACTGAACTCGAATTACTGAATTTTCTATCCCTGTCGCTGCTTGTGCTTCGGGTTGTCGCAGATCACGCGAACAACGCCTTTGCGGCGAACGATCTTGCACTTCTCACACATCTTGCGGACTGACGCTCGAACCTTCATTGCTCTTCTCCTGACAGGGCCGGTAGCCGCCCCATCTCATTCATTTCTTACAAACACACAAGAGAGGACCGACTAATGTGATCCCTCGACGTGCGTCAAGATTTCTGGCCCGTCCTCGGTGATGAGGACCGTATGTTCAAAGTGCGCCGACAATTCACCGTCGGCCGTCACCGCGGTCCACTCGTCTTCGAGCATCCGCACCTTGTCTGTTCCTACGTTCACCATGGGTTCGATCGCGAACACCATCCCGGGAAGAAGCCGCGGTCCTCGACCGGGTCGCCCGTAGTTCGGGATCTGCGGTGGTTCGTGCAGGTTCTTGCCAATTCCATGTCCAACAAACTGACGAACAACGGAGTAACCCCCGGCTTTCGCGCGGGTTTCAACTGCATGCCCAATGTCGGAAAGTCGGTTGCCAGGCACCATCTGTTCGATGCCGAGATATAGACACTCGCGGGTCACGTCGATCAGTATTTCGGCTTGCTCAGTCACTTCACCGATTGGAACGGTGAGCGCCGAATCTCCGTGAAACCCCTCACTCATGATTCCAAAATCGAGACTGAGTATGTCGCCTTTCTCAAGTTCTCGCGACCCCGGGATCCCGTGGACGATTTCTTCGTTCACTGAGATGCAGATTGTCGACGGATAGGGTGGCAAACCGCCAGGTCCGTAGCCCACGAACGACGAAACGAGTCCTCGCTCCTCGATCATGGCTGCTGCTGCCCGGTGGAATTCGATGGTCTTGACCCCTGGTTTTGCTTGTTCTCGCAGCACGAGGAGGATCTCAGCGACGTGTCGCCCTGCTTCCCGCATGATGTCAATTTCGCGCCGGCTGCGGACGGGGATTTGCTCGCCATAGCTCATGAGCCTGAGAGCGCGGTTTTCACCCGCTCGGAGATCTCTTCGACTCCGCCCATCCCGTCGACTGTCGCCAGGATGCCGCCATTGCCGTAGTACTCGAGGAGCGGCGAGGTCTGGTTGTCATAGACCTGCATGCGTTCTCGAATCGTTTCTTCGTTGTCGTCGGCCCGGCCTTCGAGTTCCGCGCGCTTGAGCAGGCGCTGAACCACCGCATCGGTGTCGACGGTAATCGCGACACAACGCTCGAGCGGTGTACCGATATTTGTCAGCATGGCGTCAAGCGATTCGGCCTGGGCCAAGGTTCGCGGGAAGCCGTCGAGCACGAAGCCCTTTTTGGCGTCGGGCTGAGACAGGCGCTCCTCCGCGATGGCGATCACGATGTCGTCACTCACGAGCTTGCCCGAATCCATAACGGCCTTGGCCTTTTTACCAACTTCGGTCTGGTCCGCGACGGCCTGGCGAAGCATGTCGCCGGTCGAAATATGGGCAACACCCAAGCGCTCGATCACGAACGCAGCCTGGGTTCCCTTGCCAGCGCCCGGTGCGCCGAGAAGCAGAATGCGGGTTGCACTCGAACTCATCGCCCGAGTCTCCCGCGCACGCGTCCACCCTTGACGAAGCCGTCGTATTCACGAGACACGAGATGCGCTTCGATCTGGCCGATGGTGTCGAGGGACACACCGACGCAAATCAGGAGTGCCGTGCCACCAAAGTAAAACGGGATATTCATGCGACCGGCAAGAATCACCGGGACGATGCAGATCACGGCCACGTAGACCGCGCCCACGAACGTCAAGCGACTCAAAACTTTGTCGATGTGGTCAGCGGTGTTGGCACCGGGGCGGATGCCCGGGATGTAGCCACCAAAGCGCTTGATGTTTTCGGACACGTCGACCGGGTTGATCATGATCGAGGTGTAGAAGAAGCAGAAGAAGATGATCAAACCCATGTAGACAAGGTTGTACTGGAATCCACCCGGATTCATGTACTGGTCAATGGCTTGTTGGAGCTCGGGTGATTCCGTGAATTGGCGAAGTGTCGACGGGATCATCAACAGCGACGAAGCGAAGATCGGCGGGATCACGCCCGCGGTGTTCACGCGCAGCGGGAAGTAGCTCATCCCGCCCTGGGTCACGCGCTTGCCGACGACGCGGCGCGCGTGCTGGATCGGAATACGCCGCTGGGCACGTTCAACGAAAACCACCCCGGCGATCAGCGCGAGCATGAAGCCGAGCAAGAAGATCGCCTGCAGCGGGCTGAATTGGTCGGTCTGGATCAAGTCGAACATTTGGAACATGCCCGACGGGATCGCAACCACGATGCTCGAGAAGATCACCAACGAAATGCCGTTGCCGATGCCGCGCTCAGTCACTTGCTCGCCCAGCCACATGATAAAGGCTGTGCCCGTGGTGAGCGTGATCATGGTCATCAGGCGGAAGCCCCAACCGGGGTTCATCACCGCGCCCTGACCAAACTGACCGTTTTCGAGGGCCGTCGCGATCAGCATGCCCTGGAAAAGTGCGAGCACGATGGTCGCGTAGCGCGACCACTGGTTGATCTTCTTTTGCCCTTGCTCGCCTTCTTTCTTGAGTTGCTCGAGCTGTGGGATCACAACCGTGAGCAATTGAAAGATAATCGTGGCGCTGATGTAGGGCATGATCCCGAGCGAGAAGATCGACATCTGTTGCAAGGCGCCGCCCGAGAAGAGATTGAACATGCCGAAAGCGGTACCCGACATTTGTTCAAAGAAGTCCCGGATGACATTGGTATTGATACCAGGGGTCACCACAGCACATCCGACCCGGTAAACCGCAAGCATGCCGAATGTAAATAAAATTCGGGCTCGCAACTCAGGGATTCGGGCGATATTCTGAATGCCTCCGATCACGCGAGCAACTCCACGCTACCGCCGGCCGCCTCGATCTTGGCTTTGGCGCTTGCACTGATTCTGTCCACCTTCACGGTGAGATTCTTTGGTGCTTCACCGTCGCCAAGAACCTTGACGAGGGCGTCGCGGGTGCCGCGGATCAAGCCCGCTGCAAAGAGCGCCTGGGCATCAACCGTGGCGCCATCACCCAACTTGACGAGGTCTGAAACATTGACAACCTCGACCTTGGTGCGAAACCGATTGAAGAAGCCGCGCTTCGGCAGACGAATCTGCAGCGGCATCTGACCACCTTCGAACCAAGCCTTGATCTTTTTGCCCGACCGGGTGCCCTGGCCTTTGAAACCGGTACCACTCGTTTTGCCGTGGCCCGACCCTCTGCCCCGCCCCACGCGCTTTCGCACACGGGTGGCACCGTCCTTGGTCTCAAGCTGATCCAGCATGTTTATCCCTCCACGACGACGACGAGATGCCGCACTTTGTCGATCATCCCACGGACCGACGGCGTATCTTCGACTTCAACCTTGTGATTCATTCGTCGCAGCCCAAGACCCAGCAGGGTGGCACGCTGCTTCTGGTTGTACCCGATCTTGCTCTTCACTTGTTTGACAACGATCTTCTTGTCGCTCATTAGGATGTCCGTCCAAGTTCGGCGAGCCGTGCCTCCGGGTCGCGCAGTTCGAGCAGACCCGACATCACGGCGTTGACCACGTTGCGCGGCGTATTCGAGCCAATGGTCTTGGTCAGGATGTCATGAACACCGGCCGACTCCACCACGGCGCGAACCGGACCGCCGGCGATCACGCCGGTACCCGGGGAAGCGGGCTTGAGCAGTACGCGACCGGCACCTGAGCGTCCGAGGACCTCATGCGGAATCGTGCGTCCGTCGATCAACGGGATGCGAACCAAGGAACGTCGCGCCTTTTCCACGCCTTTGCGGATGGCTTCCGGAACTTCACCCGCCTTGCCGAGACCGACACCGACGACACCCGCCCCGTCACCCACGACAACCAAGGCGCTGAAGCTGAAGCGACGGCCACCCTTGACCACCTTTGCAACTCGGTTGATGTAAACCACCCGGTCGTTGAGTTCGAAGTCGTTCGGATTGATATTTGAAGACTGAACAATGGTCGCCATATTAGAACTTGAGCCCCGCTTCGCGCGCTGCCTCGGCCAGGGCTTTTACGCGCCCGTGGTAGAGGAACCCGTTTCGATTGAATACGACCTCCGAGATCTGCTTTTCCTTCGCAGCCTCGGCGATCGCCGTGCCGACCTTTTTGGCCGCAGCAATATTTCCGGTCGACGTATCGTCGCCCATGACACTCTTCGAATTGGTCGAGATCGAAACGATCGTCCTGCCCGACTCGGCCTCGTCGAGTTGCGCAGTGATGTGCTTCGACGTGCGATACACCGTCAAACGCGTGAGCGTGTTCCGCTCCATCTGCTTCTTGACGCGTCGCTTTCGCGAAAACCAGCGCTGCTTCTTTGAATCGATCGACTTGCCAGTACTTACGCTCTTGCTCATAAATTCTTCCTCAGGCCCCTGTTGTGCCGCCGGCCTTGCCAACCTTGCGCCTCACGTGTTCGCCCAGGTACCGGATTCCCTTGCCCTTATAGGGTTCGGGAGGTCGGATCGAGCGGATGTTGGCGGCGAACTGGCCGACCAACCCTTTGTCGACCCCTTCGATTTTCACGTTCGTCGTGCCGTCTACCGAAACCTTGAGACCCTTGGGCACATCGATTTCGACGGGATGGGACAAGCCGAGCGCCAAGGCCAGCTTGTTTCCCTTCATGTCCGCGCGATAACCAACACCTTGGATTTCAAGTGACTTCGAAAAGCCTTCCGTGACGCCCTTCACCATGTTGTTCGCCAACGCGCGAACCATACCGTGAAGGGAACGACTTTCTTTGCTTTCGTCTGGGCGCTCGAACTTCAGCTGACCGTCGCTCAGCACCGCCTTGATCTGCGGCGGAAACGACGCTTCGAGCTGGCCCTTCGCACCTTTTACCGATACCTGCGCGCCTGAGACCTTGACCTCAACGCCGCTCGGAATCGCAATGGCCGCTTTACCAATTCGAGACATCTCTACCAGACCTCACACAGCACTTCGCCGCCGATGCCGGCTTCCCGTGCGTCGCGGTCACACATCACCCCTTTCGAGGTGGAGATGACCGACATGCCGAGCCCGTTGCGAACGGGACGAACGTCGCCCGAACCCACGTAGACCCGACGACCCGGTGTGCTCACGCGATGGATCTCGTCGATCATCACGCGGCCGTCGTCTGAGTATCGGATGTTCAAGACCAGTTCTTTGTCCACGCCTTCGCCGTCAACTTTTACGTCACCGATAAAGCCCTCGGTGCTCAACACGTTGGCGACCGCTTGCCTCAGCTTGGAAGCAGGACAACGCGTCTGTCCGTGCCGTGCTCGCCCGGCGTTTCGAATTCTGGTCAGCATGTCGCTGATCGGATCAGTCATCATGGCTCAATTGCCCTCTGTTGCTTTCGTTTCGGTCAGTCTTGTTCGCGCCGACCGGAATATTCTTGCTTCTATCTACCTACTACGATCGATTCGTTTCTACCCAGTGACTACTGCCCAGCCCTACTGAGTAAACGGCATCCCCAGATGCGTGAGCAATGCCTTGCCTTCCGCATCCGTGCCCGCGGTTGTCACCACGGTGATGTTCATTCCCGTGACTCGCTCCACCGAGTCGTAGTTTACTTCGGGGAAGATAATCTGCTCGCGAACACCGAGGGTGTAGTTGCCCCGGCCGTCGAAGGCCTTGGAAGAAACTCCCTTGAAGTCGCGCACTCGGGGTAGCGCCACCGAAAGCAGGTTATCCAGAAATTCCCAGAGCCTGTTGCCGCGTAATGTCACCATCGCGCCAATGGGCTGGCCTTCGCGAAGTTTGAAGTTCGACACGCTCGTGCGAGCACGGCGGATCGACGGCTTCTGTCCCGTGATGAGGCCAAGTTCTTCGGTGGCCTTCTCAAGAATCTTCGGGTTGGCGGCTGCCTCACCGAGGCCCATGTTGACCACGACCTTCTCGACACGAGGTACCTGGCTCACGCTCTTGTACTTAAACTCGGTTCGCAGCTGATCAATGATCTCAGCCTTGTACCGGGTCAGCAGGCGCGGACTCGTCGTTTCTTCGGCTGACATATCAAAGCACCTCTGGCGCGAGCGAGATGATCTTCATGAAGCCAGCACCGCGCAGTTCGCGCGCCACCGGACCGAAGATACGAGTTCCCACCGGCTCTTTTGCATTGTCGACCAGCACAGCTGCGTTTTCGTCGAAGGTGATCGACGACCCGTCGGGGCGTCCAATCGTCTTCTTCGTCCGCACGATCACAGCGCGCCGTACCTCGCCCTTCTTAACCCGGGCGTTGGGCAGGGCCTCACTCACTGCGACCACAATGAGGTCGCCAACCGACGCAAAGCGACGGCGTGAGCCTCCGAGCACCCGGATACATTTCACCCGGCGTGCGCCCGAATTGTCGGCCACTGATAGTTTCGATTCCATCTGGATCATCGACTTGCTCCGTTAAACCACTGTCGCTTTGGCGACAGTCGTCTGCACCTTCCAGCGTTTTCGCTTGGAAAGGGGGCGATGCTCGATGATCTGAACCCGGTCTCCGACCGAGCAATCGTTCGATTCATCGTGACACATAAAACGTGAGTAGTGGCGCACGAACTTCTTGTAGCGCTGGTCTTTCACCAAGCGCTCCACTCGTACGACGACGGTTTTATCCATCTTGTTACTCACGACCATCCCGATCAGGGTTCGTCGGCTGCCTCGTTTATTCACTTCACTGCCTCGCGTTTCTCGCCCAGCACGGACTCAATTTGAGCAACGTTGCGACGTAAATTCTTCAACATCGCGGTGTTCTCGAGTTGTCCCGTGGCGTGCTTTACCTTCGCGCTGAAAAGAGCGTCTCGCGTTTCGCGCGACTTCTGTTCCAGCTCTTCAAGTGCAAGCTCTTTTAGTTCAGCGCCGTTCATGAAATTTCCTCGCGCTCAACGAACTGCGTTCGAACGCTCAACTTATGGGCGGCCAATCGCATGGCCTCCCGGGCGGTCTGTGGATCCACGCCCTCCATTTCGTAGAGCATGCGTCCGCGCTTCACCGGTGCGACCCAATCGTCCACCGGCCCCTTGCCTTTACCCATGCGGGTTTCGGCAGGCTTTGATGTTCGCGGTTTGTCAGGAAAGATTCGGATCCAGATCTTGCCACCGCGCTTTACGTGACGGGTCATCGCGATACGAGCCGCTTCGATCTGCCGTGCAGTAACGAAGCCCGAACTCATCGCCTGGAGCCCAAAGTCGCCGAAGGACAGCTTGTTGCCGCGGTGCGCCGCACCGCGATTGCGTCCCTTGAAGACCTTCCTGTGTTTGACTTTCTTCGGCTGCAGCATGATCTACCTCGCCAACTCGCCCTGATGTCGTTCAGAAAGCGGGCCCTTTTTGAGTTCTTTGTCACCAACGTCTTTCTTGAAGATCCAGCACTTCACGCCGATCACGCCGTACGTGGTGCGAGCTTCAGCAAAGCCGTACTCGATTTCTGCGCGCAGCGTGTGCAACGGAACGCGACCGTCGCGGTACCATTCCCGGCGACCCATCTCTGCGCCACCTAGACGCCCCGAGCTCTGGATCCGGATGCCCTGGGCACCGAACTTCATCGTTGAAATCATCGCCTTCTTCATCGCGCGTCGGAATGCGACCCGGCGCTCGAGCTGCAGCGCGATCGCTTCGGCGACGAGCTGTGCATCAAGCTCGGCCTTCCGGATCTCGCGCACGTTGATGAAGATGTCGCGATCGGTGAACTGCTTGAGTTCTGCGCGAAGCACATCAACTTCGGCGCCGCGCTTGCCGATCAGGATACCCGGACGCGCGGTATGAATGTTGACAACGAGCTTTTCACCGGTTCGCTCGATAACAATCTTCGAGATACCCGCGTGAAACAGCTTCTTCTTGACGAACTTGCGAACGGCAAGATCCTCATGAAGCTGCTCGGCGTAGTGTTTTCCGGCAAACCAATTGGACTGCCACCCATAAAGGGTGCCCAACCGGAATCCATAGGGATGGACTTTCTGACCCACGTCCGCTCCTCAATTTCCCGACGAATCTTTACGACTCTCGTCGGGAGAGCCTGGGGCTGTTTTCGCTCCGAATGGGTTATCCGCCTGGAAATCCCAATCAAAATGAAGACCCCGAGTTAAATCACAATTACTTTTCGTTCAGCACAACATTGATGTGGCTGGTTCGCTTCTGAACCCAGCTCGCACGCCCCTGCGCTCGAGCCCGAATGCGCCACATCGAAGACCCTTCGTTGACTGAGATCTGCGCAACCCTCAAACGATCAACGTCGAATCCTGCATTGTGCGTATCGTTCTTGTCTTCTGCGTTCGCTACCGCGGACTGCAAGAGCTTGCTCAGCGGTCCGGCGAACTTCTTGGTCGAAACGGCCAAGATGTTCAGTGCTTCTTCCACACCCTTGTTGCGAACAGCGTCCGCGACAAGTCGTGCCTTCTGCGCACTGATCCGGTAGTTCCGCAGAGATGCTTTCACTTCCATCTCAGCCATTTCAGCGCCTCACCTTCTTGTCCGAAGAGTGCCCGGTAAACTTCCGCGTCGGAGCGAATTCGCCCAAGCGATGGCCGACCATGTTCTCGGTCACGAAGACCGGCATGAACAGCTTGCCGTTATGGACGTGGAAGGTGAGCCCGACAAATTCGGGAGTAATCATCGACCGTCGCGACCAGGTGCGGATCACTTGCTTCGATCCGCCTTGGAGCAACTTGTCTACCTTCCTTTGAAGGCTGGTGTCGATGAACGGTCCTTTTTTCAGGGAACGTGACATTTACTTCTTACCTCTGCGCTTCACGATGTACTGATCGGAGCGAGTGTTCTTGCGCGTCTTATGGCCCTTGGTCGGCTTGCCCCAAGGCGTACAAGGATGCCGGCCGCCCGAGGAACGACCTTCGCCGCCGCCCATGGGATGGTCTACCGGGTTCATCGCAACACCACGAACGTTGGAGCGCTTGCCCAACCAACGCGAGCGGCCCGCTTTGCCGATGCGCTGATTTTCATGTTCGAGGTTGCCAACCTGGCCGATCGTTGCGCGACAGTTGATGTGAACCATGCGCATTTCGTGGCTGGGAAGGCGGAGCGTTACATAGTCGCCTTCGCGCGCCATGAGCTGTGCGCCTGCGCCAGCAGAACGAACCAGCTGCGCGCCCTTGCCAGGCTTCATCTCGATAGCGTGCAAAGTCGTACCGAGTGGGATCAAGGATAGAGGCAGTGAGTTGCCGGGATTAATCTCGGCTTCTTCACCTGCCTGAACCACAGATCCGACCGTGAGCTCGTTGGGGCACAGGATGTAGCGCTTCTCACCGTCTGCGTAGTAGAGCAAGGCGATGTTGGCGCTGCGATTGGGATCGTATTCAATCGAGGCAACCTTGGCGGGAACGCCAATTTTGTCACGCTTGAAGTCGATCTTTCGATGACGTCGCTTGTGACCACCACCACGATGCCAGGCGGTAATTCGCCCGTTCACGTTGCGACCGCCGCTCTTCTTGACGCGACCCCCGACCTGAGACTTTTCCGGCGCGCCACGCGTGATCTCCGCAAAGTCGGAGACGCTCATGTTGCGGCGGCCTGGAGATGTTGGCTTGTACTTTTTTACGGGCATGACGCGTCCCTACACTCCCTCGAAGAATTCGATGCTCTGGCCTTCGCCGAGTTTCACGATGGCCTTCTTCCACTGTGCGCGGCGTCCGATCACACGACCCACTCGACGGGTCTTTCGGGGCTGCTGCATGGTTCGCACGCTAGACACAGTGACGTCGAATAGTTCTTCGACGGCGCGGCGAATATCGTGTTTGTTGGCTGCTGGGTTCACCGCGAAAGTCGCAAGGTTGTTCTCTTCGCGACCAATCGTGCTTTTTTCGGTGACCAAGGGCCGCTGAATAACGTCGTGAACGTTCACGCTTATGCCTCCTTCGCGTCGGCGGGCTGGTCGCTGGGCTGATCACTCGCCCGATCACCTAGACGGGCTTCGATTACCGCAAGCGATGCCTTCGTGAACACAATGCCCTTGTGGCGCAGCACGTCGTATACGTTCAGGCCTTCGGCGCGAATCACGTCGACACCGGCGATGTTGCGCGCCGATCCTTCTACCGTGGCGTTCGCTTCGTCGATCACGAGCAGTACCGTTTTGCCGCCCAAGCCGACGTCTTTCAGGATGCCGGCCATACGCTTGGTGTTGTAACCGTCGGAGTCGAGGCTTTCGAGCACCACGATGCCGGACTGTTCGAACTGCCAGCTGAGTGCACTGCGCAATGCTGCGGCGCGCGTCTTCTTGTTCAGCTTGTGGCTGTAGTTACGCGGGACCGGACCGAACGCGATGCCACCGCCAGCGAACTGCGGTGCACGAGTCGTACCCTGTCGTGCGCGACCGGTCCCCTTCTGCTTGTACGGCTTGGCGCCACCACCCGAAACTAACGCGCGGTTCTTGGTGGAATGGGTTCCAGCGCGACGCGCTGCCAATTGCCGGCGGACTTCCGCCTGCACGAGGTGCGGTCTGACCGCGGCCTCGAACACCGTGGCACTGAGGTCCACAGCTCCGGCTTTCTTGTTGTCGGTTGTAATGATATCGAGGGAGGCCATGACTAGAGCTTGATCTCCACGTCTACGCCCGCAGCGAGTTCGAGCTTCATCAACGCATCCACCGTCTGCGGGGTGGGATCGAGAATGTCTATCAGGCGCTTATGGGTGCGAATCTCAAACTGCTCGCGCGATTTTTTATCGATGTGTGGCCCGCGAAGGACACAGTACTTGTTGATGTCAGTCGGCAGCGGGATCGGGCCAGCCACGTTTGCACCGGTACGAATCGCGGTGTCTACGATTTCGCCGGCGCTCTGGTCTAGCAGGCGATAGTCGTAGGCCTTCATGCGAATACGAATTTTCTGAGTACTGCGATCTGCCATGTTCTTCCTCGTTACCTTCTCCGATCGAAACTTCGACCGGCTCTCTCTCTTATTTCTGGTGCGTTAGTCCCCGTTCGAGAACTGCGCCTTCGGCTTCAAGAGTGCTGCCATGCAGCGACCCAAAAAAGATCAAGCAATCACTTCCGTCACCACGCCGGAG
>DUBZ01000085.1 GCA_012960035.1 Myxococcales bacterium | reverse complement strand
AGCGCGTTGTCGTTGTCGCCATCGTTGTGTCCTCAGTCCACCAATTCAGCAAGCCGGAGTCGCTTCGAGCTCACCTTCAAGCCAGCATTTTTCGCCGCACGCTTGTTGAAAGACATGGGTGCCTTCCATGTCTTTGACGACCTGCTTCTGTTCGTCCGCGCCCGATTTCCCTGGGATAAACAAAATGTGGCTGCTGCGTGCATCGGTATGGGATCTCACGTCGACCCCATGCAGTTGACGGTTGCCAACCTTCTTGCCGGACACCGTCTTCAGCAGCAGTTCGCTCACCGCGCCACCACCGACGACACCAATCTCGAGCGAAGAACCCTTCGAATCGTGTGACTCTTCTGGCCATTCGACGTACCGGGCAAAGTTGAAAAGATATGCGGCCTTGAGTTGATTCTCGTCGAGCCCCTCGGCGAATGCCTGAGTGGTGACCAAACCCAATAGCAGTAGCGACAGCGCGATGAGACCCGCGGCCGAAGATCGCAATGTGCGTCTCTTACGAGACGAACCCGTGCCAGTTGCGATATCGCGCACCTGTGCCAGGTCATCCGAACGGATTGCCATGGACCCCTCAGGCCATTCTTCGAAAATAAACGCGCACCCCAAATGAGCGAGCACTTCGCAGGTCTGCCTCAGGTAAATCGGCTTCCGGCGCGCAGGCTTGAGAACGCTTACGCATCAGAACCGCAATTCGGGCAAAAAGCTGAAAACCAGTTCGATTTCCAGAGAGGATGGATTCCTTCATACGGTGATCTCGATACAATCGCCCACCTTTCGGTCGGGGGGTTGTCCTCAACCATCCATCCGATTCAAGGGATATCGACCGCAAAAAACCAGGAGAACCAGATCAGTGACTACCCAGAACAACAGTGATGAGAACCCTTCGGTCGGTGTGATTGGCGCAGGCGTGATGGGCAGCGGCATCGCGCAGATCCTCGCGAGTTCGGGCTACACCACCCGCTGCTTCGACATTGCAGCGGACGCACTCACCGCAGGACGTAAAGCAGTCGAATCCGGCCACTACGGACTCGAACGGTCAGTCGAACTTGGCAAGACAACGAAAGAAGACGCGGAAGCGGCCCTCGGTCGTCTTGAATTTACAAGCGATCTCGAACACGCGTGCGCCTCGGATGTCATCATCGAATGCGTGCCCGAGAAGCTCGACCTGAAGATTCGAACCTTTCGAGACCTGGATCGAATCGCTCCCGCGACTGCGATCCTCGCCTCCAACACGTCGGGTTTTTCGATCGCGGCGATCGGCGCAGCGACGGATCGCCCCGAACGCGTGATTGGCTGGCACTGGGCATCGCCCCCGGTCATCAGCAAATTCGCAGAAATCGTTCGCAGTCCCGAGACCTCAGAAACGACCATCAACGCCGTCGCCGAAATGGCGACGCGCTGTGGCAAGAATCCCGTAGTCGTGAATGACAATGCAATGACTTGGGGCTTTGTCGCAAACCGCGTTTACGGGGCCATGATTCGCGAAGCGACGAAGTGCGCGAGTGAAGGCGTCGCAACCCATGCCGAGATCGACGAACTCATGGTCGATTGCTTTCGCTGGCCCGTCGGCCCTTTCGGGATGGCGAAGGGTGCGAGCACCGGATGGAAGAAATCGTCATGACGATTACGGCCGTAATATTCGACCTCGGTGGCGTCTATACCGAATCGCCCTTCACGGCGATGGACGCGCTCAGCGAAGAGATGGGGACGACTCCCGACACCATTCGAGAGATTCTCTTTGGCGACTACTACGTAGACAATGACCACCCGTGGCATCGTCTCGAACGCGGCGAAGTCACCCTCGACGTAGCTCGTGCAGAGATCATCGAACTCGGAAAGCAACAAGGACTCGACGTTGATCCTGTCGTCATGCTTTCGCGCATTGGCACCGGCGGTGGGACCCGGGACGTGTTGATCGAGCGCACCCACGCCCTGCGCAAAGAAGGCTATAAGACAGCGCTGTTGACGAACAATTTCGCCGAAGTCCGAAAAGCGTGGCGAACGCTACTGCCCGTCGACGACATGTTCGACGCGGTCGTGGATTCGAGCGAAGTCGGGATGCGCAAACCGGACCCCGCGATCTACCACCACACCCTCGAACTGTTGGGCGCCCGCGCAGATCAAGCCATTTTTCTCGACGACTTCGTGGGAAACGTCGAAGCCGCGCAACATCTCGGGATTAGGGGAGTCGTTGTCGGCCCTGACATTCAGGCTGCGATCCGGGAACTCGACACCCTGCTCGCCTGCGTATAGACGCAACAGGGCGAGCTTTAGGTTGGTAGCGGTCGTCTCGCTGCGCTCCGCCTGCGCGTCCCCCTTGCCGACGTCTTGCACTTGCAGCTCCGTCATTGGCGAGACATTCCACTTTCGATCGATTTGCGACCTGCATCCGGCCTTCGACCACAACCGGGCTAAACTTGCCGCCCAGAGATTCCGATGACAATGAGTAGTTATGTCGCAATTGTTCTTCGGACAGTTTTTGGTCGATGAAGGGGCGATCGACGACGACGCGCTGCAAAGCGCGCTCGAATTGGTCGACGAAGTTAACGCACGCGTGGGCGAACTCGGCGTTGAGCGAGGTTACCTGACGCCCGCCCAAGTCGAACTCGTTCAGGTCCAGCAACGCCAGGTCGACTGTCGGTTCGTCGACCTCGCCGTGCAACTCGAGCTGCTTTCCATTGGCCAAGCCGATGACTTGCTCGCCGAACAACGACGACGCCACAAGCCCCTCGGCGAAGCCCTCGTCGAACTAGAACTGTTGAATGCGGCAGAGCTCGATGCTTGGCTCGATCGTTATCATCTGACGCAACTTGACCTCGACGTTTCGCACTTCGAGCTTCCTCTCGAGTTAATGGAAGACGACATCGCAAGCTACCTGGTTGGTTACCTCCCCAAACTCTTCCTGCGCATGACCCAGGTGCCGATGAAACTCCAGCCTGGACGACCTTTCACGGGGCGCAGCAACCTGCCATACCGCGCCGAAGTCAAAATCCAAGGCGACAGTCCGGTGACCATTGGCATCGCGGCGTGCCCCGAACTGGCGCGACGACTCGCGCTTGGCCTGCAAGCACGTGACGACGTGCAAGACATCAACGAAGCAAGCCTGCGCGACGGCGTCCGTGAATTCGCGGAGATTTTGGCGGAGGCAGGACGGCGCTCGGTCGCAAACGACGGCCTGTTGGCTCTCGTTGCCGGCGGCTCCCTCGACGCACTGCCCAAGAGCGGTTTTTGGTTTCCCGCAACGACGCCCTTCGGTCGCGGGATCCTGGTGATCTCTCAGGAATAGCGCCATTCCCGCCCTCGAAGTCGGCTGCTAACCTGTGGTCTACGACGCCGCGGCTCTTTGCTGCGTGCGCCGACTGACACGACCCCGAGGCACCGGCGCCCCCATGCACGCACCCGACGCTCCAGAACTCACCGGCAAGGCGGCAACCCAGGAACGCATTTTGGTCCCGGCGATGCGACTGTTCTTGGAAGTCGGATTCGAAAAAACCACAATGGCCCAGGTTGCGGAAGCTGCAGGGGTGAGCCGCGCAACCGTCTTCTGGCATTTCAGCGACAAGAAGAGTTTGTTTCGCGAGGCATTTAGCCGACTCCTCGAACCGTTTCGCCGTTCGGTCGAACGAGATCTCGACACCATCACGCCGGCCAAACGCCTACAGGAACAGATCGCGGTCTACCGAGATTTCGTCTCGGCCCAACAGCAAGCGATCGATGGTTTCGTTCGTTGGGCAGTGAGCAAGCACGATCTGCGCGAAACAGTCATTACAACCCTTCTCGACCTACACCAGCGCGTCGCCGGCGCGCTCATTCAGACGATCAGTGAGTTGGTCCCGGAGCACGTCGACCCCGAACCCATCGCAGTGGGTCTGATTACACTCCTCGACGGGGACGTACTCCTTTCGCTCTTCGACGAAAACACCGAACGCGCTGCGAGTCGACAACGCGCGGTCGAAGCTTACGTCGAGATGATTCCGCGCCGCGACGGAACAAGCGTCGCGACCCGTTGAGTGTCGCGACCCACTGCGTGTCACGACCCAGTGCGTGTCACAACCCACTAAGTGTCACAACCCACTAAGTGTGAGGCCCGTTAAGCGTCGCGGCCCCTAGATCGACTTCAAATACTCGATTACGAGTCGCCGCTCGCGCGGGTTCGTCATCCCGGGAAGCGCCATCGATGTACCAGGCGCGAACGCCTGCGGGTCCGTTAGGAATGTGTCGAGAGCTTCTTCGCTCCAGTCGCCGGTCTGTTGCAAGAGCGCCTGGGAATAGGCGTATTTGGAAAGCGTCGCGATGTCGCGCCCCACGACGCCTGCGAGATTCGGACCGATCGAAGACGTGCCCGTCGACGTGGCGTGACAGCCGCGACAGACCGCAAAGGCAGCGACCGGCGTTTTTCGTTCACCGGCCGGTTCAAGGAAGACGACTTCGGGCGCCTCGTCACTCCACAGCACGATCTCACCGCCGTGACCTTCGATGGCGTCGCGGACGCGAACGCCGACTTCGATTCGTTCGTTCACGACAAGCCCGCCGTTGCGAATGCGCATCCGCCACAAGCCTCGGTCGCGCAACGAACCGACAAGCAAGTCTCCGCGCCAAGTTTCGAACCTATTCGATTCAACTCCAACCAAGCTCGACACGCCGATCGACGGCACCCACGCATAGACGGGCACGCGGTACCCGGCGTGGGAACCGGGGGCGCGCGTAAGTGGCCACACGTCCAGACCGTAGTCGACCCCATACGTGGCGAATGGCCAACCATAGTTTCCGTCTCGTTCGACGCGGTTGAGTTCGTCGCCGCCCTCGGGCCCGTGTTCGGTCGACCAAACGACTTGGTCACTCCCCACAAAGATGCCCTGGGGATTGCGATGTCCAAGACTGAAAATAGACGCCCGCCAGCTTGGGATCTCGATCGCGATAATTTTTCCGTAGGACGCTTCTGGGTCCTGAGCCAGAATGGTTTCGGAGTTGAGGCCGTCATGCTCGTGGTCACCAAGCGTGACGAGCAGCGTTGACTCCCCCAACAGCGCAAGCTTGCCCCCGGACTCTTCGCCGGCAAATCGCTGACCGCGCATAAATTTTTTGATCGCGAGACATGGACTCGCCTCGAAGATGGTCTCCCAGTCGGCATCGCGCTTTGTACGCGAAAAGTCTGCACCAGGGACCTCAATGGACGAAACCCGAACCACGTAGCAATCGCCTTCCTCGCGCCAATAGTGATGGCTGGCAAACACGCGCAGGTTCGGACCCTCGGATTGCACGTAGATGTCTTGGACTCGAAAGTTCCAGTAGCGAACCGCGGTGTCACCTCCGACCGCATCGCGAAACGCATCGCTATTGATCGGAACTCGAAGCGCATGTTCCACTGGCGCAATCGCTTGCCCGATCGGCGGGCGGTCGAACGTATAGAAGCGTCCGGCGCCCGAAACGAGCAAGTAGCCGTCTTCCAACTTAACGATGCCACCACCTTCGCGGATCCCGCCGCCGGGCTCCACGCGATAACCCCTAGGCGGAATTGGAATCCCGTCCCCTTCAATCAAGATTCCTGAAAGGCGGTAGTGGGTGGCTCCGATTCCGTAATGCTGGGAGGGGATGTACTCGACCGGGTTGACCGGCTTGGGGTCCTGAAACGCCCCGTTGCTAGCGGCGATATTCCAACCCAAAACCAGAGCAATGAAACCGACCCACAGAGCACGTTGAAAGCTTGGTTTATGGCGCAGCAGAAACGTGACGCCAACCACGAAGACCGACGCACACAGAGCGGAAACGATCGTCTGCTTCGATAGTGAAACGTTGCGCAGGCCGAGCAGCACGATCGCGGAGGCGACGCCTGCGACAACGGTGACAAGATCAGTGACGAAGGACAGTGGGCTGGCGGCCGCATCGCGCGACGAGCGAAGGTGGTTCAGCACACTCGCTGCCAAGTAGGCGGCTGCGAGGGCGCCAAAGCTCGAACGCGTCTGCGTCTCGAATGCCCAAACCGGAAGGCCGAGCGATGCCGCTAGCCATCCGCTCGCCAACAAACCAAATGCGATCGCGCCGAGCAGTGAACTCATCGACTGCGTCCAAGTTGTGCACGCCGGATCGTCGTGGGACCCATCGGTGTCATGAACTTTTCACTCGCATGAGTCTGATACTCGGGTCTCGTTTCGTCGTGCCGCGAAGCAACATGCCATGATGCAACCGGACCAACAGTGCGCGTCCAATCGGCGTTTCTCCAGACTAGCCGAATCCCCGCGAGACCATAAGAGCTTGTCGAACCCTGGTGGAGGCTTGACGCGGCGCCTAAGCTAGCCGCCATGGATCATCCCAAAGCAATTCGCCCCGAAGAACGGGCCAACTGGTCGAGCGAAAAAATGGGCAAGAGCACCCTCTTCCGCTCCGATCGCGTGATGGTGGGCCTCAACGCCTTCGAACCCGGACAAGAGCATGCGCTGCACGCGCATGAAGGAATGGACAAGGTCTATCAAGTCGTGCAGGGAACGGGCACCTTCCTGCTCGAAGGGCGCGAAGAGCCGATGGAACCGGGCCTCGTCCTAGTGGCCCCCGAAGGCGTGCCTCACGGCATTCGCAATTCGAGCAACGAACGGCTGCTCGTGCTCGCGATCTTGGCGCCGGCGCCCGGCTAGGCGCCGGATCAGGCTCCACGAGACGCGCAATTAAAATCGACGAACCAGCGTCCAAGCATCCGGTTCTGGACCCTCGAGCGCTCCAACGATCACTCGGTCTACGCGTGTCTCGTGCAAGACTTCTTCGGCGATGCCCATCGCTTGCTCGCGCTGAGCCTGCGTTTCTACTTTGTTGAGCATCACCACGACGCGGCAACTTATGGGAACTTCCTTGAGCCCGCCTTCTGGATGCGTCGCAAGTTTTGCGACGTCCGCCTCGGTGAACGTATACCCGCCGACAGACCCTTCCTCTAGACCCAACAATTTTTGAACGCGTTCTGGTCGATGCGCCGCCGCTGAAATCGTAAGACCTAGGGCATCGATCCCGATCGCAATCACGACGTCCGTCGTCCCGGCCGCGATCACGGGCTCATGTGCGGCCGGTGCTTTGATCGGACGCATGCGAGAGCCATCCGCTTCGACGACGACATAGTCAACGTCATTGCGCGCAAGCCATTGTGCCGGCATCGCGGGCTCCACCCCCAGCGCTTTTTCGCCTTCGACGCGCCCCACGATCAAAAGTCCAGACGGGGCATCCGCGAGTTTCGATTCTAAACCATGCGGGTCGCTCTCGGTTCGTGACTCGACCGACGCGGTGGCGCGCTTGATTTGTGCTGCAAAGATGCGCGTCGTCGTCGTCAATATTGTTCGCCCGGGAAGTGTCGCACCCAGCGCAAAGAGCAAGGCGCTCTTCCCTCCCCCGCCTACGATCGAAACCAGGGCTCCCGAACGCGGGAGTGCGAGTGCATCCCGCAACGATGTGCGGGCGACGTGCAACTGAACGGGCTCCGCAGCCGATGCTTTCGATTCGGTGGATGAGGTCCTCATGCGCCTGCTTCCCGTTGCCACAAAATGACGTTTCGTTAGGCTTCTAAGCCACTTACGTCCCGCGCTCGAACGCGAGCCGACGCAACTCTCGCACAATCTGCCCCGACTCCAAAAGCACGCGACTAGGCCCACACGAAGTGGCCGGCCGGAGACACGCATGTCTGCACAGAAGAAGGATCGACCGTGGTTGATTCGCACCTACTCGGGACATTCGTCCGCTGAGAAGAGCAACGAACTCTACCGAAGCAACCTTGCCAAGGGGCAGACCGGTTTGTCGGTTGCTTTCGATCTTCCGACCCAGACGGGGTACGACTCCGATCACGTCTTGGCCCGGGGTGAAGTCGGCAAGGTCGGTGTTCCGATCTGCCACATCGACGACATGAGCACCCTCTTCAACAAGATCCCGCTCGACCAAATGAATACGTCAATGACCATCAACGCCACCAGCAACTGGTTGCTGGCGCTGTTGGTTGCCGTCGCCGAACGACAAGGTGTTGCCCCGAGTGAGCTCAAGGGCACAACCCAGAACGACATCATTAAAGAATATCTCTCGCGCGGAACCTACGTGTTTCCACCCGCGGCTTCCGTGCGCATGACCTCGGACATGATTGCGTACTCGGTCAACGAGATTCCCGGCTGGAACCCCGTCAACGTCTGCTCATATCACTTGCAAGAAGCAGGAGCGACGCCGGTTCAAGAGATCGCGTATTCGATGGCAACCGCCCTCGCTCTACTCGACTCGGTCGCGGCCCGGGACGACGTCCCCGAAGAAGCAGTGCCCCGCGTCTTCGGGCGCATTTCGTTCTTTCTGAACTCGAGCATTCGATTCGTTGAAGAGACCTGTAAGTGTCGAGCCATGACCCAGTTGTGGGAAGAGATCGGACGCAACCGCTACGGCATCACTGACCCCAAGCTCCTGCGTTTCCGTTACGGCGTGCAGGTCAATAGCCTTGGGCTCACCGAAGCCCAGCCCGAGAACAACGCCATCCGTATCGCCCTCGAAGCGCTCGGCGTCACGCTTTCCAAGAGCGCTCGCGCCCGGGCCATGCAGCTCCCGGCGTGGAACGAAGCCCTCGGCTTGCCCCGTCCCTGGGATCAGCAGTGGTCCCTACGCATTCAGCAGATTCTCGCGTACGAGACAGACCTGCTCGAGTACCCCGACATCTTCGAAGGCTCCGTCGTGATCGAAGAGCGAACCCAACAATTGATCGAAGAGTCGAAGGCCGAACTGCAGAAGGTGCTCGACATGGGAGGCGCGGTTGCCGCGGTCGAAAACGCGTATATGAAACAACGCCTCGTTGAATCCCACACCAACCGTCTGCGCGCGATTGAATCGGGCGAGCAACTCCTGGTCGGCGTCAACGCCTTCACCGAAGGGGAAGACTCGCCGCTGACTGCGGGCGGAAGCTTGGGGTCGATCCTTTCGGTCGATGAAGGTGCCGAGCGAGAGCAGATCGAACGCCTCAATTCCTTCCGTGCCAAGCGGAACCAAGCCGATGTCGACGGCGCATTACAGAATTTGCGCGACGTCGTGACCGCGGGTGGCAATGCAATGCCACCATCGATCCAAGCCGCGCGCGCGGGTGTGACCACCGGAGAATGGACCGATACCCTGCGGGACATCTTTGGCGAATACCGAGCGCCCACCGGGATCGTGATCCGAGACGCGTCGGAGGCAACCGGCATGACAGCAGACGTACGCAAACGAGTCGACGACGTTTCAACCGCGCTCGGTCGCCGCATCAAACTCTTGGTCGGCAAGCCCGGACTCGATGGACACAGTAACGGCGCCGAGCAGATCGCCGTGAAGGCACGCGACGTCGGCATGGAAGTCGTTTACGACGGCATCCGGTTGACTCCGGCCGAACTCGTCGCTTCGGCGCGAGACGAAGGTGTGCATGCCATCGGGCTTTCCATCTTGAGCGGTTCCCATTCGGTGCTCGTCGTCGACGTTTTGAATGGCCTCAAAGAAGCCGGTCTTGGCAGTCTCCCGGTGATTGTGGGCGGGATCATTCCCGAAGAAGACGCTGACGAACTTCGAGCTGCAGGCGTGAGCCGCGTATATACGCCCCGCGATTTCGACTTGACCCGCATCATGGCAGAGATCACGGAGACCGTGGCCAGCGTCCATGTGTCTGACGGCGTCGATGACGACTGAGCTTTCGCGCAGACTACTTGAGCGCGATCGCAAGGCAGTGCCCGAAGCGCTGAACCTGATCGAAGATGATCGGCGCGCACAGCGGGACGCCAGCGCTGCGCTTCTTCAAGAACTCGAAGGCAACAATCGCGCGGCACTCCGGGTCGGCATTACCGGGGCGCCGGGTGCCGGCAAGTCGACGCTGATCGACGCATTGGTTCGCGAGCTGCGAAGCCGCAACAAGACCGTGGGCATCATCGCCGTAGACCCTTCGAGTCAGAAGAGTGGCGGCGCGCTGCTGGGTGATCGACTGCGGATGCGATCAAGCGCGAGCGACGAGGGTGTCTTTCTGCGTTCGATGGCTGCCCGCGATCGGCTCGGGGGTCTCTCGGCGAGTTGCCGTGATGGAATCGAGATTCTCGCAAGCGCATTCGACGTCGTGCTGATCGAAACCGTGGGCGTTGGCCAGTCTGAATCCGAAATCGTAAATCTGGTCCACACGCTTGTGTTCGTGGCCCAGCCCGGTGCAGGAGACAGCGTCCAGTTCATGAAGGCCGGGCTCATCGAAATGCCCGACGTCTTCGTTGTCAACAAAGCCGATACCGGTGCGATCGCGGAGCGCACCCAGAGCGAACTGCTGGGCGGGGTCGGTCTGAGTGACGAACCTGCCGGAGCATGGACCGCGCCAGCGCTGCTCGCGAGTGCCCTAGACGGAACGGGGATTTGCGAAGTGGTGGATGCGATCATCGAGCATCGAGATCATCTCGTTGAAACCGACGCCCTCAACACGCGCCTAAATCGCGGCAAGGCCGAATGGCTGCGCGGCGCTCTCATTGATCGCTACGGAACCCATGGGATCGAAAAGCTCGGCGGCCCCGATGCCCTTCACGCGATGATCGACACCGAAGTCAGCGAAGCCGCATCCGTCGCGTATCAACGGCTGGCCGTCGCGGTTGAGGATGCGCTTCGCAAAGGGTAGAGACGCCCTCGCCTCTTATCGCTCGCGCCCAACCCACGGAACGTCGGGCACCTTCGCGCGCGCATTGGCAACCCGCGCCATCGTAAACAGCAGATCAGACAGTCGATTGAGGTACTGCACGACCGCCGGATCAACGGGTTCGTTCACCTCGAGCGTCACAACACTGCGTTCGGCGCGACGACACACGGTGCGCGCGTGGTGGAGAGCCGCGGCGGCAGCATTCCCCCCCGGCAAGACGAAGGTCTTGAGCGGTTCGATCTCCTGCTCCAGGCGATCGATCTCGGCTTCGAGTTTTTCAACTTGGCTCGCATCAACACCGGGGACGTTGTTCTTGGCGTGATGCTCCGGATCGGGCGTCGCGAGCTGAGAGCCGAGATCAAACAGCGAGCTTTGGATCGTCGTCAGGCGCTCGCGCAGATCACTTTGGTCCGTCGCGGCAGCGGCAACGCCCACAATAGAATTCAGTTCGTCGACGTCTCCATAGGCGCTCACCCGGAGGTCGTCTTTTGCCACTCGGGCGCCGCCGAACAAATCGGTCTGTCCGCGATCACCGCGTCGCGTATAGATCTTCATCGAAATGGATCTCCTATTCTGTCCCGTCTGTCCCGACGCGTGTCGCGACGCGTCGCCGTAGCGATACGAATCCTAGCCCGTATTTCGCGACGCATCGCTTGCTACGGATCGATTGATTCGGCCTGCGGATAGGACCCCAGATCACTGTGTCCTCTTGTTTTAGATCGTCGCTCGAACCGCCGCACCAATATCGAATGTCTTACTCAACGCAGCACGCGACATACGTCTTCACGTCGGGCCAACCCGAACACCCGTCGGTCACAAAAGCTCGAATCGGCTGTCGCGCATCGGGCCCAGTCTGGGCCGCGCAATCGTCGTGCGCTCGTGCCCGTCAACTCCGCAGCAGCGCCGCCGTCGCTCTTGAAGGGTTCAAGGGTGTGTTTCGTATGTGCACAACCGAGTGTAAACGCCACGCTCAATACACCCCAGACAATCAGAGCCGGGACGGCACGCCGTGCGGCACGCTATGAAACCGCCCTTTCGTTTGCGCCTCTGCCGCGCACCCCGTCAACCCGGAACTCACCATTCATGTCGTCGTTGAAAAACCAGTTGAAAACCCGGTTGAAACCAATGAAAACTGGGAGATTCGCGCCCACGGTGAATTGATTCGGGAAGAATCCGCCGACGGTCCCGCCACGATTCCCTACCTGGCCTGGCCTGCTCATGCGAACTTGATTCCGGACCGCTTGCACCCGAGCGACGGCGGCGGGCTTCGGTTTTCACCGCTGGTGCGAACCAACACCCACAGCCTCTCTGTCGCAGGAAGTTCGGAAGAGACCCTGGCCTACATGCGGTTCGGGTTTCATGATTGAACAGCGGCCTGCGCCCCCACATCGACGCGGTGTTGCTAATGTCCGGGCCATGACCTTACAAATCGAGTGTATCCCGACCTTTACCGACAACTACACCTACCTGCTGATCTGCAACGAAACCCAGGAGGCCGCGATTGTCGATGCACCCGAGGCCGACCCCGTCATCGCGAGGGTCGATGCAACCGGAGCCAAGATCAGCAAGATTCTGTCAACACACCACCATGCCGATCACGCGATGGCGAACTCAATACTCGCGAAACAATACGACGCACCGGTATACGGACATCACTCGGACTCCGGTCGCCTTGAGGGTTTTACCAACGGCGTGGACGAAGGAGATACCGTTTCGGTTGGAAACCAAGTGGCTCGGGTGCTCTTCATCCCCTCTCACACCATGGGCCACGTCGCCTATGTGTTCGACGACGCCAAGGCGCTCTTCAGCGGTGACATGCTCTTCGCCGGAGGCTGCGGAAGGCTCTTCGAAGGCGACGCGCAGATGATGTACACGGCGCTCTGCGAGAAGCTCGCCGCCCTCCCCGACGACATGCGGGTCTTTTGCGGGCACGAATATACCGAGAGCAATTTGAAGTTTGCCGCCCACGTCGAGCCCAACAATTCTGACATCGCCGACAAGCTCGAAAGAGTGAGTAAAATTCGAAAGAACGCGGCGGCCGACTGGCACGACGCCACGCACGACGAGATGACCGTGCCGTCGACGATCGCTGAAGAGAAATTGACCAACCCCTTCATGCGCGCACAAGACGTGGCTCAACTTGCCGAACGGCGCACGCTCAAGGACAACTTCTAGCCCGCTCCTCATAGACGCCATTGTATTGACTGACACTGCACGAACACTCCAGTTCGAACGCATCAGGGACGACCACATGACCGACACTTCCGATCTTTACTTTCGTCAGATTCAAGCCGGGGACATGGCCAACTTTGTCTATCTCATCGGGAGTCGTTCGACCCGAGAAGCGGTGATCATCGACCCCGCTTGGGACATCCCGAGCTTGCTCGACGTGGCCAAGACGGACGACATGACGATCGTGGGCGCGCTCGCAACCCATTACCACCAGGACCACATCGGCGGCAGCCTGTTCGGGCACCAGATCCCCGGGCTGAATGAGTTCCTCGAACTCAATCCGGCTCCGGTCCATGTGAACAAGCTCGAAGCTCCCGGGACGTCGCAAGTGTCCGGCATCGCGGAGAGCGAACTGGTTTCCCACGAACCCGGCGATACGATTGAATTGGGCGGCATTACGATTCGACTCATTCATACCCCCGGCCACACGCCGGGCTCGCAGTGCTTCCTCGTTGAAGAGTCGAACGAGCCGGGTCACTTGGTGTCCGGCGACACCTTGTTTCTCGGAAGTTGTGGTCGGGTGGATCTTCCGGGAAGCGACCCCGAAGCGATGTACCACAGCCTCAACCACACCTTGAAGGCGCTACCAGACGAAACGTTGCTCTTCCCTGGACACCTCTATTCGCCAGAGGGACAGTCGACGATGGGTGAGCAAAAGGCGACGAACCCGATGCTTCGGGTCTCGTCCCTCGACATGTTTCTGAATTTCATGGGCGGCTAAAGCCGCCTCGCCGCAGGCGCTTTTCTATGGGCGGCTAAAGCCGCCTCGCCGCAGGCGCTTTTATGGGCCGTTCGGGCCGCTTCACTCGGCGATCTAGTCGCGAAATTTTGTGACTCGGTCGAGTTCTCGTTCCGCGCCGATCTCGGCGACGAATTCTTTGAGTGCAACTCGGTCGGCGCCGTTCCACTTCAGGTCGTCGAGCGTCTCATCCAGCGGGACATCCCGGCGCAAGATCGCGAGTTTTTTATAGAACAATGCGTCATCGCGTTGGACGTTCAAGTTTTCGCTGAGCGTCTTGGCCCCACGCACCTTTACGTCCCACGTATCGACGTCTTCGGGAATGCCCTCGATGGTTTCAAAAACACTCAGCACACTCGCGCACGACTTCTGCCCCCAGCGCGGAATTCCCGGAATGCCGTCCGCGCTGTCTCCCATGAGGGCGAGCAGGTCGGGGATACTTCCGGGACCGACGCCCCATTTTTCATGAACGCCTTTTTCGTCGATGATGCGGTCTCGCATGCGGTCGAACAAAACCACGCGCTCCCCTTCAACACACTGAGCGAGGTCTTTGTCTGGAGAACAAATGTAGATCCGTTCGACGCTCTTGTGTTTGCCGAATCGCTCGATCGCGGTCGCGAGGGCATCGTCGGCTTCGAAGTCCACCATAGGCCACACGACAAGGCCAAGCGCTGCCGCCGCGCGTTCCGCCAAGGGAAACTGCGCCCACAACTCGGGCTCGATCCCTTCGCCGGTCTTGTAGCCGTCGAACATGTCGTTGCGAAACGATTCGATCACGTGATCAAACGCGATTGCCACGTGGGTCACTTCTTTCTGACGCAACAGTGCGATCATCGAGCGAAGCAAACCACGCACTGCGCCAACTTCAACTCCGCCCGGCCCGCGCGTTTTGGGTGCGCCGAAATACGAGCGATAGAGTTCGTAGGTACCGTCGATCAGATGAAGATTCACGGGCGGCTCCCGTTGATTGAGTTCGCTGACGTTGCCTTGCTCGCGATCTAATTCTTACGGGCTGTCGCAACCACTGATTTCGTTGACGCGACCGAGTGCTCGCCCGGGCCATCAAGTGTACCCCGATCGACTCGAGCCAATTGCACATTCGAAGTTGGACTCGTTATGCTCCCGCGCGGAGGAACATCCCAATGAAGCGACGAACTTGCTCATTTTTCACAGATTCAAGCGCTCACCTCAGCATCGCTGTGGTTGCGGCGCTCGTTTTTGTGCCCGCATTTGTGAGCGCAAACGTACCCATGCCAGGCGACGTCACCGCCGCCCCGAACGAGGCCTCTCTCGAAATTATCTCGCCGGCCAACGGCGATACCGTCACAAGCCCGGTTACGGTCAAGTTCGGCCTCGCAGGGATGGGGGTCGCCCCGGCGGGCATCGAAGCCAAGAATACCGGCCATCACCACTTGATCATCGATTCGCCACTTCCCAACGTACAGTTCGCAATCCCGAAGGATACAAAGCATCGACACTTCGGTGGCGGTCAGACCCAAGTCACGTTGGAGTTGGAACCCGGCACGCACACGCTGCAGCTCCTGCTCGGCGACTATCGACACATTCCTCACGAACCAGCCGTGGTGTCGGAGAAGATCACGATCACCGTGAAGTAGCTGCTGCGCCTTCGCCATTGAATTCTTTCGCCAACAAGATGGGAGCTTTTGCATGTCGCGCGTCCAGCTGTATCACAACCCTGGCTGAAGTAAGTCTCGTGGCGCGGTGGATCTGCTGCGCGAGCGCGATGTCGAGTTCGACATCATCGAATACTTAGAAAGTCCGCTTTCTGGTGATGTGCTCGGGAACATCCTCGACGCACTGGGCGCATCCGGCGCCACGGCGGGCGAGCTAGTGCGAAAGGACAAGAACTTCAAAGAGCTTGGGCTCGATGAAGCCAAATACTCGGACGCGGCGGATCGCGAAGACGTGATCGCACTACTACTCGAAAACCCGAATCTCATGCAACGCCCCATCGCGCTTCGCGATGGACACGCAATCATCGGCCGGCCGTCGAGCCTCGTTCTTCAAGTTCTCGAAGACTAGGTTCGGCAAGCCCCGACAGCGAAGCCATCTCCAACCACTAACCAACGCCCCAACCCACGAACCGCGCCCACCCCACTTCACACGGGCAATCCATTGTTGATACGCAAATTCCTCGCGGGACTCATCTTTCTCGCCCTCTTTGTCGGTGCTTTCGCCAGCGCTCACTACTACCTGGTAAAACGAATCGCACTCGACGGAAGCTGGTCCGCACCCGTAGCCGCCATCCTCATCGCGATGATGCTTGTTGGCTTCAGTTCCCTCGTCATCCACGGCCTCTTGTGGCGAAGACTCGGAATCGCGGCAAAACCGATGTCGTGGATCGCGTACGTCTGGATGGGTGTCCTTTTCTACCTATTGGTGTCCACAGCGGCCACAGAGCTGGCGACAACGGTATTTCGCGCAGTCGGCCCCGAGCAAGCCGCGCTGGTGGAATCGCTTTCATTCTTGCGCGCACGAGCGCTGGTCATCGTGGCATTGGCGACCGTGGCTTCAATGTTTGCGCTGCGAGGTGGCCTCGCGCCCCCCGTAACAAAGCGTGTCGAGATCGCACTAAAGAAGTTCCCACAAGCCCTCAACGGTTTTCGAATCGTGCAGATCACGGACATGCACATCGGCCCGATTCTCGATCAACGTTTTTCCCGCTTGATCGCCGAACGCGTCACTGCCCTTGAGCCAGACCTGGTTGCGGTAACGGGAGACCTAGTCGATGGCCGCGTGTCGCATCTGATTGATGAAGTGGCGCCGTTCGCTGCCATCGACGCGCCGTATGGCGTTTTTTTTGTGACCGGAAACCATGACTACTACTCCGGGGCTCAGGACTGGACCGCTCATGTCGCGTCGTTCGGTTGGCATCCACTGCGCAACGAATCCGTGCGCATCGAACAAAATGGCGACGGCTTCGAACTCGTCGGCGTTGACGACCCACACGGCGCGATGCTCACGGGCGAAGGCGGAGAAGACTTAGGGCGAGCGCTTGAGTCCGTCGACCCGGAACGCGCGATCGTCTTACTCGCTCATGATCCCGCGACGTTTCGACGTGCTCGCAAGACCTCTGTCGGCCTTCAAATTTCGGGACACACTCACGGCGGACAGATCTGGCCGTTTGGATGGCTCGTCCGATTGTCGGTTCCCTGGGTGGCGGGACTCCACCGGGCTGCCGATGCGCAAATCTACGTAAGCTGCGGTACAGGCTTTTGGGGTCCCCCCATGCGCCTCGGGACCCAAGCGGAGATCACCGAATTCGTACTGACCCGCGCGGCCGATCCGGAGCCTTGATCTAGACGCCTAGTGAATGTGCGCGGTTCGCACGCGCAGCTCATCCAAGATCAACTCGATGTTCTTGACGTCCGGCGAGGTCGGCGCGATCTCGACGAACCGTTCGAGATCTTCCAGGGCAAAGCTCCAACATTCGAGCGATCGATGCAGCACGCCACGGTCGCGAAGTTCGTTGGGGTTGTCGGGATCAAGGGCCAGGATGCGGTCGATGCATGCCACCGCGTCGGCGAAGTTCGACGACTGAATGTGGATCTGCTTCAAGTTGCGCAGCACGCGCGCCAGCGTCTGCCTGCGGGTCGTCGGGGCAAGCATGGCGGGGCTGAACTTCACCTCATCTCCGGCGATCGCGCGCAGCCGCGCTTCGCAGTCTTGCGCGGTCAGCACCACAGCGGAGAACGCGTCCACAAAGATCTCCGGGTCGGTCTCGACGCCGACGAGAAAGTGTCCCGGAAAACCGACGCCGTAGGCCGGGATGCCGACGCGTTCGGCCACCGACATCCACAGGATTGCGAGTGAGATCGGGATCCCTGTTTTTCGATCGATGACGCAGTCGAGATAGCTGTTTTGCGGGTCGTAGTATTCGTTCTCGTTGCCCCGATAGCCGTGTTCGAGGAAGAGATGTTCGTTCAGCAACGCAGTGCGGTCCGCCACCGAAGTCGTAGATTCGATTTCTGCGCGCACGGACTCGGCCAAGCCATCAAGCTTTTCGCAATACGGCTCGGGCGTTAGTCCCTCATTGGCCTCAGCAGAGATCCACAAGCACGCCTCGGCCAGGTCGATCTCTTCGTCGGGACTGTCAATGGTTTCTAGAAAGCGGGCGCGCGCTTCGGCCTGGGTCATGACAAGAGAATCGCATCGGGATCGACCGATCGCATCTCGCGAGAGTTATTTTTTGACGCTATCCTTCATCCCATGGTCACAATCGGAATGAACTACGACGTACTCCCAGGCAAAGAAGAAGTCTTCGAAGGGGCATGCAAGAAGGTCCTCGAAGTCATGAATGATGCAGACGGCCACGGCGAATCTCAGATTTTCCGCCGGGTTGATCAAGACGATTCAGCGCAGTACCTGATCACCTCTCGTTGGCAGGATGAAACCGCCTTCAATACGTTCATTGCTTCAGAGCAATTCAAGAAGGTGACGAGCTGGGGACTGAAAAACGTTCTCGCGGGGCGACCTAGTCACACGACTTACCAAGAGAGCTAGCAGCGCTTCGACCCTGCTACAGCAGCGCGTCGGCCTTTGCCGCCCAGATAAAGTCTGACTCGGTAAGCCCCTCCGCGTCGTGGCTCCAGATCGTCAGTTTGACTCGCCCCCATCCGAGTTCGAAGTCGGGATGATGATTCAAGCTTTCGGCAAGCTCACCCACGCGATTCGTAAACGCCAACGCGGTTGCGAAGTCCTCGAACGCGTAGCTCTTCTCAAGGTGGTGTGATTCCACGACCTGCCAGCTTCCGCCTAGCTCCGCCGCGATGGCGTCGAGTGCGGCCCCGGCAAGAGGTGCGGTCTTCTTTGTAAACGGAACGAAGTCTCGACTCACCAGATCAGTCACGAGGCCTCCTTTCCCCAATCATGGCTGTGATCACGCGCGCTTGCCAGCCGCGCCGCGCTTGCCAAGCCAACCATCAAAAGCCACTGAAAGAACCGTCCCATGCCGTACGTCGTCATCGAAAAGCCCCACCGACACGTACTTCATCGAGTCCGGAAGCCCTTGGCAGAACGGCCACAACGAATCGTACAACAGGGTCCTTCGCGAGGGTTGCCTCAACCTCACCGAGGCCCCGACGGTCAATAGGAGGAGGCGGGAAGTTTGGGACATCGGTGATCTGAGACAGCACGATGCATCTCTCTCACAGAACGAGGCCACACCGGAACGAGTAGAAAACGTTCTCGCTCGAATCGTTCGGGTCCAGCAACTCGGGACACCGCCAGGCTTCGCTCTTCAGTGCGACCGTGGTGCCTCTGCGCCCAAGGCCGCCTGTGAAGACGAGCCACCGGCCTCAGCCAACTCACGAGCCCGCACATGGCTGTCTTCTACCGCCCTCAGGCGACCGCGAAGCCACCAGAATGCACCGCCCACAAGGACGAACGGAATGACCGTCATAAATGCCGTCATTAATTCAAAGGCAATGCGCGTGTCGTCTTCTTTGCCCGTTGTGCAAACGGAACATGCTGCGGCAATCCCTGGCGTAAACAGAACGCCGCAAGCGATCAGCAGCCACATGATGCGCGAGGATCGATTGCTCATCGTAGGTACACCACGAGGTAAAGCACGGGCCATACTCCCACGACAAAGAACCAGAACACTTCTGCCGCGCCAAACAGGCTGGGCGTGAGCCAGCCACCACGCAAGCGCAACGTTGCGTAGCCAAGAAGACCAAGCGCGCCGACGGCGTGCAGCGCGTGCATTCCCACCATCAGGTAGAAGAAACTCCCCAGCGCGCTCGACGAAAGCGTAAGCCCCTCGTTGAGGAGCTGGACCCACTCGTACCCCTGGAAGAGTACGAAGAACGCACCACAGCCCAAGCTCAGCATCATGGGGCGCAACATCTTGCCGCGCTCACCGCGGTGGAATGACTTGTGAGCCCGCTGCAAGAAAACCGCGCTCGCAAGCAACACGAGAGTGTTGAACGCCGTGGCTTCGATTGGAAGTCGAGGTTGGTTCGGCGGTGGCCAAACCATGGCACCCGAATGCATGATCTCGAAAGCGCTAATCAGACCGGCGAAGAACATGCCTTCGGCCAGAACAAACAGAACCATGCCGAACAATCCATTGGGGATCAGCTGCTCGCGCTCGCCTCGTGTTTCAGGCGGCCCTGCCCCGGGAACTGTCATGACACCCTCCACGGATTAATGCGACTCGCCGTGGTCCGCTTCTGCACCGTGACCGGCTTCACCGATGTGGCCACCGACGGTGACCCAATCGTTTTCGGTCCCCGCGACCCAGGTCGGTTTGACCCAGTTGCTGCCCGTGTCGTTCATCACGTCGGGCGCGGTGGCGGCGAAGAAGAGAAGCATCAACACGAGGCAAGTAACGACGATATAGGAAACAAAACTCGGCATCTGATCGATGTGCATGAACTTCGTGGCGACCATATAGGCCTTGATGCACGCAATCCCGAAAGCGGTGAACAACGTCAGCGAGCGAATGCCAAATTCCGGACCGATGATGCTGACAAACAGCAGCACCATGAGAATGGCCCAGATCTTGACGTAGTTCGTGTGGTGTCCGTCTTCAGACATGTTTGACCTTTCGTTTGAGCATCGCGACGGGCTAGGCCCAGGTTCGATCCAGGTTCGATAGCGCGAGCGGGCAACCGCCTCTTACTTGGCGATGTAAAGCAGTGGGAACAAGAAGATCCAGACCAGGTCGACGAAGTGCCAATAGATCCCGATCAATTCAACTTGGTGAAGATCGACGCCCTTCTTCGCCTTATTGGCGACAACGCCCATGATGATTCCACCTGCGATGACGTGGAGCGCATGGATGCCTGCGGCGAGGTAGTAGAAGGACCAAAACGGGCTCGATGTGATGGTAAAGCCATGACTGATCTCGGTGTACCACTCGAAGCTCTTCACACCGACGAAGACCATGGCGCCGATCATGGTGAAGACCAACCGTTTGGCAGCCAACTTGCCGTTGCCCTCTTCGGCCGCCTGGTGAGCGAGCACCGCGGTCAAGCTCGATGTCAGCAACACGAACGTATTGAATGCGCCGATATAGGTGTTCGTGTTCGCCGACTGAATCGCCCATGCATCGTGAGTCAAGCGACCCATAATGTACGAGGCGAGAACGCCGCCGAAGATCACAATTTCGGATCCGACGACCCACCAGACGGCTAGCAAGCCGGTGGGTATTCCTGAAGCACTACGCGTATTGGCGATCGGTCTCATCGGTAATTCGATTTCCTATCCGAAGTCCTGCTGCTCTCGCTAAGACTCAAGAGCAGCAGGTGCTCGACAAAGGGTCCCGTTCAATTGGGAAGGTTCTGGGGCCAGTAGTCCTCTTCACGATCTGGATGGCTGTATTCGTACGGGCCGCGATACACGGTCGGAAGTTCTTCGACTGGCCAGTTGCCGTGGCCCGGAGGCGAGGGCGTGGTCCATTCGAGGGTGTTCGAGTCCCACGGGTTCTTGCCTGCTTCCTCTCCGCTCAACCAGCTGACGATGCAGTTGTAAAAGAACACCAACTGGAAGCCGAGCATCACGAGCAACGACACCGTCGCGAGTACGCGAAGATCCTGGTACTGCACGAGTTCCGGGAAACCTCGGTAATCGAAGATCCGGCGATGCTGACCCGCGGCGCCCAAGATGAACAACGGAATGAAGACGAAGTTGAACGGGATGATCGTGCCCCAGAAGTGAATCTTCCCGAGCGTTTCGTTCATCATCTTGCCGAACATCTTTGGGAACCAGAAGGTGAAGCCCGCAAACGTTCCGATAATGGCAATCGGATAGAACGTGTAGTGGAAATGAGCGAGCACGAAGTAGGTGTCGTGGAAGTAAATGTCCGCGCCACTGGCACCGAGGAAGATGCCCGTCACGCCGCCAATCAAGAACTCACCAATGAACGCAAGCGCCCAGAGCATGGGAGTCGTCAGGGTAATGGAGCCGCCCCACAGCGTGGCGATATAGACGAACATCATCTCCGCAATTGGAATCGAGATTAATAGCGTTGTCACCGTAAAGACGTTCGCCATCCGTGGATCGATGCCCGAGATGAACTGGTGATGGGCCCAAACCGTGAAGCTCAAAACGCCCGTACCAAAGGCCGTGTGGAGCACGGTCTTGTATGCGAAGAGCTTCTTGCGGGCGAACACCGTGATAATTTCTGCCGTGATGCCAATCGCGGGCAAGAGCACGACATACACCTCGGGGTGACCAAAAAACCAGAAGAGATGCTGCCAGAGGACAGGATCCCCGCCCTTGTCCGGGTCGAAGAACGCCGTGCCGAGTGTCTGGTCAAAGACCAGCATGATCGCGCCCGCGATCAGCGGGCCGACTGAGAGCATGAACAAGATGCTTGCGACGACGATCATCCAAACCACGATCGGGATGTCATAGAGCTTCATGCCCGGTGCGCGCGAGTTCATCGCCGTGGTGATGAAGTTGATGCCGCCGAGTAGGAATGCAATGAATTCAAGGCCAACGGCGATGACCCATAATGTCGCGCCCATTGGCGTCAGGTTGTACATCGGCTTGGCCGACAGCGGCGGGTAAGCGGTCCACGCACCTCCGAAGCCACCGCCCTGCACGAAGAACGAGGCGATCAGCACGACCGCGCTGAGCAAGAAGATCTGATACGAGAGACGATTGATCTTCGGAAAGACCATGTCGTCACAACCGACCATCAGCGGAATCAAAAAGTTTCCGAAGGCGGCAATCAACACCGGCATCGCGACCCAGAAGATCATGATGGTGCCGTGGTTCGTGACCAGCGCATTATAGTTGGCCGGCGTCACGAGACCGAAGCCCGGGACACTTTCGCCAGGAAACGCAAGCTGCATCCGGAACGCGTAGGCCATGAATGCACCGATCAGGCCCATGGCCATCCCGGTGAACATGTATTGCATCGCGATCATCTTGTGATCGGTCGAGAACACGTACTTCTGGAAGAAGGACGGGTCATGGTGATCGTGATGATCGTCGTGACCGGCGCTTACTTCATGGGGAACGGACTCAGCCATCGTTACTCCCTCACCTGCGGTACTTCAAAAGCGTCATTCATACTGGTGTTTGCAGCGAACTGGATACTCGATTGGTCGGCGACCCAAGCAGCGTGCTGCTCTGGCGTCTCGATGAAGATGCGCGCACCCATCATGCCGTGACCAATGCCGCAGATCTCTACGCACTGAATCGAGTATTCGCCGACTTCAGTGGCTTCCCACCAGCCGGTAATAATGCGGCCGGGGATCGCATCTTGCTTCAGCCGGAAGACCGGAACCGAAAAACTGTGCATGACGTCGGTCGCTTCGAGCTTGTAGTGATAGAGCTTGTCCTTCGAAATGTGCAGCTCGTTGACTTCGGTGATGTCGTCGGCCGTGTCGAGCTTACCGTCGGGACCTTCGTGCACGAATGTCCAAGCCCACTGCTGGCCAATGATGCGAACCGTGGCTTCGGGCTCAGGCAGGTTCTGCTTCACCTCGTACCACGCCGCGATGGCGTAGTAGAGGATAAAGATGTCGCAGAAGAGAACGAGAAAGTGCGGAATCGTGATCCAGCGCTTCTGCTCCGGCGTCTCGCCTGTGATGTATTCGGCCTTCACCCCTTCCTGCTTCCGGAAGCGAAAGATGAGCCAAAAGAAGACGCCCTCGCTCAGGAGGAACCAAAACCCCACCAACCAGAAGATCAGGTCAATGATGAAGTCGATGTCCCCTGCGTAGGTCGAGAGTGCTGGGATGTAATAGGAGATCATGCGGATTCGCCCCTAGAGAATGAAAATGAAAACGGTGGCGATGAAGGAACCAATGCCTGCCATCGAGATATAGAAGATCCGTTTGGCCAGTTCTTCGGGCGGATATGCTTTTGCCATGGGACAGCTGACCTCTATTTCTGCTTGTTCGTTTGATGTTCGAACGCGCGCTTTCTTAGCGCGCGGGATAAAAAGCGATCGAACCGCGAATTACTTGTTCAACGTCATGATGTGAGCGATGACGTTCTTCATCGCTTGCTCGTCGGTCAGGCTCATCGCCATGCCGCGCATCATCATCTCGGTCGGGTTGGCGGAGTTTCCACCGCGCACACCGTCCTTGAATTTCTGCAAGGTCGTCATCAGATACCAGTCATTCATGCCTGCCAACGGCGGACCGTTCATAACCTGATTGCCCTCGCCCTTCACACCATGGCAAGTCGCGCAGAGCGTGTATGCAGCGGCGCCAGCTTTCGCGTCACCACCTTCGATGGTGGAATGCGGCGAGGCCTTCGGCAGGCTTGCGACGTAGGTCGACACTGCATTGATGTCTTCCTCGTTCTCGAGCCACTGCGACATGGGGTACATGCGCAAGCCGCCGAGATCGTCCGCGTGCAAACCGCGCACACCCTGCTTGAACTTCGTGAGCTGCATTTCGACGTACCACAGGTCGAGCCCCGCGATCGCGGGTGCGAGTGAAAGCGCCATCCCTTCGCCAGCGGGTCCGTGACACTGCTTGCAGAGGTCGAAGAGGCGCTCTCCGCGGGCGTCGTCTTCGGCATGAGCGGCGGGCGCCGTCAGCGAGAGCACTGTACAAGCCAGCATCGCGATCGTGGCTGCGAGTTTCCTAGTCAATGCCGTCCTCTGTCTTTCGATTGATAAGGGTTCAAGTAATTGAGGTCTTACGGGTGTGTCCCGCGACTGCACGTGTTGTGCGGTTCGGAAAAACTTCGGCTGCGTTTTTTTCGGTTGAGCACTTTCGTTCAACGCCAACGGCACTTATTGCGCGCCGAAAGTACCGTCCATATTGTGGCCATACCTGCGGTGCAACGCATGGTTGCACGTTTATTTTCGCATTCGCGCCAGGGCCGCCGTGGGATTAGCCCATTGGTCAACGCAAAGTCAATAGTGAGAGAGCCACCTTCGCGAACTACGAAAATCAAGTTCAAACCAAAGCGAGGTCGATCAACATCGCACCGAGCAATGTGAACAAATAACCGAGGGACACACGGAACATCGCGCGGGCACTTTCATGCGTCTTCTTGCGAATGACCTGGATCGAGGCCCAGATAAACCACGCATTCGCGAACACCGAAATCACTAGATACACATTGCCAATGAGTCCCAATACCACCGGCGCAAGCGTGACCGGCACCAAGAACACGGTGCAAACGAGCATCCACCAGCGGGTGGGTCCATCCCCGACCACGTTGGGCAGCATCGGAATGCCAGCCGCTTCGTAGTCGCTCTTGCGATAGAGCGCGATCGCCCACACATGGGGCGGCTGCCAGAAGAAAACCAGGGCAAACAATGTGAGCCCGGCAGGGCCGACGCTGCCGTTCAGCGCGGCGTCCGCGATCAGCGGAGATACCGCACCCGCTGCACCACCAATCACCACATTCCAAGACGAACGTGGTTTTACCCAGACCGTATAGACGAACACGTAGAAGAGAATGCTCGCGGCTCCGAGCGCCGAGGCTACTGGTCCGCCCACCGCGTATAGAAAGATGGTTGAAAGGACGGCGAGGACGACGCCAAAGATCAGGGCATTGCGCGGTGCGATCCGTCCGTCCGGCAACGGGCGCAGACGCGTGCGCTCCATTAGCGAGTCTTTGTCGATCTCGAGGTAGGCGTTAAGGGTGTTCGCGCTCGCCGCGGCGAGGCTAATCCCGATCAGAATCCAGACCATCATCGAGACCGGCGCCCAGTCGCCGCTGGCCGTCATCCCCATCACGGGCAAGCCGCTAAAGAGAACCAATGGCAGCAAGCGCGGCTTGGTCAGATCGATGTAGTTGCGCACGGTCTCGGCTGTTAGCGCCGACATGACGTCCCTCTGAACATTTTAGGCTTGTGTGTTTGAAGTCAGTTGGCAGCGACTGCGTTCATTCTGTGGCGCATCGCCGGTTGTCTGCCAACAAAAGGTCGGCCAACAAGCGCCTGTTGCCTGCCAAAAAAGTGAGCCAACGAATCAATTGCAATCGGAAACACTTGATTCGGGTCGCACACCAAGGGTTAGCGATTGGAAGTCAAGCGGGGGCCGGTGGCGCGGGATTGTAGCCGGGGATGATTCGAACACCAGAGTTTGCGCGTACTTATGGTGCGGTGCAGCGCTTCGCTGCAAGTGAGAATGCGCGCCACCAACATCCACTCGCAATCTCGGCTTGCGATCACGACGCGCAGTTCGCAGGTCCCGGCCGTTGTACCGAGCTGCAGTCGTGCGTGACCCCGGCAGGCAAACCCCACGGGGGGAGACTCCGGTCTATAGGGTTTCGATGAGTTCGAGTGCCGAGTTCGCCAGCCCGTCAACTTGCGCACGGAACACATCGGTACTCGCTTCGTTCGCCATCACGCCCTTGAGGTATCGAGCCAACACGCCCTCAACGATCGCGGCAAGCCGCCAGTACTGAAACGCCCGGTAATAGTTGATGGTTGTGACTTGGCGACCCGAAAGCTCCGCGTAGCGTTCAACAAGCTCTTCTCGCGTCGAGAAGTCGCCGATGGAGGTCGGCCCAAACGCCGCCTGCCGGTCGGCAGACGTTTCACCAGGCTGAAACCAATTGTTGAGCACGTAGCCGACGTCCGCGAGGGTGTCGCCAAGGGTGCAGAGTTCCCAGTCGAGCACGGCGAGGATTCGGCCTTTTTCATTGACGAGCATGTTGCCCAGCCGATAGTCCCCGTGCACGATGCCCGCACCCACCTGGGCCGGGACCTTCTCGGACAGCCTCGCAAAGACTTCCTCCATTTGAGCGAGCTCACGCGTCTTGCTCTTCTCCCACTGTCCCTGCCAGCGTTTGAGCTGTCGTCCGATGTAGTTCTCTCGCTTGCCGAGATCGCCTAGACCGATATCGGCCGGCTCAATCGCATGAAGCGCGGCCAGCACTTCGACCGTGTGCTCACTCAACGCCCTTCGTTCTTCGGGCCCCAGCAAGGCCTCGGTGATGGGCGCGTCGTTCAAAACGGTTCCCACGACATAGTCCATGACATAAAACGGCGCATCGTTGACTTCGACGTCTTCACACAATCCCAACGCCGGAGGCACCGGGACGTTGCTTTTGCCCACGGCGCTTACAATACGGTGCTCACGTGCCATGTCGTGTGCCGTTGCCAGAACCATCCCCATCGGTGGCCGACGCAATACACAACTGCGGCCCGTCGCATCGTCGACGCGATACGTCAGGTTCGAATGACCACCGATGATCAACTCAAAAGTGAATGGAGGCCTAAGTCCGTCAATATTCGCTTCCAGCCACTCAGTCACCGAGTCGACGCGAATCCCTCTGATGGATTCGGTTTCGTTTTCTTGCCCGCTGTCGTTGTCTGGCATGTTCCACCTTCGAGGTTCGACTTGGCCGGAGATTAGCCAGCCGCGGCCCCGGATCAATCGATCGCTGGAACCTCGATCGGTCCCTTACGGCAAGAACGCGCCGCGATTTGCGAGCTTTGCGGGCAAATATTCTTCGATGACATAGTTGAGCCCCCACATCGCAAGCGCCTGCTGTTCGGCGCGCACGCCCATCTTGAGCAATTGTTCGATCGCTTTTTGCCAAGGCACCTGGGACTTAAAGAACGGGTCGTTCTTGAGCGCATCTTTGGCGCGTTTGATGTCCACCTCTTGCAGGGGATGGGTGGGGAGCTGGTAGTCGATGATGTCTTGTGGCGTCACCCCGAGAAACCGCGCGTTCGGGACACAGAAAAACTGTGACAAGTGGGCGGCGTTGCCCGAGCCCACCTTGAGGGTTCGGTAGATGTTCGAAATCCCATACGGGTCACAATCGACAAACGCATACACCGGGATCTTGCACTCGTCGGACAGCTTCCGAATGAAACGTCGGGTTGAGCGCGCGGGAACTCCGGCCAACGAAATCAGAATGCAATTATTGGTCTCCCAAAATTTGTGGCTCTGCAACCGCTGAAACACACCGCCGGTTTCAATCGCAAGGATAAACTTGGCCTTGGTTTCGAACGAAAGCTGTTCGACCGACGACGGGATCGAGTAGGCCCCCGATCCGAAGCGCGTGCAGTCGATGCGTTCGACGCGTCCGGTCTCGCGGTCGGGGTCGAGTACGACCAATCGTCCGGCGACCGCCCCGCCGTGTTCGTCGGGAATGAAGCGAAGCTGTTCGCGTGAAATTCGATCGACCGAGAACATGGCCTCGATGTCGTCCATGACCGTGTCGGACTCGCTCTGCTCTTCGAACTTGGCCGCATCCCAGTTTTTGCTTTGGTAGTAAGCATCTCGCTTGGTCGCGAAGTCGTTGGTCTGCACGAGCTGCTTCGACAGCGCCATCATGCGCAGGGTCTGGGCAAAGCTCTTGACGGTGTTGACCGTCAGCGTTCGCGTCTTCTTCTGCTTCCCGATTTCGAAGTACCCCTTTTTCTTCGAATACGAGACATTGCCAAGCGAACGAACCGGAAACAAAAGATCGGGCTTTTGCGATTTCTTGATGGTCTCGTGCACCGTGGCGGCGCTTTGATCGATAAGCCGGATGGTCGTCTTGTCGGACTTCGTCATCGCCTTTCGGCTTTTGGGAACCGCCGCTTTGCGGCGACCGGCCTTCTTCTTGCTCAATTTCCTCTTCGTGGCCTTCTTCTTACGCGTAGCTTTCTTCTTCCCAGCGGCCTTCTTCTTCACTGCCGCACCCTTTTTCCCGCCAGCCTTTTTCTTCACGGCGGCGCTTTTCTTGGCTCTAGCCTTCTTCTTCACTACCGCACCCTTTTTCCCGCCAGCCTTTTTCTTCACGGCGGCGCTTTTCTTGGCTCTAGCCTTCTTCTTCACGCTGGCCTTTCTCTTTACTGCCATCGATTCCTCCGGCCCCGGCTACAGCTTGCGACTGCGTTCAAGGACGTCTTCAAGTTTCTTCGTGACTTGGTTGGTCTGCCGCTCACTCAAGCCGAGAATTTCCTCGAGGCCAATGGCAAGTTGCGGGATGTAGCGCTCGATATAGGCGCGCTTCTTGGCCTCGTCCGCCGCACGTCGCTGCTTGCGAATGTGGATCGCAACGCGACGCCCGCATTCTTGCAGCGCGAGCCGGATTTCTTTGATGATCTCGGGATAGTGGGCGATCGCCTCTTTGCTCTCGGAGTTGAACGGCACCCACACACTCGCGATATGGACCATCAACAGTGCAGGCCCGACCGGCATGGCCCCCCGCGGTTGTTGAAAATGATAACCACGCCAATCGGTTCCGATGACCGCCTTGGTGATCGCACACCCGCCCTGCTGGTACTGCAGTGGCACCCGGTTCGCGTAGCGATAAAGCGTCACGGGTTGGTCCATCAACATCTCGCCGCCATAGGCGAGCCCCACTTCGACGAGGAACGGATTGCCGCGATAGACACTCGGCCGTCGCGTCACGGTCGCGTAGTACTCGGCGTTTACTTCTGCGCGCAACGCGTTCTCGATCAACTCGGCACCAATCGGGGCGATGCAATCCGTCGACGGGTTCATGATCTTAGTTTTCTGGATCGTCTTGTGAATGCGATCGGCTTCGTCCCGAGAAACGTCGCGCGCCCGTTTTTTCGAACTCACTTCGGCTGCCTTGCAAATTCCTTCTGCCGTCCGCGCGGAAACTCGCGCGAAATCACCCTGCAGACAGGTTCGAACATTGCGCGCGTTTGTGTCTCGGAGCATCTGCATCAATACGCCGAGTTCGACCCCGTAAGGATGCGGCTTGACCTCAGCAGTTTCTGGTGGCAAGTCGTTCGACACCCGCGGAAACTCGTGGGAGTCGCCATGGGCCTCAGCCTTTGGTGGGATGTAGGTGAGTTTCGCGTGTGGGTTCGCAAGCGAGATCTGTCGAATGTAGGAATCGACCGAATGCTGCCCGCCGCGGTAGTTGCCCTCGAGTTCAATCTCGACCCGGGTGCCGCGCTCAACGTCCCACTGGACCACCTCATCAACGGTGACTCGCGGCTCGTTCTTTTGCGTGTCGATGATGAGCTCGAACCGGTGTGCCTTTTTGCGTTTGCCCGTCGACGTCCAAATGGAAACTGGCTTGCCGGTTGTCAGCAGCCCGTACATTCCCGCGGCACTGATCCCAATGCCCTGCTGTCCCCGACTCTGGCGCAGGCGATGAAACTTGGACCCATAGAGCAGCCGGCCAAAGATCTTGGGCACCTGGGCGCGCACGATCCCTGGGCCGTTGTCTTGGATCGCGATGCGGAACCGCGATTCGGAAAGCTGCTTGATCTCCACAACGATTTCCGGCAGAGCGCCTGCCTCTTCACAGGCATCAAGAGCGTTGTCGACACCTTCCTTGACCGTGGTGAGCAATGCTTTCGACGGGTTATCGAAGCCGAGGAGATGGCGGTTCTTCGCAAAGAACTCCGAAATCGAAATGTCGCGTTGCTTGAGCGCGAGTTCGGATGCGGTGCGCCGGGCAGGCTTCTTACTTGAAGCCTTCGATTTAGACTTCGAAGCCTTCTCGGCTGATCGCGCGGCCGATTTCTTTGCAGACTTCTTTTTCGCAGACTTCTTCGCTGCCGCCTTTGTCGAGGCTTTCTTGGCAGCTTTCTTCGCGGTCTTCTTCGCGGTCTTTTTGGCGGCTTTCTTTGGCGCCTTCTTCACAGCTTTCTTGGCCGTTTTCTTGACCGTTTTCTTGGCTGTTTTCTTGGCCGTTTTCTTGGCCGCTCTTTTCGCGGTCGCCTTTGACTTCTTCGCCTTCGTCTTCTTCGCCGCCATATCCCACCCCCATTCGGGAGTGTTCAACAAGCGACGCGAGGGTCAAGCCTTTGCGGCGTTTGCATCGATATTTTGGGCTACGACGATTCGAGTCGAAGCCAACGCGCTTGCGAAGTCGTGAGCACGTTGGCTGCTACGTCGAGGATGCGGGCCTCGTCGAGTAGCGTGGCCTGGATGCCACCATGCACCGCGTTCGGTGCACCGCACAGATACGCGGGCGCTTCGCATTTCGCCTCCGCGCTGTGTCCACCGACGTAGATGATCTTAAGCAGAAGGCCGTGGGGGGTGTGATGACCGCATCCGAAGCAAAGGTTGTTCGGATCGTCGGGATGGAGGTCGTCGCCGACTTCCATCGGGGCTCCGAATTTGCGTCGAGTCGAACCGGAAGAAGGTGCGATCGCCGCGTGTTGGTTGTCAGCCAAATACGGGGCGGATGTCGTCCCGCTGCCAGCGAGCCATACCGCCCGGCTGGTATGTCAAAAGCAGCAGCCGACGATTTTCCGCAGTTCGATTGCCCTGCGAACCATGAACGATGTCGCCGTGGAAGTACACGATTGAGCCCGCGGCCAAATCCATCGGCTTGGGCTCGTTCAAGTCGTAGCGATCAATGTCGGTATATAGACGTCCCACGGTCCCGCGATCTTCGAAGCAGTCGAGCGCACCGTGCTTGTGGCTCCCAGGGATCAACCAAAGGCAGCCGTTCTCGATCGTTGAATCGTCGAGAACGATCGCGACGCTTATGAGTTGATCCAAGTGCTGGCACTCGAACGCCCAGTAGGGGTTGTCCTGGTGCCACGGAAACGGTGCACCGTTCTGCCGCTTGAAATTCAGTTTGTCGCTAAACAGACTGATCGACTCGCTGCCGACGATGGCTCGCGCCGGGCCCCATAACCTGACGTCGTCGATCATCCAATTCATGCGATCATCGTGGTGGTGATACGGCTCCATGGTTCGGATCTCGGTCGACTCATCTTGCCATTCCCACTGCACGCTCGAACCGAGAATCTTCTGGTACCGCTTGCCGTCGATCTTGCGGTGGGGCTCTACGTCGTCGGCCCGCGCACCTTCTTCGATTTTGCGATGAATGGTTTCGACCGCGTCGCGCACGGGCTTCAATTCGACATCATTAAAGACCGACGTCCGCGCGAAGTATCCGTCGCGTTCGTATTGCTCAAGCTCTTCTTCCGTGGCGCGTTGGCTCAACCCATTCGACGGCATAACGTGATTCACTCCGGATCATGAGGCGGCGCGCAATAGTTCGCCGACCAGCCCGGACATTAGCAAGCGCTCCGCCAAACGCAGAGCCATCGGCTCCAAGATGTCTGCCCCCCGCAGCCCGGTCACCACGCGCTCGGGGTCCGCGATGCCCTGTTCGACCGCCCACTTCACCTCGGCTGCACGCCCTGCTCTTTCGGATCCGGGGCATCGGCGCTCAAAATCACCCGCCCCGAATTCGCCCAGTCGAACCCGCGCAACCGCACTTTTTCCAGAGGGAACTCCGCCAGACCAAGGCTGCTTTTACCATCCACCGAGCGCACGAAAACCCGCTGCAGCTCCGCGTTCGAAAACGTAAAGGCGATGCCGCTCACTCGCGTATGCCCGTGTGTGTCGACCCTTCGATCAATTTCTCGCATAATCATCGGCGCAGAACACGTCGCTCTGCGGGCCACGGCTAGGCCTCGATCTGCCGCACCCCGATCCGTTCCGCCCGCACTCGGGGCGATTGATTCCCAGAGGTTCAAGCGATGGCCATGAAAGTCGAAACCGTAATCCTCGGTCCGGACACCGACCAATACAAAGGCAAGGGACAACCTGTCACGAACATTCGCCACATCTCCGATGTCTCGAAACGCATGGAAGCACTTGGCTTCGACGGCGTGACGACACCGGAAGCGGGACACGACCCTTTTCTTCCGATTCCGTTGATCGCTGAACACACCGAACGCATCTCGATCGGAACCAATGTTGCGATCGCCTTCCCCCGCAGCCCGATGGTGACCGCACAGATTGCCTGGGACCTGCAGCAGTTGTCTGGCGGGCGCTTTCGCCTTGGACTCGGAACCCAAGTCAAAGCCCATGTCGCTCGCCGCTACGCAACACCTTGGACAAGCGCGCCGGGCCCGCGCATGCGCGAGTACCTCGAATGCATGCGCGCCATGTTCGACACGTTTGCGGGCAAAGAGCCGCGCTACTACGAGGGCGAGCACTACAACTTTTCGATGATGAACCCGTTCTTCAATCCGGGTCCGATCGATTTTGCACCGCCAGAAATCCTGATCGCCGCCGTGAATACCTATATGGCGGGTCTTGCCGGGGAACTCTGCGATGGATTGCGGCTGCACCCCATTTCGACATTCGACTTCACCCACAAATGCGTGATGCCCGCCGTCGCGAAGGGCGCGGAAAAAGCCGGGCGCAAAGCTTCTGACGTGGACATGGTGGGTGCCCCGTTCCTTTGCCTGGCGAAGGACGAAGCCAGCCTTCGGGCCGCGATGGAAGACCAGAAGCAACACATCGCCTTTTATGCCTCCACGCCGACCTACCACTCGGTACTGGAGCACCACGGCTGGATGGACACCGCGGCCGAGCTTCACGGCATGACGCGCCAAGGCAAGTGGGACGAGCTGCACAAGTGTATCAGCGACGACATGCTCGACGAGTGGGCGATCGTGAGCACCTGGGATGACTTTCCCGACAAGTGCCGGGCGCGATGCGAAGGAATCTTCGATACGGTGCTCCTCGACCTGCCGCCGGATGCCCGGGCGGATGAAGACTTTGTCCGATCGACGATTGCAGCCCTAAAGAACGGTTAAGGAACGGTTAGAGCAAAGTCAGAACCAAACGACCCCGCCGACGCACAGTCTCATCTCAATCATTGCAAGACACACGAAGCCATACGAGGGAGCAATACCATGGATGTTCAAGACCAGTTCACTTTCGAAATCAAAGAAGGCATCGGCGTTCTTACGATCGACCGACCCGACCGCCTGAACGCGGTCAACTGGGAACTGTGTCAGGCCATGGCGGCTTTGCTTTCCGAGCTTCGCACCAATGACGAAGTCCGCGTGATCGTGTTGACGGGAGCCGGCGGTGCGTTCTCGTCCGGTGGAGACGCCGAGTTTTTGAGCGGCAACGCGGCGCGCCCGATTCCGGGTCTTTCCGATGAGCCCCTCGAACGTTTCCAACGCAAGCACCCGGCCGGCATGTTCGCGGAATTCACCCGCATGATCATCGACGTCGACAAACCCGTGATCGCGGCGATCGAAGGCCCCTGCATGGGTGCGGGTCTCGCCTACGCCCTCGCATGCGATCGACGCTTTGGCTCCAAGACGACGCGCATGAGCGCAGCCATGGTGCGCCTCGGTTTCGCCCCGGACTGCGGCATCTCGTACTTCCTTCCTCGGGTCGCGCGCTTGCCCGTCGCCCTCAACATGATTACCACGGGCCGCATCCTTGAAGCGGACGAATGTTACAAGGAAGGCCTCATCGACGAACTCGTCGAAGAAGGACAGGCTCTCGCGGCGGCGATGGACTACGCGAAGAAGCTTGCGCGCGGACCGAGTGTCGCAATCGACCTGGCGCGTCACTTCATCTACAAGTCGCTGAATTCGACGTTAGAAGACACGTTGCGATACGAAGGCGTTGCCGCGGTGATGAGCGCGATGACGGACGACGCCCGGGAAGGCACCGCGGCGTTTCTCGAAAAGCGTCGACCGAACTACCGCGGCGTGTGAGGCACCTGGGAAAACAATTCGTTCTTCGTTTAGACCGGTCCTGGGTCGGTGTAGCGCTATGGCTGTGCATCGCTTGGGCAAGCTCCGCCTATGCGCAGCCGGCCGCGTTCCATGCCGGTCGGATCACCCCCGACACCACCGAGCCCCTGCGTGTTCGCGGGAGCGACGCGATTGCAGGGTTGGGTGACTGGCACCTTTCCAACGGCACCCTGTGTGCGGCGATTCAAGGCACCGAACACCACGGGCAGCTCGTGCCGGGCGGCGGCTACCTCGTAGACCTCGGACATTGCGGCCGCGACGACGATCAATGGATCGCGCTCGAACCTTTGTACAACCTGAGCCGGGACGAAATGTTTCGGATCGTTGATATCGAAGCGCAGGTCCATCCACGCGGTGCGCAAATCATCACCCGGGCCTCCGACGCCGGTCTCGAACTCACGACCCGGTACGTCGTCGACAACGAACAACCCACGCGTCTTGAAGTGCGAACCACCGTCACGCGCAAACAAGCAGGCGCGCGGATCTTTTCGATCACTGACATTTTGGTGCACGCCGTGAGTTCGTTGCGAAACTTCATGGTAAACGACGGGGGGGCCTACTCCGGCTTTCGCCACACTTCGCGAACAAAGTCCGGTTACCTCGAAATCGCAAGCGCGATTCGCACGGCTCAAGGGATCGTCCTCGTCGGAAGCGACGATCAGGGCCCTCCGATCTCTTATCTCTATCGTGTACGCGAAAGTGTGGCGACGAATGAGAAAGGTACGGAACCGCTGAACGCACACTCGATCGGTTTTTCATCCATGAGCGCCGTGCACTTTGGCACGCAGCCCGCCTGGTTCCCCGGTGACGAGCCGGGCCTCCTCAACGCATTGGCGCTACTCGTCAACGACGTGCCATTGGGTGAGAGTATTGAACTGCGCCGAGAAATCTGGCTCTCAACCCGCGGCGACGTGGCATCGCTGACCGATCGACTATATCGAGACGTCGGGAGCGGAGGAGGATCGGTTCATGTCACCGGCACCACAGCGGACATCGACATCCGCGTCCATGTTTTTCGTGCGGGAGACCAAGACGGGTCGCACATCACGATGGCGCGCCCGGATGCAAACGGAAGGCTCTCCTTCCACGTTCCCCGTGGCAAGTACCGTTTCGAGTTCATCGCTTCCGCCGGCCGCCGCCTCGTGCGCGAGGTCGACTTGTCCCGTGAAGGACAGTCGGTTGAACTCGGCGCGGTCGTGTTTTCGAAGTCGGGTCGAGTCCAACTCCCTTCAGGAAACCCGATGCGTCTGGTGTTTCGCGGCCGGGGAGATACCCCCGATCCAATATTTGGCAACGACCTCACGGGCTTGACCCTGGGCGGAAAACCCAAACTGAACAGCCACGCGACAAGCGACGTCCATCTTTCGGGTGAAGGGCTCGACCCCACTTTCGTGGATATCGCACCGGGGAAGTATCAGGTGTACGCAACCCGCGGTCCCGAATTTTCTCTCACAAAAACAAAGATCGAAATCGCTGCAGGCCAGACCCTGTCCCTCGACATCGACCAACCCACGCGCCTCTTTGAAACCACGGGCTGGATCAGCGCCGACTTTCACGTCCACACGGCCGTGAGTTTTGATTCAACCCTCGCTCCAGCTGCACGGCTGCGATCGTTCGTTGCCGAAGGCGCCGAGGTTCTCGTCGCAACTGAACACGATGCCGTGGGTGACGTCGCGGGAATGCTCGACGACGCGGCCTTCGGCGACCGAATCACCGCACTGGGCGGGCTCGAGGTCACCACGATCTCCCCTACCCCCCGCAACCCCTACACAACGGGCCACTTAAACGTCTACCCGTACCCCTATCGCCCCGACTTGAACCGCGGCGGGGCGATCCAAGATGAAGGCCTGCGGTTGCGCGAGATCATCGCACGCACCCGCGCCCTGCCCGATGCCCCGATCGTGCAACTCAACCATCCCCGCGACGTTTCCGACCCCCCGGATGTCGATGCCTTCTTTGGGCACTTGTCCGTCATGGGCACTCCGTTTGACCCCGACCAGCCCCTTGATTCCGACGCAAACAAAAGTCTGATCGAAGCCGACCCGATAAGCGGCATCCGCGACATCGACTTCGACGCGATGGAACTCATGAACGGCAACGCGACCGCAAATTACCGCGCTGTCCTTCGCGACTGGTTTTCGTTACTTGCCCAAGGACATCGTATCAGCGGCATGGCGAATAGTGACTCGCATCAACTGAGCAGCGTAGTTGCTGTGCCCCGCACGTATGTCCGATTCGAAGACCGCGGAATCGAACAGTTCGACCAAAACGGTTTCTACGGTGCGGTTCGGCGCGGGCACCTCTACGGAACCACGGGACCGCTCCTCGACGTCAACCTCGAAGGCGCCGGGCCCGGCGATCAATTTTCGGGGAGCCGGGGCAAGTTGAGCATCAATGTTCGTTCAGCACCTTGGGTTCCGGTCTCGATCCTGCGCATCTACGTGGATGGCCGTCTCGAAATTGAACGCGCGATCGACGAACCAAGCATGCGAGCCGAACTCGTGGCCTTGGAATTTGCCGCGGACGCGTTCATCGTCGTCGAGGTCGAGGGTGTGGCGGGTGGCGACTATGCCGAGGTTCTCCCTGAATTTACGCCGCTCGCGTTCACGAATCCGATATTCGTTGACGCAGACGAAGATGGAAGTTGGACGCCTCCGGGCTTGCCATAGAGACCACAACCCCGAGCAGGCAGTTCGCTGCCCTTAGGTATAGTCGCGCTTCTTTCCGGATCGCGGCCGAGCCCGCAGTTCGAAGTTGTGCGAAGGGCATCCATGAACGAACCGAAGTCTAAATTGAAGTCGGGTACAACGGAACAGAACCCAAGCGAGGGCCAGAACCGCCTCTACCTGATCTACATCTTCATCACCGGTGCGGCGACGCTGTCGATGGAACTCCTGGCGTCTCGGATCCTCACGCCCTACTTCGGGGTCAGCCTGTTTATCTGGTCCGGCATTTTGTCGATCACCCTAATCGCGTTGTCTCTTGGTTACTACCTCGGTGGACAAGTCACCCGGAAGCCAAAAGCAGAACGCCGCAGCAGCCTCGATTGCTTATTTCTTTTGATGCCCGTGATTTCGGGCATTGCGCTCGTCGGGTCGTGCCTGCTGTACCCAAAAACGTTCCACACGTTTGGCAGCACCAGCCTTGTTATGGGCGCCTACTTCGCCTGCATCTTATTGATCTTCATTCCCCTCGTTGCCGTCTCTGCAATGAACCCGCTTTTGATCGCGATCCAAACCGAGCGCCAGACGCACACGTACGCGGGCGGCGATAGTGGCTCGGGGCTGGTCTTCTTTATCAGCACTGTAGGATCGGTTGTCGGCGTGTCGATCACTGCCTTTGGGTTCATCCCCAACGCGACCAACTTCAATTCGATGCTTGTCTTGAGCACGATCTTGTCGCTGACGTCACTCAGCGGCGCGTTCTTCTCTTCGGGAATCAGCGCAGGCGAAAAGAGTCGACTGCTCGCGGTGTCGGCGCTTGGGGTCGCGGTCTCGGTCGGGCTGTTTGCGATGTCCTCGACCTATCTCAAGAAGAACGAAGCCATCGTTTTCGAGGGCGCGAGCTGGAGCCTCGAAAGGGAATACACCTCGATGTTTGGCAATACGAAGATCTTGGCCATCGCCCCCATCCCCGGGACGCCGGAGGCCGAGATACAAGAGCGTCTCGGCACTCTCTACTACAACGATGGCATCACCCAGAACATCATCGACCACAACGGCGCATCGCTGACTCCGTTTACCTACGCGCTCGAATTTCTCGCGACCGGACTTCGCCCCGACGCCAGCCGCGCGCTGATGCTCGGTCTCGGTGCGGGGATCATCCCCATGGAATTAGAAAAGCGGGGAGTCGACGTCGACGTTGTCGAGATCGACCCGAGTTCGATCGCGGCGGCGAAGGATTACTTCGGCTTCGATCCCGCGAAGGTCAATGTCGTACAAACCGATGCACGCACTTTCGTGCGCTCGTGCGACGGTGACTACGATTTCGTTCTCATGGACATGGCACATGGCGACGGTTTGCCCGATTACTTGTTGACCACCGAATTCTTCACGGATCTGCGGGGTTGCCTTGCTCAAGACGGGATCGCGGTCCTCAACACCTACGCCGCGACGGCGCATCTTCAGGCCTACTATTCGATCGTCAAAAGTTTGAACGCCGTCTTCCCGGAGATCTGGATGTACCACGATGGCATCAGCGCGGAAAAGCCGGCGGTGAGCATTTATCTTGCGGCCTTTCAGCGCGCGAACGACACCGAGTTCGTCATGCCGCGCGGGATGGTTCCGGCAGGCATCGCGTCTACTCTCAAAGCCATCTTCGCCGAGCGGCGCCAAATCGACGCGGATTTGCTCGCGAATGCCGATCTTCTCGAGGATGACTTCAACCGCTTCTCGTTCATCAACCTTGAATCGGATCAGTTCTTTCGCGAGTCGGTCCTGGCCACGCTGCCGCCGGAATTCCTCGCCAATTAGATAACCGGTGGTGAGGCACCCGCCCTCACTCGCGCCCCGGCGCTCGAATCCCCAACGGTTTTTGGGCACGACGAAACATGGACCGTCTCTGCGAAGGTTTGGCATCGAAGTGCCGGGGAGTCACTGCGGGTTGGGGATGAACCCGCTCGTGCTTTACGCGGTAAGTGACCGGCAAAGCCAGCCGATCGGGGCGTGGAAGCCCTTCGACCGAACTGGATGGCGCGCACACCTATACGGCGGCGCACCACCCGTTCGACCAAATTAGAACCGAACCGGTCTTATTGCGGGTGTCCTAGAAAACCAGTTCGGGGACATTCGCGGGCTTTGGCCACTCGGCCATCGACTTGCGGATTTCCTCGCCGATTTCCGACGGGCTCCACGCATCTTCTGCGTTGTCGCGCTCTGCGATCTTGAACTGCATCGGGTACAGCAGGCTCACGCGGTTGCCACTGATCACGAACTGGCGACCGGTGATGTCTTCCGCTTCGTCCGACACCAACCATGCAATGGCGGGCGACACCTTTTCGGCGGCGTATCGTACTTCTGAGCCTTCCGGAAAGAGGTTCGCGGTCATGCGCGAGTACGCGTTCGGGGCGAGCACGTTGACCGTGATCTTGGCCTTCGCGCCTTCGATTGCGAGGCAACGCATGAAGCCCGCGATGCCCGCCTTGGCGGCACCGTAGTTCGTCTGGCCGAAGTTTCCGATCAAGCCCGACGTTGAACTCGTCATGATAATGCGGCCGCCCGTGCCCTGTTCCAGCATCTGCGCGTAAGCAGCGCGAGTCGGGTGGAACGTGCCCTTCAGGTGAACTGCGATAACGGGGTCCCAAAGCTCGTCGTCCATCTTCTTGAACGACTTGTCTCGCAGGATGCCCGCGTTGTTGATCAGGATGTCGAGCTTGCCGAACTCGCTTACAGCCTGGGCCACCATGGCATCTGCATCCGCGCCGTCCGTGACCGAGCCAAAGTTCGCAACGGCCTTGCCGCCGGCTTCCGTGATTTCGGCAACCACTTGATCGGCCACGCGCGATCCGCCGCCCGAGCCATCAACCGATCCACCGAGGTCGTTCACGACGACCGACGCGCCTTCCTTGGCAAGTAGCAGAGCGTGCGAGCGACCCAAACCGCCGCCGGCGCCGGTTACGATTGCAACTTTTCCGTCCAGAATACCCATCTTCAATTCCTTCCTTCGTTCTCATCGTGCCGCCCCAAGGAAGGGGACAGCGAGTTTGGCCCGTTCGTACCAACGCACGGATCCGAGTGACGCGCGCAACCACTGCGCGCAGAAAATTTTGACATCAGGAGGTCGTTTTGGAAATTCGATCGGCGCTAATTGGAGTCAGGAACGTAGATCGATTTACGCGGCGTGCTGAACACCTTGCGGACCAAGGGTTCAAAAGCTTCCAACGGAAGCGTGTCGTATTCAGCGTCGAAGCAGTTCTGATCATAGAGTTCGCAGAACTGTGCGCAGTCGCTCCACCATTCGTGGTCGCGAAAACGGTCTCGCATATTTTGATCGAGACCGAGATGATGAAAGAAGTAGTAGCCCTGAAAAATTCCGTGGTGTTTGACAATCCAGTAATTCTGATCGCTCACGAAGGGTTCCAGAATCGTCGCTGCGAGATCTGAATGGTTCGCCGTCGCGAGGGTGTCGCCAATGTCGTGGATCAAAGCGCAGACGACATACTCGTCGTCGCGGCCGTCGCGCTGGGCGCGCGTCGCACTCTGAAGACTATGGGTGAGTCGATCGACCGCGTAGCCCCCAGTGTCGCCTTGAAGGAGCTGCAAGTGCGTGAGCACGCGGCTCGGAAGACCGGCTGCGAATTCGAGGCTCAGGCGACCAATCTTCTGATAGTCCTCACGCGTCGCGTCACGCATGGCTGTAAACGTGGTGTCTTGAGAGTCGCTCATCGGGACCTTTACTCCTGGCGCCTTCGCGCGTTTGCGGCCCGGACTATAGCGGGGGAATCTCGTAGCCGAGGATGCACACAGAAACCGCGTCCGGTTCGGTGGCAACGACGGACTTCACTTCGACCCCCGAGACGAAATCCTCGCCCCGCCCTATTTGCGAATATTCCGATACCGCGACGCTTGGCACGGGCTCGCCATGCCCGGCAGTCTCTGACGCAGCGATGACGGGCTCACCGGCTTCGAACCTGGCCCCGTCCTTTTCGAGCCAAACATGCGTCCCGCAGCGCTCTGGTTGCGAGGCGAAACGTTGTGGGTCTTTTGGACGCGCGTCGGCGACGCCCCTGAACGTATCTTGCTTTCGACGATTGATCTCCGCGCAGACGGGTCCGAGTGGAAAGAATCGGAACCTACGGAAGCTCTGCGACCCCAGCGCGACGACGAAGGCGCGAACAAACCGCTGTCGCCCTCCCTTCGCAGTTCGGTCGACCACTGCGTCAATCAACTTCGCGACCCGGCCATCTTCATCGAAGACGACGACGTTTATCTCGTGTATGCGGTCGCGGGAGAATCGGGGCTTGCGATCGCTCGCGTTCAAGATCGCCAGTCTTCAAACCGGGCAGCGAGCTTATGCACCACGTAGAGTAGGAGGCCCCGGGCGGCTATAGATCAAGACGTCAATGCGAAATCAGGCTCAGTAAAAAAACTGGAGGACGAGAGATGTCGAACGAAGGACGAGTTGTACTCGACGGACTCGCTTTCCCTGAAGGCCCGCGCTGGCATGACGGCCGTTTCTGGTTTTCAGACATGCATTCTCACGTGGTGGTCGCCGTCGATGAGGACGGGAACCGAGAAGACATCGTCGAAGTCAAAAACCGTCCTTCTGGCTTAGGCTGGCTACCCGATGGACGATTGCTCGTGGTGTCGATGACCGACCGTCGGCTACTCCGACTCGAACCGGACGGAAGCCTCGAAGAAGTCGCGGACCTCACGCCCTTCGCGACTCATCACTGCAACGACATGGTCGTTGACCGCGAAGGTCGCGCCTACGTTGGAAACTTTGGCTTCGACCTCGACGCGGGCCACAGCCCTACCAAAGCGAACTTGATCTTGGTGAAGCCTGACGGCGAGGCGAGCATCGCCTCTCCCGACATGTCATTCCCCAACGGCGCGGTGATCACAGAAGACGGCAGCACTCTGATTGTCGGCGAAACCTTTGGCGGCTGTTTGAGCGCTTTCGACATTGCGAGTGATGGAAGCCTTACAAATCGGCGCGTGTGGGCACCGATCACCGGAGCCGTTCCTGACGGGATCTGTCTCGACGCCGAAGGCGGGATCTGGGTCGCGTCGCCCGTCAGCGCAGAAGTTTTTCGAGTTCTTGAAGGCGGGGAAGTCACGGACCGCATCAAGGTTTCGACCCAAGCGTTTGCTTGCATGCTGGGCGGGAGGGATGGCAAAACGCTCTTCGTCTGCACCGCCGGGAGTTCGAATCCGACCGACTGCACGAAGAACAGGGACGGACGAATCGAAGCTTTCTCGGTCCGCGTCGAGGGAGCCGGCCGGCCTTAATGAACGCCTCGATCGACGCCCGCGCGGAAACCGCTGACAAAATCTCTCGCTCCACTCGCTTCTACTATGGCTTTGGGTCGGTCGCCTACGGGGTCAAGGACAACGGCTTCGTTTACTTCCTGTTGTTCTACTACAACCAGGTCCTCGGACTCCCCGGTCATTTGGCGAGCGCCGCGATCCTGATCGCACTCGTATTCGACGCCGTGTCGGACCCCATCGTCGGCAATCTTTCGGACCGATTGCATTCGAAATGGGGAAGACGCCACCCCTTCATGTACGCCGCCGCGTTCCCGGTCGCGTTCTCGTTCTACGGTCTCTGGAATCCGCCCGAACTCAGCGAAGACGGACTCTTCTACTTCCTGATGTTCAACGCTTTGCTCGTCCGCACGTTCATCACATTTTATGAAGTACCGAGTACTGCGCTTGCCCCAGAGCTCACGCCGAACTATGACGAACGCACGAAGCTTGCGGCAGCGCGTCACTTCTTTGGCTGGGTCGGTGGAATTACAATTGCGGTCGTGATGTATGGATTCTTAATGGTCAAAACGCCGGAATTCGGCGAGGGGGCCATGAACCCGGCCGCTTATCAGACCTACGGCCTCCTCGGCGCCGTGATGATCTTCGTCGCGATCATGACTTCGGCCGTCGGAACACACCGACACATCCCGAGCCTCATGCAGCCTCCGCCGAAACGCAAAGCGTCCCTAAAGTTAAGCTTGCTTGAGGCCAAGGAGACGTTGGCGAATCGTTCGTTCTACGCGGTCTTCGGCTTTGGTTTGTTTGCCGCAATGGCGGGCGGTCTCTCGGGCTCCTTGAGTATTTACTTCGGGACCTACTTCTGGGGGTTCACTCCTGGGCAGCTGGGTGTCCTCGTTCCAACCGGACTGATCTCCGCAACCCTCGCGCTCAACTTTGCTCCCTATGTTTCGCATCGCTACGGCAAGAAACGCGGTGCGATCGGGCTCTCACTCTTCGCCGCTGGCTTGGGTCCTACCCCTTATCTGGCGCGTCTCGCTGACCTCACGCCTGCGTCCGGCAGTACCGAGCTCTTGATGCTGCTGATCGTTTACAATGTGATCGAAATTGGTTTGATCATCTCATCGACAACATTGGTTTCGGCCATGATCGCCGACGTCGTCGAAGAGAGTGAACTCGTAACAGGGCGGCGCTCAGAAGGAATCTTCTTCGCCGCGCGTAGCTTCATTTCAAAATCGGTCTCGGGCTTGGGGATCATGCTTGGCACCCTGCTTCTCAGCGCGGTCGACTTCCCTCAAGACGCAAAGCCCGGCGAGGTGGATCCACAAATCATCGAGAATCTCGGCTACGGATACGTACCGATGATCATCGCCCTCTATCTCTCGGCGATCTTGTGCCTCGTCGCGTACAACATCACCCGAGAGCGACATCTCAAGAACGTCGAAGCCCTCGCAGCACGGCGGTCTGCCTCCTGAATTTGCGATGCCTTTCCCAGGCCTCCCGCGATGCTAGTTTGGCAAGCCAACCCGAGGTGGGGTTGTAGACCAACCCCCATCACCCGCGATGCCCCGCACGAGAACAAAAAAGGAGCCATCGGTGTTCAGAGCGTCCTTCACTTCCCGAACCACTTCGGTCTTGCTGACACTGGCTTTGATTGTTTCGACTGCCGGTTGCTCCGACTACCCGATCACCGTAGACGAACTCATCATCACGGACATTGTTGTCGGCGACGGCAAAGAGGCGATCACGGGCAAGGGCGTGGGGGTCCACTACACGGGCTGGATCTACGACTGGACCGAATCGGACGGTCGCGGCGTTCGCTTCGACAGCTCCCATGACCGCGGCATCCCGTTCAACTTTGCTCCCGGCGGCGGTGCCACGATCAAGGGTTGGGAAGTCGGGGTTCCGGGGATGCGAGCCGGCGGCAAACGCGAGCTATTGATCCCGTCGACAATGGCGTATGGAGAGAGGGGTGGCGGTGGAGGAAAGATTCCACCGAACACCGATTTACTCTTCGAAATCGAACTGATCCTCGTTCGCGACTAACCCGCGGACATACGAACCCCAATAGGGCAAAAACTAGAACCTCACCGCAAGGGAGCAAGCCATGGCGATACCGAACCGCAAAGAGCTCAAAGACTGGGCCGACAACTACATCGCCCTATGGAACGCGGGCGAAAAAGACGCGTGGCTCAAGAACTGGCGCAAGGTCGCTCCTGGCGAAGTGCGCATGCTCGACCCGGTTGGAACCCCCGAAAAACTCGGAGGCGACCAATGTTGGTCTGATTCTTGGGACCTTTTTCAAGCCCGAGTCAAGTTCAAGATCGCCGACGGATGTTTGTTCTTCAATGGAAACGAAGTTGCGTGGACGTTGGAAAATCACATCACAGCCGACGACAACACATCCATCGGCTTGAGCATCGAGACCTACCGGTTTGAAGAAGACGGCTCGGTCACCATTCGCACGTACTACAAAGTTCCCGCCCGCACCGACGACGAACTCGGCGAGATGTTCAAGGAATATCTACCGCTAGATTAGGATCCGCTCCACACAACCCGCGCCCAAGCTTGGAGAGCCGTCGAAGTCACGAGATTCCAGGCGCGCTTTGTATTCCCCCACCTCCGTCGCGACGCACGCATGAGCCAGGCGCTTCAGCTCCGATGGCGATTTTGTTTGTCACCAAGGACGAGCATTACGCCGTGCGCCTGGCAACCCACGGGTCTGCGTCGACGTTGATGCGCTTCGTCGACGTCCCGCTCGACGACTCCCCCGCGCCGCGTTGGCAGTCGCTCATCGGACAAGGGATCGTGAGCGAGCTCGACGAACGAACTGGCGACTGAGACGACCACCCACCCGGCTCAATCTCAAATTCGAATCCGGGAGCGACCCCCAAAAGAGCATGGAGTTCATCTGGGGCTGCGTCGTTTGTCCATGGTGCGTGTCTCCTCGAAAGCCCCCTGGTTTAACGACACAGCCAAAACCACGCTTGCGTAGCCCTGTCCCCAGCGGGAAACAAAACTTGCACTTTTTTGAATGGGGAGGCGCATCACCTCGTCATACCCCGTGAGCCCGCAAAGAACTCAACGCGGGAAATGGAGGCATCATGAATCGCCAGAGTAACTTTCGATCCAGACGCAATACGAAGTTGCGCAGCCGCCGCGCAAAAGGCTTGGCGGCATCGGGCATGGTGCTCGCGATCTTCGGCTACTCGGGGAGCGCCCAGGCGAACGAGTCGTTCGAGTCGGGTTTCGAATTTGAAATCGGTCGGCTCGCGGCAAACCACCTCGCGGCGATGACGCATCTCGTTTTCGGCAGACATGCCCATCGCGAAGTGGTGGTCGTCGAAGCGCAGCACCGTCCCGCCCATCGGCGCCACGTGAAGCCAGTGCATCGTCATCATACTCGCTGTGGCCATGCCACGACCCATCGCGCACACAACCCGCACGCACGCGCCCCTCGCTGGGGCCACCGTGGACACGTGAGATTCGGTGGACATGCACCGAGACACTACAATGGCCGATCCCAACGCCATCAAGGTCGTCGACACGCCATCCACCGCTCGGAGCGCCGATGGAACAATAAGTCGCGCTCCCCCCGCGACGGCCATCGGTTCGAGCAACGCCGTGATCGTTCCGGTCGGCACGACGATCGACGTGAAGGCCGTAATCGACACGAAGAGCGCGGGGGCCACAAACGGGATGGCGGTCACGACCGGCACAACAGCCGAAACCGTAGTTAGCCGCTCGCTGCCAACCCCCTGGTCCGCGGAAAGCGCGCGGACCAGCTCGGCACCGAACCACACCACAAAGCCTGTACTTCACACCGCTTCAATTCGAAGCGTCGTGAATGCAGGTTTTTTTGTCGTCTTCCCGAACGGCACAAAAGCGACGATCAGACCCGGAGCACCGTCGCGGTCGCGTTGCCGCCCAAGCCGAGACTCTGCGCTAACCCGATCTTGGCGTTTGGAACTTGACGCTCGCCCGCTTCGCCTCGAAGCTGCGACGCCACTTCGACGATCTGCCACAGTGCCTGCGCGGTGGTGGCTTCGCCAAAACTCTGGAAGCCGCCGCTCGGGTTGATGGGGAGCTTGCCGGTAGGCATGGTGTCACCGTTCGCGACCCACTTTTCCGCAGTGCCGGGCTCGATGAAGCCCCACTCTTCGGGGAATGCAAGTTCGTAATAGACGGTGTTGTCTTGCAGCTCGATCAAGTCGACATCCGAAGGCTTGAGATTTGCTGACTTCATCGCCTTCGCGACAGCGAGCCGTGCTTCGCTGTGATGCGGATTGCCCTTGCCGATCGTGCATGCGATGTGGCGCGGAATCCCGTCATCGAAGCTCGCCGTCGCGACCGCACTGGAAGCCACCCACACCGGCTTGCTCGCGGCCTTGTTCGCGATCTCGGGTGAACACAACACGACCGCTGCGGCACCGTCACTCACCGGACAAATTTCATAGAGCCGAAGTGGAAAGTTGACCATGGCAGAGTTCAAGACTTCGTCCATCGTAAACTCTTTGCGGAAGCGTGCGTTCTCATTGAGCGCCCCAAGCTTGTGAGCCTTCACTGCAATCCGAGCCAAATCTTCTTCAGTCGTTCCGTACTGCGCCATGCGCTGGCGACAAAGAAGCGCCCAAAACCCTGGGCCGGGCAAACCCACGCAGCGCTGGCGCAGATATTCCGGGTCGGTTGGATCTTCGAGCCCCGAGGTCTGCACGAAACCCTTGGGCATCTTTTCGCCGCCCATCACCACGACGATGTCATGCTGACCGCTGGCGACCATCATGTGTCCCACGTTGAAAGCGTTGGCGCCGGCCGAGCATCCAGCACTCATGTTGTAAACCGGAATGCCGGTCGACCCCATGTCTTCGACGAGGTCGTTGCCGTTGAGGCCCCAACCCTTGCCGCCTGAGAAACGCGAACTCGCCGCGGCAACGGCTTCGACATCCCGCCACTTGATGCCCGCGTCGGCCAACGCCGCTTCGGTCGCGGTGCGGCAGAGCTCGGTCACCGGTTTGTCGTTGAACTTGCCCCAGGGATGAAGCCCTTGTCCGAGGATCGCAACGTCTCTCATTTCAAATTCCTCCGCGCGCTGATCAATGCCGCGCTAAAAATGGTTGCCCGTTCTTCGCCGGCGACTAAATCGGTCGAAATTGCCAAGAGATCACTTCGGCGCCCGTGGCATCGACCCCGAGCGGCGCGAGCACCAGTTCAACTTCGTCGCCGACGTCGACCTTGTCCGGGGTATCCGAAACGATTCGGCCGAGCACGCGTAGCCCTTCGACGAGATCCACCATCCCAACCGCGAAAGGTTCAAACGGGTCGATAATGACGACCGGCGGCGGCGGCGGATAGTTCTGGATCGAAAGACTCCAGATTTTCCCCTTCGGTCCGAACTCCGCGTCTTCCATCTTCGAAAGATCACAGTTCGGATTGTGGCAACCCGCACTGCGCGGGAAGTACGGCGTGTCGCACGTAACACAGCGCGAACCCAATAGGCGGGGTCCGTTCTTCGTGTCCGCGAACAACCCTTCGGCGGACTCGATCGTTTCAGTGCTCATAGCTCTTCTCTCCATCTTGCTGGCGCGGCCAAATGACTGACGCCGCGCGAATGCTGGGTGCGAGACGCTCAGGCTTTGGCAGCCCGAATGAGTTCCGGCAACAACTCGAGGGCATCACCGACAACACCGAAGCGCGCGTGCTGGAAGATCGCCGCTTCGGAATCTTTGTTGATCGCCGCAATCGCGTTCGCCGCGCCGCAGCCCGCCATGTGCTGGCTCGCTCCCGAGATCCCGATCGCAACGTAAAGGGTGGGCTTGGTGATCTTACCCGTGAGGCCAACTTGATGGCTCGAATCGACCCAGCCCTCATCGACCAGTGGACGCGAAGCACCTGGCATGCCGCCCATGGCTTCGGCGAGTTCGCGGATCAACTTGTAGTTTTCAACCGAACCTAGGCCACGGCCACCTGAGACGATGATCTCCGCATCTTCAAGCCTCGGCCCTTCGGACTTGGCAGCCTCGACGACGCGAATCCGCTCCTGCACCGAAGACAGGTCAACCGAAATACTTTCTGTCGAAGGCGTGGAGCCGGCGGCGGGTTGCGCTGCGGTGATCGAATTCGCGGTAACCGCGATCACCTGCGTGCCTTCGCCTGCGAGGACGTAGAGCGAACGCGTGTCTCCGCCATATGCCGCGGCGGTCACTTCGAGGCTGCTTCCTTCGGTTGCAACCTCGATCGCGTTCATCACCACGGCGCTTCCAATGCGTCCAGCGAGGCGGGGGGCGATGGTTCGCGTTGCGGCGTCCTGGCTAAATAGAATGACACGCGGTGATGTGGCTGCGCAGTACTGGGCCAGGGCTTCGACCGTTGCATCTGCGGGCACACCTTCAAGCTTCGCGTCTTCGATCTGCTGCACGCTCGCAACACCAAAGGCGGCTGCGGTCTCGGCGATGCCCGACGCCGAGGTGCCAAGGGTAAGCCAGTTGAGATCGGCACCGAGGCGCTGACTCAGTTGGTTTGCGAGGGTCAACACCTCTTCCGCTCCGCCAGGGAGTCCCCCGCGCTCTTCGCCCCACGTACACACGACGACTGCATTGTTCGACATGAATCTATTCTCCTGACTCTCTCGCTGTTCGCATCGGCCGCGACGTGATCGGCCGCAACGAATCTTGAATTCGAATTATGAAAGCAGGCTTTCGGCGCGCAGCCGGGCCATCAAGTTGTCAGCGAGCTCCGCTGGTGAACCGCCTTCGATCATTTCGCAGTTGCCCTGAATTTGAGGCACGTACTGCTGCTTCAGTTGTGCGCGTTGTGCGGTGTCGGCATCGGTCAGGCCGAGGTCCGCAATCGAAACGACGTTGGGTTTCACCTTCCGCGCCTTGATCTTCGCAGCAGCGGTCGGGTATCTGGGCTCGCCGAGTTCGTTGCTCACCGTCACCACGGCGGGACAGTCGACTTCGACGACTTCATCGCCGTCAGGCGTGACCCGCGTCACCTTGAGGGTGCTGCCGTTTGCTTCGACCGCGCGCGCGAAGGTGACGAGAGGCATCCCCAGCTTTTCCGCGATGAGGGCAGGCACGACACCCTGGTCGTCGTCCGATGCTTGCCGCCCGCAAAGCACGAGATCCGCCCCGCCGTCTTTCTGTATTTGCGCGGCCAGGATCGAAGCAAAGCCGTGACAGTCAAGTTCTGCGGTATCGGACTTGATGGACACCAGCGAGTTTGCGCCGAGCGCAGCGCATTGCTTCAAAATCTTGCCCGGGTCGGGACCAATCGAAAGCACGGAGATCGTGGTGTCGCCATCGGCGTCCTTGATCCGCAGCCCTGCTTCTAGGGCCTGCTCGTCGAAACCGTTGATCAAGCGCGGAATCGTCGTCTGCGTCAGGCTTTTGCCGTCGTCGCCGATTTCGAGCTTGCCCGCGATGGCATAGTTGTTGACAGCATCGGGGTCGAGCACCTCTTTGACGCAAATGGCAATGCGCATGATCACGTTCTCCTTGGTTCTTGGTTCGCTGTGTCTTGCTTTTTTTTTAGTGCTGACTGTTGTGCTGACTTGGATTCGAGTTGCTGGGGCTTGCCGCATTGCACTTTCAGCAACGCGCCGCCCGCGAGCCGATTGTGCGCCGCGATTCGGTACAGAACTCTCGATAAATTGGTCGAGGTCGTAACCTCTCGCAAATTCACGGCTCGGAAGATTCTAATTCTTCTTTGTGGCTGGGTCGAAGCCCAAAACGGCTCCGTGATCAAGAACCGGCGCGAGCGGGCGACAGCTGACCGGCTTTGGTTTTAGCACTTCCACGCGACAGAAACCTGAGACGGCCTCGAATATCAGCGTGAAGGCGAGTGAGTCGCAGGGCACGCGGTTTCCGAGCCACCGAAAACGCCGTGATTGTACCGAACATTCCGTGACGCTCACGCCCAAGGGTTCCCAACCCATCGACTGCGTCGATGTCGCTTCGATGCGCATCGATGACACGCGCATGTCGCCGCTACAATCCACATTCAAACCGCACCCGGTCATCGCTCGCACTCGGCAAACACGAGCAATGCTTCCATCACGCAATGCGATCGAGCTTTCGTCGCGACGACCGCAGTCGAAGCCCCGCTCCAATGGTGCGATCAAGCAAAAATCAGATACAGTCCTCAAGAGGTTTCTTACGACGTCCATCCCGGCGTCGGCCTTCACATCGGAACCACGAGTCGAACGTTGCAAGAAACCAAGCAGGTCGTTTCAATTCGTCCGTAGAACATACGGCGGACTACCATTCAGCAGACAATCGGTTCAACTGGGACGCGCGAGTTAGTGCGTGTGTGTGCGTCGTTCTTTCGGCAACATTCACCGCCGGCCTAGCGTCCAAGTCCAACCAACGTTGCAAAGCCCGGCGCAAGCCAAAACGAATTCAACGGCACCCGAAAGATTTTGAGGGCGCCCCGAGAGACCAGAGAGGAGTAGTTTTCGATGTCCCGCTATCTCGTAGCGTGTGATGCCGGCGGAACCATGACCGACGTGATCATCGTCGATGAAGATGGTAAGTCCGTGATCGGCAAAGCACCCACGTCCCCTCAGGACGAGAGCATTGGTTACATGGAGTCATTTTGGGAAGCCCTTGAGTACATGGGCATCTCTAAAGAAGAAGGCTCTGACTTTGGCAAGCAGATCGAGACCGCCATCTACACCGGCACCTCGATGCTGAACACCGTCATCAACATGAGCGGTTACAAAACCGGCATCATTGTGACGCGTGGCTTCGAAGACATCATCTCCCAAGGTCGCGGCTCCCAGACTTTTATCGGCGCGCAGTGGTCCGAGATCACGCACATGCAGTACCGCAAGCATCGCGAGCCGTTGGTTCCGAGCAAGCTTGCCCGCGGCGTCACCGAACGCATAGACATGTTCGGCACGGCCGTGATCCCCATGTATGAAGAAGAAGTGCGCAAAGGCGCGCGCGAGCTGATCGTCGACGAAGAAGTCGAAGCGATCGCCATCATCTTCTTGCAGTCCTTCGTGAACCCGATGCACGAAGATCGCGCGGCCGAAATTTGCCGCGAGGTTATGAAGGAAGTCGACCGCGAAGTCGTGCTCGAAGTTTCGAACAAGGTCGCACCGACCACCCGCGAAATTTCACGCGCCAACGCGACGGTCATTCAAGCCTACGCTTCCGATCCGGCCCGCAAGCAGCTCTACCGGATCGAAGAAGAACTCGTAAAGACGGGTTACCAGCACAGCCTCAAAACAGTGCTCGGCTATGGCGGCATCACGAATATTCGCTACCCGCGACTCTTTGAAGCGGCGATGAGTGGTCCGGTTGGCGGTTTGATGGGCGCCAAGTACTTGTCGAGTGTCATTGGCGAAGAAAACATCGTCTGCAGTGATGTCGGCGGCACTTCCTTCGACGCAGGCACCATCACCGCGGGTGTCTTGCCGATCGATCGCGAACCGGGCTTCCAGAACATGTACGTAAACGTTCCGATGCTTGGCATCACGTCGATTGGTGCGGGCACCGGGACGTACATCCGAGTCGATCCGCAGACCAACCGCATCAAGCTTGGCCCGGACTCTGCGGGTGGAACCCCGGGCCCGACGTTCATGGAAGCGGGTAACACGACGCCGACCATCAACGACGTCAACTTGTTGCTCGGCATTCTGTCGGAAACCAACTACCTCGGCGGCAAGGTCAAGATCAACAAGGCTGTCTCGTTGAAGCTCTTCAAGGAGAAGGTTGCCGATCCGCTCGGCATGGACGTGTACGTCGCGGCCGAAACCTGCCTCGAACTGCTCAACGTCATGATGCGTGAACATCTCGTGAACAGCTTGATGGTCGGTCACGACCTTCGCGAGTACGTGCTGCTGGGTTATGGCGGCGGCGGCCCGCTTCACTTGCTTGGCTACGCCGGAGACTTTCCCTGGAAGGGTGTCTGCACGGTGCCTCATGCCGGCGGCTTCTCCGCTTGGGGCGGCGCATGCATGGACTATTCGCATCGACGCCATAAGAGTGTGGGCGCGGTCATCACGCCCGACCTCGATGACGCCACCAAGCTCGCCTACCTCGCCCCGGTCGCGGCGACGTGGCAGGCACTTGAGACCGAGCTCCTCGACGAGCTCAAGAAGGAAGGCTTCGAAGAAGACAAGATCTCGATCAGCCGCGTCGTGTACATGAAGTACTACGGCCAGCTAGACGACGTCGAAGTCGTCTCTCCTGTCTCGACCATCGATTCAATCGAAGACATGACCGCGCTGATCAAGGCGTTCGAAGACCTCTACACGAAGATGTTCACACTGGCGGCAAAGCCCGATGTTGGCGCGTATCACATCACGGAAGTCTGCGTGGTCGCCAAGGTCGCCACGGTGAAGCCAAAGCTGCGTAAGTTCGAACTCGCCGACAAGAAGCCCGCCGACAAGGCATTCAAGACCAAGCGCCAAGTCTTCGCGCGCGGCGAATGGCAAGAAGCAGACATTTGGGAGATGGAATCCCTGGTGCCCGGCAACGAGATCAATGGGCTCGCGGTGATCGAAGCCTCGAACACCACGCTCTTCGTTCCGCCGGAATGGCACGTCCGTATTGACGAACACGACATCTATTGGATTACGAGGAAGGATTCCTAAACCATGCCGGAAACCGCCGAGCTTTCTCTCATCGATCAGACCGCGGCAAACGAAGAAGCCTTCAAGAAGACGGGCAGCCTCTTCGGTCTCGAAACCTTGCATCGCAAGGAATCGGACCCGGGCACGTACGAAGCCGTCTGGCACATCCTCAGCAACCTCTGCAACGCAGCGTGGGCAACAGGGTGCAAGGTTTCGTCTTCCCCGATCGCCGCCGAAGGTGGCGACGCACTTTGGGGACTCCACACGCCAACCGGTGAAGCGATCTGCATTTCGCGAGGCATTTCGGCACACGCCGGGCTGCTTTCGGACATGATCAAGAACTTCATCCGAATCGGTTACGAGGAGTATCCGGGGTTCAAAGAAGGCGACATCTTCGAGAACAACGACCCTCACTACGGCGGCATTCACTCGCCCGACTTTGATATGTGCATGCCGTTGTTTCACGACGGCAAGCTCATCGCTTGGGCATCGTGCGTAAGCCACGTCGCTGACGCGGGTAGCGTCACGCCCGGGTCGATCGGGTTCATGAACCCCGACTGCTACTCGGACGGCATTGCGATCTCGATGGAACGCGTCGGCGAGAACGACCGTTTCTATCCCTGGTACGAGATGCGGATCCGGTCGCGTACGCGCACCCCGGACTTCGTCCTCGGCGACGCTCGGGGTCGACTTGCAGGCTGCATCACGATCCGTGAGCGCTTGGCTGAGGTCATCGAGAAGTACGGACTAGACTTCGTCACAGACGCGAGCAAAGAATACGTCGAAGACAGTCGCCGCTACGCGGTCGCCCGCGTCAAGACGCAGACGGTCCCTGGCCGGATTCGGAAGTCGCAGTTCAAAGACCTGGCGATGAAGGGCAAGCGCGTCTTGCTCGCCAAGCAAGACATCGACTGCATGTTCAATTTGCCCATGGAAGTGACGATCAAGAGTGACGCCAGCGTCGCGTTGTCGCTCCAAGGCGCGAGTGGCACTGTGCCCTTCGGCGAGAACATTAGCCCGACGGCACTCAAGAGTGGTCTCATGATGGGCTACTCGCACATCGTCGGCTTCGACATGTTCAACAGCGGTCCCATTTCGGCGTGGGACGTGGAGATGCCGCCTGAAGGATCGTGGGCGAACCCGTTCCCTGTCGACTTCGAGGCCGCGTCGGGCGTGGCGTGGGCACCGGCCGTCACTTGGGTGAGCAGTCTCTACGAAGTATTCGGTCGCTTGTTTCAAATGCGAGGCTTCGTCGAAGAGATGGCAGCGGGTGCAGGCACAATCATGACGGCCGAGTTCTCGGGCGTGAACCAGTCCGGCATGTACTTGACCGGACTTACGCTTGAGCAGGCAAGTCAGGGTTCGCCGGCACGTGGTTACTCGGACGGACAGAACAGTGCCTGGTGCATCTACACACCGGAAGCCGACTTCGGCAACGCCGAGATCACCGAGCTCTACTACCCGATCATGTTCTTGGGCCGCAACGTGGCGCCGGATTCGGGTGGCTTCGGCAAGTTCCGCGGCGGCCTCGGCCACACTGCGGTCTGGATGGTCTATAACACGCCCGGCCTCGAATATTCGTGCGGCGACGCCGGCATGCGATCAAAGACCGTGGCCAATCACGGGATGTATGGTGCCTATCCGGTTGTACCCGACCGGCCGGCCTACGCCCACGATACGAACGTCAAGGAATTGATCGACGCGCAAAAGCCATTGATCCACGAACGCGGCGCCCCCGACAACCCGGCCGTCTCGTCGAAGATCAAGGCAAAGGTGATGGAAGACAACGCAGTCGCCCCATTCGTAACGCCTGAACAACTTCAGGACTACGACATCATCGTGCATCCCATCGCGGGTGCTGAGGCCATGGGCGACCCGATCGAGCGAGATCCCGAAGCGGTCGCCAACGATCTCAACGAGAGCTGGACGACCCATCGCGTTGCGACGGATATCCACGGCGTGGTGACCAACAAGCCGAATGGACATGTCGTCGTCGACGAAGCCGCCACGACGGCCAAGCGACAAGAGATTCGCGACACGCGAAAGGCACAAGCCCTTCCCTTCAAGGAATGGTGGACAGCCGAGCGCACGAGGATCCAAGCACAGGAAAATATGGACCCGGCGGTGCTTCGCATGTGGGCGAGTTCGATGGCGCTCTCCCCCGACTACGCGGTCGAGCTTCGCACGTTCTGGAAACTCCCCGAAGACTTCGTCTTCGAGACCCAGGATTAATTCGCGGTTTACGCTGGGGTCGCTGAGAGCGAAGCCCCAACACCGACACAGACAGGAGATACGACAATGGCTGAATTCGACAAAGCCGATATCGAAAAACTGATTGACGGTGTTCTTCCGTGGCCTGCCACGCAGGACATGCTCAAGAGTCCGAAGGACACCAATCGCTTCGACAAGTATGTCGAGATCATGCAGGCCCGCGTGGACTTCAGTGATCCGATCTTGCTGCCGCTGACCCCGAACCTCTTCATCGTGAGTGAAGGCGGAAACCGGGTCGTGAAGTGCAGGTGCGGTCAGGGCTTCGGCGATTACAGAGTCAATTGGAAGATCAGCGCGCTGATCCGCGTGCGCGACGACGAGGCATCGATTTCCGAGGTTTACGTCGGTCGCGAAATGCCCGATCCGAAGTGGATGCAGATCCGTGAATACATCTGCGCTGGCTGTGGATCGCAGCTGGAAGTAGAAGCCATGCCTCGCGGGTGCCCGCCGGACTTTGACTTCTTGCCCGACCTCGACACCTTTTACAGCGAATGGCTTGGACGACCGCTTCCGGACAAGAGTGAGTACGTCGACAAGACCCTCGACGCAATCGCGGAATGGCAGGCGTAGCAATCGCCGCGCATTAGGTACCCGAAAGACTAGAAAGAGTAGAGAGACTAGAAAGACGCGCGAAAACTGCCCCGTGCCCTTCCGCGACCCTGGAGCCCCCCATGAGCAGTGCCCTCGATGACGTCGTCGTTGTCGACCTGACGACCGAGTTCTTTGCGTCGGTTGCCGCCGCCTTGCTTGCCGACTTCGGCGCCAAGGTGATTCACGTTGAAAACACAGGGGTGTCTGCCCCGGTGAAAAACCGCGATGGCATGCACCCGCAAGAGGCGTGGGATTCCCATGCAGAACTTGCCCATCGCAACAAGCAGAGCGTCGCACTCAACCTTGAGGTGCGCGCTGGCGACGAAGTGCTGAAGAAGCTCATCGCTCGTGCCGACATCGTGATCACCGACCTGCCCTTCACGACACTCGAAGCCAAGGGCCTCGACTACGAATCCCTCTGCTCGTTGCGCTCGGACATTATCCTCGCACGGGGTTCGGGCTTCGGCCCCAAGGGCCCCGACTCGGATCTCCCCGCCATCGACGAACTTGCCGCCGCGCGTGTTGGCTTGATGTCGATCCTCGGAGAGCCCGGACAGCCGCCTGTCTATAGTGGCACCGGGCAAATGCATACAGCCGTCATGCTCGCCTTCGGCACCATGCTCGCCATGGTTCACCGCGAAGAGTCCGGCGAAGGCCAAGTCGTCGACGCTTCGCTTTTCGCGGGCAACATGTATTCTGCGAGCCTCGACTTGCAGGCTTACCTCGCGGTACGCGCCGAACGAATCCTAGAACCGGTGTCGCGCCTCGACATGGGCAATCCGATGAGCGGGCCTTCATACCCCTGCTCCGACGGTCGTTGGGTCACGCTCGCGATGCCGGACACCGACCGATGGTGGCCAATCTTCTCGCAGATCACAGAGCTCGCCATCGACGACGCTCGCTTCGACACCCACGACAAACGCTGCGATGTCAATCGCCTTGAAATGATGCAAGTCCTCGACGAAATTTTCTCGAAACAGCCGGGCTCCCATTGGGAACGGCTCTTTGCGGAGCATAAAGTCTCCGCCGACTTGATCGAGACGTACGCGTTCCCCGCGAAAGACGAGCAGGCCAAGGTCAACCGCTACGTGCTTGACCTTGACCACCCGACGTACGGCAAGACCCAAAGCCTTGGCTTCCCCATCTACATGAGCGACAACCCCGCGCGTCTGCGCCGTATGGCACCTTGCCGCGGTCAACACACGGAAGAAATTCTTCAAGACTTCCTCGGCCTAAGTGAGCAACAAGTCGCTGACGTTGAAGGCCAAGGTTAGGGAGCGCGACGTGAGCAAAGCACTCGAAGGCATCCGCGTTCTCGACTGCACGGTCTGGTTTCAAGGACCGGTGAGTTCCCAGTATCTGGCCGACTTCGGTGCCGATGTGATTCACATCGAGCGACCGGTAAGTGGCGACCCCGCGCGCGGCGTCCGCAGCATCAAGGCGCTCGAGATCGGGGATTGGAACCAGTATTTCATGGTCATCAACCGAAACAAGAAGAGCCTCGCGATCGACCTTCGCAAGAAGGAAGGACAAGAGCTCTTCTACAAGATGGTCGAGCAAGCCGACGTCTTCCTTTGGAACCAAGGGATGGACAACCTCAAGAAGTGGAACCTCACTTACGAGAAGCTCAGCGAGATCAACCCACGCATCATTCACGTCACCAACACGGGCCACGGCCAGAAGGGCACGATGAACAAGCCCTCCTTCGACATCAACGTGCAGGCGCTCACCGGAATCATGACCCGACAAGGTGAGCCGGGGCAGCCGCCAATCTATCTCGGCATGGGGAGCGGAGACGCGTACGGCGGCATCATGAGTGCGTTCGGGATCTTGATGGCGCTGTACCAGCGCAAGAAAACAGGATGCGGTCAGTCCGTGGATGCTTCGCTCTACGGCGCACAGCTCTTCATGGCGGCGCCAACGCTTCAGCCCTATTTGGCGAGCGGCAATGAATTCTATTCGAAGCAGCTGTCGCGCACCGAGGTGCCAAACCCGCTTTGGAACCGCTATCGCGCGAGCGACAAGTGGATGTATGTCTGCCAGGCGAATACCGACGCGGGCTTCACTTCGCTGTGTGAGGGACTCGATGCACAAGAATTGGCAACCGACGCGCGCTTCACGACCGAAGCGGACCGCGAAGCCAACAACAGCGCATTGATCGCCGAACTCGACACACGCCTTGCAACGCGTACCGCGGAAGAAAATGTTTCACGCCTTACGGGTGCGGGCATTGCAGCCAGCCCGATCGAAACCTTCAAAGAACTCGCCGCAGACCCACAGGCGTGGGACAACGATTACTTGCTAAAGACACATTGCAACGAAGTCGACCGCGAGGTTGAGATTCGTGGGTTGCCGATCACGCTTTCAAAGACGCCAGGAACCGTCGAGACGCTCGGCCCCGAGCTCGGACAAGACACGGAAATTGTCTTGATGGAAATGCTCGGCATGGAGTGGGAAGCGATCGAAGAACTCAAGGCTCAGGAAGTCATTCCCTAGCGCGGTCAGGCCCTCCCCCGCTATGACACTCCTCTAAAAGAAACCCGAGAAACAACATGAGCAAAGCCTCGCAAGACCTTGCCGACGGACCGCTTACCGGCATCCGGGTCCTCGACATGGCGACCATGCTCGCAGGTCCCTACGCCGCAACGTTGATGGGCGACATGGGTGCCGACGTGATCAAAGTCGAAAGCACCTTCGGCGACGATTCGCGCCATCTCGGACCGCAGCGAGGCAAGCAGCGCACCGCGTTCATGAGCCTCAACCGAAACAAGCGCGACATCGTGCTCGACATGACCCAAGGCGGCAGAGCCCAAGACGTCCTGGGCAAGCTTGTCGAGACAAGCGACGTGCTCATCACGAACATCCGCGGCAGCGCGCTGGAAAAGCTCGGCCTGAGTTACGACGCGATGCGCAAGCACCGTCCCGATCTCATTTGGATCAGCGTCACGGCTTTCGGCCACGACGGTCCTTATGCGGGACGCCCCGGCATCGACTTTCTCGCACAGGGCTACGCAGGCTTGCTCGCACAGAACGGGGAGCCCGACGGCGAACCGGTTCGACTCACCGTGCCGTTGATTGACGTGATGACTTCGGAATTGGTCTGCACCGCCGCACTCGCCGCGATGGTTGCCCGCAGCAAGACCGGCGAAGGACAACGAATCGAAGTCTCGCTGCTCGACGCGCTCACCCACGCGATGTCGAACCCGATCGGCGCCTACCAGAACGCAAACTTCGACACACCGCGCACTGGAAACCGCAGTCTCTACTTTGCACCGTCGGGCATTTACAAATGCCGAGACGGCAAAGTGGTCATCACCTGCTTCTCGCAGAAGTTCTTCATCAACTTGTGTGAGACGTTGGATCGCGACTGGGTTTCGGATCCACGTTTCGCCTCGATCGACGCCCGCAAAAAAAATGAAGATGAACTCGACCGTTTGCTCGAAGAACGCTGCATGGATTTCGGCCGTGATGAACTCGTCGCAATGCTGGTGGCAGGTGATCTCCTCACCGCCCCCATCAACGAAATGCCCGACGTGGTGGGCGACCCGCAGATCCGTCACAACGAAATGATCGTGTCGATCAAACACGCCTATGAAGGCACCGTCGACGTCACCAATATCCCGATCAAATTCTTTGGAACGCCGGGTGGCGTGCGTTTGCCCCCTCCCGGGTTGGGCGAACACACCGACGAGATTCTTGCCGATTTGGGCTACGGTGCGGATCAGATCGCAGCGCTCGCGGCAGACAAAATTGTCTGGAGCTATGAAGGCCTGGAAAAAGCCAAGGCTGAACGGCGCGCTAAAAAGAACGAACAGAAGAATCAGTAGAAGAGTTCGTAGAAAAGCGAATTCGTGCGGTCCGCCTAGCGGAACCGGGGGCAAGTCCAAAAGCATGTCACTGGAAACCCAGGCGCAAGAAAACGAACCCGAAGGCGGCGTCTCCGGGGCGTACGCGAACTATGTGCTGGGCGTATTGTTCGTGGTCTACGTGTTCAACTTCATGGACCGCCAAGTTCTTTCGATCGTGATTGAGCCGCTGAAACTAGAACTCGGACTCTCGGATACGCAAATCGGTTTGTTGGCAGGCTTTGCGTTTTCGCTGATGTACACCTTTGCGGGTATCCCTATTGCGCGATACGCAGACCGCGCATCCAGACGCAACGTGGTCACTGTCGGTCTCCTCGTGTGGACGAGCTTCACGGCCATGACGGCAAACGTCGGGAATTTCAGTCAGCTCTTCATGACTCGAATCGGCGTAGGGATCGGCGAAGCTGCAGGCTCCCCCCCCTCTCATTCGATGATCAGCGACTACTTCCCTCCGCGACGACGCGCAACAGCACTTTCGGTCTACGGCATGGGGGTCTACATCGGGATCGCCGCGGCGATGATCTTTGGTGGGTATATCGCCCAGAACTTTGGCTGGCGTTCGGTCTACCTCGCTGTTGGATTGGCTGGCATTCCACTGGCACTACTCGTTCGATTCACCGTGAAAGAACTCCCTCGCGGTTATTCGGATCGCGTCGCTGGCGTTGCGACATCGATCCCTGAACAACCGCCGCTGGGCGAAGCCCTCAAAACCATCTTGAGCATTCGGTCTTTGATGTTGATTATCGCGGGAACCGCGGTTCAATCTCTCGCGGGCTACGGCCTCATGGTGTGGGGCGCGCCATTCATGATGCGTATCCACGGCATGAGTCAAACCGACGTCGGCCTCTCGCTCGGCCTCATCTTCGGTATCGCGGGTTGCGCGGGCGTTCTGTCCGGCGGTTGGTTGAGCGACACCTTGGGACAGCGTGACCCCAAGTGGTACATGCGCCTGCCCGCCTTCCAAGCCATACTCGGGCTTCCATTCCTCGGCGGTTTTTTGCTCGCCGAAGACTCCACCACCGCCCTCATTTGCTTCGCCCCCTTCTACTTCATCGCCAACATGTACATCGGCCCGATGTTCGCGATGACCCAGAGTTTGGTCCCGCCCACCATGCGCGCGACGGCATCCGCGATCAACTTGTTCATCGTCAATTTGATTGGCCTGGGGCTCGGCCCGCTATTGATGGGCTTCCTCAACGACGCCCTCGCCGCTCAGTACGGCGCTGAATCGATTCGCTATTCGCTCCTAAGCGTGGGGGCGGTCGGCGGCACGGCGTTCATCTTCTTTTGGCTTGCGAGCACTTCGCTTCCTCGCGATCTTGCGGCTGCCCGCGCTGCCGCGACGGCCGACTGATGCTGCTGAGTCTCCGCGACGTATCCAAGCAATATGGAAGCTCACGCGGGCTGCACACCACTTCAATCGAATTCACCCAAGGCGAAATTGTCGGCCTGCTGGGCCCCAATGGCTCGGGCAAGACGACGATGCTGCGTCTCGCCGCAGGACTCTTGACCCCGAGCACGGGTCGCGTTGAACTCGACAACAAGCCCCCCCGTGATCAACTTCGCCAGTTCGCCTTCCTTTCAACGTCCGCTGTTTTTCCCGAATGGATGGAGCATAAGGATGTCGATCGGTGCATGTCCGGGCTCTTCCCCGACTTTTCAAGCGAGCGCTTTCATCGCCTGATTCAAGACCTCAATATTACGAACCAACCGTTCAAGGCGCTGTCGCGCGGTAACCAAACCAAGCTGCTTCTTGCATCAACACTCGCCAGAGAAGTTGGGCTGTATCTCCTCGACGAACCGCTAGCAGGCATCGACTTCATGGCACGCGAATCGATCATCGGTGCAGTGATCGGGGAATTTCGCGCAGACGCGACCGTGATTTTGAGCACCCACGAAGTCAAGGAAGCGGAAGCGCTCTTCGACCGCGCAGTCATCCTGCGCGACGGCAACGTGTTGTTGGATGAACGCGCCGAAACGCTCCGCGCTCAAGGCACAAGCGTCGTCGAGGCCTACCGGAACAACATGCAATGAATGCGATCCAGACATTGCTGTGGCTTGAGTTCAAACGGTCGTCGTGGGTTCTCTACGGCGCGGCCATCGCGATGGCGTTGTTCGCCGTCGTGTTGTTTTCGACGCCCGGCTCTACCACGGCGCTCGACATGATGAACGTCCCCGCCACTGGAAAGGCGGACGAAGGGACGGGCCAATCCCAGTTCCAAATGGAGAGCGAAAAAAACGAAGGGGGTTCGAGCGTCAGCTGGAGCTTCAACCGAACCTTTGGTGGCGAGCCCGTCCCGGCTCCGCCGACGAATCAAGCTGCCCAAAATAGCCAATCGGGTTCGATGGCGGTCCCCGAGGAGATGCAGTTCGCATTTCGCATTCGCCAGTTCTTGACCGTCTGCGCGAGCTTCTTCATCCCCGGCCTCATGGCGCTTGGTTTTTGGATCTCGTATGCACGGGAAGCAGATCGCGCGGACATGGTGCTGCTCTACCAGTCGCCCGTGTCGGGAGACGTGCAACTCCTAGTACGCTTCGTGTTTGTGACCGTCTCCATGTCGGCTGCCGCTCTCGGCATCATCGCGATCTATTGGTTCCTTCAAACCTCACAGTCCCTGTCTCCCGTTGCCCCGCTCCTCGAAGCGCTGGGCGGACATGCGGACATTCATTGGGACAACCTGCTACTCGCGGGCTTGATCGCAGGCACGCTTCCCAACGCGGCCTTCATCCTGCTCTATGTCCAAATGCAGAACGCGTACGACCTGCTCGGGGGACAGCGCCTCGTCGCGATGATTTTGGTCCTTGCGTCGATCGTCGGGGTGTTCGTTCAGTTTTTCGGCGGTTCCCCCGCAGCCGGGAGTGACGTTCTTCAGATATTGACCTTCGAAAGCAACCCGGTTCTCGACGCGGTGATCGACATCGAAAACCAAGACCAGTATCGGGTTGAAGTCAGCATTGTGACGCTTGCCGTCAATGCTGCGCTCACGGTCCTCATGCTCTTTCTCTCCGGACGCATCTGGCGCGAGGTCGAGTGGTCATGATCGGGATCGTCGACATCGTGTTCATCGCGCTGTTCGGGGTCGCGGGCTACCGCCTTTGGACAGGAACGACCAGCACCGCCGCACGCTCCGTTTCGCTTGGATGCGTTGCGTACTTGCTGTGGGTGCTAGTCGGGGTTTGAACGCACCGCGGCTTATCGTGGGCACACTTCCCAGTTAGGCACTTCGCTTGCGCGGGTTCGCCCACACCGCCGCCGCCCCAGCACCCACAATGCACAAGTACGGGAACAACCATCCAACTTGAGCGTAAATCGTCGGGTCGGTTTCGGTGTTGCGAAGCAAAGCGAGATCTTCCACCAAAATTTCGGGCGGATTTTCGTCGAGGTTCGCGCGGGTAACGGGACGCAGCGGAATATGGGCGACGAGCCTGCCGTTGTAATCGACGACAGCGCTTACACCGGTACTGACGCTACGAACGATCGGGATACGATGCTCGACCGCTCGAAACTGCGCGAGGGCGAGATGTTCCCAGGGTTCCGCCGTATCGCCGTACCACGAGTCGATGGTGAGGTTCACGAATAACTCGATGCCGCCCTCTTGTGCGGCCGCATCGAGCACGTAGCCTGGAATGATGTCCTCGTAACAAATCAATGGCGCGAAGGCGACGTGGCCCCCGGCTTCGGGTTCGCGGTCCAAAACGAATCGCGCCGGTCCCTCACCCGCCTCGTGATGGGCGATTTGTGGAATGTGGTCTGTCACCCAGTCGGGGTCGATCAACGGAATGGCTTCGCCAAGGGGAACCAAGTTGACCTTGTCATAGGAGCCCTGTGCGATCCCATCTGCATCGACAAAGAAAGCACTGTTGTATCCAAAGCGCGCGTCTTTATCCCGAGATCCGGCGCCGAATACAGTTGGCGTTGCGTGGAGTTTTAACACTCTACGGCGACTCGATCGCGAATCTCGCTCGAAGGGGCGATTCATCTCAAACGGAAACACGCCGGCTTCGGGCCAAACGACAAGTTCCGCCCCGCGTTCTTCGGCGAGCCTCGACGGCTCGCGCAAACGCGCGAGCCGTCGGTCGGCCCCAATCGAGCCAATGCCAACGTTGGGCTGCACGATGCCCACGCGAAGGGTGCGCGCACTTTCAGCCTGTGAATCGAGTGACGCCATGCGCGCACTTCCTGCCGCGTACAGCACGAGGGGCAAGATCAACCACAGGGCCAAATTCGCAAAGCATGCCGTCGCCTCGGTTGCGAGGACGGCGCGACAGAGAAAGAACGTCACCGCGATGACCACGGCTTCAACACCGTGCACCCCCACGACCTCGGCGAGCTGCATGAACTCGGGCTTTTCGGCGAAGCCGAGAAACGGCGAATACGGGAACAACACCGGCCAGCTGAACTGCAGCGCCACGAACAAGGCCACGCCATACAACCAACCGAGTGCGCCGTGTCGCGGTCCAGCGCGAAGCCCGGCCGCCCAGATTGCATAGGGAATTGCCATCCAGCTAGCGAAAGCGAGTAGACCCAACCAACCTACGGGTACGGGAACCCGGGCGAACTTCACCAGCATTTCCACGATCCATGGAAACCCACCGAGCCCAATCCCCAGTCCGCCGACAAAACCGAACAACGCAGCGCGGCGCACGGTTGTGGCGTTGCGCGTCGCGATCAAGATCAAGGGCGCGAACCCGATCCAATTCATCGCAAGCAAGCCATTCGGTGGCGCGCCCAGCGCGATCAGAAACCCACTCGAACCCGCGAGCAAAAGACTCGGAACGAATCCGATGGCGTTAAGACGTTGTTGCATTGCACCGCCGTATGGACCGCATGTGAATCCTCATTCGGTGAGATCCCGGAATCGCTCGTCCATGTCCTCGTTAGGCGGCCAGACCTCGTGCTGTGCTTCGTCGCCGGCCCCTACATGCCATGGAGCCTTTGAGCCCACAAAGATGTGGCTGGTAACCTGCCCTCGGTCTTCCTTGACAAAGCTTAGGGGTACGCCGACCCGCGGGTCCCATTCTTTCCGCATAGGAAGCGCCGAGCCGCAGCAGGCCCTACCGAAATATCGGTTCACACGTTCGCTGGAGGGAGAGGACGCGAAACCTTCACGATTGATAATCGCAATCGGACCCAACGCAATGCCGTAAAACTTCCGGCACCGCAGACAATGACATGCCTGCAATCCATGGATCGGCCCCGTGTATTCAAACGCGATCGCGCCGCACAAACAATTTCCGCGCAAATCTGCCATCCATATTCCTATTGATTAGAGGCGCGCTCCTAGGAGTGCTGTGAGACAGAAGGCGCACGCGCCCCAACGCGGATCCAATGCCGCTGCCTGCGTTGCGAAAGCTGGCGAGAGCGGGGCTTTTGCGCCTTGCCATCGACATTGTCTCCACATCGGGTCACGCACATCTTCTGTCGCGCAGACTTCTAGCTCCGAAAGATCCTATTCGACCAAGGCAGTTTGCGACAGTCCGAGAGCGCCGGCACCACAACGCCGACCGGCGGGGGTTCATTCTCTCGCCGACAAGTAAAGGAAGATCTCTCGATTTCCCTTCGGCCCAGCGACGCGACTATCGACACGACCCTGCTCGACGTACCCCAGAGCCTTGGCAGCGTCGCGAATACGCGTTGCCGCGCCCTCTCGAAGTGCGTCGTCGCGCACGACACCGCCCTTCCCCACTTGTTCCTTTCCGACTTCGAACTGCGGCTTCACCATCAACAGCAGTGCCGCCTTGGGTGCAACCGAAGCGATCGGCGAAAGCAGGAGTTCGATCGATATAAAAGAAACATCGACGACGACCAGGTCGACGGTCTCGGGGACGTGCTCGGGCGCGAGATCACGGGCGTTCGTCTTTTCGAGCACATGAACCCGAGGGTCATTGCGAATTTTGTCGTGAAGTTGCGAATGCCCAACGTCCAACGCGATAACGCCTCGCGCACTCCGCTGCAACAGGCAGTCCGTAAACCCCCCGGTGCTCGCGCCCACATCCAGGCAGTACAAACCGTGCGGATCAACCTGCAAGTCGTCAAGCGCCCCCGCAAGCTTGTCTCCGCCACGAGACACATACGTCTTCTGGCCGCCCTTGATGCGGATTTGCGCCGCGTCCTTCACAACCGTGCCGGCTTTGTCGAAAGGGATGTCGTCGACCAACACGCTCCCGGTCATGATCAACGCCTTCGCGCGCGTGCGAGAATCCGCGAGGCCGAGTTCGACCAATCGCTCGTCGAGACGTTTGCCCTTCATGGCAACAAAGCCTTTGCGAACAAGCGGGAGGGATTAAAAAGCGACGAAGCGCTATTCGCCGCGAAGGAGTGCTTCGACGCTCTTGGCAATGCCATGGGCGTCGAGGCCAAAGTCTGCCGGAGAAACCCCGTGTTCAATAATCTCATTGGGGAGCGCCAGGCAAAGGGTTCGCACTTCGAGGTCCGCCGCCGAAAGTGCTTCCAGAACTGCACTACCAAAGCCACCCGCGGCGACATGCTCTTCCACGGTCACCACAACTTTGCAGCGGCTCGCAAGCGCGAGCAAACGCTCGGTGTCGAGCGGCCGGATAAAGCGTGCGTTCAGTACGGCCGCTGAAATACCACGGCTATTCAGTTCCACCGCGGCTTCGAGTGCCGGATGAACCACGGAGCCCACGGCCACAATCAGTACATCGTCTCCGTCTCGCAGAACCTCGGCTTTGCCGAGTGGAATGGCTTTGACTTCCGGATCCATGGGCACGCCAAAACCCGCCCCACGCGGGAAGCGGATCGCCGCCGGTCCAGGGTGCTCGATCGCCGTCGCGAGCAAATGCTGAAGTTCGTTTTCGTCCTTGGGCGCCATCGCCACAGCGTTCGGAAGCGAGCGCATATAGGTGTAGTCAAAGATACCCTGATGGGTTGCACCGTCGGCGCCAACCAACCCGCCGCGGTCGAGGGCAAAGGTGACATCGAGATTTTGCAAGCAGACGTCATGCACAACTTGATCGTATGCACGTTGCAGGAACGTTGAATAGATCGCCGCAACCGGCTTCATGCCCTCGGCTGCGAGCCCTGCCGCGAACGTCACCCCATGTTGTTCCGCGATGCCGACGTCATAGAAACGGTCGGGGAACGCCTGCTCAAAACGATCGAGCCCGGTGCCGGGCGCCATCGCGGCCGTAATGCCGATGATGCGTTCGTCTTCTTCAGCAAGGCGAATCAAGGTGTCAGAGAACACGCTGGTGTAACTCGGCGGGCCGCTCTTCTTGGGTGCAAACTGCCCGGACTCGACATTGAATTTCGTGACGCCGTGATACTTCAGCGGGTCGCGCTCCGCCGGTTCGTAGCCGTGACCCTTTTCGGTGAGCGCGTGGATCAAGATCGGACCGTCTCCCGCCGCGATCATCTCTTTTACGTTTTTAAACGTCTCAAGCACGACATCCATGCGATGCCCTTCAATCGGGCCCACATAACGAAAGTTCAGCGTTTCGAAGAGCAAGCCCGGTGAGAAGAACACCTTCAATGACTCTTCGGCCTTGCGTGCCCAGTGGAGCATGTCTCCCGGCATGCTGGTAATGAAGTCTCGAGCCCAACCCTTGACGCGTCGGGCCGTCGGCGCCGAGAGCGTGCGCGACAAGTAGGACGACAGTGCGCCCACGTTTGGGCTGATCGACATCTCGTTGTCGTTCAAGATCACTACCAGGTTCTTTTCCTGGATATGGCCAGCGTGGTTCAACGCTTCAAATGCCATCCCCGCGGTCATCGCCCCGTCGCCGATGAATGCAATCGCGAGATTGTCTTCGCCGCGATGCCGCATCCCCCGCGCCATTCCGAGTGCCGCGGAGATCGACGTCCCGGCGTGACCGGCACCAAACGTGTCGTAAGGGGATTCGCTGCGGCGCAAGAACTTTGAAATGCCGTCGAGTTGGCCAATGCTTTCAAACTGGTTGCGACGCCCTGTGAGCATCTTATGCGGGTAGCCCTGATGCCCGACGTCAAAGACAACGCGATCGTTCGGCGTGTCAAAGACGTAGTGAAGCGCCGTGATGAGCTCTACCGCGCCGAGGCTCGACGCCAAGTGGCCGCCCGTCTGAGATACGCGCTCGAGGATTTCGCTGCGGATCTCCTCCGCGATCTGCTCGATGCTTTCCCGAGGCAACTTTCGCAAGTCCGCCGGACAATCGATTCCATACAACAGCCGCACGTCGCTCATGCTTTCCTCTGTACCGCGAATCTCGCCAGCTCACGTAGGGGGTTCGCGGGCTCGCCCAAGTCTTCAATGCGAGCGAGTGCACTTGCGAGCAACTCGTTCATTCGTGCCGCCGCACCCTCGGTGCCCAATGCACCGGCGATCGAGCAGATGTCTTCTTCGTCCGCATCCAACAGATCGTCTGCGATCTGAAACGCGATCCCTACTTCGAGCCCAAATGCGTCGAGCTCACTAATTTGTTCGTCCGATGCGCCGGCGAGTCGCGCGCCACCGACAATCGACGTCGCGATCAGCGCCGCCGTCTTTCGCGCATGCACGCTTTCGATCGCGGCCACATCCCCCGCAAGCGAATCGTAGGCCAGATCGTCGACCTGCCCCCCTACCAATTGCCGGGAGCCGATTGCCCGTGCGAGGTCTCGAAGCGCGAGGCTCACCGCAGCCGCATTGCCACCATTTGCTGCACCTGCGAGCACTTCGAAAGCGAGGCTCTGGAGGGCGTCCCCGGCAAGGACCGCGACCGCTTCGCCGAATTCGATGTGCACGGTCGGTCGGCCTCGACGCAGGGCGTCGTCATCCATGCAGGGCAAATCGTCGTGGACCAAACTGTAGGTGTGGACCAGTTCTACTGCCGCAGCCACCGGTAATGCATCTTGCGCCGAGCCACCCACCGCTTCTGCACCCGCCATCGCGAGAATGGGGCGAAAGCGTTTGCCACTCGGAAAGATCAGGTGTCGCATCGCACCGTGAAGCGACTTCGGTGCCTCGTCTGTTGCGGGAACCAGTTTTTCGAGCAAGACATCGACGAGCGGAATGCGTTCCTGCATGTAGTCGTGAACGTCCAACTCAGGATTCCTCAAACTCTTGTTCTTCGATTGCGCCTTCGAAGGGGCGCGCGAGCCACTTGCCGCCTTCGCGCACCAGTTGCTCGACTTTCGCTTCAGCCGATTCGAGTTTGCTCGCGCATTGTTTCGAAAGCGCGACACCTTGCTCGAAGACCGCGAGCGATTCTTCGAGTTCGAGCTCGCCGTCTTCAAGGCGATCCACCAACCCCTCGAGGCGCTCGATCGCAGCCTCGAAGCTCAGGGCGCTCGCTTCGTCCTTGTCGGATATTTTGGCCTTTTTGCGGGCTGCCATAAAAACGCGCGCCTCTCTGTGGGCTGAGGGAATTCAAGTGGAGGGTCGTGGTTTTGAGATCGATCGGGAGAGCGAAAGCTCGGCCGAAACGGCACCGCGACGACGTTGCGATCGTACAAAAGCGGAGCTCCGGCTGCCATCGCAGCGAGCCGCCAAGCTCTCGCTTTCATTGAGTTTCCTGCACCAAAGGCCCGGCCGGTGCAGGCTTATTCTTTGGCACGCTTCCGTTCCAGAACCGAGTCCACCGTGGCCTCGACGTCGATTTCAGCGAGCCGCACCGCGAGACTGTCCCCAACCGCGACATCCTGAGCCCGGCGCACGATCGCGCCGTCGGCGCTGCGGCGCACGAGCGCGTATCCACGACCGAGTACTGCCAAGGGCGACAGCGAGTCGAGCCGGGCCGCCTGAGCACCCAATTGGGCTCGACGAGACACTGCCAACTGGTTCGCGAGTCTCCCCAACGCGCGCCCCGCTGCGACAAGTCGCGCACGCTGCGCGGCGAGTCGTGCGGTCGGGGCCAGCATCCGCAGCGCGTCGCGTTCTTTGGTGAGCCTGCGCTTTGCGAACTCAATCTTTCCGAGGATGGCTTCGACCAGCCGTCGCACTTGGTCGTTGAGCCCAACCGCGAGCGCATCGCGATCGGGAAGCGCCATCTCTGCAGCGGCAGAAGGTGTTGGCGCTCGCAAGTCAGCAACAAGATCGCAGATCGTGACATCCGTTTCGTGCCCGACGCCACTGATCACCGGGACCGTGGTCGCGGCGACTGCGCGTGCCACCGCCTCCGTGTTGAAGGCCCATAGATCTTCGAGAGACCCGCCCCCGCGCACAACCAAGATCACGTCGACATCGCCGTTTTGATCGAGTGCATCGATCGCAGCAGCAATTTCGAACTCGCTGCCGTCGCCTTGCACGCGGGTCGGCGAAATTAAAAGCGTGGCACCCGGAAAACGTCGCCCGCAAACATGGATCACGTCGCGCACGGCCGCGCTGGTGGGTGAGGTCACGACACCCACACGAGACGGAATTTCGGGCAAAGCCCGCTTGTTTTCGGGGTCGAACAAGCCTTCGTCTTCGAGACGTCGCCGCAGCTGTTCGAAGGCCAACTGAAGCGCGCCGAGACCGACGGGCTCGACGCCTTTTACGAACAACTGCAAATCACCCCGCGATTCGTAGACGCCCACGTCGGCGCTCACGATGACTTCGATCCCCTCTTCCAATTCGAAGCGTATGCGCTGGGCCGAGCTACGAAACAGCGCGGCACGAATTTGGCCGCGGTCGTCTTTCAACGTGAAGTAGCTGTGCCCCGAAGACGCACGGTGGAGATTGCTCACTTCTCCCTGCACAAACACGCGGCCGACCCGGTCTTGAAGCAGGCCGTTGATCCCTGCGAGCAACTGGCCCACGGGATATACCCGACGCGCGCTCCCCGTGCGATCGGGGGCAGTCATCGGGCGGTACTCTTTTGTGCGCGCAACTCAAGCATTGCAGCAACACTAACGCGAATGGGCTGCGGTGCGCAGACCCAGGACGCAACCAAGACTACAGAGCGGCGATCACTTCTTTGTCGAGCAGTTCGGTCTGGCTCACCAAATCGCTTTCACTTTCGGCGAGTGGGATCGCAATGAACTTGTCGATGCCCCGGCTCGTGTATTCGGCCACGCGTGCGTGGAACGCTTCGGCATCCCCCACCACGGTCACCTTTGCGAGGCGATCGCGAACCTCTTTGGGCTGGTCCGCCCCAAGGGCTGTGCCTTGTCCCTTGCTCTTTCCCGCTTCCAGTCGGAAGAGGATCGATGCGCCGTAGTGATCGTTCGGGACGATCGTGCCTTGTCGTTTTGCTTCATCTTTTATGGCCTGAACCGTCTTTCCCGCTTCTTCAGGAGATTCGAGCGGCGCGAGCCACCCCGCGCCAAAGCGCGCGGTCCTGCGTACGGCCGCCTGACTACTGCCGCCAATCCACAAAGGCAGCGGCGTCTGAACCGGGCGCGGATTGATCGTCGCCTCACGCACTTGATGATATTTTCCCTCGAACGTCACACTTTCTTCGGTCCAGAGACGCGTAATGATTTCGAGGGCTTCGTTTGCCGCGACCCCACGGCCCTTGGGGCTACGTCCAGTTCGATGCCAATCCGGACTGGTTCCACGGCCAACGCCCACGACCGGCAGTAAACGCCCCTCACTCAAAACGTCGAGCGAAGCACACTGACGCGCGAAGTTGACCGGGTCGCGAAAGCCGAGCACGACGGCATTCATTCCGATCTTGAGCCGCTCCGTAGCCCCGGCGACCACACTCAAGAGCGTGAGCGTTTCGTGATAGGGCTCGCGACACAAGATGCGATCGGACTGCCAAAGGGAGTCGATCCCCCCGTCTTCACATGTATCGAGCCAGGACCTGAATGTCTTCATGCTTTCGAACGGGAATCGCCCGAAACCGATTCCGATTCTTACCGACACGGTCGCCCCCTGGTCAATCTATTCACTTACATACCCTCAACCGCTGCTTTGACAGTTGGCTCTGACACGGGCTCGCGCGGGGTCCGCAACCTTTCGAAGTAACGCCAGCTCTTCAAAACTTCGAGTCCGCGTTCGAGCTGCTGATCGTACGCTTCGCTGGTTGCATCCTCACCTTCGGCCGCGGCCTCCCCCGTTTTGGTGGGGTCCGCTTCTTGCTGCGTAAAATGGCCTTCCAGATCACGCTCGCGAACCCGACGCGGCACACTCGCGTTGGCGTTGAGTACCAAGGTTCGGTCTACCTCGATGTCGGGTTGAATTCCGGTTTCTTGAATCGAACGCCCCGAAGGCGTGTAGTAGAGCGCCGTGGTGAGGCGAAGCGCGGTGCCTCCCTCTAGTTCGAAGACAGTTTGCACCGACCCCTTGCCGAACGTCTCGGCTCCGAGCACGAGCGCGCGTTTATGATCTTGCAGCGCTCCTGCGAGTATTTCAGATGCGCTTGCGCTGCCCTCGTTGACCAACACCACGATCGGATATTCGGGTTCGGTCCCGGCGACCGACGCCATGTAGTCTTCGCGCTCACTCACTTCGCGACCTTGGGTGTAGACGATGACGCCTTTGCTCAACCAAGTGTCCGTAATTTTCACGGCTTGATCGAGCAAGCCACCGGGGTTGTCCCGTAGATCGATCACCAGGCCTTTGATCAACGAGGCGGCGTCATCGCTCTGGCCTTCGGACGGGTTCTGCTTCGCCAACTCGCGGATTTCATCGAGGGCTTCGCGCACCTCTTTGTCGGTCCGTTTTTGAAATGCGCTCACGCGCAAATAGCCGTATCCGGGGTCGAGCAATTTCCCCTCGACGCTCTCGATCTTCACGACGTCACGCACCACCGTAAAGGGACGCGGCGCTTCGAAGTCGGCGCGAAGAATATGAATCGTGATTTCACTTCCGCGGGTGCCACGCATCAAGTGAACGGCTTCGAGTAAGGTCATGTTCTTGGTGCCGCGGCACGGCTCCGTCCAGTCTTCGGGGGGCTCGGTCGGACAGATCGTCACAATCATGTCTCGGGCGTGAATGCCCGCTCGTTCGGCCGGGGTTCCGTCGATGGGAGACACCACTTCGATCGGCTCGCCTTGGCGTTTGGTGATTTCGATCCCAAGCCCATGGAATTCGCCGCGGGTGTCGACCTGCATTTCGCGATACGCGTCGCTGTCGAGGAACGCCGAGTGGGGGTCGAGTTCTCGAAGCATGCCGTTTAGCGCACCCGTCAACAAATCGTGTTCATTCACCGGTTCGACGTAGTTCATTCGGACGTGGGTCAACACACTTGTAAAGAGAGCGAAGTCTTCGTAGCGCGACGAAGCAGCGGTCGTGATGCCGGCGGCAATCGTGATCACGAGCGCGAGCACGAGCCCAGCCCCCTGCGCGAATGACTTCCATGAATGCGACTGTTTTCGATTCACCTTCCCCCCCCCTTTACACCCGTGGCCTCTTATTCCCGCGCCAAACCTAGCTTGCCTCAGGAACCAACGCCCCGATCGGCTCCTTCAATCGCGCGGCTTGTTCGGTCCGCTCACTCAAACCATTCGGCTGGATCAAGCGGTTCTCTCCCCTGCCGGATCTCAAAGTAGAAACTCGGCCCAGTAAGCGATCCAGTGTCGCCCGACGCGCCGAGCTTGACTCCTTGACCCACCCTCTGCCCAACCTTGACATCGATGTCTCCGAGGTGCCCCGACACGGTAAAGTACTGCCCCCCGTGATCGAGAATCACAACTTTGCCGTAACCTCGAAACCAACCCGCGTAGCGCACTTCTCCAAATGCAACTGCACGCACGGTTTCACCGAGCGCAACGCCAAACTCAACGCCCTTGTGAAACGTTTCAGTGTGGAACTCTGCGTCGACCGCCACACCAAACTTCGAAACCACGTCGCCTTGAATGGGCTGCTGGAGCTTGCCACGCAACACATGAAAATCGGCCGACGAAAGGTCGGCTCCCCCACCACCACTTGTTTCGCCGAGCGCCACCAGCTTCTCTTCGAGTGCCCGTGACGCCCGCTCTAGTTCGACCAGCACACCGCGCTCCATCGCGCGGTCATCGCGTACCCGTGCAAGGAGCAGTGCCTTCGACTTCCGTTCGTGACCCAGAGAAAGGCTCCGCGTCTCGAGCTTCGCAGCGGCTGCATCTCGTCGCGTGGCACTCTCTTTCGCCTCTTCGCGCAGGATATCAAGTGCCGCAGACTCTCGACGAAAGCGGCCAACAAGATCGGCGTCGTGCTCGAGAACTTTGCGAAGGAAGGAAGCGCGGCTCAGCAGCTCGGGCAAAGAGCCCGACGAAAACAAGACTCGAAGGGGTCCAACTTCGCCTGTCTTGTAAAGACCGACGACCCTTCGACTCATTGCGGTGCGTGTTTGGTCGAGCTGGGCTCTCGCTTTGGTTTCACGCGCGGTTGTTTCTGTCAATCTCGTGCGCGCCGCTTTGGCTTCGCGATTCGCTTCGCGAACCTGTCCCATGAGGCGGTCAATCGTTTGATCGAGGTCAAACAATACGTCGAAGATGGCGCGCTCTTCGCGCTCGTGTTCGCCGACGCGCTCGCGCACTTCGAGGATCTGCTCCCGCATTTCGCGAAGCTGCTCGCCGTCCGAATCCTCCGCAAATGCGACACACGGTTCGCTGACACCCAGCGCCAGCGTCAGCGCAAGCCAACCTACAGAAAGCACACTGTGTATGCGCGTAGCCGGGTCACGCTCCACATGTGCGTCGCGCATCACTCGCCCGTCGTCCCCCGCCACCCGAATAGCGCAGCGGCGGAGCCCAGCATTCCAAGCGCAGCACCACTCAGAATGAGCGCAATGAGTTCGCTCCATTCGAAGAACCGCGGCTTTGCGCTACCCAAAAAGAATGACAGGCCGAATTGAATCTGCGGCGAGAAGACTTCGAAGGCGGCGTAAAGAAGCATCACCGCCAGGAGGCCGCCCGCTAGCCCTTGAATGGTGCCTTCGAGCAAAAACGGTACGCGGATAAATGTGCGACTCGCGCCGACCAAAGACAGGATGTCGAGTTCATCCTCTCGCGAATACAGGGCAAGCCGAATCGTGTTCGCCACGATCATCAACGCCGACACCGCGAGCACTGCTCCCAAACCCAACGCAACAAACTGAACCAGTGCGGCCGCGCGCGTATAGCCTTCGACCCATTCTTGGCCCTTCGCGATTTCAGCGATCCCGGGCAGACCTTCGAGCGCTTGTTCGACCACTTGCACCCCGTAAGCGGTGCGCTGGTCTGCCAACATTGAAATCTCTAGAGAGGCCGGGAGCGGGTTCGAGTCGAGCCCTTCCATCAGCGCCTCGCCGCCGGCAGTTTGCTTGAAGCGTTCGAGGGCTTCTTCGGGGGTTATGAGTTCGACCCGGTGAACCCCTTCCACGGTCGCAGCCTTGGAAGCAATGTCCCGAGCCGCGTCCATGCTCAACGTCGATTCGAGGTACGCGGTGACTTGCAAATCGACACCGAAGCGCTCGAGCATCCCGCGCATGTTCCCGACCAACAAAACGAAAGAACCCACCAACATCAAGGTGACGGCGATCGTCGCGATCGCAGCGACACTCGTCATCGCGCTAGCGCGAAGCCCGCGCCCGGCGGTGCGACACAGCAGATAGATGACGGTCCCGACCCGGTTCACGCGGCGCGTCCGGTTGCCGGTTTGTCTTCGACCACCCGACCCTCTTCAAGACGGATGGTGCGCTTGCCGTAGCGTTCGATTAGCGAAAGATCATGGGTCGCGACTATGACCGTGGCGCCCCGGGTCGCCGCGTCTGCGATGAGATCCATGATCTCAATCGTGAGTTCGGGGTCGAGGTTTCCCGTGGGTTCGTCGGCGAGCAATATTTCAGGTTGGTTTACCAGCGCGCGCGCGATGGCGACGCGTTGCTGTTCACCGCCAGAAAGAGAAACCGGCTTGTGGAGCCGGCGATGATGCAGGCCGACTTGCTTTAACACTTGGAACGTGCGCGTACGGGTCTGTCGGCGCGAGGTGCCGAGAACGTCCAGGGCCATGCCGACGTTTTCTTCGATCGTTCGATTTTGCAGCAGCTTGAAGTCCTGAAAGACGACGCCGATCCGTCTTCGCAAGTACGGGATCGCGGCGCCTTCAAGCCGCGCGATGTTGCGCCCCAACACGAGAATCTGACCTTCGTTCGGTCGTTCCGCGGCAAATAGATGCTTGAGCAACGTGGTCTTGCCCGCACCACTCGAACCGGTAAGAAAAACAAACTCTCCGCGTTCGAAGCTCAAGCTGACGTCGTGCAGCGCGAACGTCCCGGCCAAGAAGGACTTGGTGACGTGATACATCCGCACCGGACTGCCGTCCGCCGAGCCCACGGTCTGGGGCTCTCGCAGGGTCATTTCGAAGGACGCTTGTGCTTGCGTGCGTGGTCTACGAGGAATTCGAGTACGACTTCGTCCAAGGGTTTCTGGCTCACCACGCTGTCTCCGAAGGCGCGCGACGGCTGCTCCTTCGCCGACACCGACTCGGTCCCCTCCGGCATTGCCATCACTGTGGGCACGCCTTCGGGCGACTCAACCGTGACCGGAGTTGCTTCAGCAACTTCGGACGGTGGAATAGTAACATCGGTGTCCTGCCCCTTCTCCCCGTAGAACACATCTACACCCATTCTCGAAATGATGGCTTCGTCGTGCTCACCGCGGGTGAGCGCACGCAGCATGTCCTTGTGCTGGTTCTCCATCATCGCGCGCACTTCAACATCGAGATTCTCGGAGCCAAGCTTGTCGCCGTACTCCCCCTTCATCGATGCGAGGATGTTTCCGCCATCAAACAGGTGGGTGAGGATGTGAGGGTTCTGGATGTCACTCGCCTCGCTCTGCACGTGGAAGAGCACCCCTCGGTGGCGAATGTTCGTGTTGACTCCCGAAACCATCCTCGGCGCTTGTCCTTTTCATACCTGGTTGAAGCTTGGCGTTAAACAGAGTTTCTTTAAACAAGAATCGCTTTCGGTCCGGATACTACGCGATCTCAAATCCCAGCAATCCACACGAAGCGAACCCTCGGCACAGCTTCACTAACCGGCAACTCCCCAACTCCTATCGGGAATTTCGGGTTGGACCTGAAGAAAGAGGAACCTTGCTGAAGAGAAAGCCGAGCCGAGGGGCCCCCCTCAAGCACACCAAAGTGCGTCCGAACCCCCTCGATCGGTCCATCCCAAAGCCCGTTATTCGGGACGAGCCCACTTGTCCGGGTCCATCGCGACGATTTGACCCTGGGTCGGGTTTCCCGCCGTGCGCCGTTCGCGATTTTCGAGAGCGACCTCACGGTAGCGCGCAAAGGCCGCGCGGTCGTCTAATGCGCTCGTGTCTTCCCCGAAATGCTCGTTCAGCAACTGAACTCGCAGTGCCCGCACAAGCTCAGCATCCCAGAACGAAGCGTTGAGTTCGGTGTCGCCCTTGAACGAGCGAAACATCGTGTTCGTCGAGCCGATGGTCGCCCAGCAATCGTCAATCGCAGCAAATTTAGCGTGCACGTAAATGTCTTCGTAGACGCCGGGTTCACGATTCGCCGCCAACCCAGCAAACGTAAAGTCGTCGCTTTGATCCAACGCAGTCAGGCTTTCGAATAGCAGCGCGGCGCGTGGGTGTTGGCGCGCCGCCGTGACTTCGGACATGGGGACCCGGGGAACCAACACGACGACCTGAACCCCACGCCCAAGCGCTTCGCCAAGTGCGGCGATGGTGCTGGGACAGAAGAGCAGTTGGTTTTCGAAGTAGATGGTCCGTTTCGCTGCTGCAATTGCAGCCATGTACTGCTCTTTGATGCTGTACTCACCCTCGGCAATTTCATACGCCCGGCCCCCCGGTGTGGGATGGCTGTTGCGATACAAGCCAGGCAAAACGCTGCGGGTAATTTGTACCGTCGTCGAGCCCACATTCGGGCTGACTTTTTCGGGGAAACCCAAGTCTGCGGCCGTGTCGACGTCAGGATAGATCCCGTATGGACCCTCCCTCTCGCTCGCTTCGTTCCATCGTTGAACGAAATTGTGCACGACATCGGTCGCCGCCGGACCGGCGATCTCGCAGTAGAGATCATGTACGGGTTTGCCGAAGGGAATTTTCGCATCGCGGGGATGTCCGGGCCCCGACACCGAACCGATGTCTAAGTTGATGCCGCCTACGAACGCGACTTCGCCCGCTTGTCCCGCATCGACGGTCCAGCTTTTTTGGTGCTGGCAGTACTTCGCCACGCGATCCCAACGCGCACGGATCTTCGAGCCACGCTCGTGTAGAAAATCGGTGTGCTCTTCACACGCGAGAAAGTGCTGCTCGTCAGCAATTTGACTCGCAATGTCCGGCTCGCTCCAAAAGATCACGCGCACATCGATGCCGCGCTCGGCCGCGCGATCCAACACATCAAACAGGCTGCCTCGCTCCCCGGGCATGCGAAATTCTTTTTCAAGGAACGCCACTGTGACCCAGACCGAATGGCGCGCCGCTTCGACGGCCTCGCAAATTCGGGTAAACGCCGGCCCGCCATCAACCAACGGACGAACGCGATTCCCCTCGCGAACTGGATACGCGGCATTCTGCGCGGCGGGGATGTGTGCGGCTTCGTTCGGAATCAGTTCGTCCTCACTTCGTAATGGGTTCGCCCTGCGCCATAAAACGCGTCAGACCGCTGGAAGTACCTGCTGCATGACGCGCACGGTGTTCCCGCCGAGAATTTTCACGATCTCTTCATCACTCAATTTTGCATCAACCATCGCCTGGGTCACGGAAGCAAGCTGACTCACATCAAAGGCAGTCGTCACGCCGCCATCAAAGTCCGATCCAAGCGCCACGTGGTCGGCGCCGACGAGCTTAATGACATGGAGCATCGCCGCGACGATATCGTCTGGCCCGATCCCGCAGACCGCCATGCGGAAGAAGCCGATGCCGATCACACCGCCCCCGGCGGCGATCGCGCGTACGTGGTCGTCGGAAAGGTTGCGCGGATTGTCGCATGTGCCTTTCACGCCCGTATGGGAAACAACCGTGGGCACATCGACCAGCCCGAGAACGTCATCGATGGCGGCCGGGGAAAGATGTGCGAGGTCGATCATGATGCCGAGGTCGACCATTCGCTTGACAAGTTCTCGCCCCACCAACGTAAGCCCGCCCTTCGTCACCCCGTGCGCCGACCCGGCAAACACGTTGTCGAAAAAATGGGTAAGCCCGATCATGCGAACGCCAGCGACGTGAAAGCGGGTCAGATTCTCGAAGTCGCCTTCAAGAGCGTGCGCGCCTTCGAGCCCAAGCAACGAGCCTACGCGACTCTCGCCATTGGCCCGAGCATCGAGCAAGGCTTCCAGGTCTTTGCGGGTACGGATTGCAACCAAGACCCCATTAGACCGTTCGACCGCACGGCGGACTTCCGCCACTTGAACCATCGCGCGACGAAACAAACCGGTGCGACGCAGGGGGCCCCAGCGGAGCGTTCCCAACACGCGTAGGACGTCCGGGTCGCCTTCGCTCGTTGTGTGGATGTCCCAGGAAAACGGGACCTTGGTCGGCACTGTGAAGAACTGCAGCCCCACGCCGCCCTGAACCAACCTCGGGAGATCCACATGTCCAAACTCGGAAAGCTCGAGCAGGTCCCGGCGCATGAGCGTGGTGTCTGCGTGCATGTCCAGAACAAACGAAGCACGATGCAGGGTACGCGCGTGATCACTCACGGGCGGAAGCACGTGGGGTTCGACTCGATTGATGAACCGCTCGATGTTTTGCCCGATTAGATACAAGACCGTCGCGAGGACCAGGGTTGCTGTGAGTGCGTAAAGCACCGCCCTCATCGATTTTCCTCCTACAATCTTGGTCTTGTCTGATGCTGACACAGCACTTCGTCAACATCTGAAATGATTGATTCAGCGTCGGATGATTTCATCCAACAGGCCGAGCGCTTGATGGTCATCGATCGCCGCACTCGAACGCTGCATCGCAGCCCGTGCCACCTCGACCGGCTGGAGCCCCGGTGTTGCTGCAGTGACCGAACTTGAGATCCAAGCGTAGAGACAGTGCGCGCGATAGCGTTCCCACACCCATTTGGGGTCGACGCCGTCGCCGCGAACACCGCCGATCTGCATAGAGGTCTAGTAGTTCTTCTTCGGCTTTGCGACGCAGCTCGGTCGTCACCGAATTTGTCAAGAAGTAGGAGATGTCACGAATCCCCTGCCCTCGCTGCACGATCTGCCAGTCGAAATAACCTGCTTCACTGCCCTCGAAGAACAAATTTCCCATGTGGCAGTCGCCATGGATCAATGTGCGTGGACCGCCCGACCAGTAGGTCTCAAGGGCTTCGCGGTGAACATGAATTTTGTGAGTCTGTTCGCGGACCGCAGGGCTGAGTTGCTCGCTGTAGCGTTTGATTGACGGCGCGTTCGCGCGAGAGCTCATCAGCGCCTCGACACCAATGTTGCTTCGACTCTCATGACTTCGGAGCCATGCGAGATCAGTCGCGAACCGAGGCGACTCCCAAAACGCGGCATGTAACCGACCCAAGCACTGCACCACCGCACGCGCCTGACCGAGGTCGATATCTCCTTGCGGAAAGTGGCAACCCCGCGCGATGAGATCTTCGAGCAAGATAATGAAGCGCCCGCCGTGCTTCGCCGATCGCGCACAAAAGCTACGTGGGATCGGGATCGGCACGTCCTGTGCGATGTGGTCATAGAAGCCAACTTCAGATCGCCCGAGCCCAAAGAGTCCGGCAAACACTTTGGTGCCGAACGAGTTCGGCGTAATCTTCAGAAAAAGCGTTTCGGGTAGGTCCGGAAAGGTCTGCGCGTTCGAAACGGTAAAGCCAATGCGCTCTCGCGTCGTGGTCCCCGAGTGCCCGCCCATGAACTCACAGGACGCGACCTGAATGCCCGGATATTCGGTCTCGAGCGCACGCTGCAACCAAGCCGCGTCGATGTCATCAACTTGGTTCGGGACACCATCCGCCCGGGCGAGCGCCGAGGCGAGCGCCTTGTCTCGGGCGAGCCAGAAGAGCTGCTGGGTCAGGCGAGTCGCGAACTGCATTTCGTTCTTCACGCGCGCAGACTAGCATTTTGCCCTGTCCGAATGCAGCGGGTTCGCGGTTTGCAACGTGATAGCCTGTCCCTTCGCCGAACGCGGCGCAGCGCAGCGCCACCAAAAGGACGGACAACAATGATCCCGATCATCATGCTTCTGGTTCTTCTTTTGGTCTGCGCGCGACTCGCCATGGGCAAGGCAGAAACACCGTCCGCGATGGGATGGTTGCTCATCGCGATGGGGGCTGCGGTTTTCGCAATTCGACTGCAACACGAGGGGCCTTACGCGCCACCCGAAGAGGGCAACCTGCGCGCCGCGATCGTGGCGTTGGTCGTGGGCGTGGGTCTAAGGAGACGATGGAGGGTTCGCGACGGTACGGGCAAGTGGGTCATCCGCGCGGCGCTCGCGGTTTCGCCGATCATCCTATTTTTTGCCACGTACTCCACGCTGGCCGAGTTAGAAGAAGTTGTCGTGTTGCGTGCAACCCAGCCTTCTGGCGAGACAAACGATTTACGATTGTGGATCGTCGACTTCGACGACTCCGCTTGGGTCATCATGCCCGCCGCAAAGGCGGACGCGAACAACTTGCGGAGTACCCGCGCCGAGCTGCTGCGAAACGGACGTTTTCGCTGCGTCAACACAACACGTCACACCGACCTCGAAACCGTGAACCGCGCCAGCAAAGAGAGCAACCTAAAATACGCCGTCGGACGACTTGCGACGCAGTTGGGTTTGTTTCGCGAGACGGCACAGCAGGGCATGGTCGCGCTAGAACTTCGCCCGTGTAACAACGGCTAAGCGACCCATATGGCGGCATACGACAAGGCTTCGAGCGCCAGCGCTTTGTGCCCGGCACCCCACGTGCAATGATCTCACACCCGCATAGACAGCGCGGCAAGAAGATAAAGGGATGAAGTTGGGAAGAGTTTTTCAGGGAGTCGCGATTCTGACTGCGATGCTCGTCGCTCTCGGGTTCGCGTCCGTATCAACCGGCTACCACCGGGAACTGGTCGTGCGACTGATCGCCACCACCATGCCGACCCCCGATCTCGGCGACCAGGTCGAAGAAAGTGGCAACGCCTACTGGTTCGATGATTACTACACCGTGTTTCCGATCGACGACGACACTTATGCGATTGGAGAAACGCGCTACCACCAGCTCAACTTCAATTATCTGTTGCTCGGGACCTCCCGGGCCATCCTGCTCGACTCGGGCCCAGGTGTTCGCGACATCACCCCTGTCGTGCGAAGCCTGACGTCGCTACCGGTCACGAGCGTCGTGTCGCATCTCCACTACGACCACACGGGCAACTTCAACCGTCTCGACGGTGGCGCCATGATCGACCTGCCCTTCCTGCGCGAACGCGAAAGTGGCGGATTGCTTCTCCTCGAAGAGATGGAGCACCTCGGTTTCGTCGAGGGGTTCGCAGTGCCCAGCCTCAAGATCACGGAGTGGTGGAGCCCCGGCGAAGACGTAGATCTTGGCGGCCGACGCGTGGTCGTGCACCACACCCCCGGCCATACGAAGTCTTCCATCATTCTTGAAGACCCGGAGCATGCTCAGTTTTTTACCGGCGACATGTACTATCCCGGCGAATTGTTCGCGTTCCTCACAGGATCTTCCCTCGGCGACTACACGCGAAGCACCGAAGCCATGGTGGCCCGCATGGATGAGGCAGCCACGCTGTACGGCGCCCACCGTATGGCGCCATCCGGACTCCCCACCCTCGAACGCGCCGATCTCGTCGACCTCGTTACAGTTCTGCACAGCGTACGAGATGGAAGCGATACCGCGCCCGACGAAGAAGGCGTGTTCCCGCGCGCAATCGAGGTCAACAAGAACATGACGATGCTGATGGATATCCCTGCAGGTCGACAATGGCATTAGTAGAACCTTCGGATTACGTTGCGATCCTCGATCTCATTTCGCGCTATTCGCGCACTTTCGACTCCAGCGACGTGACCGCGTTCGCGAACCTCTTCACGGATGACGCGCGCCTCGACACGCCAGTGGGCAACCCAGCATCGCGATCCGAAATCGAAACCTGGGCCCGCGATCGCTGGGCCGAGCTGCGCAAAGACGGAATACGCCCAACCCACTTTCAGACCAACACAGTGCTCGACACTTCGTCACCGGACCACGCAACCGGGTCGACTCAGTTGCTGCTCGTCTGGCACCACGCTTCGACGAACAAGTCTGAATTGACGGGCACGGCGATTTACGAAGACGAATTCCAGCGCACCGATCGCGGTTGGAAATTTCTGCGCCGATCAATTGGTTGGGGTGGCTCAACCCAGGAGAATTCATGAGCGACAAGCCATCCATCCTCGGGCTGCTAGGGCCCGTCATTGCCGCAATTCCGCCCGAGGGACAACGGCTCTTCGCCGCTTTAGGGGAGCGCATCGCTGCGACCCGCTACCGCGCATGGGCTGACGCGTCTGAAGACGCGTCGATGCGGAAAGTCCTCGAAGCGTGCGCGGCGCGAGAAGAAGTCATTGCTGGGCGCGTCGAATCCTTGGACCCAAACGCCGCCGCGATTCAAGAACAACTACAGAAGGACCATCCGGAAGTGGGCGACCAGTATTTCGCACTGTTCGACGGCTGGCCCCTGGCCGAGCAGTTCGCAATGCAAGCCGAGGCTGAACGCGCGGGGGCCGGCGCTTGGCGCGCCTATGCCGATGCAGCCGACGCAGCCAACAACGAAGAGGAAGCCAAGCTCTTGCGATCCTGCGCTCCGCTCGAGGAAGAGAATGCCGACGCGCTCGATCAACTCATCGAACAATTAAACACACGCAGTTAAGGCGCCGCGCGCATCCAAACTGCCGCCTACAAGACCTGTCCTCCGGAGAAACGTCATGTACCGCCTCGTCATCTTGTTTACTGTGACCGCCACCTGCGCATTGATCGCGAGCTGCGCTTCGCCCCAGCCCAAACCGTCGGTGTCACTTTCCCTCGTGCGCGCGACTGGCGACACGATCGTGATTCAAAACGTTTCGGTCTTCGACAGCGAAGCGCTCACGGTAAGCCCGAACATGGATGTTTTGATTCAGCGCGACCGGATCGTCGCGGTTCTTCCGACCGGTGATCTCCAATCGACGGCCGGCACGAAGGTCATCTCGGGAGAAGGTGCGACGCTTGTCCCCGGGTTGATCGACATGCACGGCCATATCAGCACAACCACAGGCCCCACCTGGGAGTTCGGGACCCCCGACCCCGAAGCCATTTTGCGGAGCTACGTGTATTCGGGCGTCACGACCGTGTTCGACCCGGCAGATGCGAGCGACGAAGCGTTCGAACGACGCGACCAAGTCGCGCGTGGCGAGATCATCGGGCCACGCATCTACACCACGGGCAAGATGCTGACCTGCAGTGATGGACACCCGCGCTCCCTCGTCTCCGCCCTCGTACCCGCATGGATCGCGTGGTACATCGAGCCGCAAGTCGCGACGGCGATCGACACGGAAGACGAAGCCATTTCTGAAGTAGATGCGCTGGCGGACGCAGGTGCAGACGCGATCAAGATCGCAATCGACCGAATCCCGCTTGATTCCGAGCGCATGACCGTGACCGTGGCGACTGCGGTGGCGACCCACGCGCGCACCCGCGGACTACGCACCGTGGCGCACATCGGCACAACCCAGGACGCGATCGACGCAGCGGAAGCCGGAGTCGCACTTTGGGTCCACGGCGTCTATAAGGAACGGATCCCCGAAGAATCGCTCGCGAAGCTTGCGCGTTATGGCATCCCGATGGTGACCACGAGCGAGGTCTTCGATCGCTATGCGCGCGCGCTCGAACCGATCGTGCCGACCAAGCTCGAGCGGGAAACCGTCTCACAGGCCGTTCTCGACTCGTTCTACCCCACGCCGGACGACTTCGACTTGGGCGCGCTTCAAGGCTGGCTCGATCTCGCGGTCGACACCGTCGACGTCCGCACCGACAACGTGCGACGGGTACACGAGGCGGGCATCACCGTGTTGGCCGGGAGCGACGTGCAGTCGGGCGTGTTTCCCGGGCCGAGCCTCCACCGGGAACTCGCCAATCTCGTCAAGGCGGGCTTCACCCCCGCGGAAGCGATTCGCGCCGCAACGCTGGACCCGGCTCGATTTCTCGCGGACAACGGCGCGCTCGAAACCGGGAAGATCGCAGCTGGGCTGCGCGCAGACCTCCTGCTTGTAGAAGGCGACCCGACCCAAGACATTGGTGCGCTCGCGAACATCCGGGAAGTCGTACTCAACGGCAACGTCGTCGAACGCACGCCGGTGTCGAACGCGCCCTAAACGTTTCGCTTATGCGTTTAGCCGCGCAACGTCGTCCGCGATGTCTTCAAGCACCTTGAGATCGGCCGCGAACGGCTCGCGCATTCGCGGCCAATGGATCGCCAAGTCGGTGAAGCCCATTTCGTCGTAGCGCCCGACCACGTCGCGAAAGGCTTCGACGGACGCCGTGGGTTGCTCGGTGAAGCCAGTGAGCGCGAGGCGACCGATGCTCGCGGGGTCGCGCCCCTCGCGTTCGCAGATCGCAATCATCTTTTCGAGGGACTCCCCCGGCGGCCCGCCGTGATCGTCGGCATCGATTCCAATCCACATTGCCGCATGTTCAACCGCGAGCTTCATCCCCCGCGGCCCGCTGCCCGCGATGGCGAATGGCGGACGCGGGCGTTGCACGCACCCGGGAAGAGCGCGCGCTTCGACGGCGCTGTAGAACTCACCTTGGTAATTGGACCGCTCTTCGCAGAGCACGGTGTCGAGTAAGGCGATGAACTCCTGCAAGCGATCCGCACGTTCCCGCGGTGTCCACGCTTGGGTGCCGAGGGCCGTCGCATCGAAGCCGTCGCCTCCAGCTCCGATGCCAATCGTCATGCGCCCGCCGCTGATGTCGTCGAGGCTCATCAATTCCTTCCCCAGCGTGACGGGATGTCGAAAATTGGGCGAGGTCACGAGCGTTCCCAGCCTCATTCGCGATGTCACCACCGCCGCTGCGGCAAGCGTCGGAATCGAGCCGAACCACGGTTTGTTCTGCAGTTCACGCCAGGTGAGATGGTCGTACGTCCAAGCGTGATTGAAACCAAGCGCTTCGGCACGCACCCAACGTTCTCGGGTTTCGCTCCACCGATCGTCGGGCAAGATGACGATTCCAATTCGCATGGCGAACAGATTATCGCGGGCGACCGCGCGTGTCCCGAATCATCCTGAGCGGGACATTCATGGGACGACAATTCGGCAGCCAGCAATGTGGACTAGGCTATGGCGGACTACCCGCAGGAGACCCTCAATGCATGTAGACGGTGAATGCCTTTGTGGCTTTGTTGCCTTTGAAGCCGAAGTCAACCCGGACATGGTGTTCGCATGCCACTGCACGGATTGCCAGATTCAATCCGGCACGTCGTTCCGCACCATTGTTCCCGTAACGCCCGGCACCTTTAAAGTCGAACACGGAGAGCTGCGGATTTTCGTCAAGACCGCCGAGAGTGGCAAGCTTCGAAGCCTCGCGTTTTGTCCCGAGTGCGGCACTTCGATCTACGGGGGTCCAAAGCCCGGCGAAGACGGCATGCTGAACCTTCGCGTGGGTGCACTTCGTCAGCGCGACGCGCTTCGGCCACGCGCGCGGCTCTGGACCCGGTCTGCCCAACCATGGCTCGATGATTTTCACAAACTCCCCAAGGTCGAAACCCAGGGAAGCGCACCGTCTCCGAAACGAGACTAGGCCCCAACCAGCCCAGAGGCCCCCAAGACCGAAGCACGGCTTCCCGCCCCCATTGGCACGCCTTCGACGACAGTTGAGACCTCGGCCTCCTGTGCAAGGACGGGCTGGAAGGTCCGGGCTTCCAGGGGGTTGCACTTGCGCACAACCCATTCTGGTAGCGCCGTTCGTATCGCGCCATCTTCATGGGGCATTCGCGTCGCGGGATTTACGGAGCGTTATTGATGTCGCGTCGATGATGATGCGTTGTTGAACGAGCGACCGGATCTCAACCGACTTGGTCGCGCCCTCGCGACGTCACACTCTTACGGCGCTCCCCAATTTCTTGCGGGTCTTTGTCGGTCAACCGACCGAAGGTGTTCGCTCGTTCGAGTTTGAGCGCGTCCGCAAACGTCGTCGCATAGCCGTCGTCGATCAGTCGCTTGTAGCAATAGAGCATTTCGGGTTCGCACGACGCCATGTCCCGGGCGAGCTTGAGGCAGGTCTCCATCAAACTTTCCGGCGCCACGACACGCGTCACGAGTCCGATCTCTGCGGCGCGCTCGGCGCTGACGAAATTGCCCGTGAGTGAGATTTCTTTCGCACGGCCGATCCCCACCAATCGGGAGAGCTTTTGACTCAACCCCCAGCCCGGCATCACCCCCATGCGAACATGCGTGTCGGCAAAGACGGCGTTGCTGGACGCGATCATCAAATCGCACGCCAGCGCGATTTCAAAGCCGCCAGTGATCGCATGCCCATTAATCGCGCCGATGATCGGGCCCTCGAAGCGCTCCATCGCACGGACGGGGTCCCGTCCTTGTTGGCCATCTTTCTCTCGTTTTTCCGACAGCTCCTTCAGGTCGAGGCCCGCAGTGAAGGCGCGCCCCTCCCCGGTCAAGACAACGACTCGAACCTCGTCATCGGCCTGCAATGCCGTGAACGTGTCCGCGAGCGCAGCCCTCAACTCGAACGACAGCGCGTTCATCGCGTCGGGGCGGTTGAGGGTGACGGTCGCGACCCCCTCGTGTGTTTCGACGATCACTGTTGGCGACGTCATGACATTCCTTTCTGCGCGAAGCGTCTGTACAAAGGGAAACGGGTGGCACGCCCGCCCAAAACCCGAGATTGGCCGAGTTCACAGCAGAAGCGCCCAATTGGCTCGCAGTTTTGCACATGATCGCTAAAGTGGGGCCCGCCCCCGCCTCGGTCATCCGAGGGCCCGCTTTCTCTCCAAAATTGGAGAGTTCTGCGAACCGGTTCCCCCGCGGCGGGTGTCATAGGCTGTGCCCCCCAATTCATGTTTTCGATCCGGCTTTCTGAACACAACGAGTACGCTCTCATGCCTGCCCGAAGCGAGACTTACGCGTGATTTCTGCTTTACGGGCGTCATCTTGGCGAACTGCGGGCGGGCGTGGACGCGTCGTTCGAGCGAGAGATCGGTGTGGGCTCTCCTGCCTTTTCATTTTGCTGAATTTTAGCACGACGTTATCCGCATATGGCAATGCGTTGGATGAACCGTCGGTTGCCACGGAAACGAGTGAGTTTTCCCAGTCGAGCCCCGCAGCCGGGGCACGGCCGCCCGATGCAGCTCCGATAGATACATCGAGTGAGCGAGACGGGCCCGCGTTCGCGGTTGGCAAGTTCAACCTCGAATACCGCGAAGACCACCCCGATCATCCCGAGCTGTCACAGATCTTTCCGCATGAAGTCACACTCTTTTTGACTCCGTCGGGCTATGTCTCGCCGAGCCCGGGTAACGACAACCAGCGCGTTGTGATCACCGGCCTCGCGCAACCGGTCGAACAGTTTCACGCATCCGCACTCGCCACGATTTCGCGCTCACTGCTCAAGGAACTTCAGAAGCTTGGTCTCCTCGGGATTTACGTCTTGCCCGACGCACGGGACATCGACCCGCGGACGGAAGACGACCTTCGCGCCCCCCACGAATTCACCCTGCGCTACCAGATCTCGACGGGACGTATTCAGGAAGTGCGGACGATCGCCGTCGGCGATCGCATTGACGGTGACTGGGTCGTCGACCATAAATATCATTCCGACATTCGCACCGAGTCCCCGCTGCAGCCCGAACGCTATGCCGCAAAGGGCACGAGTGACCTGCTGCAAAAGGACGTCCTTGAGGACTATCTCTACCGACTCAACCGGCACCCCGGACGCTACGTAGAAGCCGCGCTGGCTTCGTCGAATGAAGGCGACGGCGTCGCCCTCGACTACCGCGTGCACGAACCCCGTCCATGGACCCCCTACCTCCAGGTTGCCAACACCGGAACCCAGCGCACGAACAAATGGCAGAGCCGCTTGGGCGTGATCCACCGAGAGCTCACCAACCGCAACGACATCCTCAACCTCGAATTCATCAATGCGGGTTTCGACAACCTAAACGGCATCAACGGCTCCTACGAAGCACCGTGGTTCAGCAAGAAACGACCGCGCTGGATGAAGACCAGTGGCTTCGAGCCGAGCTGGCTCGCGTGGGCCGACCGCGACTCGGTTCCGTGGTGGGGCATGGACCGCTTACGCTGGCGTATATCCGGCGGCTTCAGTCGCGTTGAAATCGGGCTCGGCAACATCCTTGACGGCGAAAACACGACCGCGATCACCAAAGACTGGAACCTCGGCGGCCAGCTCATCTACCAGGTGTATCAGCATCACAACTGGTTCGTTGACGCGTTCGCCGGGTACCGACACCGCCGGGTCGACTTCGACAATCGTTCGTTGAACAACCGAGAAGACTTGGCGCTTTCGATCGGGAGCTTCGGCGCGAAGGTCGAACGTGTGAACGAGTATTCGAGCTTGTTCGGCCGAATGAGCTTCGAAGTTGGAAGCACCGACGGCGACAGCGACGAAGCCAGTGGTCTTGGACGATTCGACGCAGACGCTGACTGGTACGCACTGAAGTGGAACTTCGGCGTAAGTCACTATCTCGAGCCGCTACTCAATCGCGAAGCTTGGGAAGACCCGACTACCGCCGCCAGCTCAACCCTGGCGCATGAATTAGCGCTCAGCTTCCGAGGTCAATATGCCTTCGACCATCGGCTGATCCCGCAAGTCTCTCAGGTGGTTGGGGGTCTCTACAGCGTGCGCGGGTTTGAGCAAGGCGTCGCAGTCGGCGATTCGGTCTACATCACGAGCGCCGAATACCGCTTTCACTTGCCTCGCGCTCTTTCAGTGAAACGCGTGCCCATTCAGCTGCCCTTCGTCGGCCCCTTTCGCGCAACGCCGCAACAAATTTACGGTCGCCCCGACTGGGACCTCGTGATCCGCACCTTCCTCGACCTCGGCTACACCGACCGCGAGGGGGACAGTGAGGTGGCGGAATTCGACCAGTTGCTCGTTTCGGCAGGCGTTGGTCTCGAGGCCGACTTCCTGGGCAAAGCACGGGTGCGCGTCGATTGGGCCCGGGGCATCAAAGAGACCCACAGCAACAGCGCGGGCTTTAGTCCGATCGACAAGAGCGGCGAGTTTCACTTCCTCTTCAGCATCATGTATTGAGTTCATATAGATGAAGAACCAGATGAATCAAAAACAAAACAGTCTCATCACGAAAGCCACGCCGCGCACCGAAGCGCGACTGCGTGACCACTACAGCCGCGGTCAACGCCGCATCGCATGGATCACCCTCTTCTGTTTTTTCGTGAGCCCTGCCACGGCATTTGCCGACACGACCGAAACCAGCATCGGCAATGCCGACACCATTGACGGCACCTTCACTGCGAACACTGAAGAGAACACCACCTTCGATCAGAGCACACGAAGCGCCGTGATCCACTGGGACCAGATGGATCAGCAAGCCAATAACACGCTGACTTTTATCCAGAGCCAGAATGAAAGCGTGCTCAACCAAGCTCAAGGCGTCACGGCCAGCGTCTTTCGCGGCATGGTGAAGTGTGGCGGTGAATGCATCTTCGCAAACGAAGCGGGCGTGACGTTCGCCGATGGTTCATACCTCGACGTTGGCCGGCTGGTTGCGGTCGCCGGCACGGTCGATGAAGACGACTTTCGCGCCGACAAGCTCCATGCAGCCGGGGTGACTGGCGAAGTCACCCACTTTGGCGAGATCCACGCAGACAGCGCGGTTCTGATCGGAGCGCGCATCTCGAACGGCGGCGAACTCTACATCGCCAACGGTTCATTGACTGCGGTCGTCGGCAACGAGATCTGGATTACCGAGCACGACAGCAACGTGATCATCCACGCCACGATCCCCGATACCATCCCCGGCACAACAGGAGGGTCGGGCGATGGCGGCGAGTTCAACCAAGAGCCGGCGATCGACAATTTTGGCACGATCGACGCGGGTGGCGGTCAGGTGCGCATGCTGGCGGGCGACATGCTCTCGTTTGCGATTCGCAACACGGGCACGATTCGCGCGCAAGAGATCGCGCTTGAAGCCGACAGCGGGCTCGTCGAAGTTTCAGGCGACAGCGTGCTCGACGCGTCGAGCCTAGAAGAAGGCGGTGTTGGCGGCTCGATCAAGGTCCTTGGCGACTACGTGGCCATCGCGGACAACGCCAGCCTCGACGCCTCGGGGCATTCGGGTGGCGGTGAGGTTCTCGTCGGGGGCGATCGCGCCGGTGCCGACGGAACGCCCACATCTGAGGGTACATACGTTGGCAAGAACACAACCCTGCGTGCCGACGCGACGCACAGCGGAGACGGCGGCAAGGTCATCGTTTGGTCTGACAAGACGACCCGGAGCTACGGGGCGATTAGTGCACGCGGTGGCGTGCTTTCGGGCAACGGCGGGTTCGTCGAGACTTCGGGCCTCGAAACCCTCGACGTGACGAACAGCCCACTCGTGCATGCGCGCAGCGGCAACGCGGTTGACCGCGGTGGCGAATGGCTCCTCGATCCCTTCAACATCGACATCGTCATGGGCTGCGCGGTCGATTGTCTCGGCGACGAGTTGGAAGAAGACGAAGGCAGCTACGACCCAGCCCTCTTCTTCAGTGGCACGGTGACGTCGGACAACGACGAAACCGATTCGGAGATTGAAGTCGGGTTGATCAAGAAAGTTTTGCGCACCGGCTCGAACGTCACGATTACCACTGAAGGTGCTGGAAGCGACGAAGGCGACGACCTCGGGAACATCAAGTTCCTCGCCGACCTTCTCTTTGACGACGACGGTGCCCTGCCCTCAACCGAAGCCTCGCTTACGTTGCTGGCCGCCAACAACATCACGATCGACGCAGCCATCAAAAACAATGCAACCGACTTCACCCTCAACCTCGACTTTCGCGCCAACGCGGACCAGCCCGAAAAAGACGCCGACGACGGTGCGCG
>DUBZ01000084.1 GCA_012960035.1 Myxococcales bacterium | reverse complement strand
ACCTTGGAGCTTCGCATTCGCGATGTTGCTGCGGGCGACTTCGGCGTGCTTGGGGTCCGCCTCCAATGTGTCGAGATGGCCGTCATCAGGGAGCGCACGCCCGAGCCATATCGTGCTGTAGGCGCCGAGTGTTCCGATCTCGAGAATGCGTCGTGCTCCCGCGAGCTGGGCGAAGAGTGCCAGGAGCTTACCTTGGTTGGGCGCGACGTTGTGTTCGGGGAGCCCCGCCCGCAGACTTGCCGCGAGTGCCTCGTCAAGCACCGGGTCACTCGGCACCAGGGCATCGCACAAGTAGGCGTCGACTTCCTGCCACTGGGCTTCATTCATGTTGGGGCCTCGTGATGTCGCGCTAGAACTTCACCCATCTACACTTCAACAACAGGAACCACCGGAACAGCAGTCTGCGTTCCTTTGGCGAGCACGACGCCATCATCGTTTGTCATCACGGCTTCCGCGAAAATAATGCGGCGTCCCTGGCGCACGATGTTTCCCTGCACGGTCAATTGCTTGTCGAGTATGGGCCGCAAAATTTCGTATTGAAGGGAAGCCGTTGAAAGCGCGCCTTTGCCCGCCATGGCCATAGCCATGTCGAGCATCACGGCCACCATGCCTCCTTGCAAGACACCTGTTGGAATTGTGAATTCCGGCCTCACCTGAAAGCGGATCTTACTCTCGCCATCGTCCATGCTGACGAATTCGGGTTTCATGAGATCCATAATCGATTCGGCCAAGGTCTATCCTCATTCGCAGTGGAAGTGTGGCGGCGTCGCGATTCTATCAGACAGCACACGGCGAGTTGCCGAGGTGCTGCGTCGCCCCGAGCCAAACCGTTCTGTTCGCGCCCAAGAAACATTGTCGAATAGAAAGAAAGTTTTCGGGGTTTGCTGCATCAAATGCGCTCTTACGACGTCGTAAGGCAACCTCGCGCCGCAATTGATCCCAAATCGGGCCTCGCCATGAACCAGAAGCGAACCCTCGGCGGTACAGATGCCCCGGTTCCCTGCGATCTTCTAGTCCGTCCATCCATTGTGACTTACAATTCGAGGCGACCGAGTCGATTACACTGGGTGGGTGAGGCAAACCGCTGGCCCCCCAACACCTGTCGAGTACCGCGGCAGACAACCAAGATGTGGTGGAGCGTTTGATGCAAGTTCAGGGACAAGAGCAGGATCAAAGCGAAATCGACGCGCGCAAAGCATCGCGTGTTCTGATCTTTGTCGTGGCTTACCAGCACGAGCGATTGATCGAGGGTTTGTTCGAGCGCGTTCCGGAACCGCTGTTCAACAACGACCGCATTCAGTTTCTCGTGATTGACGACGCCGGTGGTGACGCCACGGCCGAAGTGCTGCAGCGTTGGATCGAAGCGCACGACATCCACAATGTCTCGGTCGCTCGAAACCCGGTCAACCAACGTTACGGCGGCAATCAGAAGCTCGGTTACCGCTACGCCCTCGAAGCGGGCTTCGACTTTACGATTTTGCTTCACGGCGACGCGCAGTACGCGCCCGAAATGCTGCCCGACTTTATCGACATCTGGGAACGTACCGGAGCCGGAGTGGTGTTGGGGACGCGCATGGGTAGCGTCGAAAGTGCTCGCGCAGGGGGGATGCCCTTCTACAAGGTGGTTGCGAACAAAGGACTCACCTGGTTTCAGAACTACCTCACCGGTCTGGAACTGACCGAATATCACACGGGCTACCGCGCATATTCGTCGGCTTTTTTGCGCCGGGTTCCGTTCGAGATCAACACGAACGAATATCACTTCGACACGGAAATGCTTTTGCAGGCGGCGAACATCGGCGCCCACATCGAAGAGTTCGACATCCCAACCCATTACGGAGACGAAGATTGCAACGTCGACGGTGTGCAGTACGGCAAGGACGTTTTGAAAGAAACGATTCGCTACCGCGCTCACCGCTTGGGGATGCTCTGTTCGCTCAAGTACCGAGACCTCGAAAAGGGGTCGGGCCATTACGCCGTACACGGACTCGACACCGCGCACGCCGGTGCGCTTCGGGTGATCGATGAAATGAAGCCCCGACGCATTGTCGACCTGGGTTGCGGTTCGGGCATTGTGGCAAGGGCCTGTCGTGAGAAGGGCATCGAAGTAACGGGCGTAGATCTGGTGGAACCCGATGCCGGTTCAGTCGATCACTTCGAAAAAGCCGACCTCGGTCAACCGTTGCCCTTCGACGCACTCGATACCGACATGGTGTTGATGCTCGATGTCATCGAAGAGCTACCGAGCCCGGAGCAGTTGCTCCTCAACTTGCGAAACCACAGCCGTGCCCTGCGACCCGGGAAAGAATCACCGATGGTTGTGGTCGTCACGCCTAATGTTGCTTTTATTTCGAACCGCATCGCGCTGCTCTTCGGTCGCTTCAACTACACCGATCGCGGCATCTTGGACATTCAGCATCGCCGCTTGTTTAATCGCGTGGCACTGCGCCGCACCCTTGGTGACTGCGGTTACGCGATCGAAAAAATTACGCCCGTGGCGATCCCATGGGAAGCCGTTGTCGGCGGAGGAATAGGGCGCTTCTTGCAGAGCGCCACGGGTTTGCTGGCGAAGCTCTGGCCTAGCGCGTTCGCGTTCCAGTTCATGGTGACGTGCCGCCCGATGCCAGGTGTTGAGCAGATTTTGCGAACGCGAGAGCAGCTGGGCACCAACGCCGAAATCGTTCCGATTCCGGAAAATGAGTTCGAAGCCTGCTGTTGAGTTTGCGTTCGCTGCGCGGCTGGATTGTGTTTTTACTAGCGCTCCCCGCATTTTCGTGCGCATCCGTCGATGCCGCGCAAATAGCCCAGTGCGAGCCGTTGAAAGATCAAGCGGCGCTTGCCACCGCGAGTTGTTCCTCGAGCCCCGAAGCGGTGCGCTTTGAGCAGCAGCTCAGCGAAACGATGGGGCGCGATCTCGGTTCGTTGCTCGTCCGCGTCACCCTCGACGAACAAGCGAGGCTTGGTGCCATGTGTGTCGATGGCCGACCGGTCCCCGGTGGTTATCGCAAACGTGCGAATCTCGCGGCGCGCTTTGAGGAGTTTGCTGCGATCGATGGAGCGCCCGAATGCTTGGCCGGGCGCCGCATCGACCTCAATAGACGAAAAGCGATGCAAGCTGAGATCAAGCGCCGCACCAACCGGTGCCAGAGCGAGTTTGAAAGTGTTCGTGTCATCCAGAGTGCGTCGACCGGCGCTCAAGTTGCGCAATATGAGTTCGAAGAGTGCTTGGACTATCGCGCGAACTGGATCACCCTCTATGCGATCGGTCGACAGCAGCCGTACATTTTCGGCAAACCCGAAGTCGCCGAGCCTGAGACCGCCGAAGCAAGTGAAACCCGGGCCAAGTGCAACAAGCGCCGTCGACCGAAAGACATCGCTGCGTGTATTGAAGCCGATGGCTGGGAACTTCTTGAGTAGGGGCGGATGGACGCTTCGCTCGTCTCGCTTCCTATGCCGAATGTTGAGGCGAAGTTCTCTCTAGGCTGCGTACCGAGTTAAACGAGTCCCTCAAGGTAAGCGGCAATGTCGACGCGAATGGGCATGAAGTAAAGCCCCTCATCGTTCTCTCTCGCCCAGTCGATGCATGTCTGCGCGAAGGCGCGGTTCCATTGGAGGGTCGGTTCGAATGAACCGGGGAAGAAGGCGCAGTTTTTTACTTCCCAGTAGCGTCGGGTCGATTCTCTCACGACCGGCGAGAGCCCCCAATACACTTCGACTCCGGGGAGTTGGTCGCGCCAAATTTCCATGTAGCGCAGGTCGAAAAGTGGTTGGGAAAACAAACCGACCGCGCCCGCTTCGAGTTTTTCCCGAACACCATCGAGCTCGGTCTGCATGCCCGCCCGGTACGGGTCGAGGGCTGCGTGGCAACGAATGTTGGGCGCGATCTGTTTGATACTGCGAATGAGGTCCGCAGCGGTTGTGGGGTGCACCCGACGACTCATGTCCTGGGGTGGGTCGCCGCGCACCACCAAAATTTCATCGAGCCCGCGCTCGGTGAGTTTGGCGCAGAGCCCCTCGGCGTTTTTCTGTGAGAAGTCCATTGCGCGGATGTGAGGAATCGTGCGGGGTTGGGTCATTTGCGCGAGCTGACACGCGTCCCAACTGCGGACATCGAACCGCAGCAGATCGGGGATGTTCACCATTTCGATAGACGGGAATTGATCGCGTAGAACGCGCAAGTCTTCGGTTAGCGACTCGACGCTTCGAGGTACGAGTTCAATCGAGATCGGTTTCATGGAGTCGTCTCCCCTTGTACGCAACAGCGGGCTTTCGCGGCGGGTCTAGACGCGATCCGACTAGAAGCCCTTGAAGGTTGCAAATTCGTCCACCGGCGCGCGGCCGGTATAGAGGTCGTTGATCGCGGCGTCGGGGACCGCGTATCCAAGCGAGACCCCGCAGAAGATCAGTTCGTCTTCCGGGATGTCGGTAAACTCGCGAATCGACTTGCCCCACAGTGACCACGCTTCTTGGGGGCAGGTGTGCAGACCGCGTTCGCGTGCGAGCAACATGATGCTCTGGAGGAAGATTCCGAGATCCGAGAACTGCGGCGGCCCCATGTTGCGATCGATGCTGATGAACATCCCGACCGGTGCGTCGAAGAAAGAAAAGTTCCTTCCCATCTGTCGAACTCGCCCGGCCGCATCGTCGCGTTCAATTCCTACCAGGGCATACATGTCCTTGGCCACTTGGCCTCGTCGGCCGTGGTATGGCTCTGTCAAATCATGTGGATAGATGTCGTATTCAGGGCCCTCGCCGAATGGGGTCGCCAACATGCGCTCGGCGACGGCGCCCACGAGCGCGTCGCGCGCGGCGCCTGCCAGAACGCTCACCTTCCAGGGTTGTAGGTTCCCGCCGGAGGCGGAGCGGCTTGCGATTTCGAGGATCTCACGCACGTCACTCTCGGCGACGGGGTCGGGAAGAAAGGCGCGAACCGACCTTCGGGTTTGGATGGCATGGCTGACGCTGGGGCTCGCTTCGGTAGAAAAGCTTTCGGACACGGCTCTGGGTCTCCTCAAGGCGGGTGGGCGTAGGGTTGGACGTGCGTTTCGTGCTGGCGCGAGCAAGAGGTCCGCGGCTCGCGTTCGGCTCAAAGGCTGTTGGGCCGAGCGCGCGGACAGCATAACATCGCCGGGCGCGAGAATAAGATCGCGTAAGCGCAACAAATCCCACCGTCGCGTACCCGACAGGAGCTCCGATGATCTTAGGTGTCCATCATCCCGCAATTTCGGTTCCGAACATGGAAGCCGCCAAGGCATTCTACTGCGGCGTGCTTGGCTTCGAACCCGTGATGGAGATCGAGCTTCCAGCGGGTCTCGAAATGATGAGTCGCGCATTTGACCTCGAAGAAGCCGGCTACAAAGTCTTGATGGTGAAGAAGGGAAATTCCTGCATCGAGCTGTTCGAATTTACCGGGGACAACGTGCCTGCGGGCGACGCGAAGCGTCGCGTCGACAAGCACGGCATCACACATATCTGCCTCGCCGCGAACGACTATCAGGCGGACTACGACACGCTTCAGGGTGCCGGTGTGGTGTTCAACACCGAACCCAACGGCGACTCCCCTAATCGTTGGGCGTACGGTCGTGACCCGTTTGGCAACGTGATCGAGCTCTTGGAACACAATGCCGACAGCCCGAGTGCGTTGGCTTTCGGCTAGGAAACACGAAAGGATTTTCCCTATGGAAGTTGGCGTCTGTCTTCCGTACATGGAACGTGAACTCGATCGCGACATCATGCTGTATTGGATGCGTGCGATCGACAACGGTCCGTTTGAGAGCCTCACCTGTGGCGAGCGCATCACGTCCTATACGGTCGAAATGCGCACGATCCTTGGAGCTGCGGCCGCAGTGACGGAGCGCGTGCGCATCGTCCCGTCTCTTTACGTGCTTCCGATGCACAACGCCGTGTGGGCCGCGAAAGAAATCGCGACCCTTGATGTCATGAGCAATGGACGTGTGACGTTATGTGTCGGCGTTGGTGGCCGACCGATGGATTATGAAGCGGTGGGCGCACCCTTCGAAAAGCGCCACGCTCGCATGGACGAACAAATCGCGGCCATGAAGAAGATCTGGCAGGGGGTTCCCCCGCTTGAAGGTGGCGACCCGGTGGGTCCGACGCCCGTTCAAGCAGGCGGCCCGCCGATCCTCGCTGGAACCATGGGGCCGAAGGCAACACGTCGCGCGGCTGAATGGGCGGACGGGTTGTACATGTGGTCGGGCAACGGACAAAAGCAAGAGATCGACAAGATGATCAAGCAAGCGGACGCGTGTTGGGAAGATGCGGGACGTGACACCAAGCCCACGCGCATCACCGGGTTTTGGGCATCTCTTGCCGACAACGCCGCAGAGCGCCTGCCCGCTTATGTGTACGACTATGTGAAAGTGTTGAGCCCCGAGTTCGCGGCAGCGATGTCGAAGGGGATGGATCGATGCACTCCCGACAGAATCAACGCGTCCCTCGACGCGATGGAAGAGTTGGGGTGCGAAGAAACCTACCTGGTGCCCGCAACTTGCGATCTCGCCGACATCGACCGCCTAAGTGAACTCGTGGCCAAGCGCTGAAAAGAATTCACCATTCCGCGCGGCCAATAAGAGGAAGTCCATGTTCAGAGCACTCGACATCACCACATCCCTGCTGACGTCCATCGGAAGGGCGGGGAGTGGGGCGGGCATTGCGAAGCTTGGCGCTCGCCCGGAGCAGATGCTCGAAATCTACGAGTTCGAAGCTTGCCCATTTTGCCGCAAGGTGCGCGAGGCGCTTACGATCCTCGACCTCAAGGTGAAGGTCCTACCCTGTCCGAAGGGGGGGGAGCGTTATCGCACTGCGCTCATCGAACGTGGGGGAAAGGCGATGTTCCCTTACCTCGTCGACCCGAATACCGGAGTCGAGATGTACGAGTCTGACGACATCGTGCGGTACCTCTTTAATCAGTATGGCGACGGCACGGTTCCCATGATGCTCCGCATGGGTCCGCTGACGGACATCACTTCTGTCCTCGCAGGTTTGCCGCGGGGCACCAGGGGGTCGCGAGTGACGCCCTCGAAGGCGCCGGCGCAGCCCCTCGAACTCGCGAGCTACGAAGCATCTCCCTTCTGTCGCATCGTGCGCGAAAAACTCAGCAGCCTCGAACTCCCCTATATCCTGTACAACGTGGGGAACGGCAGCCCTTCGCGTGACGCCTTCGTCAAGCGATCGGGCAAGATGATGGTTCCGTGGCTGTCCGACCCAAACACGGGCAGCGAAATGTTCGAGTCCGCAGACATCGTGAAGTATCTCGTTGACGAGTACGCGCTTTAGGACGCTACACGCGAGCACTAAACCATCACGGTGGTCAATCATCCGCGCACGAGACCTCATTCAGGCGCGTGCGATCGGCATGTCCGAGTCCTTTCGCAAGAAGGGAGACTGGGTGTCGCTGCGGCTACGAGGTCGTGACCTCGTGATGAATAGCCGGTGATGCCTGCGCGCTACCGCGCTGCAGTTCAGAGCAGTGAAAGCGTGGCTTGCTCAATCGCCAGCAACTTCTTCTTCTTGTCCAACCCCCCCGCAAATCCAGTGAGCTTCCCGTTTTGCCCGATCACACGATGACAGGGGAGCACGATCGCGATCCGGTTCTGTCCGTTTGCGGCACCCACTGCGCGTGAGGCGGTGGGTCGATGGATCCGTTTCGCGATCTCGCCGTATGTCGTCGTTTCCGCAAACGGAATCTTCGCGAGTTCTCCCCACACCTGCTTCTGGAAGTCGGTTCCGCGCAAGACCAAGGGCAAATCGAACTTCTTAAGCTTGCCTGCGAAGTAGTCATTTAGCTGGTCGATCGCTTTGCATTTGAGGTTGGCGTTGTAGGTCCAGTCGCTTTCGATTTGTGCGCCCTTGGGTTGGCCTGCAAAGCCGACGGAGACGAGACCTTCTTCGCACCAGGCAACCCAGATCGTTCCAACGGGCGTATCGAGCGTTTTGTATTCAACCATCATGGTGTCGTGGTCCATTTGCATGGCGGGATGAAACCATGAAGGGTGTCTTGAGACGAGCCGGGGGGGCGCCTTCTTTTGCATTCGGGAGCCAGACCTTGAGAGACGTTGCAAAGTGGGTGCGATCCGACGATGTGTATTCGCCATCAACAAATTCGCAATTCTGATCGGGGAGTGGAAGTTCCTGCTCGTGCGTGGGTTCGTCCGGCGGGCCATAGACTTAGGGTCGCTGGGTCGAGAAGAACAGAGGCGGGTACGCGCCTTCGCTCACGGTGACGTATGTCGACCCATCGGGGGTCCAGGCGATCGCTTCACCCTGAGGCTCAGAATGTCTGAGGATCAAGCAGGCAGGCCCGGTCAAAGTTTCTGCGATCGTATTTCCGGGCTCGCGCTTCCACACGAGCACCTGTGAGTACGTTCTAAGGATGATTCGGTTTTGTTCTGGTGCAATGTCACCCCCTGTAAGTTGGTTGGCGCCTGGCAGCTTGCTCGTTCCGAACTGCGCACTTCCGACCTCTTCGAGAACGACGATCTTCGTTGGGTCGTGAGGGGCCGGATATCGAAAGATCTTGGATTCTCCGCGATTTACTTTTGTGACGATGTAGAGGTCGTACGTGTCCGGGTCGAGCAACAGGGTTTCGGAATTGTGCGCGATGCCACCGGGGAACTGCACGGTAAGGACGATGGCGCCCTTCAGCTCTTGCTTGCCCACCTCGCGATGCAAATCGACTGCGGGTTCGGGGATCCGAATGATGTCGACGGTCGAGCGTTCTCGACTGTTGTCCCCAATGTCGCCGAAATAGATGAAGCTTCCTTCATGATCTGCGGCGCCGCCGACCGCCATGTCTTCCCAGTCATTCGGGACGATGCCCTGCAACAGATAGCGGCCAAGGTCGCGCCCGTTTTCGTCGATCGCATAGAAGCGCGGGCGATCACCCGAATCGTTGTGCACGTAGAAGACACCCTTGTTGCGATGGCTTGCTGCAATGCCAGAGGCTTCATCAATTTTCTTCGAAGCAAGTCTGCCGCGCACCGTAGGTGCGTCGAACTCCGGGCATTTGGCTGCCGCAGCCAGCGCAGGCATTCCAGCCTCGCTTGCCGCAGGAATTGCGCCGAGCAACATGAGGATCGCGGCTCCCGTGGCGAGCTTCATTAACGTCATCCGGGATTTCCCTCTGTACTGTCTTGAGTGGCGGGCTTGGCGAACCTGTCGAGTTTCCCGCTCAGCCAGTACCCCGCATGCATCGAGGGTTCTTCGATGACGGTATAGACGACCGGAGCGATCGAATACGTTGCCAAAAGACTTACAAAAACGAAGAGCGTGCCCTCAAAGAAGTTCAGTTGATGATCGACGTAAGGTGTAAGCAAGACAATGACCGGCACGTGAATGAGATAGACGCTGTATGAAATGCGCCCCAAGTAGCTGACGGGCCCTCGCGAGAGCAACTGACGCACACCGGGCATGTGCACCGCGCACATCACGATCACCGCCGCGCCCCCGCAGTACAGAACCAAGCTTCGGGTCGGCAGCGGGATATCGAGCATGAAATACGGGGGGCTCGTGAGAAGGGCGATGCCAGTCGCGAGCATCACGCCGCGCAGCCACGCTGGCATTTGTTCGAACAACACAGCGAGTCGATCGCGTTCGCAATAAATCGCGATACCGAAACTGAAGTCGAGGGTAAAGCGCAGGAAGTCGTAAGTCGTACTCGCTTCGATTGCGAGTACTGGGATCGACACCGCAATCAGCAGTAGCCAATGGGCCCGTACGGCGACGAGCATCAGGAAGGGCAAGAAGATCGAGAACAGGGCTTCGACCTTCAACGTCCACCCGACCGGCAACTGAATTAACGCCTCTCCGGGGAAGAACAGCGATTGCTGCAGGGTTTGCGGCGAAATGTGAATTCGGCGCAGGTCGATCCAGGATTGACTCAGCGCATCGGTAGGAGCGGAGCGGTCGTACAGCCAGCCGCTCAAAATCCATGAGATCATAAGACCTGCGACATAGGGTGGATGAATTCGCATGATGCGACGCAGGTAAAATTGAACGAGGCTTACGAGCGACCGAATTCGCGACGCGGGTCGCGAAAGGCAATAGCCACTCAGAACGAAAAAGATATGAACGCCGCCGCCGCCGTTCGAAAGCAGAGACACCGGGCTTTCGTGCAGCGCCACGACCGCGAATATGGGTTTCGCGAGGGCACTGATTGCGTGGGCGATGACCACCATCGACGCGGCAATGCCCCGCAATCCATCGAGTGCAAGGACGCGATCCGAGTTGGTGTCGGTCGTCTCACCGGAAACCGCGTCGGCGGCGAGATTCGATGTTGTCGAGGTCGATACCAATGTCGATGGATCCGCGGGCAAGCTGCTTCTCGAGGGTGATTGCGGACTGCATTCTAACTGAGCCGTCTCGGTATTTCGCGTGAGTTTGTAGCTTTGCGGGCGCGGCGAACGGTTTGCGGGGAACGAACGGCGATTTCTTCGCTGGATCCTTTTCGAGACCGATCGAAACTCACTCGAACATTGGCGTCTCGACGCCTAGACTCGCTGCGAACTCAAAGGACCGAACACACCCCATGAGCGATCCAATTACCTGCTTTAAAGCCTACGACGTTCGCGGACGCATCCCGGACGAACTCAACGAAGAAATTGCCTACCGCATCGGACGGGCCTATGCGTCCTTCCTTTCGCCATCCAAGGTGGTCGTCGGTCATGACATCAGGCTGACGAGCGAATCGATCAGCGAGGCGTTGGTCGAAGGTTTGCGCGCGAGCGGAGTCGACGTTCTCCACATTGGAACCTGCGGCACCGAAGAGGTCTACTTCGCGACGTTCCACTACGAAACTGACGGCGGCATCGTCGTTACCGCGAGCCACAATCCCAAGGACTACAACGGGATGAAGTTCGTGCGTACAGGCTCGCGACCGATCAGCGGTGACACGGGCTTGTTCGACATCCAAGCGCTGGCGGAAAAAAATGAGTTTGCGCCGACGACTACGCTTGGTGGGCTAAGCCCGCTCGACCATCGCGGCGCGTATATCGAACATCTCCTCGGTTACATCGACCCGAGCAAGTGCAGCCCCCTCAAAATCGTCGCGAACCCGGGCAATGGTGGCGCTGGTGCGGTGGTGGATGCGCTTGTGCCTTCGCTTCCATTCGAATTTACCAAGGTGCATCACAACCCCGATGGCAACTTTCCCAACGGTGTACCGAACCCGTTGTTGATTGAGAACCGCCAGTCGACCATCGACCAGATCAAGGCAACCGGCGCCGACATGGGGATCGCGTGGGACGGCGATTTCGATCGCTGCTTCTTCTTCGACGAAAATGCCGAGTTCATCGAGGGCTATTACATCGTCGGCCTGTTGGCATCAGCATTCCTCGACAAGGTGCCTGGGCAGAAGGTGGTCCACGATCCGCGCCTCACGTGGAACACGATTGATATCGTTGGTGCTCGCGAAGGGACGGCGGTCCTGAGCAAGACCGGCCACGCGTTTATCAAAGAACGCATGCGGGCAGAAGACGCCGTTTACGGCGGTGAAATGAGTGCCCATCATTACTTCCGGGACTTCGCGTATTGCGATTCTGGCATGATCCCGTGGTTGTTGGTGAGCGAGTTGATGTCGGTGACGGGCAAACCTCTTTCTGAACTCGTTCGAGAGCGGATGGCGAAGTTCCCGGCCAGCGGCGAGATGAATCGAAGGCTCGAAGATCCAATGTCGACGATCGCCGAAGTCCGCGCGGCGTTCGAACCTGACGCATTGAAAATCGACTTGACGGATGGGCTGAGTCTCGAATTTGAGCAATGGCGCTTCAACGTACGTTCGTCAAATACCGAGCCGGTTGTTCGTCTCAACGTCGAGTCCCGGGCGAACCCGGCCTTGATGCAAGAGAAAACCGACGCCATCCTTGCGATGCTCGGCGGCGATCCGGCATAAGTCATTTCGCGCCACCCAACTACGACGCAGCACGAAACCATTTGAGAAGTTTGAGGTTGTGATGGCGAACGACATTGTGGTCGTCGGCAGTATGAACGTCGACATCACCATGCGTGCTCCCGGTTTTCCCGAGCCTGGGGAAACGTTGCGTGCGAGCAATGTGACGCTTGGCCCCGGAGGCAAAGGGCTCAACCAAGCCATTGCAGCCGCGCGGTTGGGCGCGCGGGTGTGCATGGTGGGGAGTGTCGGAGATGACGCCCTCGCTGAAGTTGCGTTACGCGCTGCAATGGACGCGGGTGTTGATACGTCTCACGTCGCCTGCGCAAAAGACGCCACAACGGGCACGGCCTCGATCGTCGTGGACGAAAGCAGTGGCGAGAACGCGATCGTGGTTGCCGGTGGTGCAAACGGGCTTTTGTCGCCCGCCCATGTACAGACCGCCGAGGACATGTTTCGCAACGCCAAGGTGTTGCTCGTGCAACTCGAAGCGCCGGACGAAACGGTTGATGCCGCGCTCGACATGGCGACCCAGCACGGGCTCACAAAGATTCTCGACCCCGCGCCGTTTCGAGTTCTTTCGGACGACATCTTGCGCAAGGTTGACGTCCTGACGCCAAACCAAAGCGAAGCGTCTCGCCTTGTGGGATTTGACGTGACGGACACTCAGAGTGCAGTGAGAGCGAGTCGCTCGTTGCTCTCTCGGGTGAACGGCAACGTTGTCATCACGCTCGGTGTGTTTGGTTGTTTATGGGCCAGCGCATCCGGCGAAATGCATTTCGAGGCACAACTCGTCGAAAGCGTCGACTCCACCGGGGCAGGGGACGCCTTCAATGGTGCGCTCGCGCAAGCCATCGCCAGTGATTGTTCGATGATCGACGCGCTCACCCAGGCCGTCACTGCAGGCACGCTTTCGACTCTTGGTCACGGGGCCGCGCCCAGTATGCCGACACGGTCCGAAGTCGATTCTCTGATCGATCGCTAGACGAGGTTCGCGGTCGCAGTTATGCGCGCAGGTTTTCGATGATGGCTTCGAGCGCTGAGCGATCTTGCATCAAGAACAAGTGTCCGCCTTCGAAGTAGTCGAGGGTCGCGTTTGGAAAAGCGGCGAGTAGGGCCAGTTGATTCTTTGGTGGTGCCAAGCCATCGTATTTCCCCGCACAGATGTAGGTGGGAATCGTCACGTTCTTGATGCGCGCTGCCGTGTCGTGATGGGAACGCGCTTCCAACTGCCAGTGCTGCCCCCGGGCAATGTTTTCGCTGCGCGGTTGGCCACGGCTCATGGTGAGTTCGATGAGCTTCTCCGCGACTTCGGGGTTGGCTTCGCGCCATTCCGCACCGAAGCGGGTATCCGAAATTCCGAGGAGGAGAGCGGCGCGCTCCTTCGGTTCAAGATCTTCAAGAGTGTGAAGCGGATAAGATGCGCCGGCTTCGCCTCCCGCCGATGTACAAGCGAGTACAAGCTTCGAGACCTTCTCCGGATACCCGCAAACCAGTTCCTGGGCGACCATGCCTCCGAAGGAAACCCCCATGACCGGGCATGATGTGAAGCCGAGGGCGTCCATCAACGCGGCGACATCTCCGGCATAGTCTTCCATCGAATACGGACCGTCGGGAACGTCGCTACGTCCAAGTCCACGTTGATCAAATGACAACACTTCAAAGTGATCAACCAGCGGGCCATCGGACACGCCGGGTTTGTCCCGGAGGTCGCCCCCGCTTCCACCAATGAAAACCAGGCGCGGGCCGGTCCCGTGGATCTCGTAGTACATGTCGATGTCGCGAACACGAATGTGAGGCATGGCAGAATCGTTTCCAATGGCACGTTGGGTTTTAGGGTCGACCCTGAAAAGCGAGCGATCTAGGGGGCCGCACCACTGTACGGCACTGCATAGCTGGGGCGCTGCGCGCAAATTGATCGCCACGACTCGAGCTTGCGCGCGAGCATTGTGGCCCGGCGCTCTTCCTGTTTCGCGATGTCCTTTTGCTCTTCTGGGTCGAGTTCAATGTTGTAGAACTTGATTTCGTCGTCGGGAAAAGTACGGATGACCTTGTGCTTGCGCTGCAAGAACGACCTGCTCGTCCCGTCGAGATCGCCAGCGGCGATCACCTCGAAGTCCCTCGGCTCACCGATCAGCATTTCAGCGAGGTCGCGCATCGAAAATGCGTTGGCGGCATGGGTGAAGCCGTAGGTAGAGGGCAATGGCACGCCTCCGAACATCAAGGCCGTGGAGCCAATATCCATCAAGCGAGCGAGTTGCGGAATGACGAGGCCGGCTTTGATCCGTGCGGGGAAGTGCGCGATCAACGGAATACGCGTGGCTTGGGTTCGAAGCGAATGTCCGGTGGCGCCGTTTTCGAGATGGCCAAATTCGTGCCCGCGCAACGAAGTCGCGATGACCAATGTGTCTCGGCCTATTCCCATTGTTTCGAGTTCGCCGAGGAGGGTGCCGACTTTCCCATCCGCTGCGCGAACGTTCGCGTCATATTCTGCAACAGTCGTCGCGGCAACGGATGCGAGTTGGACGTAAAGGAAAAAGGGGCGCGTTCCGTCCTGGTTGTCCTGTCCACGAAGCCAATCACGAGCGGCGTCGACAACCCCTTGGCCTTGCTCAACGTATGAATTGAACCCCTGCGCGAGACCACGCTCTCTTGGAAAGCCAGCCCCCTCGACAAACGCAGCGGTCTCGAAGCCGTGTTCCGAAAGAAGCTCCGCGAAGGACACGGCGTCGTCGCTAAGCGCCAAGTCCGGACGCACCACCCGATGCTGCTCTGGCGGGAGCGACGTGTGGAGCGTCACCACCGAAGGGATGACTGAAGAACTCGGTGACACCGCATGTTCGAACCGCGCCCCGTCTCGCGCGAGAGCGTCAAGAACAGGAGTGGTGGACCCCGCGTAGCCGTAGCTCCCCACGTGATCGGCGCGTAGAGAATCGATTGCGATCAACAAGATGCCCGGACGCTTCACTAGCTTGCGCGGTGTTTCCATTCCGCAGCCAACGACATTGAAGATGAAGACAACGCTCGCGAGAAGACACGCGAGCGTTCGCCGGTCGCTTCTGAGGGTTCTGAGTTCGCGCATGCGCTCGGGTAACGCTCCTACCGTTTGCGCCACAACTCTACGCGGTTTTGCTCACTCTTCCATGTGCTTTCGAAGTGCGCCGACAAAATGCGACGATCATCGGGGTTCGCGTCGATGCTGAGCAAGTTCGTAATGGGCAACCGGTGCCACTTCGTTTCCCAGGCGGCATTGATGTCAATATTCGGAAAACGCGCTTTCGCAGCTTCAGTGAATCGAAGCGGGAAGAACGGAACCCGCGCCTGGTAGTTCGTCATCAGAACCCCCTGGTCTCGCACGAACAGGCTCGAGACGTGGCGTAGGGGTTCGATCATTGAATCACTCTTGAGGTTTCGGTCGAAAATCGCAGTCGCAATGGTGCCGGACACCGGATGCGCGCGCGCCGCCTTTTCGATCTCCGCTGCCAAGAAGGCATCGGGGGCTGCGCCAATGAGCGTCGAACCAAGGGATACGAATGCAATCGCAACAGGGATCCATTCGCGTTGGAGTCTGCCCGCAAAGGCCGGGCCGGTTTGCAGCAACGGCAACGTGACGAGCGGGATCCACCAGGCGAATCGCCCGGTCAGATAGCCCCCGCCGCCAAGGCGATCCGGCAGGGTCAAATGCAAGATCATTAACGCGACGCCCGCAAAGAATGAAAAGCGAGCGGCGTGATCTCGGGGCCCGGGTGTCGCGTTGGGCAGGCAAAGCAAGACCCATAGCGCCGTGACGAGCAAACACGTTAGGCCTTGGGAAGAAAACGAAAGCATGCCGAACGTTGCAAGTGTGGCGAACAGATAACTGGCTGCCGACCACTGCGGCGGACTGCCGTCGCCCCCGCCTAAAACTGCAAAGGCCACAATGACCAACCCAGGGATGGAAACCGCCGCCGCGCGGACGATGCGTTCCATGCCGCCGCGATGCGGAGACGCAAGTTGAGTAAGCCCGACAAGCCCGGCGAATAGCGCCGCCGCAACCGCGTGAAACAAAACGATGCCCGCTGTTGCAATGAGACTCAGCGAGGCCAAGGTCAAGAGGAGGGAATCTCTCTTGAGCCAAGCCAAGCACAACATGACCAACGCAATGTCCGCACCAAGCTGATAGCCATAGAACCCCATGAATAGGGACCACGGAAAGCAGAAACCAAGTCCAACCCACGCCGCAGGGAACGTCCGCCTCCCCGTATGCGTAAGCCACAACGTGGAGAAGAGTGCAATCAGAACAACGTGCAGCGAAAGCGCAAAACGTTCGACGGCCCACAGCGGCAAAACTTTGGCGATGGGAAGCGCCACCGCGAGAAACCCGAGATTGGTCACGGACTCAATACGCAGTTCGTGCACGTTTGAACGGTAGGGACCATCCCCCAATAGATCGGAAATGAGGGCGATGTTGTAGCGGTGGCTCGGGCCGTCCTGGGTCGGAATCGCGGGAGCAAGCCACACCGCCACTACGATGCCGACGACGGCAGCCCAGTACCAGGTGGCCTGGTGGTCGCGCGTTTCGCGAGGGTCCGAGTCGCTTGGGGTTTGGCCTGACATCGGCTCAAGAATAGGAGAGCTACGCGAGTTTGGCTTTCACACGCGTCAGGTGCCCAGGTGGATCAATCTTTCACGATCAGGTGATCGTGAAGTTCATTCACGTCGCCTTCAGCGAGCGGGAATTCTGCGGCGAGCAACGAACCACAGCGCTCGATCGCGGCGCACATCCCACCTGTGAGGTCGCCACGTTTCACTCCGGCAATCATGAGTGCCACGACCTCTTGCCAGACCTCTGCGTCGAGCTTTTCGGAAATGCCCTTGTCGGCAAGGATGACGGCGCGATGCTCCATCAACGAAACCATCAGCAGCACTCCGGTGCGCCCCTCTGTTTGGCTGAGGTCGAGTTCGAAGAACTCAAGCTCAGCCCGCATGTCGACCTGGTGAACCTGGTCTGGCTGGGGCGTGAGTAACCGGTCGACGATGTCGAAACGGGATGCCACAAAACCGAGCGCCGCCGCAAGCAACCAACACAGGCCGGCACCAATCCATTCGTTTCCAGTCACGTCTGCGAGCAGGCCTGGGACGTCGAAAATGAAAGCGGTCAGCATCACGAACGCGAACGCCAAAATCGGCACATGCCCAACGGTGGATGAACGCCGCACGAGGAGCGGAACGATCTCTCCTGACGTCGTGTTTTCCGCTTGAGCAATCGCGGCTTCGATGCGGTCGTACCCGTCGGCGCCAAGGGCCTGTGTGGCCCAACTCGGCAGCGTATCCATTACCATCCTCCTGAGGCGCCACCGCCACTAAAGCCGCCCCCGCCGCCGCCGAAGCCACCGCCAAAACCCCCGCCGCCGCCGAACCCGCGGCTCGCCCCGAGTGCGCCCGCGCCCCAGAGGTAGGCTCCGCGTCGGCCAATGCCGCCTCGGTATCCAAAGCGCCCCATGCGGGACATCACGGTGATCGCGCCAAAAAGTAAAAACAGGAAGGCCGAAGCTGGGCTCGTTTGTCTGCGATGGCCGCGACTTCCCCGCCGCGTGCCACCGCCTTCAAGAATCGCGGTCAAGTTCACTTCCGGGTTTGTCCTCTGCGCGATTTGGTAGACGCCAACAATGACTCCCGCATCGACGTCTCCCGTCCGAAACAGCGGTGTCATTGTTTCGTCGATGATTCGCTTGGAGTGCGAATCCGTGAGATCGCCTTCGCGCCCTTGTCCAACTTCAATGCGGATCTTGCGCTCGTCTCGGGCGATCATGAGCAGGACGCCGTCGTCTTCGTTCTGGCTGCCGAGCTTCCAGTCGTCGGTGACTTGGATCGAGGCTTGTTCGATCGTCATGCCTTCAAGGCTCTTGACCGTCAGCACGACAAGCTGCGTCCCGCCCTGGTCTTTCAGTGCCCGCAGTGCGCGGTCGAGCCGCGCCTCGGTAGACGGTGCAAGCATGCCAGCACGATCGACGACCGGGCCCGAGAGCCTTGGCACTGCGAACTCAGCCCACGCCGGCGCTGCGAGCAGCAAGGCACCAAACGTTGCCAGCAGAAACCCGAGCCAAGGCCGCGAGCTGAAGCGCACCGAGGTGACCATTTAGAATGCGACCTCGGGTGCCTTTTCGACCTGTTTTTGCTCAGCCGCGTCGAGCGCCCATTGGGGCTTTTTTTCGTGGTGATAGAAAAGGCTGTTGGTGAGGCTCGTCGGCGGCACCGTGACTAGATCGTTGAATTGGCGAATGGCTTCAATGTGCCGCTGTCGCGCGATGGTGATTCGATTTTCGGTCCCCTCGAGCTGCGCCTGCAACTCACGAAAGTTTCGATCGGCTTTGAGGTCCGGGTACCGCTCGGAGACGACCATCAGGCGTCCGAGTGCTTGAGAGAGCCCGCCTTGAGCAGCCTGGAACTGCTGGATCTGTTCCGCGCTCGCATTCGACGGGTCAATGGTCATGCTCGTCGCTTTGGCGCGCGCCTCGATGACACCGGTGAGCGTCTCTTGTTCGTGTGACGCATAGCCCTTCACGGTACTGACGAGATTCGGGATCAGGTCTGCCCGGCGCTTATATTGATTCGTGACTTCGGCCGCCGAAGCATCAAGTGAATTGAGGCTTTGAGGAATCGACTGCATCCCGCAACCACCGAGTACCAGTGCAGACACGGCGATGCTCAAGGCTGCAGTCAGCGAAGGTGTAGGGCGGGAGAAATGACGAAGCGAATTGCGCATGAAGATCCTCCAACGGCTCCGGCGTGAAACTTCGCCGGGTCATCTAGTTGTGTTGGGCGCAACGTTAGCAGCCCATTGAAAAACCTTCGGTCGAA
>DUBZ01000083.1 GCA_012960035.1 Myxococcales bacterium | reverse complement strand
TGTGCTCGACCCGCCGCTCATGTCGCTTATCACGTCACTGCATCGGGGGGGGGGATCTTCGTAGGTCGGGGTGTCTGAGAATGCTGCCAACGATGAGACGGGATGCGCGAGTGCGCGGCGAAGAGGTTTGGATGTTGTCGGCGATTTCAGCCGTCTTGCAGCAGTTTGAACTTTTGAACTTTGCCCGAGGCCGTCTTGGGGAGTTCGTCGACGGCGCGAAAGTCTCTGGGGATTTTGAAACGCGCGAGCAAGTCGGAGGCCCAATCCGAGAGCGTATCTTCGTTGAACGTGCGCCCCGGCTTCATGACCACGAACGCGACGCCAACTTCGCCCCAGCGTTCGTCCGGCTGCGCCGCGACTGCGATCTCGGAAATGTCGGGGTGCTTGAGAAAGGCCGCCTCAACTTCTGCCGGATAAACGTTTTCGCCACCGGATATGAACATCTCTCGGGAGCGGCCAACGAGTGTGATGAAACCCTCGCGATCGATTCGCGCAAGGTCGCCGGTCAGCACCCAGCCATCCCGCAACGTTTCGCGGGTTCCCGCTTGGTTTCGCCAATAGCCGAGCATCGTGATCGGCCCGCGCACGACGATCTCGCCAACTTGCGCGGCTTCCGCGTTGTCGGACGGCACGATGTCCTGCCAGCCGGAAGGCGGTCCGGTGAGCGAGGTTGGCTCGATGACCCTGAGATCGAGATGCTCGAGAGGTCGCCCGACGCTGCCAGCCTTCCCTACGGCATCGCCTTCTTCGAGGCAGCAAAGCATCGACGTTTCGGTTTGTCCGTAGCCCTGTTTCAGCACGAGTCCGAAGTTTGAAAACGCGCGAACCGTTGGACTCGCGACGGCGGCACCGGCTCCGAACATAAATTTGAGTGAAGTCGTGTCTGGCCGCACCGCGTCTTCGCGCTGCAGCCGGGCGAGGATTCGTTCGTAGTGCGTCGGGACACCGCCCATGTACGTAATGCGTTCGCGTTCAATGGTGTCGAGAACCGACTGAGCATCAAAGGACGATTGCAGCACGATGCACGCGCCTGCATGCAGAACCGGGATCGCGAGAATGTGCAGCCCAAGCGAATGGAACAGAGGGGCGAAAACAAGACAGCGATCGCGTGCTTCGATCGCGAAGCAACCCTCCGCATTGAGGCTGTTGTAGAGGGCTTTGCGCTGGGGGAGGAGGGCGCCTTTGGGTGTGCCAGTGGTGCCGGACGAGTACATCAACATCATCGGGTCATCTGGGGTCGCGGGTGTGTTCTCGTGCAGGGGTTCGAAAGCCGAAAGAGCTGCACGCCAGGCGCTTTGGTCCCGGGGAACCAAAACCATTGCGGGGCGATTGGCTCGGAGGTTCGGTGCCACAGCGTCGAGCAGCGCGGCCCCGCGGTCGTCGACTAGAATTGTTCGCGGCTCGGCATCGGTGAGGATGAACTCGAGTTCGGCCGGTGCGAGTCGGGTGTTGACTGGAAGCGAGATCGCGCCGATTCGCGCGCTTGCGAACACCGCGGCGAGATAGGCGGGATGATTGTCGAGCAGCAGCGCGACCCGATCACCGGTTTCGACGCCCGTGTCTGTGAGGGTCTGAGCCAGTCGCGCGACCTGATCTTCAAGCTCAAGGTAGCTGTAGGACTCTCCGTCGAAGATGAGCGCGTCGCGCCCGCCCGCGGTCGCAGCCCAGTGCGAAATCCAACTCCCCACGTTGTGGCGTGGGTCGCAAGACGAGGTATCGGCGGTGGGCGGAATGTCAGGGTCGGGTTTAAACACGGACGGAAGGGATAACCGCGGGAACGGAGTGCTGCCAGGGGCTCCGCCGCGCTGCGCGAGCGGGGTACACTCGCATCATGAATCCGATCCAGACATGCGTCCGCGACGCAATCGCTCGCCTTGGGATGGCGCAATCCCATGGATTGGTCGCCGTCTCAGGAGGAGTCGATTCGAGTGTGCTGCTGCACGCTCTGTCCCAGGTGGCAGACGAGTTCGAGTTGGTTCTGGATGTTGTACACCTGAATCACGGGTTGCGTGGCGAAGCCTCCGAAGGCGATCAGAAGTGCGTCGAAGGACAAGCGGCGGTGCTTGGGCTCCCGTGTCATACGCGTCGCGTGGATGTCGGTGCGGCCCGCGAAGGTCACGCGAGCCGCACGCGTCCAACCGTTCAGGAGGCCGCCCGTCACTTGCGGCGTGATGCGCTCGTAAAGATTGCGAAAGAGGTTGGAGCGAAATGGATTGCCACGGCACATCACCTCGATGATCAGGCGGAAACCGTGTTGATGCGCTTGATGCGCGGTACTTCCGGCGATGGGCTCGCGGGCATTCCGGAGATCAGTCGAGATGGCATGGTCGTGCGTCCGCTGCTGCGTGCTACCCGCGAAGACATCGAAACCTACGCTCGAGCAGCCGCGATCATCTGGCGCGAAGACGCGTCGAATCAGGATGACCGCTACGCGCGCAATCGAGTTCGGCGAGAAATCCTTCCGCTGCTAAAGGACGCTTTTAATCCCCAACTAGCGCGCACTCTGGCGAACCTCGCACAGTCTCAGCGACGCGATGCAGATTGGATCGCGTCCGTTGTAGATGAAGAGTTCGGCCGTCGCTTCCGGGGCGATGAAGAAAATGGCTATGAGATCGTCAAAGAAGGGTGGAGCGAACTCCACGAGGCGCTTTCGACGAGACTCATCGTGAGGGCGTTTGAAGGCATGGGAGCGGGGCGAGAACAGAGCCGAATTCACATTGCCCGCGTGGTGGCGTTCCTGTCAGAAGGGCCAGGGGCGCCCGGCAGTCGAGAAATCGAGCTGCCGGGAGGCCTGCGAGTCAAACGACTGCGCGAGAAATTCTTGTTGTATCGGATCGAAGGGGAAACCGGGTAATGCCTGAAGCAGCATGCTAGGCTGCCAACTTACCGACTAGAACCAGATACTTGGAAGGGAAAACCTAAATCGTTTGCGCCTGCTTCAGCGATCGTGTCCACGACCGGACGCGTTCAGTTGGGTTTCGCAGACGTACCTGCGAACCAATTTGCGTCTGTTTGTCGATCGAACGGTAGAAGCCGATGCCGATGTCGATTCCGGTGGATTTGGAATCGAAGACCGATCGAGCATGCACGTAAGCTGCGGCAGGAATGCGATCAAGAAGGGCATCAAAGCACGGGAATCGAACTGATTTCTAAGTTTCGGCATCCATTCAAGGCAAGAGCATCCCAGACCGATTGCAATAGAGAGCCACGGCGTCGTGTGCTCACATGTTCGGGCGGGAAAGGGATAAATCACGCAGGACGTTGTCCAATCAAAATGCGTGCTTAAACATGGGTGGACGCGCCCAAGACCCGCAGAAGAAGCAGCCCTTTTGGCTGTGTACTTTGCGAACCGATTTTTGGAAAATCACCAGGGGACTTTGTGAACCAGCAATTTTACAAGAACATGGCGCTGTGGGTCGTGATCCTTGTCGTCATCCTTCTCCTCGTCACGATGCTGAACGAGGACGAGTCGACTCCTCCCGAAGTGGCGTACAGCGACTTTTTGACTGACGTCGAAGACGCGAGCATCGAAAGCGTGATGATCGAAGAGGGCTTGATTAAGGGCAAACTCACGGACGGCACCGAGTTCACCACGTATGCACCGGTGGTGACCCAGGACCTGATTACACTGCTTCGCGAGAACGAGATCAAATTTGAAGCACAGCCGAAGGACGAAGGCAGCTTCTGGCGGCAGATCCTGATCATGTGGTTCCCGCTGCTGCTCTTTATCGGTTTATGGATCTTCTTTATCAGGCAGATGCAGTCCGGCGGTGGCAAAGCGATGAGCTTTGGCAAGTCGAAGGCGCGGATGCTGAACGAAAACGAAACCCGCGTGACGTTCCAAGACGTCGCGGGCATCGATGAGTCGAAGCTTGAGCTCGAAGAAATCATCGACTTCCTCAAAGAACCGAAGAAGTTCACTCGACTCGGCGGGCGCATCCCGAAGGGTGTGCTGCTCGTGGGGTCTCCGGGTACCGGTAAGACGTTGCTGGCTCGCGCCGTCGCTGGCGAAGCCTCTGTTCCGTTCTTCTCGATTTCCGGTTCTGACTTTGTCGAGATGTTTGTGGGGGTCGGTGCGTCTCGGGTGCGCGATCTCTTCTTGCAAGGCAAGAAGCACGCACCGTGCATCATCTTCATCGACGAAATCGACGCAGTCGGTCGCCATCGTGGCGCTGGGCTCGGCGGTGGGCACGATGAACGTGAGCAGACCTTGAATCAGTTGCTCGTCGAAATGGACGGCTTCGAAAGTAACGAGGGTGTGATTCTCGTTGCCGCGACGAACCGCCCCGACGTGCTCGATCCCGCACTGCTTCGCCCCGGTCGCTTTGATCGCCGGGTTGTTGTGGGTGCACCGGATCTCAAGGGACGTTTCGAGATCCTCAAAATCCACACCCGTAGGGTTCCGCTCGAAGACGACGTCGATCTCGAAATCCAGGCACGGGGCACTCCGGGCATGGTGGGCGCCGACTTGCAGAACCTCGTGAACGAATCCGCGCTCTTGGCGGCACGTCGCGGGGCGCAGCGCGTCGGTTATATCGATTTCGAAAACGCAAAGGACAAAGTCATCCTCGGTACCGAGCGGCGCAACTTGATCATGAGTGATGAAGACAAGCGCATCACGGCTTACCACGAAGCGGGGCACGCGCTGATCTGCATGCTCACGCCGGAAGACTCGGACCCCGTTCACAAGGTCACGATCATTCCTCGTGGCCAGGCGCTCGGTGTCACGTGGACGCATCCTATAGAGGACCGCTTCAATCTGACCAAGACCCAGATCTATGCCCGCATTCGTCACGCGATGGGCGGGCGTGCTTCGGAAGAGATCATCTTCGGACATTTTTCGACGGGGGCTTCGAGTGATCTCGACGGGGCGACGAATTTGGCGCGCCGAATGGTTTGCCAGTACGGCATGAGCGACGCTCTTGGCCCGGTGACCTATGGAGACAGCGGCACCGACGTGTTCATCGGTCGCGACATGATGTCGCGCAAGGACTACAGCGAGAAGAAGGCGGAAGAGATCGACGCTGAAGTCGCGGCCCTGTTGCAGGGCAAGTACGATGAGGCAAAGGTACTCTTGACCGACAATCGCGACGTGCTCGATCGCATCGCGATGGCTTTGCTCGAACGCGAAACCCTCAATACTGCCGATCTCGATCTCTTGCTGAAAAACATCGACCTGCCTCCGTTCGAAAAAGTGTTGAAAGACACAACGGCACCCAGCGTGACGGAAAAGCCAGAGTCCGAATCGAACGACGGGTTTACAGGTGGCAACGTTCCAGATCCGGAGCCGATGCCGAGCTAGTCGCGTCGCGACGGCCCGCGGAAGCTGTGGGGAATCGAATCTAGGTACCAAGGTGTTGGGCGCGAGGAGGGCCCTCACGTGATCGAGTTTCTGTGGGAATACTTGACGGAGTCTAGGGCGCAATTCGCTCTGGACTTCGACCCGTTTCGAGATTCGATCGACATCATCCTCGTGACCGCGGGGATCTACTGGCTCCTGCTGTTGATCCGCGGAACGCGTGCGGTTCAAATTCTTGTCGGCTTGATTGTCTTGATGGCTGCGAGCCTGCTGTCTCAGACCCTTGAGCTGGTTGCGGTTGGCATCGTCCTCGACAACTTCTTGAACAATGCCCCTCTCATTATGGTGGTGTTGTTTCAACATGATATTCGCCGGGCACTCGCAAGGGTGGGACGCGGAGTTTTCCCGGTGGTGTCCGCGCAACAAGAATCACACGTCGTCGAAGAAGTGGTTCGCGCCGCCCAGAGTCTGGCGCGCAGGAAGACTGGTGCTTTGATGGTGCTGGAGCGGGAGACTGCGCTCAGCGATCAAGTCGAAGTGGGGACGCTCATCGATTCCGCCGTGACCAAGGACCTGCTGAACTCGATCTTCGCGCCGACCTCGCCTTTGCATGATGGTGCGGCATTGATTCAAGAGGGACGCATTGCGGCGGTTGGTTGCATCCTGCCGTTGACGTTGAAAACCGACTTGCCCGAGGGCGTCGGGACGCGTCACCGCGCTGCGGTGGGGATCACCGAAGAGACCGATGCCGTTGTGATCGTCGTGTCCGAAGAGACCGGTACGATTTCGATTGTGATGGCAGGCGAAATGTTGCGCGGCCTCGACGCCCCACATCTCCGGGTCGCGCTGCGTGAGATCCTGGCAAACGAACGACGCGAACTTCCGACGAGCGAAGAGATCGCACGCCCCCTTGAAGTCGCGGAGGCGAATGATTCTGCAGCCGCGAGCAAGTTCGCAGGGATGTCGTAGCCGCGCTCGGGGCCGAAAATTTCAGGCCCTAAGATCAACGTTCAAGCTTTCGGTCAAGGATTCAAACTCTATTCATGTCGCGAAGATTCTCCAATTTACGTCCTGGTGCACTCCTGCTTGCCTTGGTGATTGCGGTCATTCTTTGGGGGCTTGCTCAAGGCGCATCGTCGATCGAGCGCGCATATGACGTGCCGATTGAATTGGCATCCCTGAGCGAAGAACTCGTCGTGACCGACCAGACGCCCAAAAATATCAACGTACGGATCATGGGCAGCCAGGCAGCGCTGCGTAACGTCGATAGCAGCAAGCTGCTTTATTCCATTGACGTGTCGGGGAGTAAGCCCGGAGAGGCCGAGTTCGAGGTCGACGTGTCGAACGTCTCGCTGCCCCGCGGCGCGCGAATCGTCAGTCGCTCACCGTCTCGGATTTTTATTGACTTTGAACCGCGTGGGCGAAAATCTGTTGGGATCCGCGTCGACACTTCAGGCGCGCTGCCCGAGGGATACGTTCTCGAGCGAGTCGAAGTGCTGCCGAGTCATGTTTGGTTGACGGGGGCACGGGGGCAGGTTTTGCGTCTGCGCGAAGTCGTAACCGAACCGGTAGACCTGAGCGGCCTCAACGCGAAGGAAGAGCTGGAAGTGAGCTTGATCCTCGGTGCCGGCACGGTGCGGATGGAAAAGGAAGAACCCGTCAGAGTGGTGCTCCACATTGCACCCGAACCGCACGAAGACCTACCGGTCCCGGGCGCAGAAAACGAGGCACAAGAGTCGTGAGCGACAAGCGGGCAAAGCTCTTTGGCACAGACGGCGTTCGTGGTGAAGCCAACGTGCATCCCATGACGGCGGAGATGGCGCTTGCCCTCGGCCAGGCCATTGCCTTCGTGTTTCGCGGGCAGGGCGGTCGCGACGCGCACCGCATTTTGATCGGCAAGGACACTCGTCTTTCCGGATATATGTTCGAGGACGCCCTCGCGGCTGGAATCACTTCAATGGGAGTTGATGTCATTCAAGTAGGCCCCATGCCGACACCCGCATTGTCCTACCTAACAACGGACATGCGCTGTGATGCCGGCGTGATGATTTCGGCGAGCCATAACCAATACCGGGACAACGGGATCAAGTTCTTCGGCCAGGACGGGTTCAAACTCGCCGATGCCATCGAAGAGCGCATCGAAGGGCTCGTCGGTTCGGACGAGTTGCGCGGGGGCCTCGCGTCTTCAGATCGTCTCGGAGCCGCGCGTCGCATTGATGATGCCGCCGCAAGGTACGTCGTGAACCTGAAGAACGGGTTCCCTATCGATTACAGCTTGAACGACTTTCGTGTCGTACTCGACTGCGCGAATGGTGCGGCTTACAAAGTGGGTCCGATCGTGCTTTGGGAGCTAGGCGCCGAAGTGCACAGCATGGGGATCGAGCCCAACGGCCGAAACATCAACGACGGTTGCGGCTCGTTGTTTCCGGAGAAACTCGCAGAGCAGGTAAAAGAAGTGCGCGCCGACGTCGGGATCGCACTCGATGGAGACGCGGACCGCGTGGTGCTGGTCGACGAAAACGGTCGCGTGCTCGACGGCGACATGCTGCTCGCGCTGTGTGCGCGAGACATGAAGAGTCGCGGCATACTTCGCGGAGACGGCGTCGTTGCGACGGTGATGAGCAATCTGGCGCTCGAACGAAATTTGGACCAACAGGGGCTTCACCTGCGCCGCACGCAGGTTGGCGACCGCTACGTCGTAGAAGCCATGCGAGAGCACGGTTACAACCTCGGCGGTGAACAGTCCGGTCATCTGATTTTTCTTGATCATTCGCGCACAGGAGACGGCCTCAAGAGTGCGCTCCAAGTTCTCAGTGTGATGGCGAGGACTGGGCAAAAGCTTTCGGAACTGACCGCCGACTACGAGAAGTTCCCCCAGGCGCTGCTCGGGGTTCGAGTTGCAGAGAAAAAACCCATCGAGTCACTGCCGACGATGCAGAGCGCCATTGCTGACGCCGAAGCACAGCTTGGCGATCGTGGCCGGGTGCTCATCCGCTACAGCGGAACCGAGCGTCTCGCCCGGGTGATGGTCGAAGGCGAGAGCGAAGAGAACGTTCAGACGATCGCGCAGCAACTCGCCGACGAACTTGTTCGGGCTCTCGAAGCCTAGCGGGCCATCGGCTACCGGCTCGCGCCCGGTCTCGAGTTAGCACGCTCATTTCAAATATCCGAATTGAGAAAAACTATGGTGATTCATCACGCTTGGCCGCTCGTGACCGCGCAGCAAATGCGCGCGCTAGATCGCCACACGATCGAGACGCTGCAAGTCGCCGGTGAAGTCTTGATGGAGAGCGCTGGACGCGCGGTCGTGGAGCGTGTCGCGGCGGCTGTGAACGCGTTATCAGCTTCAACATCGACAGCGACACCCAACGTTCAAGTGGTTTGTGGCGCCGGCAACAACGGTGGCGACGGTTTTGTGATCGCCCGCCATCTGCATCAAATTGGCATTCGCGTGGTCGCGGTGCTGGTGGGAACATCCGGAAGTTTGCCAGCCGACGCCGAGGCAAACTATCGGCGCATGCTCGCCGTGGGCGTGTCGGTCTTGCTCGCAGAAGAAGCAAAAGATGAAGAATGGGGTTCAGCCACAATCGTGGTCGACGCACTCTTTGGGACTGGCCTTTCCAGAGTTCTTGAGGGAGAGGCGCAACAAGCGGTGGAGCGCATCAACCGCGCGTCAGACGCCGGGGCCAAGGTCATCGCGGTTGACGTGCCCAGCGGAATCGACACAGACACAGGGCAAGTGCTCGGCACTGCGGTTCGCGCGAGCGAAACCGTGACAATTGGCCTGCCGAAGGTCGGACTCGCACTGGAGCCCGGTCGCGAACACGCAGGGAAAGTGTTCGTTGCCCGAATCGGAATCGAAGACCACGCGCCAGGTGTGATGCCGAGTGCCGAAGTCTGGACGCCAGCGGTTGTGCGCAAAAGCCTTCCGGTTCGGCCGAAGCACGGACACAAAGGTGGCTTCGGACACGTACTCGTCGTCGCTGGCGCACCCGGCATGACCGGCGCGGCGCATCTTGCCTCCCTGGGCGCGGCCCGGATGGGCGCCGGGCTCGTCACTGTGGCGTGTCCCGCCGGTGTGAGTGCGATTCTCGAAATCAAGACCACCGAAGCCATGACAGTCCCGATCCCCGACACCGAAGAGAATTGTCTGGCTGCAAGTTCTGCCGCGATGCTGATCGGGCTGGCGCACGAACGCGACGTCGTCGTCATGGGCCCTGGCATTGGAAAGCTGGAAGAGACCGCGGGCTTGATGAGAGAGCTTGGAAAGCTGATCGAACGTCCGCTCGTGCTCGACGCTGACGGACTGAATGCATTCTCGACCCAGCCCGGACTGACAAAAATCCTCGCTGCTCGTGAAGCCCCCACGGTATTGACGCCGCATCCAGGCGAGGCAGCACGCCTGTTGGGCGTGTCGAGTTCAGACATCAACCGCGACCGGATCGGCGCGGCTCGCAAGTTGTGTGAGGCCACGGGATCCGTCGTGTTGCTAAAGGGAGCCTGTTCTGTCATCGCGGCACCCGACGGTCGCATTGCAATCAACCCGAATGGCGGACCGAACCTGTCTTCGGGTGGGACCGGCGATGTGCTCGCCGGAATGGTCGGCGCACTACTGGGGCAGGGACTCGACGCCTGGAACGCGGCGACCCTCGCGGCGTGGATCCACGGTGCGACAGCTGACAGCCTGTCACAGCAAACCGGCCCGAGCGGCATGCTCGCAAGCGAGCTTGCCGACGCGTTGCCGGCATGCTGTGAAGAAATTCGTCGGGGTTCCGACCCCGATCAACCGGAGGCCCCCCAGCGTGAGCGAGAATTCTCGTTTCTCCTTCCATTCCCTGGCGCCTGAAGAGACCGCGACCGCAGGGGAGCGACTCGCCCAGGCACTTCGACCCACGGCCTTTGCGGAAGGTGCGCTTGCGATCAGCCTGATCGGCGCGCTTGGCGCAGGCAAGACGCACTTCGTGAAGGGCCTGGCCGCGGGACTAGGTCTCGATCCTGTGACCGTCACGAGCCCAACCTTCGCAATTGTGAACGAGTACGAACGCGCCACCGGCCCTCAACTCGTCCATCTAGATTTCTATCGATTGGAGAGCGAGATGGCGCTTGAGGAGGTAGGTTTCCTCGACCTAATGGCATTGCCTGCGGTACTGGCGATTGAATGGGGAAATCGCTTTCCCCGCTCATTGCCGCGTGATCACGTGCAGGTCGAAATTCAACGTGGGACAGTCGCTCCGGGTGGGGTCGATTCGCCGACAGGGTCGGCTGGCGGCAGGAATAATGAACAGCAGATCGAAGAAACATCACCCAGAATATTCAACGTAACGGCGACGGGTGAGCGCAGTCTCGAAGTGGCGTCAGTCTGGCGCGAGGCCCTCGGTGCCGTCGCAAGTACCTTCACAAAACCCTAGACATCCAAGTCAATTCAGCCCTACACGCCACGAGCCAGCCCGGGCTGCGCCGAAGCGTGGAGAGAGATAGAGAGTCATGGCCCTGATCGTTCAAAAATACGGCGGCACCAGTGTGGGTGACCCCGTGCGAATTCGAAACGTCGCAAAGCGCGTGGTCGCAACCCTTGAAGCGGGCAACCAAGTGGTTGTGTGCGTGTCGGCGATGCGTGGTGAGACCAATGGCCTTGTCGAACTTGCACAACAACTCGGGGGCGAACAGCCCGACGCGCGAGAGTTCGACGTCCTACTTTCGACGGGTGAACAGAAAACAATCGCTCTGCTCTCCATGGCGATCGGTCAGCTCGGGTTCGAAGCACGCTCATTCACGGGCGGGCAGATGGGCATGCATACCGACTCTGATTTCGGCCGCGCCCGGATCAGTGATATCGACTGTTCCACGCTCCGCGAAACTCTCGATGATGGCGTCATCGCAGTCATTGCAGGTTTTCAGGGTGTCGACGGAGCGGGAAACATCACGACGTTAGGTCGCGGGGGGTCGGACACTTCGGCAGTCGCGGTCGCGTGCGCGCTTGGAGCGGACGTCTGCGAGATCTATACCGACGTCGACGGCGTTTATACCGCCGACCCGCGCGTCGTTCCGAACGCACGAAAACTCCACAGTGTCTCGTATGAAGAAATGCTTGAAATGGCGAGTCTCGGTGCAAAGGTGCTGCAGATTCGATCAGTCAAATTCGCCACCCAATATGGGGTGCCGATCCACGTACGCTCGAGCTTCAACGATGCAGAGGGTACTTGGGTGATGAGTGAGGAGGATGTCATGGAGCGCCTTGTGGTCTCGGGTGTGACTCATAAGTTGAACGAAGCCAAGATTCGCGTGAAGGGTGTGCAAGATCATCCAGGCATCGCGGGCAAGCTGTTCGCGCCGCTTTCGCAGGCAGGGATCTTGATCGATATGATCGTTCAGAACTTGTCTAGCGACGGCACGACCGACATGACGTTTACCGTCTCGCGCGCCGAGTACAACAAGGCGCTTGAGATCGCGAACGCAGCTGCCAGTGAAATCGGAGCCAGCGAAGTCGAAGGCGACCAGAGCATCGCGAAGATTTCGATCGTGGGTCTTGGGATGCAGGATCACGCAGGCGTTGCCACCCGTATGTTTACGACCCTTGCGTCCGAAGGCATCAACATTCAGTTGATCTCCACGAGTGAGATCAAAATCTCAGTCGTGATCGAAGAAAAATATGCCGAACTTGCTCTGCGCTCACTTCATGCCGAATTCATTGAAGACGGTGCCGCAGAGCCGGTGGCGGACGTCCCATAAGGGACGTGTCCTGACTGCGATGATGGCGGAAAGGAAGACAGCCGAAAAAAACGAATCGAGAGTCTGAGGGCTTGTTCGTCGAGCCCGACCGCGTGGAGGCCTGAATATGCACGCAGCGCAGAGCAACGAACGCGAGCGCGGCCTTGCCGGTGCGCTTCTGTGTCTCGCCGCGTGTATGTGTCTTTTTCATGTGACGTGGACAGAAGCATCTCGAGACCCGGCACTTTGTTCTTCGCCCGTTGAAGTTTCGGCGCACAATGGCTGGACGACCCACGTGGCTTGCGCTGAGCAACGCGATGCGAACACCGCGCTACGAGGCCCCGCACGCCTGTTGTTCGGCCAGACGCTTGATTTGAACGTCGCCGATGTGGCCGCCCTCGAGGTGTTGCCCCGAATCGGCCCGCGCCGCGCTGCTGCGATCGTCGCCACGCGGGAACAAGAACGCTTTGCATCGATTGACGACTTAGCGCGCGTACCCGGCATCGGTCCTCGTACCATCGAGGGCTTTGCTGGATGGGCGTCGGTCGAGGGGAAGCCATGAGCATCTCGGTTGCACAACGGATTGATCGCGCGCGTCAGTTCATGCTGCAGGATCTCTGGAGCCTCGATTTGCGCCCCGGCTCATTCTTGGGCTTTGTGACGCGAACGCTTCAGGTCATCATGATGGTCGGCCAAGGCTTCGTGAAGGATCAACTGCTCTTGCGGGCGAGTGCGCTGACCTATGTCACCGCGCTGTCAGTGATTCCACTGCTCGCGGTCGCGCTTTCGATCGTGCGTCTGTTCGATCCCAACAACAGGCTCGCGGCGACCGCGGTTGAGTACATCGCCGCGGGAAGTCCCGAAGCGCAATCCATCATGTTGGAGCTCATTGTTGGCGCCAACATCGTGGGCCTCGGAAGCCTCGGCGCCGCCGTACTTTTCGTCTCGACGATCTTCGCACTCCGACATCTCGAGACGACGCTCAACTCCATATGGGGGGTTCGCAAGCACCGCGGGATCGCGCGACGCTTTGCGGATTACCTCGCCGTGATCATCGTGGTTCCGCTGTTTACCGGTGTTGCCATGTCGCTCGGGGCGTCGCTCGGGTCGGACCCGATGCTCGCACGCTTGTTCGAGGTGCCGGGTTTTCCTTTGCTCTACGAGATGGGCCTCAGACATGCGCCTGAACTCTTTTTGTTAATTGGCTTCTCGTTCATCTACTGGTTTTTCCCAAACACCCAAGTCAAGGCTGTGTCCGCATTGCTCGGCGGCGGTCTTGCCGCCGTTCTGTTTTCTGTCGCCCAGCAGTCGTACGTGGGCATGAGCATTGGGGCCGCAAAGTCGAGTGCGCTTTATGGTGGCTTTGCCGCGCTGCCCTTGTTGTTCGTTTGGTTGTACGTGTGTTGGGCGATCGTGCTGCTCGGCGCCGAATTTAGTTTCGCGCATCAGAATAGGGACTCTTATCGCCTCGAAGTTCAGAGTCAGTCTATGTGTCCCGCCGAAGTCGAAACGTTGGGCTTTCATCTCGCGGTCGAGGTCGCACGATGTTTCCGCGATCGGCGTGAGGGGGCGTTGGCACCGGGCGCTGAGGAGCTTGCCAACGGAGTCGGGGCGTCGGTTCGTGCGGTGCGAGAGATCCTCGACGAGCTCGAAGATAAGGGGATTTTGAGCCTGTGCTCAGTGGGGGGAAAAGACGAAGGCTATCGGTTGGGGCGTCCTGCAGAACGCATTCAGATTTCTGAATTGGTCGTTGCCCTGAGAGGAGACCGAGCCGAGATCGAAGACGAGCTTCGCACCCCCGTGAACAAGGTCGTCGACGAGATGATCGCCGAGCTCGACCGCGCCACCAGAAGTTTTTCGAATCGATCGACGTTGGCTGATGTGCTCGCCAAGATTCCAGAAGAAGTCGCACCCGACGCAAGACTGAACCCCGCATGAGCGATCGCGTTTACCTGGATCACAATGCCACGACGCCCCTTCACCCGGATGTCGTCGAAGCGATGGTGCCTGTGCTGCGCGATGGGTACGGAAACCCATCGAGTACCCACGCCGAGGGGGCCGCGGCGAAACGCTTGGTGGACCGAGCCCGCGATCAACTCGCGGCTTGTTTAGGGGCGAAGCCCAGCGAAGTGGTTTTTACCGGCGGCGCTACCGAGGCGAACAATACGGTGCTGATTGGATTGTCGGACTTGCCCGGAAAAATTGTGACGAGCGCAGTTGAACATCCCTCTGTGACGGCACCGCTCGAATGGCTCGAAGCTCGAGATGCCGAAGTCGTGCGGCTTGGCGTAAACGATCAGGGGATGATCGACCTCGCCGAGCTCGAGGCCGCACTTGCGTCGCCGACGAAACTCGTCTCGATCATTTGGGCCAACAACGAGACGGGTGTCGTTCAGCCGATGGTTGAAATTGCTGAGCGAGTCAAGGCGGCAGGTTGTTTGCTCCACGTGGATGCAACCCAAGCGGTCGGCAAAGCCGTCGTGAACTTCAACGATGTCCCCGCTGATTTTCTGTCTTGCTCTGCGCACAAGTTCAATGGACCCAAAGGCATTGGCTGCTTGGTCGTGCGCGAGGGGACGGGTTGCGATTCACTGTTGCGCGGCGGACCTCAGGAGCGTCGGTTTCGCGGGGGGACGGAGAACGTCGCAAGCATCGTCGCCATTGGCTTGGCCGCGCAAATCGCCGCCGACGGCCTCCACGATCGCATCGCCAATTACGGCGCGCTTCGGAACCGGTTGTGGGACGCGATTAAAGCGCGCATCCCCGATGTCCGTCGCAATGGCGACGAGGCTTCCGTGCTCTGCAACACGTTAAGCGTCGAGTTCTGCGGCGCAGCCGGAGACGTTTTACTTCAGTCCCTCGACCTCGAAGGGGTTGCCGTCTCCGCTGGCGCGGCGTGCCATTCGGGATCGATCAGCCCTTCGCACGTGTTGACCGCGATGGGGCGATCGCCCGAGGAAGCCCTGGCTTCCCTGCGCTTGAGCGTAGGGCTCGGAAATGACAGCGAACAGATCGACCGAGCAGCCTATATTTTAGAACCGCAGGTCGCGAAGGTTCGTGCCGCGGGCGCTTCGTAGCGACATTTGGCAAGTTCCCGCCTCGATTCCTTCTGAACCGCGCTTGCTTGCGCGCTGGTTGACCCCACTATGGCTCCATCATCGGCTTCATCATCACAAGATCAAGACGCATCCACACGCGAACGACTCGTCGTCGCGATGTCGGGTGGCGTTGACTCTTCGGTTGCCGCCGCGCTGTTAACGCGAGAGGGTTATGAAGTCATTGGCGTCACCATGCAGTTGTCGGGCGACGCATCGCGCTGTTGTTCGTTGGAAGATGCCGACGACGCGCGACGGGTCGCCGACGCCTTGGGCATTCGCTTCTTTGTTGCGAACTACGCCGATCTGTTTCGCAAAGAAGTGATCGAGAACTTCGCCGACGAATACCTCGCGGGACGAACCCCGATTCCCTGCGTGACGTGCAACTCGCGCTTCAAGTTCGAGCATTTGATGTCGCGGGCGAGTGTGTTCGGATCGGAATCCGTCGCGACGGGTCACTACGCTCGCATCGAACGCGATGAACACAGCGGGCTCGCTCGGTTGTTTCGTTCTCGCGATCGGCGCAAAGACCAGAGTTACTTCCTGTTCGAACTCAGCCAAGACCAGTTGCAACGTGCACGGTTTCCGCTCGGCGAAATGAGCAAGGACGAAGTGCGCATGCTCGCTCGTGAAATTGGCCTCGCGACTGCGGACAAGGCTGAGAGTCAGGAAATCTGTTTCGTCCCGGATGGCGACTACGCGGCGATGGTCGAAAAGATTCGCCCCGAGGCCAGTGAAGCGTCGGGTGAAATCGTGGACAACGATGGGCAAGTGCTCGCGCAGCATCGTGGCATTCATCGCTTCACCATCGGTCAGCGCCATGGGCTTGGGATCGATGATGCCAACAAGCCCCTCTATGTGAGCCGGATCGACGCTGAGACCGGTCGCATCGTTGTGGGCGATCGGGAAGACCTGGCTTCGACAACCGCTGAGGTGGGTCGCGTGAATTGGGTTTCGGGTGCTGTGCCCACGGAGCCTGTGCGCGCCAGGGTTCAGATACGTCATCGGCATGAGGCGGCGCTTGCCACGGTTCATGTTGTGGATGAGGGGCGTGTTCAAGTCGAGTTCAATGAAGCCGTTGAAGCGGTGACGCCTGGACAGGCCGCGGTCTTTTATGATGCGGAAGCCAACGATGAAGTGCTCGGGGGTGGCTGGATCGATGAGCTTCGCAGTTGACGGGGTTGTATTCATGAGCTCGGTCAAACGCGAAGAACCCAGCTGGCCGGACGTTGCGGGCCTGCAAGACGTACTCGGCTACAAGTTCAATGACATCTCTCTGCTCGAAACGGCAGTCAAACACTCTTCTTACGCCCATGAGCGCCAAGCGGGCGACAGCAACGAGCGGCTCGAATTTCTCGGGGACTCGGTGCTCGGGGTTGTGATTGCGCGCGCACTCTTCGATGCGCACCCCGCTTGGGCGGAGGGGGAACTCACGCTCTCGCTGCAAAACCTAGTCGACCAACGGTCCCTTGCAAATCTCGCTCGCGACCTCGAGATTGGGCCGTTTCTACGCCTCGGGCGCACGGAACTGCAGTCGGGAGGTGTTACGAAACCGGGGATCCTTTCGGACGCCGTTGAGGCGATCTTGGGCGCGATGTATCTCGACGGAGGCCTTGAACCCGTCGAAAAATGTTTGAGGCGGGTATTCGCCGGAGCGTTGGACGAAAATGCTCCGCGTTTCGTCCGCGATCCCAAGACACGTTTTCAAGAATGGGTTATGGCGGACACCGGCGCGTTTCCGACCTACGTTTGTGTCAACGACTCGGGCGTCGATGGCGACGAGAACCGGTTCACGGTTGAAGTTCGATTGGGCGACGAAGGCTGGGGGCAGGGAACCGCCCGGAACAAACGCATGGCCGAACGGATCGCCGCGATCATTGCACTCGAACGCTTGGATGCGCGTGAAGCCGCTGAAGCCACCGATGCCACAGACGTCATTACAGAGGAGCCGGTCACTTGAGCGAGTCAAGGCCACCTGCCGCAGGTTCGGACTTTCGCGCCGGCTTCGTCGCGATCTTGGGTCCGCCGAATGCGGGCAAGTCGACCTTGATGAATCGCATCCTTGGGCAAAAGCTCGCGATCGTTACCGCGAAACCCCAAACGACCCGGAGCCACATTCTCGGCATTCACACGACGGACACGGCGCAGATCATGTTCGTCGATACGCCGGGTCTGCACGACGAAAACACCAAGCTGCTCAACAACGCACTCAACGAAGCCGTCATCGATGCGGCGCGAAAATGCGATGTCGGCGTGATCTTGGTCGACCTTTCGAAGGGCTGGCAGGACGTTCACGAAGATCTCCGAAACAAACTTTCTGAGTTCGGAAAGCCCACGATCGTCCTGGGGACAAAATCGGATTTGGTGGCCGAAGACAAGAACGTGGTGCTGCCGCCGGGGGCGGCAGAACCGCTGGCCATCCTGCGTGTCTGCGGAACCTCAGGTGTAGGCACCGCAGAGGTTGAAGCCGCAATCGCCGCGGCACTCCCCGAGTCGCCTCCGCTGTACGACGAAGATGTCTTGACCGACCGCCCCGTGCGCTGGCTCGCGGGGGAACTCGTGCGAGAGGCCGTTTTTGAGTTACTGGGACAAGAACTGCCGTATTCGATGGCGGTGGATGTCATCAAGTACGATGAGTCTTCATCCGATCTGGTCCGTATCGACGCAAATATCCTGGTAATGCGAGATTCTCAAAAGCGCATCGTGGTCGGGAAGGGCGGCGCCATGGTGAAGAAGATCGGGATTCGTGCCCGCAAGGGAATCGAACAGTTGATTGACGGTCGTGTTCATCTGAAGCTCTTCGTCAAGATAGATCCGAAGTGGTTGAAGAACGCAAAGCGAATCGAAGAGCTCGGCTATCACTAGTGAGGCGATGCCGAATCGAGAGCGTGATCCACAGGGGACCTAGTGAGCGAAGTTGATCTATGTGAAGTCGGTCCGCGAGACGGTTTGCAGAACGAAACCGACATCCTGACGACGGATACCAAGGCACGCCTGATTCGCGAGTTGGTCGAAGCGGGGTTTCGGCGTATCGAAGTGACGTCATTCGTTTCGCCCAAGTGGATCCCTCAGCTGGCTGACGCGGATGAGTTGGTGGACTTGCTGCCCGAACATGAGGGCGTGCGGTATGCCGGACTTGTCCCCAACATTCCGGGTTGGGATCGGTTTTGTTCGAGTGGACGGCTGCACGACATCGCGCTGTTTATTTCGGTTAGCGAAACGCACAACCAAAAAAATGTGAACAGGCCCGTGGCGACACACTTCGAACGCCTTCGGCAGGTAATCGAGCGATCGACTGGGGCGGGTGTTCCGAGTCGGGTCTATGTGTCGACCGCGTTCGGCTGTCCGTACGAAGGCGCAGTTGCCCAAGACGCCGTGGTGGATCTCGCAGTGAAGCTTCACGAGGCGGGTGCAGATGAGATTGCGATCGGCGACACGATCGGCGTTGGCGTTCCGCGCCAAGTGAAGGCCATGGTGAAGGCGATGAGTGATGCGCTGCCCCTAGACGCCCTTGTGCTGCACTTGCATGACACGTACGGGCGCGCACTTTCCAACGCCATGGCGGGTTACGAAGCGGGCGTTCGTAAGTTCGATTCATCGTTGGGCGGGTTGGGGGGGTGTCCCTATGCACCGGGCGCATCAGGTAACTTGGCAACCGAAGATCTCGTTTCGTTGTTCGACGAAGAGGGGATCGAGACCGGGGTCGACCTCGAACATTTGACGCAAATTTCGGCCTGGCTCGAACGAGATGTACTCAAGCGCCTGCTCCCAAGTCGAGTGCTACGTGCTCGCCTAGGCCC
>DUBZ01000082.1 GCA_012960035.1 Myxococcales bacterium | reverse complement strand
GATCCATCAGCAATACCCGCCGGAGGAATAATGATGTTTGCCGAGATATTCACAACTGCTGCGACCGCGATTGCCGTTTACATGCTGGTGTTCTGGTTTGTCAGCATCGCGCGAAGCAACGTAAGCATTGTGGACATCGCCTGGGGCGTTGGCTTCGTCATCGTGGCGTGGGTCGTTCACTTGAACGCCGAGCACAGCAACACGCGGAGCACCATTCAGCTTTCGTTCGCGACGATCTGGGGACTTCGCCTTGGCGCGTACCTGCTCAACCGCAACTGGGGTAAACCCGAAGACTACCGCTACGCCGCGATGCGCAGACGTGTTGGACCTTCCTATACTTACAAGAGCATCTACATGGTCTTCGGATTGCAGGGCACCTTGATGCTCGTGGTTTCGCTTCCACTGATGGCGGTACAGGGACTGCCAAGCACAACACCCTTCGGACTGATCGACTTGCTCGCAACCGCGATGGTCATCGTCGGCTTTTACTTCGAAGCGATGGGCGACCATCAGCTGACGCGCTTCAAAGCCGACCCGAATAACGAGGGGCGTGTGATGGATCAAGGCGTTTGGGCGTGGACCCGCCACCCGAACTACTTCGGCGACGCACTCCAGTGGTGGGGCTTCTGGGTCTTTGCGATTTCGGTCCCGGGCGCCGCATGGACCGTCATCGGCCCCATCGTCATGACGGTATTTCTCATTCGAATTTCAGGCGTACACCTGCTCGAACGCGGGTTGCGTAAACGCAAGCCCGACTACGAAGCCTACATCGCCCGCACGCCGGCCTTCATCCCCCGGCCCCCGAGTTCTGCGAACTAAGCGCGGTTCTTTAGAGCCCGAGACAATCCGCCAGTGCTTCGCGGTGATGTGCCGCATCGCCGAACAAAAGGTCGCTCGCCTTCGCGCGCTTGAAGTAAAGGTGTGCGGGGTGCTCCCAAGTGAACCCCATACCGCCGTGAATCTGAATATTTTCTGCGGCCGTGTGGTAAAACGCCTCGCTGCAAAATGACTTCGCAAGATGGGCATACTCGACAGCTTCGTCCCAGCCTTCGCCGGTTTCAAGACAGTCCGCGGCGAGGAAGCAAGCGTTGTACGCAGCCGCCTTTGCGAATTCCACGTCGAGCAAGAGATCGGCACACTTGTGCTTGATCGACTGATACGAACCGATCGGGCGGCCAAACTGGAGCCGCGACTTCGCGTAGCCGACGGCCGTGTCGAGGCACCACTGTGCGCCGCCGACCTGCTCTGCGGCGAGCGCCGAATGGGTCAGCGCCAATACGCGTTCAAGCCCCTCGGTCTGGTCTCCGTCACTTAGCTTCACGGCCTTGGTTCCGGTGAACTCCAAGCGAGACAGCGAGCGCGTAAGGTCCAAGGCAGGAATCACTTCACGCTTAAGCCCCGCCGCCCCCGACTCGACTTCAAAGAGTTCCAGCCCCTCACGGGTCCGCGCCACGACAAGAATCAAGTCAGCAGTGTGCCCGTCGAGCACCCAACCCTTCGAACCTTCGAGCAACCATGTACCATCTTTTTCCTGCGTGGTCATTTCGATGCCCGCGAGATCCCAGCGCCCGTTCGTGTCCGCGTAGGCAAGGGTTGCTGTCTTCTCGCCCGCGGCGATCGAAGAAAGATGCGCTGCCTTCGCGTCGTCGTTTGCACAAAGCAGCAGCGCGCCCGCAGACATCACTGCCGTTGAAAGAAAGGGAGCGCAGAGAAGGGCTCGCCCCATCTCTTCCGCCACGACACAAAGCTCGGCAAAGCCGAAGCCGGCGCCGCCGTGGTCCTCGGGGATGATCAAACCTGCGAGCCCCATTTGATCCGCGAGTTGCGCCCATACGTCGGCGTCGTAACCGCGATCGCTTGCCATGTGGGCGCGAACCGCCTGCTCGTCACTGTTGTCGGCCAAGAGTTGGCGAACCGTGGCGCGGAGTTCTTCGTGTTCGTCGGTGAAGCTTTGCATTTCCAATTTCCTCTAGTCGCGATCGCACTCGCTGGAGTCACGCTCGCCATGTTCTTTACAGGGTCTCTAAGAAGGGAACTCGAAGCGTTCTAACTGCGGGGGACATCCTTCCAAGCGATTTCCTTGTCCACGCGAGGCTCGCCGGGTAGACCGAGCACGCGCTCACCGAGGATATTGCGCATGATCTCCGACGTACCGCCTTCGATCGAGTTCGCACGCGACCTTAAAAACTGATACTTCGACCGACCTTCCGGATCGTACGCGCTGCCGACTTCCTGGCGCAGCTCGTAGCCGGCTTCGAACGACAAGCCGTCGGCTCCGAGCACGTCGATTGCGGTTTCCCACAGGCGCTTGGCGCTTTCCGCCTGGAACAACTTGTTCACCGAACCTTCCGGCCCAGGGTTCCCCGACTTCGCGATGGCCGACGCGCGAAGCGAGTTGAGGCGCAGCAGCTCGGCTTCAATGTACGACTTCGTCACCCGATCCCGAAGCACTGCAGTTTGCGCGGGCGACGTCGAGTTGTGGTCTCGTGCTTTCCAAAGCTTCAGAAGTTGCGAGATTGCCCCGGAGCCCTTCTTCTTGGGTCCGCCGCTGCCGATCGCAACCCGTTCGTTCATGAGCGTCGTAATCGCAACGCGCCAGCCCTGCCCTTCCTTGCCGAGCATGCGCGAATGCGGGACGCGGGCATCGGTGAAGAAGACTTCGTTGAACTCGGCTTCGCCGGTGATCTGGTACAGCGGTCGAACTTCAACGCCGGGCGCTTCCATGTCGACCAAAAAGTAAGACAGGCCGTCGTGCTTCGGCACGTCGGGATTGGTGCGCGCCACCAGCATCCCCCACTTGGACAAGTGGGCGACCGTGGTCCAAACCTTCTGTCCGTTCACTACCCATTCGTCGCCGTCGCGAACCGCACGGGTCGCGAGCCCCGCAACATCGGATCCGGCACTGGGCTCACTGAACATCTGGCACCAAATGTCTTCTCCCGTAAAGAGTCGGGGAAGCAGTTCTTTCTTCAGATCTTCGGGACCGTAGGTGAGCAGCGTGGGTGCCCCCATCCCAATGCCGATCAAACCGGCCGGCGGGTCGTCATAGTAGACGGTCGAGTTCTTCTGAATTTCGTCACGCACGACCTGATTCATCTTGGGGCTCAAGCCGAAGCCACCGTGGCCTTCCGGGAAGTGCACCCAAGCAAGACCGTGATCAAACTGCGCGCGTCGGAACGTCACGTAGTCGGCGCGTTCAGGATGAACCACTTCGAGCAGAGCGCGTACGCGGCTGCGTAGTTCTTCTTCGTCGATCGCGGGGGCATCACTCATGGCTCATCTCCTGATTTGAATCGGATGGGTCGCAGAATCTGGCTAGCAAGCTTCGCGCGCAAATTGTGCTGCGCGGGCGCTGAAGTCTAGCAGCAGGATTCGTCGCAGGAGGGCATGCGACTCGCAATGTGAGTGGGACGGTCACTACGAACAAGAAAATTTGTGTCGTTCGAAACAAGTTCACCACCCGCTCATAGATGTTTGCGTTTCCATCCGAGGGTAGGAGTCCGAACGCGAGGAGGAGTGCGGGGTGAACCATCGCAACACCGGTCCCCCGTCCTGGCGAAAGACCTGCTCCATCATCGACTCCGATGGGACCGCCGACTGAACCGGCGGCAAAAACGACTGGAGTCGTTGGCCGAACCCTGCGGCCTGCTCCGAAGTCTACATTGCCCCCGCATGTGTCGAATCCTTTCCCAGCGGCATCCGCGAGCCAACCAAGCTAGGTTGGGTTTCCCCGGGTTCCCGCGAGGACCTCCTCTGTGCCGCAATTGAAGCTGGTGACCCCCATCGACCCCAACACGCAAGAATTCGCTCCCGGTAAAGCCGCAATACGCGAAGCCCTCGAGTATTTTGGACACACGTCATTTCGGCCTGGGCAGCGCGAAGCTCTCGAAACGCTCTTTGACGATGGGCGGCTGCTTCTCGTTGCACCGACCGGCGGTGGCAAGAGCCTTACGTATCAATTGCCCGCGATCTTGTTGCCGGGAACGACACTTGTCGTTTCACCGCTGATTTCTCTTATGCAAGACCAAGTGAGTGCCCTCGAAGCACAGGGTGTTGCGGCGACGTTTCTGGCTTCGACCCTAGAGCCGAGCGAGATCAATCGGCGGATGAAGGCGCTTACGAACGGCGAGTATCGCATCGCGTACGTCGCGCCCGAACGTTTGAGCTCACCCGCCTTTCGCAACGTGATCGCGAAGCTCGAGTGTCCGTTGGTTGCAATTGACGAAGCCCACTGCATCAGCGAATGGGGGCACGACTTCCGGCCCGACTATATGCAGATCGGCGCGTTGCTCTCCCAACTTCCGAACGCTCGCGTGTTGGCCTGCACGGCCACCGCCACGCCGATCGTGCGCGATGAAATTCTCGAACGACTTGGACTGCCCGCCGACACCAAACAAATCATCCGCGGCTTTGCGCGCCCCAACCTCGCTCTGCGCGTGCGCGACGTGTCGGGCAAGAAGGATCGCAACAGCGGGGTCGACGATTCACTCGCCGAAGCGATTGGCCAACCGGGCAGTGGACGCGGCTCGGTCATCATCTATGCGCCGACGCGCAAGAGCACCGAAGACGAATGCATGCGTATCCAAGATCTTGGATTTCGCGTCGCGCCGTACCATGCGGGGCTCGACGGCGAAACGCGCGCGGAAACTCACCAGGCGTTTAGCGACGGGGCTCTCGAAGTCGTCGTCGCCACCAATGCTTTTGGGATGGGGATTGACCGAGCCGACGTCCGCGCGGTCATTCACCTGGCACCTCCCGGATCAGTGGAATCGTACTACCAGGAAGTGGGACGCGCTGGTCGGGACGGCGAAGATGCCCACGCGATGATGTTTATTGCGTCAGCCGACATGCCGCGCCGCCGACACTTAATAGAAAGTGATTCGGGCGGAGGCATCGCGAGCGAAGAGAGCGTCCAGCACAAATGGAACCTCTTCCTCGAACTGATGCGCTTCGCCGAAGGCGGAAGCTGCCGACACGACAGCGTGCTGCGCTACTTCGGCGACGAAGACGAAACGCTCTCGGGCTGCGGCCGCTGTGACGTGTGCCTGCAGCTGGACACCGGCGAGCAAGACCAACTCGACGCAAGCCCCGAAGACGTGACGTTGATCGTCCGCAAAGCACTCGCGGGCGTGGCACGGGTTCACGGAAAATACGGCTTGGGGGCCGCGGTCGCGCTACTGCGCGGGCAAAAAGATCCGCGCCTCGAAAGGATGGCTCTCCAGACGAGCACAACGTTTGGCGTGCTGTCGCAGTTCACCGAAGACTGGTTGACGCGCTTGCTTCGCCGATGCATCACGGCGGGTTGGGTTGATTTTTGGGGTGGTGACCGACCGGTGGTGATTCTTTCAGCAGAAGGCGCGGAAGTGATGCAAGGCAAACGAAACGTTCGGCTGCTTTTGCCGCCGTTGATCAAGCCCGGACGCGGTGGGTCCAGTTCTAAGCGTAAGAGTGGTGGCAACAAGGCAGGGCCCGATCCGGAGATCTTCGATCAAGCTGAACAAGAACTCTTCGAAGCGCTGCGCAACCACCGTCTCGAAGTTGCGCGAGCACAAAGTGTGCCGCCGTACGTGGTGGCGAGCGACCGTACCCTTCGTGAGATCGTGCTCGATCGACCGGAGAGCGACGCCGACTTGCAACGCGTTCACGGCATCGGAGCGGCAAAGGCCGAACGCTACGGCGCTGGGCTTCTTGCAGTCGTTGCAGATTGGCGCGTACGCAACCCGGGCTAGCGCGCGCGAGTGACGCGAAGAAGAGCCAGCTTGAAAAGCGCGCTTGACGTGGCGAAGCGAAACTTCCGCAGCCTGCTAGATCTGATCCAAACCTCCGGGCACGAAAATGGGTTCGATCCCAAGTGCCGCAACGTCGGCCGCGAGCGCGCTGTTGATCGCATCGACGTCACCGGCTTCAAAGTTGGACGCGGCTTCGAGCGCAATCCGCAGAAGCGTCGCGTCACTCGACGTGTTGACGAATACGCCCGGCTCGTGAAGCGCCCAGTTGATGGCGCGCTCGATGGCTTCGGGCTCTTTGATGGGCTCGTACCAAGCAAACTTTTTTGACTCATCGCCATCGCGCCAACGCCGACGCGCAATCGACTTGATGGTTTGCACCGCAACGCCACGCTCTTTGCAAACCGTGACCAGTTCGCGGAAGTCTCGCGCGTACTGAGGGTTCTGCATCATCGTGTAGTTATAAGGGAGCAACACGGAGTCGAAGGGGAAGCGTTCGAGGCTTCGCAAATGCAATTTCGGCGCGCGCGTCCCGTGCCCCGTCACACCGAGAAAGCGCACCTTGCCACTGTCCCGAGCTTCGACGAGCGCTTCGAGCGCTCCGCCCGGCGCCATCGCTTCTTCCCACCAATCGTCTTCGGTCAGGTTGTGGAGCTGAATCAAGTCGATCTGGTCCACCTCCATGCGCGCAAGCGATGCGTCGATGCTTTCGGCTGCAGCTTGCCGCGAGCGATCTCGCGTCTTGGTGGCCAGGAAAAACTCGTCGCGTCGTTCGCGAAGGATCGGTGCGAGCCGCAACTCGGCATCGCCATACATCGCCGCGACGTCAATATGGTTGACCCCAAACTCAAGCAGGGTCTCAAGCACCTGGTCGGCCTTTGGCTGCTGCATCGCGCCAATTGCCGCAGCCCCGAAGATGATTCGCGTGCTCGTGTGACCCGTGTTGCCGAAGGGCATGGTTGCGATGGAGGACATGAAAACTCCTTAAAGGTTGGCTCGAGCGATGCAGTCTATCGAAGCCGGTACTCGACGCGACACGGGCGGTCTGCGCGCGCCACCCCGCCGAGCTGTCTTCGCAGCGGCTGGGGATCGCGAAAGCGCTTCACGAGGGAGTAGCGGTCTAGCAATCGGCCGACGCTGTGACGAATCGCAGAAACTGAAAACACCTGGGCGGGACACGAGTGCTTGCCATGCCCAAAGGTTGTGACCAGTTCCTTGGCCGACAGTTCGCCTGCCCGGTTAAAGCGTGGGCCTCGGTAGTTCCCAGGGTCAAAGACATCGAGGTCCGGACTCGCTGTGGTGTTCGTGACGGACATCATCGTCGCGAGAAAGACACCCGGCCCCGCGCGGTAGGTCGTTTTTTCATCGCTGAGTTCGGTGGTCTTCAACACCTGCCGCAAAACAATTGAACGCTGTCGCAAGCGAATGGATTCAAAAGCGACGCGATCGATCAACGACGAGTCGCTGCGCGCTTGCTCGATCAGTTCGGGCCGCTCGATGAAGTGAATCAGCGTCCAGGCCATCGCGGCGAACAAGTTTGATTGCGAGCCCATGTGGACAAGCACGACGTCCCGCGCGATTCCGACTCCGCGGGCCGGACTTTCGACGTCGTCCCACTTCGCACAGATTCGGGAAAAGAGATCGTTGGTGTCTGCCGGCTGGCCCTGTCGCTTCGATATAATTTCACCAAAAGTTTCATCGAGCGTCGCAATCGCGCGATGAGCGGCGCGCTTGCGGGTCGCCACGGCGATGAGTCCACGATGGGGATGTACAAAAGAATCGGACGCATCGAGGCGGTCGAGGGCCGGAATCAAACGGTCGAGGTAGTGCGAACAATCGCCAACGACCCCACCCCACGAAGCCAAGCCGACGCGATGCCCGAGTCGACGAGTCAGATCAAAGAGTTCGATTTCGCCCGACGACCCAAGTTCATCGAGTTGTTCCTCGACGGCCTGCTCAAGGTTCTTCAGATAGGTCGATGTGTCGTCGGAACGAAACAGGTCGTGAGGGAAGGTGCGTCTTCCCGCAAAGAGTTCGTCGGGGACCTTGTGGCGCAGCAGCGCGTAGTCGGCGAGCCCTTTGCTCGCTTGCGCCTCGGGCACGGCCCAAAGATTGCGCACGCCCTCGGGCGAGAACACGCAGAGCAAGCGGTACCCAAATGCGTCGACGACGTAGGTGTCGCCGTGCTTCTCGCGCGCTTGTTGAAAGAAGGCGGTCGGGTCTCTCAGCAAGCCGAAGCCCGCCCCAACCCAAGGTAGGTGGCCCGACACCAAGGGCGGTTGGGGTTCGATTGCTGGGAGCCTCGACATCGTGCGACCGCCGTCTACAGGATTTCCTTCGCAATCAACTCAATCGCTTCCGGCTGGTTCGTGCCGATCAACATCGTGTCGACCTGTCCATTGCTTCCCGCTTGCTTCCAGGCCGCGAGGCGATCCTTGATGTATTCCGCCGAGCCGATGAGATGGACGTCATCGACGAGAGCGTCCGGAACCGCGGCCACCGCCTCGCCCCTCTTTCCGTCGAGAAACAGGTTCTGAATCTCAACCGCTTCCGCTTCATAACCGAGCCGCTTCGCGTAGTCGTTATAGAAGTTCTTCTTGCGCGAACCCATCCCACCAATGTAGAGGGCGAGCTGCATCTTCACGGGCATCCGTGCTTTCTCGACGTCGTCGGTCACGATGACGGACACCGAAGGACAGACTGCGAAGTTGTCGAGCCCCTTGCCTCCGCCCGCCTTGGCAAAGCCTTCGTCGAAGTACGGCTTCATGATCGTGTCGTACGTCTCCGGGTTCATGAACACCGGGAATACACCGTCTGCGACTTCGGCCGCGCAGCGAAGCCCGTTGGGGCTGATGGATGCGGTGTAGATCGGGATCTGATTTCCGTGCAAGATGCTTTTCAGCGCCTTGCCTTGATTCGTCGTCCCTTCGCCCGTCACGGGGATGGTGTAATGCTCGCCTTCGTGAGTGAGCGGTTCTTCGCGCGCCAAGATCTTTCGAATAATCGAAATGTATTCCTTGGTGCGCGTGAGGGGCTTGCCATAGGGAACGCCATGCCAGCCCTCGGAAACCTGGGGGCCGGATGGGCCAAGGCCCAGAATGAAGCGGCCGCCCGAAAGGTGGTCGAGGCTCATGGCCGTCATCGCAGCCATCGCGGGGGTGCGGGCGGGCATCTGCATGATCGCGGTGCCGACCTTTATGGTCTGGGTCTGGGCCAAGATCCAGGTCGCCGTCGTCACTGCGTCGTTGCCGTAGGCTTCGGCCGTCCACACCGAGTCGTAGCCGAGGCGTTCAGCTTGGTGGACGAGTTCCATGTTGACGGCGTGCTTTTTGCCGAATCCGCTGGCGAAGGTTCCAAGTTTCATGTGAGTCACTCCTGTAGGGGCGGGCCTGGCTCGCAGACCGGCCGAAAGATTCTGAAGGTGGGTTTGGCGCGGGTTGCAGTTTACAAAAGAGAGCGCCACAGGAAACGGCGACATTGCTGCGCCATCAAGTTTCGAGGAAGTGCCAGGTCTCCCTTTTCGTCGCGCGTGGTTCGTGCCAAAGTGTCGATCCGGTCATGCCGCTCGAAACACGCTTGGTTTCGCGCTCAGCTGCATACCGGTTTCCCACGCTTCGAACTCAGCAGACCGCACTCGCCGTCTCAAAAAATCGAAGTGCAGATTTATATCGAGGTTGATCATGGGTAGTCGAATTCTTGCCGTCGTCGGCGGGCTCGTCGTCGTTCTTTTGCTGGTTCTATATGTACTCGGCACAGGGATGATGGTGTCGGGTCCAATCGCTGGAGAGCCAGAGGCGACCGAAGTTTCTGCTGCGGTCGTCCAACAGCGCGCCGAAGCGATTCACGAAGCCGCGGTAGAAGTTGGCGTCGCCCGCCCGAAGCAGATTCTCTTCGGAGACCTTCACGTTCATTCGACCTTTTCCTTTGATGCGTTTCAACTGAGTCTTCCGATGGCCCAGGGCGAAGGCGCGCATCCCGTCGCCGACGCTTGCGATTACGCGCGTCACTGCTCGGCCCTCGACTTCTGGTCCATCAACGATCACGGCATCGCGCTGACTCCAGATCGCTGGGCGCAAACCGTCGACACCATGCGCCAGTGCAACGCCATTTCGGGAGACAGCAGTAACCCCGACACCGTTGCGTACCTCGGTTGGGAATGGACCCAGGTCGGATGGGTCCCCGAGGATCACTGGGGACACAAGAACGTCATCATCCGCGATCTCGACGACGCGAACATTCCTGCGCGGCCAATCACCGCTGGCTTCCCACCCGGCACCCCGTCGCTTGAAGAAACGACTCCTTCCCCCTTCCTCATTGGCGGCATGGCGCTTTATGAATTCGGATCGGGCGGCCCCGAACTCGCGCGCTACCTCGCCGAGCTCGGCACCAACTTCCCTTGCCCCGACGATGTCCCGGTGCGCGACCTTCCCCTCGACTGTCAGGAAAACGCGCCAACCCCGAAGCAGCTCTTTGAAAAGCTCGACGATTGGGGCCATGAGAGCATGGTGATCCCCCATGGCACGACTTGGGGCTTCTATACACCTCTTGGCGCGAGCTGGGACAAGCAGATCGAACCCGGCCAGCATGACCCAAACCGCCAGCGCATCATCGAAGTCATGAGCGGCCACGGCAACTCGGAAGAGTTTCGCCCGTTCAAAGAAGTTGAAGTCGCGGCCGACGGCGCGCGAACGTGCCCCGCGCCGAATCATGGCTACCTGCCTTCTTGCTGGCGCGCGGGAGAGATCATCGAAGCGCGGTGCCAGGCCGATGGCGAGAGTGACGGCGAATGCGACGAGCGCGCAGTCGTGGCTCGCCAGAATTTCATCGACGCGTACCGAAACTCGGGCGCCAACACCGTGCCGGGTGCCGAGCAAGAAGACTGGCAGGACGCCGGCCAGTGCCGGGACTGTTTTCAGCCTTCCTTTAACTACCGCCCGAAGAGTTCGGCACAGTACATTCTGGCGCTCGGTCGCCAGGGTCGCACCGACGACTCGGGCCGATTTCGCTTCGGCATGATCGCAGCCAGCGACAATCATTCTGCGCGACCGGGTACCGGTTACAAAGCAGTTGCCCGCTCTGAGTTCACTGAAGCGCGCTTCGGCAAGATGATCGACACGCCTCTCGGCTATACGCCCAAGCGAGAGCCGGTTGCGATGTCGCGCGAAGCATCGGACGAATTCAGCACTGCGATCTTTTCGATCTTTGAGACCGAACGCGGCTCATCGTTCTTCTTGAACGGCGGCCTCGCCGGTGTGCACAGCAACGGACGCAGCCGCGAAGAGATCTGGGACGCAATGCAGCGCAAGGAGGTGTACGGCACGAGTGGCCCGCGCATCCTGCTTTGGTTCGACCTGCTAAATGGACCGGGCGGCCGACCAAAGCCCATGGGCAGCAGCGTCGAGCTCGGCGAGCAACCGATCTTCCAGGTGCGCGCCGTCGGCTCCTTCGAACAGAAGCCCGGCTGCCCCGCGGACGCACAGGGTGCGATGAGCGAAGCCCGCCTCGATCGGTTGTGCCAGGGCGAATGTTACAACCCGACCGACGAGCGCCGTCCGATTACGCGCATCGAAGTCGTCCGCATTCAACCGCAGATGACCGACAACGAAGACATCGTGGGCCTCGTCGACGACCCGTGGAAGGTGATCCCCTGCCCCGCCGATGGTGGCGGTTGCCGGGTTGCCTTCACCGACCCCGAATATGAAAAACTGGGGCGCGACACGCTCTACTACGTGCGCGCGATCGAAGCGCCTAGCCTAGCCGTGGGCGCTGATCCGCTCGGCTGCACGTACGACGAGAACGGGCGCTGCATTCGCATTTCACCGTGCAACGACAAGCCGAACTCGGACGATTGCCTCGCCGAAACGGAACAGCGCGCGTGGTCGTCGCCGATCTTTGTGGATCGCCCGCGGTTATAACCGCGGCAACTCTGGACGCCGTCGGCACCATCACAGACACGAACATAGACGCGAACATAGACCCGACGGCTTGATGGCGCGCCCACGCGGCCTTGCGGCCAAGTTCGCGCGTGCAGTGGCGAACGCCGTGCACCCCCGCGCCTGACAACAACCCTCTAGGCTTCTTGGGTCTCGACGGCTTCTTCGGCGGGAGCTAGTTCCCACCCCATCGCCGACAGTTCCATGCGGGCGTCTTCTGCGTCGGGGATGTGGACAATGATAGAAGCCACATCGCCTGCTTTCGGCTCGTAGTCATACGACGTGGGGAAGATTTTCTTGCCGCGCGTAATGAGAAGCATCACAAAGCGATCTTTCGATCGAACCGCCTGACCGCCGTTTTGGCTGCCCGCGATGTCGCCATCTTGATCTTCGTCCGAGATGTCGGGTTCGCCCACGTACTGCCACGTTTGAACGTCCGTGGCTTCGTGCCGCACGCGCACATCCCAACGTTCGAGGTCGTGAGAAACGGTGAATAGCCCCGTTACCTCGTTGATCTTGTCCTCTCGTTTCATTGCGGCCAGGCCTTCGGGGACATCGAAGTGCTCCGATGCATAGGTAACGAACTGCCGATTGAGCGAACCGTTCGTCGTCATCCCGATCGCTGTCCCCACCAGTTCGAACCGCGCTCGCTGTAGGATGCGCTCTTGCAGCGCGTTTCCGTAAACGACACTAAAGCCCTCTTCTTCGGCGATGCGACAGTTCTGTGGATTGGCGTCGAGGAAAACGACCGAACGACCCGCGTCTCGCAGGACTTCACCAAGCTTGAGCCCGAGCCCCGGGATCCCCAGGATTGCGATCGAATCTCGTCCGGGAAGTCGCAAACCCAACATATAGGCGAGGGGTTTTCCGGTGAAGCCTGCGAGCAGAACCGTGCCGGCAATCGTAAGAAAAACCATCGCGCGAAGTTGATCCCCGCCTTCCAGGCCATGACTGTCCAGGCCCACTGCAGCAATTGACGCGACTGCGGCCGAAACGATCCCCCGTGGCGCGACCCAAGCCAGCAGTACGCGTTCACGACCGGAAAGCCCTGACCCCAACGTGCAGAGCGCAACGTTGATCGGACGTACGACGAGGATCAACGCAGCCACGGTGTAGACCCCCGGCATACCCAGTGCTTCGATGTCGGAAATGCGAACGTCCGCGGCGAGCAGTACGAAGAGCAGCCCAATCAACAAGACGCTGAGTTGATCCTTGAATTCGCGTAGGTCGCGATCGACGTGGCTGCGAAGGTTTCCAACCACGACGCCCGCAATGGGCACTGCGAGAATGCCGCTGTGGGGGACCAGGATATTGCTCATCACGAACAGCGTCAGCACCGCGGCAAGCGCGACGATGTTTTCGTAGCCCTCGGGCACGAGCTTACGAACACGCAGCAGGCCGGCGAGAATCAACCCCCCAACGATGCCCGCCACCATGCCGAAGCCCAGCTGCATCAACACGGCTCGGCCACCATGCGCGAGCGTGTCGGTGTTGGGCACAAGCGCGACTTCGAGCACAAGCACCGCGAGGATCGCGCCGACGGGATCGATCAGCACACCTTCGGCTTCGAGCACCGTTGCCAGACGTGGACGCAGACGCATCTCTCCGACAAGAGGGCCAACGACGGTTGGGCCGGTCACCGTGACGAGACTTCCAAAAAGAGCCGAAAGCATCCACGACCAGCCTAGAAGCTCGTGCGAAGCGAGCGTCGCGCCAAGCCCGGTGAGGAGCGCGCCCCAGATGACAAGTCGTCGAATCGCGGTTTGCGAACGCACGAGCCGAGACAGCTCGAGACTCATGCCGCCTTCGAACAAGATGATCGCAACTGCGAGCTCAACAATGTCGAACAGGCCATCGCCAAGGGTCGCGGGTTCAACCCACCGCAAGCCGTCGGGTCCGAGCCCAACGCCCAGACCGAGTAGGACAACGATGCCTGGGATACGAAGATGCTTCGCCACCGACTGACCAAGGACGCCGGCGGCAAGCGCCAGCACGAATGTCACGATGGCGGAATGCACTGCGCCCTACTCCGAACCCATGCGGCCGAAACCAAAGCGAGGGTCAAGGGGTTCGGTGTCAGACTCAGCAGATTGAACCATGGTCACGTTCTCCGTCGGTAGCTGTACGTTCGAACGATCACTCGACAAGGCTGATTTGTAGAGTGTGCGTGCTCATCTGAACATAACACGACCGGATGTTGCGGTGGAGTCTGAATCGAGCGACTGGCTTACAGGCAACGGAACGGCCCGGCGTGCTAGTCGCGAGTTGCGGTCACGACCCAAGCGGCAGCATCGAGTTCAATACCATTCGACGTTTGATGAGGGAGTAGCGCTTCGTGGATTGACCTGAGTGCTGCTTCACTTTTCTCTCGTGGCGCGTCCTTGAACAAAGAACCCGCAGGTCCCATCTGGCTCAAGAACGAAACGGTGTCTTCAATCGACTTGCCAATCGAAACATCGATCTTCCGTTCGACCGAATGACACTCGACACTTCGGTAACCCGCGCCATTAAGTAGCTCAACCGTTCGTTGTGGATCACTCATCGAAAAGGGCCCAGGTGACCCTGGAGGCGGCCCCGGAGGTAAATTGAAGTGCGACGCGGCGGCGGCCGCCGGCATCGCCAGCCAAGGGTTCTTTTCTCGAGCCTGCCAACAAGCAAACACGAGACGACCGCCGGGCTTGAGACAACTGCGCAAATTCGCAAATGCGATTTCAGGCTCTGCGAAAAACATCACGCCAAACCGCGAGAAGACGAGGTCTTGAGTGCCTAGGCTAAACCCCAACGTTTGAGCATCCGCGTTCAAGAATTTTACGTTCAACTTGTTCATTCGATCTCGATTTTGTGTTGCATGCGTGAGCATCGGATCCGAAATGTCCACACCCAAGACGTTCCCGGTTGAGCCGACGGCTTCCGCCAAAGCGAAGGATGTTTCGCCGCAACCGCACCCCACATCAACAACCTGTTCCCCGGACTGAAGCTTCGCCGCATTCATGGCGTCGACACCGAAGGGACGAATCATCGCGCCAATCGTTTCGTCTAGGCGAACCCACTTGGGGCCCGACACTTCGTTCCAGTAGTGAATCTGTTCCGCGTTCGGTCCTTTGGCTTCAATCATGGGCCTCGCCTTTTCATTATTCGCCTGGATGAACTGGAGACAGGGTCAGAATATTTTTGATTATCGACCTTGGAACTTAGGCGTGCGTTTCTCCATGAAGGCACGTTGCGCTTCGCGTGCATCGTCGGTCTTGCGCAAGGGCTTGCCCAATTCCTCCTGGCGCTTGTATGCACTCTCGAGGTCCATACTGATCAACTCGCGAACTCCAGCACGAGTTGCCGTTACCGCGAGAGGCGCGTTGTCTGCGATCGCCTGTGCGGTTTCGAACGCTCGATCGAGTAGGGCTTCGGGTTCGACGATCTCATTGATCAAGCCGAAGCGCAGGGCCTTTTCTGCGTCGATCGGTTTGCCCGTCAACATCATTTCATGCGCGTAGGCCCAACCGATCTGGCGCGGCAGCATCACAGTGGCATTGCCCGTCGGGTAAAGACCGAGCGCGACTTCTTCGAGCGCAAACGTCGCGTTCGGCACCGCGTAACGAATTTCGCTGGCCAGCATCAAATCGAATCCACCGCCGCGAGCGTGGCCATTGACGGCGCAGATGAGCGGTGTCTTCAGATCAAAACCCGCAAGCAGTGCGGTGCTGACGGAGCGCAAGCCTTCAAACTCGGCCTCGCTGACACGTTCGCCGCGGTGAAGTTTTTGAGATGCCGAAAGTGTCGCACCAATGTCTTGCCCTGAGCAGAAGACACGATCACCGGCCCCGCGCAAAATCGCACACCGAATATCCGGATCTTCAGCGATGTGTTGCCAGGCACCGGCCAGCTGGCTGTTCATGAGGGGATCGAGAGCGTTCGCACGCTCGGGGCGATCGATCGTAACGAGGGCGACGTGGGGATGTTCTTTTGGCGTTTCGAGTTGTACAGGCATGGACCCATGATACCCCGCGTGCGGGGCAAACGGGCCGATCGCGTGGGGGTTCAAGAGCCGAAGCGAATCATCCGAGGTGAACCGGGGGTCGAGTCGAAGATGCGCGACGCAATGCGTCGACTGGGTGTCGCGAGCTGGCTGGGTACGCGCCTACCGGCAATTCGCGTTCCCCTCATCTCTTATCAACAACGCCACCCACTTCGCCTAAGCTTCGAAGCAGCCCGCCAACCCCCGACTGCAACGGAGCTCCTATGCGTCTTGAAAAGCCCCGCGTTGAACCCTTGACCGACGAACAGCTCGCCCCCGAACTCAAGGTTCAACTCGGCGGGCGCGTTCTGAACATTTTTCGAACCCTCGCCCATCACCCCAAGTTGATGAAGCGATGGCTCGTGTTCGGCAATCATATCCTCGCGAAATCCACGCTCTCGCCCCGGGATCGTGAGATCGCAATTCTGCGGGTCGGATGGTTGTGTCAGTCGGGCTATGAATGGGCACAGCACGTGGTCATTGGCAAAGCCGCTGGCTTGCGTGACGACGAAGTCGAACGAATCACCACGGGCGCCGACGCTGGGGGATGGACCGATGCCGAAGCCGCACTCCTTCGTGGCACCGACGAACTCCACAACGACTCGTTCATCGGCGACGCGACATGGGCCGCGTTGTCGGAGCACTATTCGACGAAACAGCTGATGGACTTCGTATTCACCGTGGGCCAATACCACACGGTTTCCATGGCCCTCAACACCTTTGGTGTTCAACTCGACGACGGTCTTGAGGGGCTTCCAAAACGATGAGCGGCCGACTCGAAGGCAAAGCCGCAATCGTCGTCGGCGGTGGACAGACGCCGGGTGCAACCATCGGGAACGGCCGCGCGACGTCGATCCTCTTTGCGCGGGAAGGCGCCCGCGTGCTCGTTGTGGACCGCGACCTTGATTCGGCCAAAGAAACCAAGGCCATGATCGATGCCGAAGGCGGAACCGCCGAAGTCCACGCGGCTGACGTATGTCGTGCAACCGATTGCGAGTCGATCTCGGATCGCTGCGTCGAACTCTACGGTGCGATCGATATCTTGCACAACAATGTCGGCATCGGCGGCGGCGACGCGGGGCCCACGCGCTTGACCGAAGAAGCATGGGATCAAATCATGGACGTCAATCTCAAGAGCGTGTTCTTGACTTGCAAGTACGCACTCCCAATCATGCGAAAACAGGGCAGCGGTTGCATTACCAACATCTCATCTGTGGCTGCGGTCTGCGCGGTCGGCATCGTGGCATACAAGACGTCCAAGGCCGGCTTGAACGCCTACACCCACGCGCTGGCAACGGGCAACGCGAAGTATGGCATCCGGGTAAATGCCATCATGCCCGGCCTCATGAACACCCCGATGGCGATCGAAGGCATTTCTGCGGCGCGAAACGTGCCCCGCGAAAAGTTGATCGAACAACGCGACTCGATCGTTCCGCTTGGCAAAAAGATGGGCACGGCATGGGACGTCGCCTATGCGGCGACGTTTCTGGCATCGGATGAAGCCGCGTTCATTACCGGGGTCATTTTGCCGGTCGACGGTGGGCAGAGTGCTCGGATCGGCTAGGTCGCAAGCCCGCCCGAGATCGCTGGATATTCAGAAACTGCAAACTCTATACTCGGGCGATGGTCGAACCGGACGTGCCTCCCGCAACTGCATCCACTGAAGCGCCGTCGAGCAATTACCGCTGGTTCGCGCTCGCGATGCTCACCGCCGTCTACATTATCAACTTCGTTGATCGTCAGATCCTTTCGATCCTGCTGCCCGATATCAAAGATGCCTTCGATGTCTCGGACACCTCCCTAGGCTTTCTGTCCGGTATCTCCTTCGCGCTCTTTTACGCCACCCTGGGCATTCCAATTGCGATGCGTGCCGACCGCGGCAATCGCCGGAACATCATCACCGTGGCGCTCACGGTGTTCAGCGTGATGACCGCCATGTGCGGCTTCGTTGTCAGCTTCGCTCAACTCGCACTCGCGCGAATCGGTGTCGGGGTGGGGGAAGCGGGGACAAGCCCGCCATCCCATTCGATCATTGCCGACCTCTTCCCTCCCAAACAACGCGCGACTGCGATGGGGATCTTTGCGCTCGGGGTCAACATCGGGATCATGATCGGCTTCTTTTGCGGAGGTTGGCTTCGCGATGTCTACGGCTGGCGAATCGCATTCATGGCGGTGGGTGCGCCCGGTCTTCTCATTGCAATCTTCGTTCGGATCTTCCTGAAGGAACCCGTACGCGGAGCATCGGAAAGCGCAATCGAACTTGATGATTCCGAAGCTCCGTCGTTCGCACTCGCGGCCAAAACGTTTTTGCGCGTTCCTGCACTGCGACACATTGCTCTCGGCGCGGCACTCAATTCTTTCGTCGGCTACGGCGCAGTCAATTGGCTGCCCTCCTTTCTTGATCGCTCGTACTCCATGCCGGGAAGGGAAATCGGCGTATACCTCGCGCTCATCATCGGTCTGTCAGGAGGAATCGGAACTTACCTCGGCGGCTACCTCGCCGATCGCTTCGCGAAGCAAGACATCCGCTGGAATTTGTGGGTCCCCGCGATCGCGATCCTCGCCGCCCTCCCCTTTAACTTTGGCGTGTTTCTTTCATTTACCTCGCAAGAGACACTCCTCTACTTCTTGATTCCCGCGATGGTGGGCACCATCTATCTCGGGCCCAGCCTGGCCATGGTGCAGGCACTCGTGCCGTTGCGAATGCGCACCGTCTCTTCTGCGATTTTACTCTTCATCATCAACATCATCGGAATGGGACTCGGCCCGCAGGTGGTGGGCATCCTGAGCGACCTCCTCTCGGATCAGTACGCCGAGGAGTCGATGCGCTACGCGTTATTCATCGCAGGCTTCGTCAACATTTGGTCTGCGTTCCATTTCTTTATGGGCGCGCGGACGTTGCGGCAAGACCTCGAAGACTCGAAGCGCGCAAACGCTTAGCCCGTGACCCACCGCCCAAAACAAAAACAGCCCGCTTCGACTTCGCGTGAGCGAAGTGTCGAAGCGGGCCGAATTTCTTGCCGGGTACCCCGCTAGTAGCGGTAACCAGTCTCTTCGTGCAGCGAGAGGTCGAGACCCTGCGTTTCGTCTTCTTCGGTGACTCGCAAACCTCCCACCATCGCGGCAGTCAGCTTCAACACGGCCCAGGTGGCGACGATCGTATAAACGGCCGTCGTCATGGCGGCAAAGAACTGCATGCCGACCTTGGCGCCGATGTTCACGTCACCTTTGGTGCCGCCGAACATGCCAACGTCGAGATTGATCGGAAGTAAGTTCGCACGGTCGAGCGGGGCAAAATGGATCTCCTGCAAAAACAGCAATCAGATACCGACCCTCGCGCTTAGGAGCGTGGAGTCGGCTGGGTTTATCTCGAATGAGCCATTTATCGCAAAAACTTGCACCCTCTAGCTCAAATAAATAGAGAAATCATAATGCCAACTCGGTGTTGCGACGCGGGTCTGCTCGCAACTTGGTCTGGCCCTTCATCCGCCTTCGCGCGCTGTCCGGACTCCCACGAAGAAGCTTCCGTTTCGCGAGTGAGCTGAAATCGGCAGAT
>DUBZ01000081.1:9223-19383 GCA_012960035.1 Myxococcales bacterium | reverse complement strand
CGGCAAATCATCTGATTCGTCGTGACAGTTCAGACGGTCTGAAGCGGCGTCTAACGGCATTGCGACTAGACGCTGATATCAGACTTCAACTGCTCTTATATGTAGGCGGAGAGAGCAGTTTCGGAGACGAGTTTTTCGCGGCGCGATGACGAATTCTGGTCGCGGCGAATCAGACGACTCTCGGCGTCTTTTATCAACATTTGTGTGGCATTGGTTTTAACGGCAAAATAGACACTGTAAGTGACTGAAAACACAGCGGTATTTGTAAGTCGATTTGTGATCGCCTTAGTCAATGTATCCGAGGGCGCGCAGGTTTTGTTCGACTTCGTCGTCGAGAAACTCAGTGTCGACCGCCTCTTCACCACGCGTGAGCTTGGCGTCATGCTTTCGACGCATCCAACGTCGCATTTGATCGAGAGTTGCGACCACAATGGGATGAGCGTCGGCAATGTCGTTCCTCTCTGCCGGGTCGAGCGCGAGATCGTAGAGGCTCATTTTCTCACGCTCGGAGCCCGGAGGGATGCGAATGAGTTTCCAGTTGCGGTGGATGACCGCCGTCGCGCGAGGCGTAGACGTGCCTTTGGGGGAGTTCGCCTGGGCCGCACTGAAATGCTGTCGCTCTGTGGCGATCCCCGCCGCGTCGGCGAATAGATAGGGGATGATGCTCGTACCTTCGGCTGCGTCGGGTGTGTCGATCCCCAGGAGGTCGAGGATCGATGGCGTTACGTCGGCCAGATCCATCGGCACTCGCGTTGCCAGGTCCGCCGGCAGGACTCCGGGCAATCGCATCATCAGTGGCACTTGTAACAGCTCTTCGTACACGGTGTGGCCGTGCCCCACGGAATCGTGGTCCCAGAATTCTTCACCGTGATCCGAGGTGAAGACCACCAGCGTCTTCCGGTTCAGCGAGTCTTGTTTGAGGTGATCGAGCAAGGCCCCCACGTAGCGGTCCATGTAGCTCACCTCGCCGCTGTAGAGGCCGTTGAGTTTTGCAATTATTTCGGGGCTTGCGGAATCGGGAGCGAAGCGAAGCCTGGCGATACTGAAAAGGTCCGACTTCACTTCGCCCTTGTAGTCCTGGGTGTACATCCCGTCGTAGGGCGGCGGGGGCCCGTACGGTGCGTGTGGATCGCGTTCGTGCAGATAGACAAAGAAGGGCTTGTCCCCGGCTCGCTCGGCGGCGGGCGCGATGTACTTCTTCCAGACATCGTCCGCGTTTGCGACAGGATCGTGGTAGCGCCGCGGACCCGAAGCGTCGTCGTATTCGAAGTGATCGAAGACCCGCGTAAAGCCCCGGTTGAAACCGAAGTGCGATGACACCTGGGCGGTATTCGCGATGAGGATGGTTTCGTACCCTTGCTTCCTCAAGATCGCAGGCAGATATGGGAGGTGAAGCGGAAGTCCGCTCGCCAATGACACGATCCCGTGGTTGATCGAACGCTGCGAGGTGAGCAACGCGGCAACCGCCGGTCGCGTCCACGAAGAAGTCGATCGCGCCGACAAAAAGGTTACGCCCTGTCGCCCAAGCTGTTCGAGTCGCGGCGTCAAAACCGATTTTGCGCCGTAGGGCTGAAGATGATCGGCGCGAAGCGAATCGAGCAACACGATGATGACGTTGTAGCGATCCCGCTTGAACTCCGGGGCCGGGGGGGAAGACGGGCCCATGCCCTCGATTCGCAAATCCTCCCAGCTCACCAGCACGTTGCCCGGGCCTTCACACCGAACGGCAACTTCGACTCGCATCATGTCACCCCAGGAAGCACCGAGCGCTTCGCTGAACGAAATGACGTTGGTGCCGACATCCAACTCTTGCAAGTAGACCACTCGCGCTTCAGCCTGACCGTCGCTCACTCGAACTGAAACGCTGGCGCCTGGTTCCCCTTTGACGACCGAGCCTGCGCCCACCAGCTGCGCACTCTCCGGCAGCGCAAAGTAATAAGCGAGTGAGCTGTTACAGGCCTGTAGGAGCTGACGTCCAATCGCGCGCGTGGGCATTGCGTTGTGCTGGCTCGGGCCGCGGCGTTCCGAAACCGGGTAGTGATCGGCCAACGAGATGCTCACGGGTTCAGTGTAGATGGGGGCTTGGGGACTGCATCCGGCAAGCACGACGAGGCCAATCAGCAATACGGCGAGTCTCAACCATGGGACGACGCAGAAAATTCGGCCGTCGCTGATTTCGCATTGCAGGCGCGTGAAGATCATGTCGTGGCAGGGTTCCGCGGGGGGTGCGAGGTGAACTGCGCTCGTGGATGCTGAGTCTAAGGAACCTGTGTGCTTATTTCACAATTCGGACACGCAGCCACTCCCGAACTCACACGTCCAACCTGCTCCGCGGGTTCTCCAAAACGCACCTGCAGAGTAGCCCGGTGCAGTTGACCACCCCGAGCCCTCGCCAGATCCGGCCAAGGAGATTCCCACGATCCGGCTCCTCCGTTGATGCGGCTCGTGGCGACAAACCCCAGATCTTGACTGTGATCCGAGGCTTGGGGAGAGGGCAGAGCATCAACAAGCTCCTTTGCTCGCCCATCGTGCTGATCGCGGCGAGATGTCAAATGAGGGAACGGGGAGAGGTGAGCCCATCGATCTGAGTACAGGGATTCCGAAGGCCAGTCACCGCGACAAGGGCGCCGACCCCGCCCTGCGCAAAGGACGATCGAGCATGGGAAAAAACTGCGTTTTCGTTGTTGCCAATCAGGCAAAGAATGACAATTGTTTCTCATCGCAGCGCAAGGGGCCACGCCAGGGAAAGGTCCCAGTCCATCGTGATCGGCAGCGCACCCAGTTCATAGAACGCGCCTTCAGCGAGAAGAACCAACCGGGGTCAGGTAGCGGTCCATTCGCGAGCAGACGCGATTGCCGAAACGAATCGATGGACGCTCGACGACGTAGTACGAAAGCGCCGCGACGGGGATGGTGATTGCGAACATCACCGGCACGATCCAGAGGTCGCTTCCCGACCATGGAATCCTCGAGGCGACGACAGCAGCCGGCCAGTGAAGCAGATAGATGCTGTACGAGATCATGCCCACGAAGACGCACCGACGGCCCGTCACCAGACGTGAGATCGGCGGTGCGTAGGCCGCGGCCGCGACCAGGCCCGCCGACCCGACGCTCTGCAAGAAAATCGATCCACGCGATCCCCCGTCGATCAGCCACGGCCAATCGAGATAGAGCGGGAGATTGGCGATCACGAGCATGGCGATCACCCAGACCCCGGTCCCCAGGTTTCCGATTCGACGGAAGGTCGCGGTGCACGCCGTGCCGTAGAGGAAGAGCCCGATTCCGAACGAAAAATCGAGGCCAAATTTGAGGATCGGATGGCCCCAGGGACCGATGAAGAACGGAATTAGAAAAACTGCGATCAGCAAGGCAACGTGTGTGCGCAGCGCGAACCAGAGCATCACCGGCATGAGGAAGGAAAAGATCATTTCGATCTTCAGTGTCCAGCCGACGGGGAGTTGGTTCGCGGCCTGGCTGGGGAAGGTCAGATAACCAATCAGTTCGTCGAACGGCAGGTGGACGTTGAAGAGGATGTCGCCGAAGTTCGAGAGTTCGTTTCGGGCGGGGAGATACTGGAAGCTAACCATCCATGCGATGAGAAGTGCCACCACATAGGGCGGGTGAATTCGGAAGATCCTGCGCACATAGAACTGTGGCACCGCCCGGAGTGACGGGTTGCGAAGCAGTGAGCCCGTCAGAACAAAACCGCTCAGCACGAAGAAGACTTGGACCGCGATCTTCGAGTTGATCAGCGGAATCAGTGGCGACGCTGTCAGGGCGATGAGCAGATCGCTACCGGACTGAACGCCGCTGAGCGAATGCGTCAGGACCACGACAAGCGCAGCAACACCGCGCAAGCCGTCGAGTGACGGCAGGTGGTTTGCCTTTGCTTCACCAGGGCTCTCGTTCGCTGCCATCGTCGCATACTCTATCACGATCGCCGAGTTGGGCTTCTTCGTCGGGAACCAGGGAATCGAAGTTGGCTTACTCCTCCGGTCGTCGCCCGACGCTCTTCTCGGTGCTCCGACGGGACAGCCTTTGCAGGTGCAGCTGGCGTAGCGAGTCGGCGGGCTCACTACGCGGACGGGCGAACGAAATCTCCGGGCCGGCTTGGTGTTCGGTTGCATGTGCACCAACCCCACCCTGACGGCCCCGGTGTTTCTCACCCTCGCCAGGGACACACATTCGTTTGCCCTCGATCAAGTTGCAGCGACCGAGCTTGCGGGGGAATCCATTCAAGCAAAATTGACAACGGCTCCGGGCAACGCGGCTGCGATCGGTGGGCTCAAAGTCGTGACGGAGAATGGCTGGTTCGCGGCGCGCCCGTCGGGCACGGAAGACCTCTATAAGATTTACGCCGAAAGCTTTGTCGGGGCCGATCATCTCAAGATGATTCAAAGCGAAGCGCAGGCGATCGTCGACGCCGCACTCGAGTAGTTGCGCCCTTTCGCGCCCCGCTTCGAGCAGACTCGCGCGGAACGCGAATCTTTTACGTAAGACAAAAACGAAAGAGGCGGAGACTCCGAAAGGAATCTCCGCCTCTTCTTTTGTTGGGTACTGCGTAGCGCGGTTCGTACGCGCTCATTTCGCGAGCCGGATCAACGAGCCGAACCAAATCGCCCCGCTGCTCCGGACTTCAGGAATGTTTCGCCACCTCTTCCCCGATTTCCTCGGGTGTCGCTGTCGGTTCGAAGCGCTTGATCACCTCGCCGTTCTTTCCAACGAGGAACTTTGTGAAGTTCCAAGCGATGTCTTCGTTGCCGTCAGCGCCGGCATGGCCGGCCTTCAGGTATGGGTACAACTCGCATGCACCGTCACCGTTGACTTCGATCTTGGAAAACATCGGGAACGAAACATCATACTTTGAAGTCACGAACTCAAGGACTTCGGCGTCGCTCCCGGGCTCCTGGGCACCAAACTGGTTACACGGAAACCCAAGAACCGTGACGGACTGACTCTCGTGAAGGGTACGCAGACCTGCGTACTGAGGGGTAAGTCCTCACTGACTCGCGACGTTGACGACCAGGCAAAGCTGGCCCGCGTATTCCGCGAGTTTGACGTCGTCACCCGTGATCGACGTCATCGTAAAATCGTGCATGCTCGGCATAAGGCCTCCGAATTTTGTTGAGGGTTCGACGGGCAAGGCCACCGGCGGCCCCTCCCGCGCTCGATGCCACTCTACCACGACCCCGACCAATCTAGAGCGACGCCAACCCTCCCACTGGTTGGCGTTGTGTCTCCATCCCTAGCTGCGCAGGCCGATTTTGATCTCGAGAATTTCCAAATGACCAAACCCCCACATGGTTCGCCACGACCCCCAATGCGCGACCTCTTCGTGATCGACGGCATGGATGTTCCGGTTCCGATGGGCTTCGTTGCCGCCGCGGGAAAACCACCCGAAGAAATCACGATCGCTGGCGTGAACTTCGAAGATCTCCACCCAAGAGGCTGGGGTGGCATTCCAGATGACGGGCATGTGCAATGCCCGGCGCCTCATGTGGGCGAGTGACTTCCCGCACAGCGATTCGACCTGGCCATGGTCACAGAACGTGCTGAAAGAACATACGGTGCATCTGTCGCAAGAAGAGAAGGACTGGCCCCCTCATGACAACGTGTCGGAACTTCTACGGGGTACCGCTGCAGAACGAACCGGGTGGCAGGAGCATGTGGACAACGGCTTCTAAATCGTTCGATCGACGGTCTATCTACGGTCCATCGTGACGACGCCAGTTGTGCCAGCACAGTCGTCCAATGAGCTTACGAACTCATAGGTGCCTTCGATGCGGTCGGTGCCCACGACTGCTAATTTCCATTTCAAGAAATCGCCATAACGACCACGAACATTGGCCACAATATCGTTACCGCGCTGGGTCCCCGCCAAGATTGCAGTGACCTCGGGACAAGTTCTCTGGAACGGGCAATCAGTATCCGTGCTGGGCCGGCAGAAGGTAACACCATTGCTGAGGGATCCGTCACTCGGATCGGACCCTTGATATGCGAAGCTTGTCGTGAACGTACCATCGCTGATGCTGTTCCCGTCTTCGTCGGATGCGGTAATTGTGCCCTCCCAAGTCCCCTCCACGTTGATCCCTGGCGCGGCGGAGCCTCCGCTAGATTCGCTGCTGCAGCTCAGCAAGCCGACGAGCGATAGCGTGACCACGGTGATGAGGAACTTGTGCATTTGGTTTCCTTGAAGAGAATGCGACTATAGAGAAACTCAAGAAGCACCTTCAAGGCCACCGCGGCTCGAACGTCAATCAACGGACCCACTGGCCCGCGCATCGAACATGGCAGCTGAATCAAACAGTACGTGCATGCCGCGATGGAACGGACGTGGCCGCAGTCGGCCTTCTCGATTGCAGATTCCAAGCGTGAGCTCGGGGCGTGAAGTTGCCCGCGGTGTGAGTCCGGGTGAGCGAGCCCCGCAAGCAAAGCGAACCACTCGAAAGAATCCTCACATGCGTTCAATACGAGATAGCACCCCGTGGGGTCGGAATCGCGGGGCGCCGAAACGCGCAGGGCTTCGTCGATCGATTTGACGTGCCCCCGATCGTCCGAACGTGGTTGTACATTGCGCGGTGCGTTCATAGACTGGCCCGCGGAGATCTTCGAAGACGTGAATCCGCTGCAAGCGCCGGGAAATAAACCGAAGATCGGACTCGTTCTGATCGGGGGAGCGAGTGAAGGTGGAGGCGGAACCGGCCGCCGGTTCGCTCGACTCTTTCAACACTTCCAGCGGACACCCTCGCGAAGCAACGTCTCGCTGGTGACGACGCCAGAGTTCCTTGAACTCATGGAACGATCGTCGATTCCAATTGATGCGAACAAGAACGTCGTCTATTGCGAAAGCACGGCGATCAAGTCCGGCGCTGGTCCCCTCGACAAACTGGGGCACTACCGGGACGCGAGCGCAAAACTTGCGAGCCTAGTCGCCGAACACGAGTTCGACGTTGTGCACATCCCAATTCCCAATCTTCTTTACGCGCCGTACCTGCTCGACGCTCCAGAGGGTGTGCGACATGTGTTCAGCATGACGGCGGCGGTGGGCTCGTTCGATTCGATGCACTGGAAATCGCAGTTGCTCTACCGAATTGGCTTCGAGTCCTGCGACGCGATCGACACGCTGTACAGCGACATCGCGGGACGCTTTCCCAGCTACGCGAACAAGCTCCACGTTTCACCTTGCAGCTTTACCGACTACTCGCACTACCAACCGGCGAACGAAAAAGAACGTTCCATTGTATTCGCAGGCCGACTCGAAGGCTTTAAGAACCCGGAACTCTTTGTCGAAGCGACGAGCGTCGCTGCCGATGTCCTCCGGCAACATGGGTGGACGTGCAAGCTGTTCGGCGACGGAGAGCTACGAGCGCGCGTCGAAGCGCAGATCGCCCACTACGGCCTTTCCGACCTGATCGAGATCGACCAAGTCCCAGACCTTTCACCGTACTTGAACCGATCGAGCATATTCGCCTCGATTCAACTCACCGAAAACTACCCATCGCAGGTATTGCTCGAAGCCATGGCGGCCGGGAACGCCGTCATTGCGACAGACGTCGGCGAAACTCGAAAGATCGTCGACGAAGAAGTCGGCGTGCTGTTCGATCCACAGATCCCCGAGAATCTCGCGCAAGCCATGACGCGGCTGGTCAGTGACGATGCCCTTCGCGACCGGCTCGCATCGAACGCGCGCGATCGCATCCTAGAAGAACACACGGTCGAGCGATTTGCCGCTTACATGGAGGATTTGTGGGTTGCCGCCCTAGCGGACCCCATGCCTTCGCGACGTCTATCTCGGCTTCGCACTGGGCGCTTGATCGCCGAAGCGGCGGCAGGATTGAAGTTTGCCTAGTTCGCTACCGAAACATGACTAGACTGGGCAATCCCTCGTCCTGTTGGACGGAACCCAGCACAAAATAGATCAGGAGACGAGTCCCGACCATGTGCGGCATCCTTGCCCATTGCCTGTTTGACAAAGCGGCACAGATCGACGAAGCGATTCTTCGATCGATGGCGGACACCATGGTGCACCGAGGTCCCGACGACGCGGGGTACTGGGTTCGCGGACGCATTGGTCTCGCCCATCGCAGGCTTTCGATCATCGATCTGTCGGCGGCGGGCCGTCAACCGATGGAAAACGAAGACGGCACGGTCCGGCTGACGTTCAATGGCGAGATCTACAACTTCGCCGAACTACGCCGGGAACTCGAAGGCCGCGGACACCGCTTTAAATCGAGTTCAGATTCCGAAGTCATCCTCCACGGATACGAAGAATGGGGGGGGCCCGGCTGTCTTTCGAAACTGCGCGGCATGTTCGCGTTCGTGATTTGGGACGACCGGCGTCAGGCGCTGTTCGCCGCGCGCGATCGCCTCGGCATCAAGCCCCTCTACTACCGCAACGATGGAAGCTCTCTCATCATCGCCTCCGAACTCAAGGCGATTTTAAAACATCCTGAAGTCCAACCCGCCGTCGACACGACTGGGCTCCTTCAGCACTTTGGCTTTCGCTTCACCCTGCCCCCTCGCACCGCTTTCGAAGGCATCTCGAAACTCGCCGCCGGGCACTCGCTCAGTTACCGGGACGACCGCGTGACGGTCGAAGAGTATTGGCGCCCTCCCGGTGCAGAAGCGTTGGAAGGCCCCGAGCGCAGCCTCGACGAATGGAGTGAAGCGCTCCGAGCCAAGCTCAGCGAAACCGTCGAGGGACACTTGATCAGCGATGTTCCGGTGGGCGCCTTCTTGAGCGGCGGGCTCGACTCGGGTTCGCTCGTTGCCCTCGCATCTGAGTTTTCGGACCAGCCGATGCAGACCTATACCGCGGGCTTCGGCAGCGGCTGGCACGACGAATCGAGCGAAGCCAAAGAAGTGGCGGCGATGCATGCAACCGATCACCACGAAACCCAGATCCAGCCGAGCACACCGGCGCTGCTCGAAAAAATGATCTGGCATCTCGAAGAGCCTCTCATCAACACGTCTTCCATCCCGCTCTATGCGGTCTCCGAACTCGCAAGTCGCGACGTAAAAGTTGTTCTCGCGGGTGACGGGTCCGACGAGGTCAACGGCGGCTATCAAAAATTTGGCCGGATCGACCAACTGTTGCGTTGGCGTAGCTTTCGCGACGCCGTCCCCGGCCTGGATGGGCTTGCGAACTTTGCGAGCGGCCTATTGCCGACGACGAACACCGGGAACCGGATCAAGCGATTGAATCAAATCACCCAGGGTCCCGACGGCGCGTATGCCGCGTTTAGTTCGAGCGCGTTTTCCGGCAGCGGTGCGCAAGACACGAGCCAGTCGCTGTTTGCTCCCGAAATCGCTTCGCAGTTTGGAGGCATGACGTCGGAGTACGAAGCAGCGCTGCTCGACGACTACCGAGAACTGAGCTCCGCGAAGCAGCGCTTCTTCCTCTATGACATGCGCGGGTGGATGGCCAACGAGCTGCTGATTCGCGCGGATAAAATCACCATGGCCCATTCTCTCGAAGCCCGCGTTCCCTTCCTGGATCACGAACTCGTGGAACTGTGTCTTTCGATGCCGCCCGAACTGAAGGTTACGCAAGACACCACCAAGGCGATTTTGCGCAAGGCCATGCAGTCATCGCTCCCATCGGGCACGACCGCGCGCAAGCAACACGGCTTCGTCGTCCCGATTCACGAATGGATCCGCGGCAACTGGCGAGAACGAATCGAAGACCTGTCCAGGGACACACGTTGTCGCACGCGCGGGATCTTTAACGCTGCGCGCATGGACACGATGATCGACGATCACATGAGAGGCAAGGCCGACTGGACGGCACCCATCTTCGGTTTTCTGCTGACCGAACTCTGGCACCAGACGTTCATCGATTCGTAGGGTGACGCGGTTGGATTTTTTCAGCCGGCTAGAACGCCACGCAGTCCTCGAGCCGTTCGATCACGATCAGATCACCTTTGCCGAGCACACAGAACATCAAGTCATCGCCGTCCGAAGACGTCGTGATGACCTCGAGTTTGCCTCTCGCGACGATGTAGACCTGCGAGCCGCGCTTCGAACTATTCGCTCATCAATTCGCGCTGCCGCTTGAATTCGATCTTTGCAATCGTGCGGCGATGAACTTCGTCCGGACCGTCGGCGAGGCGTAGGGTGCGCATGCCGGAATACATGGCTGCAAGACCGAAGTCTGACGT
>DUBZ01000081.1:0-9134 GCA_012960035.1 Myxococcales bacterium | reverse complement strand
CGAACTATTCGCTCATCAATTCGCGCTGCCGCTTGAATTCGATCTTTGCAATCGTGCGGCGGTGAACTTCGTCCGGACCGTCGGCGAGGCGTAGGGTGCGCATGCCGGAATACATGGCTGCAAGACCGAAGTCTGACGTCACGCCTCCGCCACCGTGAGCCTGAATCGCGTCGTCGATGATCTTCAGTGCCATGATCGGGGCCTTCACCTTGATCATGGCAATCTCGGCCCGTGCGACCTTGTTGCCCACCGTGTCCATCATGTAGGCCGTCTTGAGGGTGAGCAAGCGCGAGCATTCGATATCGATGCGCGCGTCGGCGACACGTTCTTCCCAGACCGAGTGCTGGTAGATCGGCTTGCCAAAGGCTTCGCGAGTCATGATCCGCGCGCACATCTTTTCAAGCGCGCGTTCCGCCATGCCGATCACGCGCATGCAGTGATGAATGCGGCCTGGGCCAAGGCGCCCTTGGGCGATTTCGAAACCACGTCCTTCGCCGAGCAAGATATTTTCGACGGGAACGCGCACATCCTTGAACTCGACTTCGCCGTGACCGTGCGGAGCGTCGTCGTATCCGAAGACCGGCAGGTGACGCAAGATCGTGATGCCGGGCGTATCGAGCGGAACCAGGACCATGCTCTGCTGCGAGTGAATCGGGTTGTCGGGATTCGTGCGCCCCATCACCACGAGGATCTTGCAACGCACGTCCATCACGCCGCTCGTCCACCACTTGGTGCCATTGATGACGTAGTCGTCGCCGTCGCGTTCGATCCGGGTTGCGATGTTCGTTGCGTCAGACGACGCCACTGCGGGCTCGGTCATCGCGAAGGCCGATCGAATGTCGCCGGCGAGCAGGGGGTCGAGCCATTTCTTTTTGAGATCTTCGGTGCCGTAGCGTTCGATGGTTTCCATGTTCCCGGTGTCGGGAGCCGAGCAGTTGAAGATCTCGGGCGCGAAACCGACGCGCCCCATCACTTCGCAAAGCGGCGCGTAGTCGAGGTTGCTGAAGCCTGGACCCCGATCACTCTTCGGCAGGAACAGATTCCACAGGCCCGCTTTCTTGGCCTTCAATTTGAGCTCTTCCATCAAAGGCGGCGTTTCCCAGCGATTAGACAGGGCGTCGTGTTGTTCGTAGTACGCCTTCTCGTTCGGGTAGACGTGTTCGTCCATGAACTGGTTGAGCTTGTCGAGGGCGAGGTTGCACTTGTCGCTGTACTGAAATTCCATAAGGGTTGGCTGTCTCTTGAGTGGGACCACACGCGCTTCGCGCGGGCGGTGGTTTACAAAAAGGGGCCGGGTGCGGCCCCACGCGGGATTAAAGCGCAGGCCTCGGCATCCGTCTTCACGGGATTGGCAAATCGCCCCGACTAAAAAAATGTCGCTGTGCTCGTTTGCTCGTTGCTCAGAGACCTCGTGCATCCTCAAGGCAACGTTGAGCAAATTAGGCGCCGCGTTCAGCGATGGGCGGATACATCTTCATGTCTTCTGCTTCCCAATAGGTGCGCAGGGCTACGACCTTGCCTTCATCATTCACGCGATACGTGTAAACACCATATAACTGCGAAATCACACCATTTGGGAATTGGATCGTCAGCGTTCCGATATTCGCGCATTCATTGCCGGAGCAAATCGAACTTTGCAGCGAAAACATCGGACGCCCCAACGCGATGTTCTTATCCCAGAATCCTTCGATTGCCTCTTTCCCACGGAAACCCTCCCCGCCTGGATCGATCATCGACTTGCCGATCGGGTCTTGGACAATGGCGTCGGCGGCAAAGTTGTCGAGCCAGGCCTGCTTGTCGCCACGGGCGACCGCGTCAGCAGATCGCCACGACGCGAGGCGGGCCGGATGTTTTGAATCTGGGCTTGGGAGTTCGGACATGAAAACTTTCCTCTGCGTTGATGAGTCTGTGAAGCGGGCCAAACGTATCGCGTGAAGCTAGGTCTGTCGTGGATCGCGCTTCGCATAGGTTTCGATGATCGGCGTAAGTTCGTCCGGGGTCGCGCCGTGAAGGATCACGCCGTCGCACCCTAGATCCAACTGGCCAACAATGGCGTTCACACATTGGTCCGACGATCCCGTAGCAGCGGGCGCGAGCCATTCCGGAGGAAGCAGCTCGGCAATGTGTTCCAATTGCTCCGTCGACGCATGAACGTCAATGCCACCGGCAAACTCGCTCACGAGTTTGTCCGCCCGGAACGTTGCGAGCACCTCGGGGTCCCAGCCGTTCGTGCGCACGAGCAAGTCGCCGTACCCCTGCAGATAGGTCGCAAGCCGGCCGACTGACTTCATCAGACGACGGTCTTCTTCAATGTGGTCCCCGATCGTCGCGAAGCACGACCAGACTTTGACGCGTTCAGGGTCACGGCCCGCTTCTTCGGCCGCGCGCTTGACGGTCCGCACAGCGCGCTCGGTGGTCTCATCGGTAAAGAACGTATGGAGCACCACTTCATCAAAGCAGCGCCCGCCGAGGGCAAGTGAGTTCGGGCCGAATGCCACAAGGGACATCGGCACTTCGTCGCGTACGTCCGGGCCGAGACGCAGGTACGGATACGAACCCAGGGGTCCGTCATAGCCGAGCACCGCTTCACCGCCGAGGAGCTTGCGCATCAGGTCGACGAAGGACTCCATCTGGGCCGTTGTGATGAGCGGGATGCCGTGCGCGCGCTGTAGCACTTCAATGCCACGGCCGATGCCAAAGACGTATCGCCCGCCCGTCAACCCATGCATCGTAAGCGCGTGTCCCGCGGACACCATGGGATGGCGTGTGTTGTGATTGGTCGCCGCGGTTGCAATCCGAATCGACTGCGTCACCGCACCCGCGGCACCACACAGCGTTGCGGCTTCTTTGCTTTGGTAGCGCTCGGAAATGAATGCCGTACCGAGACCAAGATCTTCGGCACCCATCGCTTCATCGATCAAATCGCGGGGGCTCTTCGGCTGACCCGCAAGCAAGTAACACCCAAGCTCCGGATATCGCGCCACTGCAGTGGCTGTGTCGGTCATGTTGAACTCTCCTTTGCGGACACCGCGCAGCGGGCCGCCACGGGCTGCCATGTTGGCACGAAGTCTATGCGTCGTCCCATTCCACGCGCGAGATAAAATCATGCGAGTTTCTTCGGTCGACGAATGTCCGCTCATCCGCCGTCGCCGCGAGACCAACCTTTGACGTCGAAACCGCCGCGATAAATGTTTCAACGGAAACAAGCGAGAGCTGAGAAACACTGTCGACCGCCCACACCCCAAAGCCGCCCGCCCTTGCTGCACGACGGCTCGCATCAACATCGACCAGAAACTGCGCGTACCCTTCTATCCCGGGCGTCTGGATTCCGAACTGAGAATGCGTTTCTTGGTAGTACTTGATGTACTGCGCGTGGGAAAACTTCGCCTGGCGCCTCATTAAGTATTGGTAACGAATCGGTGCCCGCTCTTTCGGTACGATGAAGCCAACGTCGTCGCCGACTAGAAACGACGAAAGGTCCAGGTGCGCTACCTGATCGAGCATGTCGCCCACGTGGGGCGCGAGCGATTCAAGCAAGGCGGTTGTCGCGACACCACCGGTGACTTCAATCGAACCGACAAATTGAGTTCGTCGCCCGAGCGGATCGTCTCCGACGCGAAACATGACATGAACCTGGGATTCGACGTCGCCACACTGGGTGCGCAGCCGTGCGGCGGTTTCACGCACGCGGTCCTCGAACTGTTGGGCTTCGACAGCGCGCGAGACAAGGTGCAGCAACGCCTTCGATCCGTGGCGTACCCCTTCGTGTGTCGCGTTACCCAAGTCCGTGCCCTCATCATGCACTGGGTCTTGTATCCGTCCCGCCCTGTTCGAAGCGCGAAAGAGCAGTCGCACTTCCCTGCAAAGCTACATCAATGAAGGATTCTTCGTAGCCTCTGGCGCCGGCGGTGCAGGCTCGCGTTGATAGTGAGGATTCTTGACGGGAATGACCGCACCCATCCGCGACAAGTAGTCACTGATCTGCATATCCATCGCGCGCACCCGGTCGGGCTGCGTATCAGACAGGTCGTTCATCTCCCCTGGGTCGGCGACGAGGTTGTACAACTCGAAGCGATCTTGCTGCATGGGTCCGTCGTGATGAAACCGAATCAGTTTCCAGTCTCCTTCGCGAACCGATGTCGACGGCCATGTATTGGGAAGTGGGAATCGATGCGGCAGGTACCCAACAAAGGACGACCGCAGGCCATCGCCCCCGCGCAGGGCCGAAACCTGCGATACCCCGTCAAATTCGTGGGTCGGTGACGCGTCGAGTTTGAGCATTTCCATCAAGGTTGGAAACCAGTCGACGCCACTCAACAACGCAGAGCTGCGACTCTTGGCCGCCACTCGCCCAGGCCAGACAACCACGGTGGGCACCCGAAAGCCACCTTCATAAATTTGCGCTTTTCCACCACGCAGCGGCGCATTGCTCGTGACCGAATGACCGTCGATCACGTCATACGTACTTCCACCGTTGTCGGAGGTAAACACAATGATGGTCCGTTCGCGCAGGCCCAAACGTTCCAACGCGGCAAGGAGCTTCCCCACGTTGCTGTCGAAGTGCTCGACCATCGCCGCATACACCGGGCTTCGCTGGGCATTCGCAGGATGCGCCCGCTTCGCATACTTCTGCACCAAGTCGGGCCTGGCCTCGAATGGGGAGTGGACCGAAAATGCCCAGTAGTTGAGGAAGAACGGCTCGTCTCGATGTTGCTCCATGAAGGCGATCGCTTCGTTCGTCATGCGATCATCAATATGCTCTCCCGGACGGCCCGGCTTAAAGCCCTCGGCTTCAGGAATCGGCCACGGCGCAAAGTACGGAGTCGACGGCCCCGACCAGCTGGGGACATCGACGTCGAAACCGTGATCAAGCGCGCGGTGGGGCGCCGCACCAAGGTGCCACTTCCCGAACAGTGCAGTCGTATATCCGTGGCGCTTGAACGCTTTGGCAAGATTATCCACGTCAAGCGGCATGCGTGTTGCCGAGACCGGGACCAAGGTCTTCTTTGTCTTCAGCCGTGGCCCGGGCGGCCGTCCTTTGCGATCCCGGCGAAAAGCCTGAACCGTTTCGACTTCAAGGTGCCCCCCTGCTCCGGTAAACCCACGGCGCGCCGGGTCGTGCCCTGTCAGGATGGCCGCGCGAGACGCCGAGCACACAGGGCTAGCGCTGTACGCATTGGTAAACGTCATCCCACGGGATGCGAGCTGTTGAATGTTGGGGGTTTCATAAAACCACGTCGTTCCGTAGAGCGTGGTGTCGCTGTATCCAAGGTCGTCGGCCAAAATGAACAGCACGTTCATCGGGGGTTGGGCCGACACCGTGGGCATCGCGTTCGCCGAGGCCATTGTCGCAACGTGCGCACTCGTGCAAGCGAGCGCGACGGTAAGAACCGCGAACGAACGCAGACATGCCACCCATCCGGCAATGAGCGGCGTGCTCTGCGTCGTCGGTGCCCGCGCTTCCATCGCTAGCGGTAACCCGCCGCGTCGACGCCGGCGTGCTTGAAACAACCTTCCCAACCCGCCTTTTCGAAACGCGCGCGATTGCAGGCAACCGCAGTGGGTACGTAGGCCGCCATGTCATCGGGGACGAAGCCTCCATTGAGCCCAAACGCGATCCGGCTAATGAGGTCGTTTTCTCGGTAGAGCATGCGATACGTGAGTTGGCCGTCGAGATACGGCCCCCAGTCGATCCAGGTTGCTGCAACGTCTGCGAGGTTGCTGGGACGGTCTGTTTCCTCAGACACGATCAGGGTATAGAAGCCGCCGCCGTCGACGCGTAAGTCGTGATCGAGCATGCAGTGCCGCGCACTCCCGGACCAGATGTTGTACGTGCACAGCGTAAACAGACGAACGTCCTTCCCTGGCGTGCTGATGGGCTCGCCCGCCCGGGAGTTCGCGGTCGTGAGCGTCCGCGCACGCACCACCAGGATGTTTCCATGTCGCTTGCTAAAGAACGTTGCGAGGTACTGCACGTCAGCATTCGCCAACGTGTCCGAGGGACTATCGAAGTTGGACGACGTGCTCCATGCGGGCGGATTCACTGCGCGGTGGTCCGCGATCGGCAACGATGGAAACAGAATGTCGGTCTTTTTATGTTCCTGCCCCGGATCAAAGGGTTCGCATTCATCGTAGTGTTGCGTGACCTCACCCTTCGCGTTGTAGATCTTCATTGCGGGCAGCGGCACGCCACCCGTGTTCGGTCCGTTGCCGAGATCAGACGCGTAGAGCCGCAACATATTCCAAACCCAAGTCGTCTTTTTGATGCCGCCTTTGCGCGCGCCTACATAAGACGTGTTCGGGGCAAGCGCAGCGGGCGGTCGATCGAAGACGAGGTGCGCGGTGTAATGGTTTTTGCTGCCCTCGGCCGGAAGCTCCCGAAAGGGGTTCACACTGCCCTCGTCAGGATCGAGATCGATGTCACGCAAAGTCTTGAGGTTGTTCAAGTCTTCGTCGTTGGGGTGGTACGCGAAGTAGCGCGCGCGGTGGTACTGGCCCCGAAATTCAACTCGCCCCCCGGGCTCGACGGCGAACATTCCGGGCGGAGTCGGGCCCGAATCCGTCAACCAGAATCGCTGCGCGAAATAGTTGCCACCGGAGATGTCCGGAAGGTTCGGGAAATGGTTGAACGTCATGGGGTTGCCGACACTCGTCCAGCCGGGGCAGCGACTTTCGCGCGAAGCGAGGGTCCCGACGTTGTACTTGCCGTCGCCGAGGCGAACGCCGCACTGTTTCGCGATGTAGTCCGCGATCCTCCCCTGGACGCCCGCAAACTCGGGATCGCGCAGGATCGCAAACGTCCGCGCCATCGGGGTCACCCCCCTCACCGCGTCGGCCCAGGCTTGAAACGTGTCTCTCAAGACGACCAGGTCGGCGACGACCGGTTCGGGCGCGGCGTCGACGAGGCTCTGGACTTGCCGGGCGTGCCCCGCAAGTTCCGCCAGCCCGCTCGTGTCGACACCACCTCGATTGACGTGCTCGAGAGCAAGGCACAACCCAGCTGAATTGGGTTCTGCCGCGGCGGCGGTCGCACTGTTCAAGAACAGCACAAATAGACACAGCGCCACACTCACGCGCAGCGCGGTGGGACGCAATTCAGTCGAGAACGTTCGGTCCATCAACACCTCGTCTTCTTGGGGTCGTCTTCGGCGGTCGCCTGTGGGCGAGTGTTCGAGCATGCGTCAGCCCCGAACCATTGCCAACACACGCGAGCAGCTGCGCTCGCACAATTTGCTTTCATCCACGACAGGCGGGGCGTATCGTATGGCTTCCACGTTCGAGGGTACTTCGGTTCAGCGCTTGTGCGGCGCCATGAGCTGGTCTTCGACTCGCGTCTTCACCTGCCATCTAGAACTGTCATCTTCGACCCTCACCTTAAACAACAGCCACCCCGTTGAAATCATTCGACCCCAATTACCGGAGCCCCCAACCATGAGTGAAACAGCAACCCTCGCCGAAAAGTCGCAACAACCTTTGACCAAGAGCGAAATGGGAATCAGCAAAGGCCTGCCGCTCGAAGCCGGCGACGGCGGCATCGAAGAGCTGCGACGCAGTGTGCAGCAGTTGATGGACATCGAAGCGATCCGCCAACTGAAGCACGCCTACTTCCGCTGCATCGACACCGCCAACTTTGATGAACTCGAAACCCTTTTCCACGACGACGTCATGGTGCACTTCACCGGTGGAACGTACGAATGGAAGCTCCAAGGCAAGGACGAGTACATGAAGTCGGTGCGGACCTCCTTCACGAATCAATCCATCGGGCACCACAACGGCCACCATCCCGAGATTCAAATGCTGAGCGAGACCGAAGCGACCGGGATCTGGTACTTGGCGGACAACATGTGGGTCATGAATTTCAACTTCTTCACGACCGGCACCGCGATCTATTGGGACCGCTATCTCAAAGTCGACGGCCGCTGGACCATCAAAGACACCCGGTACCGACGAATTTATGAAATCAATCGCGCGTTGGACGAGCGCCCGGCCCTGTCGACCCATTACCTGGCCGCACACGGCACTCCAATTGATTCATAAGTCGGGACCGTAGGGTCTGAGATTGAAATTTTCGCTTTTAATTCAAAGGGTTACTCGACCGGTCGGCCGAATTGGGCCGACCGATTTACACTCCTTCGCGCCCAGACCGACCTGAATAAGCCGAAACGCGTTCCGAAACGCCACGGATACGTTCCAAACAAAAATATGTGTTTTTTGGATCTTCAACCGGCGCTCTCCACGAGCTTCGCCGTGCAGCAGCGCACTACAAGACCTGTCCGGCGTCCCCTAGATGCTGTGCTGAGAGCGGGTTCCAGAGTGCTCTACTCAACCCAATTGGGTCTATTTAGACACATACATGACCCCTAACCGGCACACCCTCATCAAACGAATTGGACATGAGAGTCCGACATTTGTATCCGTAGGCCCTTTTCAAACACCAATTAGTTCGCAAGCCTATGTCCTGAAGTTACTGATTTGCAGCGCAAGCGAACTTCGACCCCGCGTTGCAACGAAGAGTTCACAGCAAGACCGAAGCCCCCCACATCTGAAGCCCACCCCCCGGTTGGTGCTCGATACATGGAAAAGCAAGACCTACCCACGGGCGGCACTATAACCATCGCGCCGGCGACAATTCGCCCGCTGTTGTGTGCCACGGGGTCTTCCAGCTGCCACCAGGCCTACCTCAACCCTTTTCTCCCCCCACACCGTGTACGTCCGGTTTCTGGGTGCAGTTGCACCGGGAGGTCGTAGGGACCTCAAGTTGAGTTTCCGTGCGCTCTTAAGGTTAAGGGCGCTGTTCGATTGTTCGTGTGCCTCCCTTGGGCGAATGCTCTGGGAGCCAAACTCTAGGAGAACCGTAATGCGATCCATTTGTACGACAGTCGCCATCACTGCAGCCGGCTTACTGCTCTTTTCTGGGTTCGCTCAAGCGTCTGACGTCGAAGCTGAGCTTCGACAGATGCAGGAGCGGATCGCAGATCTCGAAAGCCAGCTTGGAAGCGAGACGGACTCGTTTCTTCTACAAGAAGAATCCGGAAGTTTTGTTTCTGCAATGCTCGAGAACACCGATATCGGTGGCTTCGCAGCGGGCAGTTACAACTACAACTTCGAAGGCTTCCACAACAACAATCCCAATG
>DUBZ01000080.1:2883-3240 GCA_012960035.1 Myxococcales bacterium | reverse complement strand
CCGCCCGATCCCGGTCGAGCAGGCTGATGACGGGGGCCGCATAGATTCGATCCTGGTGGGCGAAGCCCCAGACCTCGTCGAGCCAGCGATTGAATCCGTCGAAACAGGCGTAGAGCAGCTCGACATCGTGCTTCATCCAGTATTCGAGCATGACCCCCATGGAGGGGAAGAGACAGGCGGACTCGAGCCCCTGGCGATCCATCAATTCGAGTCGCGATGCACGTTCTAGATACTCAGGGCGCGTCGGTTCCGTTGCCGCATCCGACGGAAGTCCACCTTGTTGGGAGCGAAGCAACTCCCGAAGCTCACCCGGCTTGACGCAGCGCTCGCCGACGAAGCTCGTCCCGTCGTTCAAGA
>DUBZ01000080.1:418-2842 GCA_012960035.1 Myxococcales bacterium | reverse complement strand
ACCACCCTGTCGCGGCTCCAGCCGGACCGCGCGATCGCGGTAGCGGGGCTCTACCCAATCGACGAAGCAGTTGGGCGGCTCGTAGTAGTGATTGTCGAAGTCAAAGAGCGGGTAGCTCAGATCCGATCCTCGATGCATCGAACGACTCCTTCGCTTTCGTGCTCGATCTGCCTCCGGCCGATCGGCCCCGACCCGCTCACTCGGAGGGCCAGTGATTCACGGCGCCGAGGCCCTCGAGCGCCAGTCCGTATCCAAGATGATCGAGCATGAGACGCTTGATTTGCTGCGTCATCGCAACCCGCGTGTAACGCAAAGTGATATCCGGCTGACGTAGCAAATCAGTAGCGACCTCGTGTGCGCGGCTCATCAACTGTCCGGCGGGCAGGACCTCGGCGACGACACCGAGGTCGTGGGCCTCCTGGGCGGATAGCTTGCGCCCCGTGAGGAGGAAGTGGCGCGCCCGGTTCATGCCCAGGAGCAGCGGCCAGATGACATGCACACCATCGCCGGGCACGGTTCCAAAGCGGAAATGCGGCGCATCCTTGAACGAGGTGGTGTCGGACGCGAGTACGACGTCGCAGAGCAGGCCGAGTTCGGCGTGGACCGTAGCCGGGCCATTCAAGGCCGCGATCATGGGAACCTCGATGTCGAGCAGATTCATCAGGAGTCGCTTGCCGTTGCGATAGATCTCATCCCATCGGACAGGCGTCATCTCGCCTACCCAGCTCTTGTCGAGGTCGGCGATGAAGCGGTCTCCGGTGCCGGTCAAGATGATCACGCGGTTCTCGGGGTCGCTCCCAACATCCGCGAAACAATGTCCGAGTTCCGTGTGCGGGCCGCTTCCCCAGACGAGCGGTCCGTCATCGCTGTGTAGCCTCAGCTCGAGAACGCCTGCTTCGCGCTGCATCCGAACATGGCGATAGGCGGTCGAGTATTCGTCGAAGCTCGTCTGCACCGCTTCCCCTGGCCGCGCCTCGTGGTCGGAGGCTCGCAGGAATGGTTTCGTGGCTTGATTGCCCCTACCACTATCACATCGCGCGTTCACACTGGCAAGCAACCAGACACGGTGGGGGTTCTCGCCGAAGCGGGTCTATTGACGTTACGATTCTTTTCGGGCCGGGTCCGGACCGGCCCTTTACAGCCGGTTGCATTCTCGGGATCGACAATTAGAGTGGCCGAGGTGAGTTCGTCGCGGGCTCGCGACGCGGAATGGCGGGATCCCGAAGTGGCGAGGAGACGGGGTGGAGCTGGGGCTATCCGAAGACCAGGAGCGGCTGCGAGAGGGCTTTGCGCGGCTCTTCGCGGTGGAATCGAGCGGCGAGCGCGTGCGTGCGGCCGAAAGCCGGGGTTTTGATCCAGTCCTCTGGGAATTGCTCTCGGAGATGGGAGCACTGGGCCTTCGCGTTCCCGAGTCCCAGGGCGGGAGTGGTGCGAGTCTGCACGACGCGGTGATCGTCGCCGAGCAAGCGGGACGTCGGCTCGCGACCGGACCTTGGCGCGAGGCGATCGTCGCGGGTGCGCTTCTCGCCGGCCACCCGAGTGCTACGGCCTCGAGTTGGCTCGCGCGACTGTTGAAGGGAACTTCGATCGTGACCTTCGCCCCCGTCCCACTCGAACAGATCGAGCCGATGTTGGTTGCCGGTGGTGCCGTCGCGGACGCCGTCATCGGATTCCATGCCAGCCAGTTGGTTCTGGTCGAGCGGTCGGGTACTCGGAGGGAGGACGCACTCGACGATCTAGGCGCGAGCGCTCTCGCGACCTGGAATCTCGGGGAGGGACCGCGCCTCGTCCTGGCCGAGGGAGAAGCCGCGAAGAAGGCCTTTAAAACTTGGAGTAAGGTTCCTGTTATTGATAGAGTCCAGCCTCTTTTTAAATTGAAAATTCTTCTCGATCAAAATGCTGAAGAAATCGCCACTCTCATTGTTAAAGAGCATGGAAAAACGTTTAAAGAGGCGATGGGTGATATTCTCCGTGGTATTCAAATGGTTGAAGTTGCCACAAGCATGCCTACTTTGATGCAAGGTGAAGCTCTCGACAATATAGCGAGAGACATTGACTGCCATTCTTTGAGAAGACCTCTTGGTGTTTTTGCTGGAATAACACCTTTCAACTTTCCTGCGATGGTTCCCTTTTGGTTTTGGCCTTTTGCCATTGCTTCAGGAAATACTTATGTCTTAAAGCCATCTGAAAGAGTTCCTTTGACTCAGATGAAAATTTTTGAACTCATTCAGCAGATAGGATTACCAGAGGGTGTTCTTAATATGGTTCATGGTGGAAAAGATGCTGTCAATGGTATTTTGGAGCATCCAGATATTAAAGGTATAAACTTTGTAGGTTCTACTCCTATTGCTAAATATGTTTATCAAACAGGCTCGGCCAACGGTAAGAGAGTACAGGCCTTAGGTGGAGCAAAGAATTTTATTG
>DUBZ01000080.1:0-291 GCA_012960035.1 Myxococcales bacterium | reverse complement strand
AACAGGATCTTAAAGAAATTAGTAAGGTTGTTGTTGGTAATGGGCTTGATGCGAAAACAACTTTGGGGCCAGTGATTAGTAAAGAGGCAAAAGAGAGGATCTTAAAAGATATTGATACCGCCTTAGCAGAAGGTGCTGAACTTCTTGTTGATGGACGAAATCCAAAGATCGACTCTGAAGGTTACTTTTTGGCGCCAACTATTCTTGATAAGGTAAAACCAGAGACAACAATGGCCAAAAAAGAAATTTTTGGTCCGGTGATTGGGCTCATGCAGGTTTCGACTCTTGACG
>DUBZ01000079.1 GCA_012960035.1 Myxococcales bacterium | reverse complement strand
GAGCCGAGCTTCGTGCTATCTGCACGAGGCTCGGGGCGAACTTGCGGGAGCTTTGAAGACCGGCTGCTCGATTGCGCCGGTCCGAAGCGCTTCTGCCAACCGTTGCGCGTCGATGCTGTCCGACTTCTGACCCTTGCTGCGCCTGACCGGAACCACGACCAGTTCCTGCACGTGGCGCTCGAGGATCTCGTGAAGCCAGGCGCTCTGCGTGCCCTCTTCCAAGACCAGGTGGCGTCGGCCCGGCACCAGTCGAATCGCTTCGACCAGCGCCTCCCCGTGCGTCTCGACCACCAACTCCTTGACCTTCTTGCCAGCTGCTGTGAGCACGACCAGCGTGCAACTGCTTGCATGGGCGTCCAACCCGATATACCTCTGCATGTACTCCTCCCTTGCTCAGCGATGCAATGACCCGGAAAACGAATGAAGTCGCTGAGCTTGGGAGTGATTTTACACGGACCGCCGCAAACGGCCGCGGGAAGTCGTGCAGAGACGGTCGGAACGGCACTAAGGACACCACGCCTGTAGCGCGCCACGCTATGAGGACCACCTGACGCCCGGTCGCGCCACGAACTAGGGACCACCCCCGCGCCACATCAAGGGACCACCCTGTGGCGCACCTCCCAGATTTCTGCGACCCCCTTCATCGACACCGATGGAGGGAAAGATGGCGTACAGGGAGTTGTTCGTGGTTGAGGTCAAGGAAATCTTGAGGTTGTGGGCGCGCGGACACGGCTTCCGGCACGTTGCGCGGGCGACGTCGCTCGACCGAAAGACGGTCCGTCGATACGTCACCGTCGCACGCGCGCTCGGCCTCGATAGGAATCGGGAGGATCTCGCGCTCGATGACTTCTTCGTCGGCGAAGTCGTTGCCAGCTTGCTGCCCGGTGCGAAGTCGGCGCCAGGCTCCATGCGGAATCACTGCCGTGCTCATGCCGCTGCCATTGCAGGATGGGTCAAGGCGGGCGCGAGAGGCCCCAAGATCGTTCGACTGCTGACGCGAGAAACGGGTGTCATCGTGCCGCTGCGAACGATGCAGCGGTTCATCAGTGTGGAGCTCGGCACGCCCAGCCGCGGGCGCACGGTTTGGGTCGCGGACGGCAAGGCCGGCGAGGTACTGGAGATCGATTTCCTGCTGCTCGGCGACTTTGTCGACCGCGAAACCGGCAAGAAGCGTCGCCTGTATGCGTTGCTTTGCCTTGCGCCGTTCAGCCGACACGAGTTCGTCTGGCCATGCCTGGGGCAAACGCAGCAAGACGTAATCGACGGACTCGAAGCTGCCTGGCGTTTCTTTGGCGGTGTGTTCCCGGTGCTGCTGCCCGACAACATGAAGCCCATCGTCACGCGGGCCGACCCCATCGCGCCCGTTCTCAATGTGCATTTCACCGAGTACGCGCAGGACCGTGGATTCGAGGTTGACCCCGCTCGTCCCCGCAGGCCCCGGGACAAGGCCCGTGTGGAACGGCAGGTTCGCTTCGTTCGCGATGACTACTTCGGCGGCGAGAAGTTCGGCAGCTTGCGCGAAGCTCGCGAAGAAGCGGTGCGCTGGTGCAGCGAAACTGCGGGAATGCGCGACCACGGGACCACGCGCCGGCAACCGCGTGTCTGCTTTGAGCAGGAGGAACTGCCGCTCCTCAAGCCTGTTCCCACGGAGCTTTACGACCAGCCCCGGTGGACCACGGCGACGGTCAAGCGCGACAACGTGGTCTGCATTGGCTCCGCGCTGTACTCCGTGCCGTGCAAGATCGAGGACGCGGAGCTGCGCGTTCGAATCGACCGCGCCACCGTGAAAATGTACCTGGCCAACCAGCTGGTGAAAGCGCACCCGCGGCAAGCGCCGGGCGGTAAAAGCATCGACCCCGCCGACCTTCCCGCGGGCAAGGTGGCGCTCGCGACGCGAGACGCGAGCTCGTTGCAACGCAATGCTGAGTCGCTCGGAGTGCACGTCGGCGAGTACGCTCGACGGCTGCTCGAGGCACCGTTGCCGTGGATGAGGCTGCGCCGCGTGTACGCGCTGCTTGGCCTGGGCAAGCGTTACGGCGGCGCGGCGGTGGACGAAGCCTGCGCCCGGGCACTGGAGCTAGAGGTCGTCGAGGTGCCGAGAATCGCCGCGATGTTGGAGAAAGGCTTGCTCCGCCGCGGCCTGCTGCACGTGCCGCCGCCGCCACCCCCGGTCGCGAACAATGTGATCGCACTACCGCGATTTGCCCGCAATTCCAGCGAGTGGCGGGTCGACCGCCCGACACCGGGAGCACCTCCAGATGCGCAAGCTTGAGCTCAACACCGACCTCGTTCGGGTCCTGAAGAAACTTCGCCTCGGTCGAATGATCCCGGTGCTACCTGAGCGCCTGCGGCAAGCGCGCGAGCGGCAAATGGACCCCGAGGACCTGCTGCTGCTGATTCTGTCGGATGAGACGCAGCGTCGCGAACGGCAGCGGTTCGCGCTCCGCACCAAGGTCGCCGGGCTGTCGCCAGTGATGGTGTTCGACGAGTGGGACAAGACGGCAAGTGTCACCTACGACAGCCGCTTGCTCGACGAGCTGCGCACCCTGCGATTCGTGGACGAGAACCACCACGCGCTGGTCATGGGGCCAGTCGGCGTCGGTAAAACCATGCTGGCGCAGGCCCTGGGCAACACGGCCATTCAGCGCGACTTCAAAGTGAAGTATTACGCCGCAGACACGCTCTTCAAGCTCCTCAAGGCAAGCCGGCTGGACGACACGCACACGGCAGAAATGCGTCGTCTTGTCGCGGTTGATTTGCTCATCATTGACGATTTCGCCCTGCGACGCCTGGACGTGATGGAGACGGCGGACCTGTACGAGCTCGTGACCGGGCGACACCGCGGCGGCTCAATGATCATCACGAGCAACCGCACCCCGGAAGAGTGGCTGGGAATGCTCGCCGACCCGATGCTTGCGCAGGCGCTGGTGGATCGCTTTTCGAACAACGCCTACGACCTTGTCATCGAGGGCGAGTCATACCGCAAGCGTCAGAAGCCGCGTCTTTCCGCAGCTGGCGCTGCGGCAGCGACACGCCCCGCAGAATAACGTCCGACAGTTGATGCGTCGCGACCCGCGTCGAACCGCCGCCATTCGTGCGATTCGACGTCGCACAGCGTCGGCTGTGGACAGTCCTTCGGCCTGACCACAGCGGGTGTGGACGGACAAGCCGCCCCCACCTGCTATCGATACAAAATACGTCACGAAAACGACTCGTAGGTGGTCCCTAGATGTGGCGCGGAGGTGGTCCCTTTGATGTGGCGTTTGACATTCCTTGGTGGCGGGATGATCGGCTACCGGTTCAGCAGTTCGCGC
>DUBZ01000078.1 GCA_012960035.1 Myxococcales bacterium | reverse complement strand
GCTTGGCCCGCGACCGCTCGGTATGGATTCTCGGTGGATCTTTTCCCGAGGCGATTCCAGACAGCTCGCGTGTATATCACTGCAGCGTACTGGTTTCGCCGAGCGGCGACGTTGTCGCCCAGTACCGCAATCTGTATCTTTTCGATGTCGATCTCGGCAGCGATGGCGGAAGTTTCCGGGAGTCGGACGCGATCGCACCCGGCGACCCAGTGGTCAGCGCAAAGACCGACTTCGACATCCTTGGCATGTCGATCGGTTACGACCTGCGTTACCCCGAACTCTGAGGATGGGGACGGTGGCAAAGCAGACAGGTAGCGACAATTATACGCGCATCTACAAGGTCGTGGACAAAATCCCGCGCGGGATGATCGCGACATATGGACAGGTCGCGGACCTTGCGGGCTTGAGCGGACACGCCCGCCAGGTCGGCTATGCACTTCACGCCGTGCGGGACGAACGCGACATCCCCTGGCAGCGGGTGGTCAATGCAAAGGGCGAGATTAGTCCGCGCAGCGAGCCGATGATGGAAGGGGTGCAGCAGAGTCTGTTAGAAGCTGAAGGAATTGAATTCGACAGAAATGGGCGGATTTCGTTGGCCCAGTGTCGATGGCAGCCTCGGCTATGTTCCGTCGCAGCCAAAGATGAACTCCCGCACCATCGCAAGACGACGAAGGCTCCGAGCGGCAAGCGTTAACCCAGCAGTGAGAGCAGAAGGAATGCAAGCCATGAGCATGATCAAGTTGGCGATTGATTTCGATTGTCCGAGCCCAGTGTGGTGGGAAGGCGGGGGTCGTGACCTCTGGGAGAGCGTTCTTGAGGGCTTTGACAACAACGACGTCCTGTTGGACAAGTCGATCGCCGAATCATGGCTGAGAGCCGCCGCATCACTGCCGGGTTGGGCCGAGGGTCCTGAGCACGCGCCGCACCCGATTCGACTGAAAGAAATCGACGAAGATGAAGAGCTGTAGTGGGTGTAGTGGGTGTAGTGGGTGTAGCGGGTTCGGCTTCGCGAGCGCCGGCTGACTGGGGCTTCGGAACTCCAAGGGGGCTCGCGGTTTCTGCTAGTGTGCTCGCCGCGCAGCGCCCCGAAATTCGCTGATGTGTCCCGGCAACACTTATTTTTGAAATACCAAGTTGGAAATCTTGTAAGAGGAGAATCGGAAAGTTGTTTTCAAACGGAATCGAATCAGTCATTGCCGCGTTTATCCTTGGCGTTTGTATGCTGGGTGGCGCGTACCTCGTTTCGAACTCGATCGACGGAGTTACGGACCAGATCCCTCAACTCGAAAGCGCCGTGAAGAACATGCAAGGTGCCCTTGTTGCAGGGCGCGGCGCACCGGCTGCCGCGCCTTCGAAACCGCCGCCGCGCCGTCGTGGCCCGGATCCGGACAAGGTGCATAAAGTCGACGTCGCGGGCTCAGCTTTTAAGGGGCCACAGAGCGCGAAGGTGACACTGGTCGAGTTCAGCGATTTTCAATGTCCCTTCTGCGGGCGTGTGGGCCCGACCCTCAAGCGGATCAGAGACGAATACCCGAACGATGTAAAGATCGTGTTCAAGCATCTGCCGCTGTCGTTTCATCAGCAGGCTCAAGGCGCCGCCGAAGCTGCCGAAGCCGCTGGCTTGCAGGGCAAGTTTTGGGAAATGCACGACAAGATCTTTTCCAAGCAACGCGAGATATCACCCGAGAAGTTTGTTGAATTCGCGGGGGAACTGGGGCTCGACGTTGAAAAATTCAAGAAGGATTTGAAGTCGCCTCAGGTTGCAAGTCGCATCAGCAACGACAAGAAGCAAGCCGCGGAACTGGGCGTAACCGGTACCCCGGGCTTTTTTGTGAATGGTCGCTTCCTCTCGGGCGCGAAGCCTTTCGGCGAGTTCAAAACGGCGATCGATCAGGCGCTGAAAAACGGCTAAACGCGGGCTGATCGCTACGCACGTCGCATTCAAGTACGGCCCGTCGAACCTCGGTTCGGCGGGCCGTTTTGCTTTGTAGAGAAGTGTGAGCGCCCTGGGGTAGAGCCCACAACGGCGGGACCACGCCGCCTCAATATTGTCCTCAGCTTTATGATCAATCGGGCCGATTCCTTCTATTGCCTTCCAATCGGCCCGGAGATCGTAAAATGCACCAGCCAGACGAAGTGATTCCGCAAAATTCCAAAATCGGCCAGCAACCGAAGCGCAACATCGAGTGGGTGCTCGGTTTGATCGTGGCGTCATTGCTCGCAGTGGCCGCGATCCCCGGAATCAAGCCCATCGAAACCGTCGCCCTCGACAATCCCACGGTTCGGGGCGTCGAAGGGTTGTTGTTGTTGGCGCGGGACGAGGCGGTTCAAACCGGTGACGATCACATTGTATTCTTCGGCCAGGCAGAAGGGGCTCCAGTCGCAATCGGCGGCGTGCCCAGCGACGTCATGGCTTGGCTGATCCGAGATCGAGACGCCAACGGCCTCGCGTCGAAGGCGGAGTACGTTGCGTCGGTTCCCGCGGATGCGCGGGGCGCCGTCGTCTGGGGCAGTGGCTTTGCCACACATCCCGCGACCGGCGACGTTGCGAGGACCATCAGCGGCCCGTTGAGTTTTTCTTCGGGTTCGACAGAAGCCGTCGATTCGGGGCTGGTCTTTCGTCGCGACGGCGTAGCGACCGTGCTGAACTCGACCGCCGCTGCGGGAAGTACGCGCGCTTCAGGCGCGGGCATCGTGTATCTAAAGAGCGCGACCCGAGACTACGCGTTGGTCCTTTCGCCGTGGGGTGATATCGACGTCCAGGTCTGGGACAGCTTCAGCTCGTCCTGGCGGCTCATGACCGTCCACTAGCCACGCCGCTCCAAGGACTCCGCTGCGTTGTGAGTGTGACCTTCGTCGAGAGGAAAACTACTCTTGCCGCCCACGCGAACCGCCCTTCAAGCACCCATGACAACCTTTCGACTGCCCTTCGTCAGTTGCTCACGACGCCACTCCCCGGTGTGCTGTTCGGGGCGCCGCTCGCGCTGCTGGGATTCGCACCGGAGATCATTGCCACCGCACACGAGATCAGCCTGATCTACCCGTTCGGGCTCCACACGGAACGGGTTGGGCGCCTGCACCCGGTCGATTATGGCATTGCGAAGAACCTCAGTCGATTCGACTTCGTGACGGTTTCGTTTCACGAATGGCTCGCCATTATGCGCGATCTGCCCAGCGTGGAATCGCTCCCGGGAGCGCTTGGTCTGTTTTTTTGCGCGCCCGGCTGGCGCCCCGATGGAAGTGGCGCGAACGTGGCGGATCTCCGTGCGGAACACGAAGCCCATGGGGTGTCGTGATCGTGATCGCACGTACGCACGCGTTCGTTTCGTCTTCGTCCAATTAAGTTTACAAAGGAAACCTTGATATGAC
>DUBZ01000077.1:6001-20334 GCA_012960035.1 Myxococcales bacterium | reverse complement strand
TTCTTCTTTTCCTGGTGATTCCGGCGGCGACATCCTCGATCGGGGAAATCGCTGCATCCTTCGCTTGCGGCAACTTAAGAAGCCCGTCCTGGGAAGTATCAATGGGGACGCGGTGGGGATCGGCTGCAGCCTCGCCCTCGCCACAGATCTGCGCATCGCCTCCGAGGCGGCGCGCTTCGGCGTCGTCTTCTCCCGCATCGGCTTGGGACCGGACGGAGGCGCTTCGACCTTACTGCGAGAGTTGGTCGGAACCGCGAAGGCGTTGGAGCTTCTCTTTCTTGGCGATCTCGTCGTTGCCACCGAGGCGCTCCGGCTTGGGCTGGTAAATCGGGTCGTGGCGCCGAATGAGTTGGCCGACGCCACCTCGGTACTCGCGGAGCGACTCGCCCATGGCCCGACGCTGGCCTACGGCTTCGCGAAGCAGGCGGTCTACGAGGGAGCGAACCTAGGCTTCGACAGCCTTCTCGATCTCGAGGCTCGCAACCAGAAAATCGTCGGTCGCTCCGACGACGTGCGCGAGGGGATCCGCGCATTTCGAGAGAAGCGCAAGCCAGAGTTCCGCGGCTGCTAGCGGGGGGTGTTGGGTCACGATCGATGCGCGAGACAGCGCCGCTCGCTCGTCGAGCGGCTTGCCCCAATGTGGGCAACCGTCACCATCGACGAGATCTTGCTTTCGCCGCGCGGCCTGAATGATTTCTTGCGCAACGTCCGGCTCGTCGTGGAGCGGGTCCGCGAGGGTTACATAAGCATCCGCGCCCTCATTAACAGCCCTCGACCATTTGGGGGCCGTGCTGGAGATTGGCGGGTCCGACGGCGCCCCAAGTTCCGGGCCAGAGCTTCGAACCTCAGTCAATTTCCTTAGGCATCTCTTCGCAACCCTCGCCCAGGACGCCCCATTCTCTCCTCCCGAGCGTCGGATACCCGTTATTTGATGCTCGGGAGGCGAGAAGGAAGCCCCGCGTACCAGGTCGCGGAATCTGGCCACTTGATGACGTCATTTGTCGACTGAGTGACCCTGAGTCGCGGGGAGTCGACGAAATCGACTTGGTGTGAAATCGCAGATTCCACCGGATCGAGGGGGGGGGCCTGCAGTCTCGGGGACAATTGACACGGAAGGTCTGCCCGTGGTATGGGAATTTCCCGGAGAACCGCTTATGCTCACGCCTTCACTCTCGATTTGAGAGGTTAGAAGGAGAAGAAATTGGCATCAGGTACAGTGAAGTGGTTTAACGACGACAAGGGTTATGGATTCATCACGCCGGAAGACGGCGGCAAGGATCTGTTCGTACATCACTCGAATATTCTTGGCGACGGCTTTAAGTCGCTGAGTGACGGCCAGGCAGTCTCGTACGAAGCCGGGCAGGGCCAGAAGGGCCCCGAAGCGACGAGCGTGCAGCCCAAGTAATTCCGCAATAACGCAAGTTAGAAGCGGCGGTCCGGTTTACGGGCCGCCGCTTTCTTTTTTTGGGACCTGAATACCGGGACAAGGCGTAAACGAATGCCGCACGAGAGTACCCAGGTGTCGGATGATGCACTCGCGACGCTGGTGAGTGCGGTCGGCGTGATCGATGAACAGCTCCGGCTGATCCCCGGAAACGACCGTCTGGGCTACGTGGGCAGTGACCTACCGGCGGTGAGTCGTGCCCTGGCGCGCATCCAGAGCGAACAGCTCGCCGGGGGATCCGTATTCTGTGACTGGGGAAGTGGGCTCGGCCAAGTGTGTGCCGTGGCGGCGCTTCACGGCTTCACATCGTTCGGCATCGAGTTCCAGGCCGAACTCGTCAATGCCGCGCGCATGCTGGCGTCGAAGTTGGGCCTCGCGATGACCTTTGCAGAAGGCACCTACCTGCAACCCGGCGACGATGATTTTGCGATCGCCAGCGGGCATTCGGAGCTTGCGTTTAACTCGGATGCCTGGGACGAACTCGGACTTTTGCCAGCCGACTGCCACGTCGTCTTTGCTTATCCCTGGCCTGAAGAAGAGGCCTTGGTCGACGACACATTCTTGCGACGCGCCAGCCCCGGCGCGTTGCTCGTGACACTGCATGCTGACGACCGAGTGCTCGTGCAGCGAAAGGTCGCGGACAGCTCCGGTCTCTTTACCGTGAGTTGGATGTAGCGCGGCGCACCCGCTGCAGGCTAGTGGGGCGGCATCGTCGTCTTCAGCGACCGGCGGCCCGCGTGGGGGTGCGCACGGGAAGGCTCTCTGGGAAACTCGATTATCGGGTATGATACGCCGTTGCAATTTCTCCGTGGGAGCTTCATTTGGCACCGAGCAAACAAAGATTGAAACCCAAAGACTTGAACTGGCGCGATCTCGCGACGAACGGTCGCAGAGCGTTGGGCATGTGCTGGGAAACATCCCGATGGTATCTGTCCGCGCTAATCGGGACTTCGCTCGCGGCCTCGACCTTTCCAGCGGCGTTGGCTGGACTGGCTGGCTATCTCGTAACGCAGGTGGAGACGTTGGTCGTCGCGAAATCCGACGATCTGACATCCCTCGTTCCAGCCCTCGGTGCATTCGCGGGCATCATGCTCCTGAGCGGCATCATGCAGGCGCTTCGCGCCTATTGCGACAGCATGCTTTCAGCGCACATGGACCTACGAATCACCAAGCAGCTGGCGGCGCATTCAACTGAACTCGACCTTGCCTTCTTCCAGTTACCAGAGAACCACAACGTCATCATGCGGGGCGCTCAGTACGCTGGACGTGACTTCCTGAAGTTTGTCCTGTCCATGATCTCGATCGGTGCGGAGGTTTTTCAATTCGTGACGCTATTCGGCGTCATGATGTGGATTCAGCCGATCTTTACCCCGATCCTCGCTCTTCTCGTCCTGCCGATGCTCGCCTTCCGGTGGGGCTTGTCCAAGATGCAGTACAAGATCAACATCGCACAGACTTCGAAGGCCCGACTCAAGACTTATTACTCGGTGGAGCTCACACGCAAGGAAGCCATCCCGGTCGTCAAGATCTTCGAGTTGGCGCCGATTCTGCTCGAGCGCTTCGAAGCGTTGGGCCGCGACTTGATCGACCTCGATCAGCGGCTGTATCGAAGATCCGCAATTGGCCAGGCGGTTGGAACGGCCGCATTTGCATTGGCGTTCCTGGCGGCCGCCGCCTGGGCCGTTCAGGAAACGTTGGTGGGCGCACTGGCTCTCGGATCGCTCGTGACCTACCTCACGTGTGCCCAGCGATTTCGGACCTGCACCGCGAAGGTCACGAAATTTGCTGCAGAGATGTTCAAGAACTCACTCTTCGTTCAGAACCTCTACGATCTCTTCGACGCAACGCCTGAGATTCAAACGGAAGCCGGTTTGTCTCCCGGCCCGGCCAAGGGTCGGATCGAGCTGCGCGATGTCTCATTCCACTATCCCGGTATCGACGACGCCACGATTCGAGGGGTTGACCTCGACATTCGACCTGGTGAGACGATCGCCTTGGTTGGGCCGAATGGGGCCGGCAAGACGACGCTCGCGCACTTGATTGCGCGGCTCTACGACGCCGACAGCGACGGCGGGCGTGTGCTGCTCGACGGCACCGACGTAAGAGATCTCTCGGCGCGTTATTACTACGACCAGATCGCGTACGTGGGCCAAATTCCAGTCCGGTTCGAGACTACGGCGGAGGAGAGTCTTGCCTTCGGCGATTTCAAGCGGCTGAAAGGCGATCGCAAGAAAATCGAAGAGATCGCAAAGAAGGCCGGCGTCGATTCGATCATCGAAAAGCTGCCTTCCGGGTACGACACCATACTCGGTCGGCGATTCGGCGAGCAAGATCTTTCCGGCGGTGAATGGCAGCGACTGGCCGTTGCCCGCGCGCTGGCGAAGGATGCGCCGATTCTCATTCTCGACGAGCCTACAGCGAACCTGGATGCGCGATCCGAGTTCGAGCTATTTACGGCGCTGCGAGAAATGACGCGGGACAAGACCGCGATCATCGTCTCGCATCGCTTCGCAACGGTACGTTCCGCCGACCGAATCGTCGTGATGGACGAAGGCGAAATTATCGAGATCGGATCGCACGACGAGTTGATGGAACTGGATGGGATGTACTCGAGCCTCTACAAGATCCAACACCGCGCGCTGAACGGCTGACCCTTCGAGGCGTAGGGCATCAGGGTTCCGGTGAGTACGCCCGATTGGGGCTCGATCGCGCCATCGGATAGGGAACAGGGACGCCGTCCACCTTTGCGGGGCTACCGTCCGTTCCCACTTCATCACCGCTTCAAGCACTTCATGGTAGATCGCATCGGCTCTACCTCTTCCCATCGAGGCGGCTTCAAAGCCCTCTTCGGACGGTGTTTGGCCCAAGTGAACTTCCTGGGTCTTGGGGTTCCACGCGATGACGGGGCTGCGCCAAGGGGCTAGGCGTCTGCGCTGTCGCGCACCGCCCCCGTATTTGCCGGGTCGAAACAGATCTGAATCAAGACACTGTGTATGTCGATTAGCTGGCCCGCAACGTCTCAATCGTTCGGGCCACGTGCTCTGGCGCTTGCGTGTTGCGCGCCATCACGCTGTACAGGGCGGGAACGACGAACAGAGTCAGCACCGCCGACACCACGACGCCTGCTACGATGACGAGGCCGATGGGCTGCCGCGATTCCGAGCCTGCACCGTCGCCCAGCAACAACGGCAATGCACCAAACGTCGTCGACGCGCTCGTCATCACGATGGGTCGGAGGCGCGTGCATGCCGCGTTGACGAGCGCGCAATCGAAGTCTTCACCGCGGTCGCGGAGCTGATTCGCGAACTCGATGATCAGCACGCCGTTTTTGGCTGCGAGGCCGATTAACAGTACCGCTCCAATTTGGCTGAAAACATTGATCGTACCGCCGAGGATCCACAGCCCGAGCAGTGCACCCGTCAGCGCCAAGGGGACGGTTGCCAGGATCACGATCGGATGAATGAAACTCTCGAACTGCGCAGCCAACACGAGGAAGACGATTAAGAGCGCAAGTCCGAAGGTCGTATACAGGCTTCCACCGGATTCGAGAAACTCCCGCGACTCGCCGTCCCATGAAAGCCGCGCTCCGGCGGGTAGGGCATTGCGTGCCTGCTCCCCCAGCGCGCGAACGGCTTCGCCAAGGCTCGTGCCTGGCGTGAGTGCGGCTTCCACCGTGATGGCGCGCATGCGGTCGAAACGATTCAGGGCTCCGGGCCCGGCTTCTTCAGTCAGCGTTACGAGGTTGGCCAGCGAAATCAGCTGGCTTGTTCGCGAGGATCGTACATAGAGATTCGTGAGGTCGTCCGGGCTTGCGCGATCGGCGTCTTCACCCTGCACAATGACGTCGTACTCTCGGCCGCGATCTTCATAGGTGGTCACCACCCGAGAGCCGAGCATCGTTTCGAGCGTGCGGCCGATTTCTACCAATGAAACGCCGAGGGCGGAAGCGCGATCGCGGTCGACCTTGACGGTCATTCGCGGCTTGCGCTCTTGGTAATTGCTGTCGGCGCGGGAGAGTTCGGGCATCCCCTCCATGGTGGCAAGCAAGATGTCGCGCCATTGCTCAAGCTGTTCGTAGTCCGGCCCCCCGATTACGAGTTCGACGGGTCTTCCGTCGCTTCGGATCCCGAGACTTGAAGAAGGAAAGATCATTGCGCGTACGCCCGGAAGTGCTGCAAGCCGCTCGTTCAGGCGTGCGCTGATTTCAGCCTGTGACTCGGTCCGCTCGTCGAACGGATCGAGGATCACGATGAACCGCGCGGTATCGACAGCGCCCGTTCCGCCACGACTTCCAGGCAGGCGAAGCAGGAAGCGCGTGAGAGGGCCGTCCTCGACTTCGTCCATCAAGACCGCTTCGATCTCGCGGGCGTAACGATCCGTATAGTCGAAGCTGGCGCCCTCGGGTGCGCGCACGAACATCATGAAGACGCCCTGATCCTCACGTGGTGCGTATTCTGAGGGAATGACTTGCATCAGCAAGACCGCAAGCGCAGAGAAAGCAGCTGCGACGCAAAGGGTGAACAGCGGTCGTGCGACCACGCCTTCGAGCAGGCCTCGGTAGGAGGCGGTAACCCGCATGAAAATCCGATCAACTCCGCGAGCGAGTCGCGTTGGTTGATAGTCGTCCCCGTGCGGCCGCAGTAGCTTCGAACACATCATCGGGGACAGTGTGAGTGCGACGAAACTCGAGAAGATCACCGCCGCGGCGAGCGTGATCCCAAACTCGTTGAACAGCCGGCCAATGTCCCCCTCGATGAACGAAAGCGGAACAAAGACCGCCACCAGTACCAGCGTGGTTGCGATGACCGCGAAGCCGATTTCCTTTGATCCTTCGAGTGCGGCCAGTAGAGCGGGGCGTCCTTCTTCGATGCGACGATAGATACTCTCGACCACAACAATTGCGTCGTCGACCACGAGGCCGATCGCCAACACGAGACCCAGCAAGGTCAACGTGTTGATGGTAAAGCCGAACGCGGACATCATCGTGAACGTCGCAATGACGGACACCGGGACGACGACCGCGGGGATCAATGTTGCACGGGCGCTGCCCAGGAACACATAGATGACGAGGAGTACGAGGGCGATCGAAAATCCAAGTGCAAAGACAACTTGATCTATCGACTCGCCGATGTATCCAGCACGGTCATAGTTGACCATCAGCTGCATGCCCTCGGGCAAGTCTTGCTGGACGCGATCAATCTCGGCGCGCACACCGCTCGAAACGTCGAGCGTGTTCGCCTTCGAAAGCTGTTCGATGCCCAGTGACACTGCTTGCTGCCCATTGGCACGCGCGGCATTGCGTTCATTTTCCGCACCGACCCTCACCTTGGCGACTTCGGCCAGATGCACGGGTTGGCCGTTGCTCCCTCGGCCGACTAGCAATCGCCCAAATTCCTCCGGCGTTCGAAAGCCCGTGTCCGTGCGCAGCGTGAATTCGCGCTGGCTCGACTCGAGCCGACCCGCCGGGAGTTCCACGTTCTCCGCGCGTAGCGCTTGCTCGACGTCGGCAACGGTGAGCCCATGCGCCGCGAGCGATTCACGGTTCAGCCAGATTCGCATCGCGTAGCGACGCTCGCCGGAAATACGAACGCGCGCGACGCCGGGCACAGTCGAGAAACGGTCGGTCAGGAAGCGGTCGGCATAGTCCGTGATCTCAAGCCCTGACATCCGATCCGAAGTCACGTTCAAATACATGACAGCGCGGGTGTCATTGTCCACCTTCGCGATCTCGGGCGGCTCGGCTTCTTCGGGCAGCGCAGCAGCAACGCGTGCAACGCGGTCGCGAATGTCGTTCGCCGCCTCGTCGATTTCGCGGTTCAGGTTGAACTCAACACGAATCGAAGAGCGTTCTTCTTGGCTCGACGAGGTCAGCTTTTCGATGCCCTCGAGCCCGGCGATCCGATCTTCGATCAACTGCGTGACCTTGGTTTCGACGACCTCGGCCGAGGCCCCACGGTAGATCGTGTCGATCGACACGACCGGCGGATCGATGTCCGGATACTGGCGAACGGGGAGGCGTTGAAATGCCGCGAGCCCAACGATGACGAGAAGCAGGGACATGACCGTCGCGACCACCGGACGACGAACGGAAAAGTCCGACAGAATCACGGTGCCGCTCCAGTTTGGCGTTGGGCGTTTGACTTCGCCTTCGCGACATCAAGATCAATACCCACGATGACTTCACCGACGATCTCGACCTTTGAACCAGGCCGTACCTTCTGGGTTCCCTCGGCAACAACCCGCTCGCCTGGTGCAAGGCCGCCCACGACTTCGACTTGCCCCGGCCGCCTTCGGGCGGTGTGGATTTCGCGTTTTTCAATGGTGTTTCCGTCGCCAATGACGAACACGAACTGCTGGCTTTGTTCTGGAACGATCGATTGCTCGGGCACGACCAACGCCATGACATCTTCACGCAACAAAGTGACCGTGAGAAACATGCCCGGGCGAAGTCGCCCCGACGAGTTAGGAACCACCGCGCGAACCGTCACCGTGCGGCTTACCGGATCCACACGCGTGTCAATCGAGACTACCTGCCCTCGGAAGATTTCTTCCGGCCACGCGGCGCTGCGCGCAAGCGTGGTTAGACCGCGCTTGAGTCGTGATATCCAGGTCTCGGGCACATCGAAGTCGAGCTTGATGATTTCGGTGTCGTCAAGTGTTGTGATGACCGTCTGCGGGGTGACTAGGCTTCCAAGACTGACGTATCGCAAACCAATCCGCCCTGCGAAGGGCGCGCGAATGTCAGTGTCGGCAAGCCGTGCCTTCGCAGCATTCAGTTCGGCATGTGCGGCGTCGCGCTGCGCACTCCGTTGATCGAGTTCGGAAGCCGAGATCGCGCGTGTATCGAACAAGTTCCGCGCCCGACGAAACTGGTTCTCCATGTCGGCCAGGTTGGCTGTCGCGACCGCGACTCCGGCACTCGCCTGCTCATTCGCGAGTTCGACAAGAGATTGACCGGCCTCGACCCGCTGACCTTCCTCGAATGTAATGGCGCGAATCGTCTCCGAGATCTTGGGACGAATATCAACCGACTCATTTGCCTTCGCGGTTCCCAGAGCATCGATCGCAAGTGGAAACGAAATCGACTTTGCAGTCGCGACCAACACCCGAGTCGCTTTGGCGGAGCCGCGCGGTTGCGCTTCCACAGAGCGTGCGGGAAGCACGAGACATAGCAACACGAGAGCAATAGATAGATGGCGATGCAACCTCATAGGCTTGAACTCTACCCACGGTCAGGGTTGAGCCCAATACCCGTCACATTTTGTGATCGGGCTGGCTATGACCAAGGAGCAAAGCGACGCGGACGGGGGTTTATTTGAAAGCATGCTTTCAAACCCTCCCGGGGCGCCATTTGAATTTTCCAGTACTTCAAACGGTTCCGGCTGGTTCTTGAAGAAACGGTGAGACGCCACTGACGAGAGGCACCGAGCGGAATGGGGTGGCAAGGAGCGACATCCGATTCGGCGCAGATGCCTAGCGACAATCGAATTTGATCTGTCGGGCCATAGGCACATCGGCGTAGGCGGCGCATTGCAACCACTCGGTTCATCACCGGGGCTGCGCTTCTCGCTTCGCCTTCCTGTGCCTACGCCTGGATCTCGCGCCGCAAGCCGCCCAGGACTCCGGCCGGCGCAAGCACCCGCACGTGGGCCCCATCTTCTTCGTAGCGTTCTTCGAGGACGCGGCAGCGTTCGTGAAGCAGCCACACTTTGGCTTGTCGGTCGTAGGGGACTAGGAAAGTCTCTTCTTCCATGAAGCGTTCGAAGAAGTCTCGGATTAAGCCGTGGAGGCGAAGCACGTCCGCCGGTACGCTGGCCGCCATCAACACGGCATCCGGGAACTCTGCGGCAAGCGCGTCGCGCTGCGCTTCGTCGAGCAGGTCGCATTTGTTGAGGATGAGCAGACGCGGATGTTCGCCGGCATCGATTTCGGCGAGGACCTTTCGCGTGACTTCGTGCTGGTTTCGCATTGCCGGGTCGGAAGCATCGACGACATGTAGATGAAGGCTGGCGTCCTTCGCTTCGGCGAGCGTGGAGCGGAACGAGGCCACCAGATCGTGCGGAAGATCCTTGATGAAGCCGACGGTGTCACTGATCAAGATTCGTGGACGGGTTTCGGGCACGAGCACACGTACGGTGGTGTCGAGGGTCGCGAAGAGCTGATCGGCGACGTACATCGAATCGTTTGTCAGACCGCGCATGAGCCGGGATTTTCCCGCGTTCGTGTAACCGATCAGGGCGACGGCTTGCGTCTCGTTGGTGCTGCGGCGGCTGCGCTGCGTCTCGGCCTCTCGCTGCACGCCGACCAACGTGCGTCGAAGCTCGGCGATTCGATCCCGCGCTCCGCGACGTCCGAGTTCGAGTGCGGATTCGCCAGCTCCCTTGCCGCCGATCCCGCCGCGCTGACGCTCGACGTTGGCGTGCGCTTCCCGAAGTCGCGGCGCCATGTAGACGAGCCGCGCGATCTCAACCTGGATCTTCGCTTCGCGCGTTCGAGCGTGACGCTGAAAGATGGAAAGGATCACCATCGACCGATCGAGGACCTCGACGCCGGTCACCTTCTCGAGGTTGCGCATCTGCGTCGGCGACAAGTCGTGGTCGATAATGACGGTGACGGCCTGTGGTGTCGGCTCCTGCTCTGTATCTTCCTCGTCTTCTTCGATCGGGTCGAGTTCCGCCGCCGGGGCGTGGGCCTCGAGCTCGGCGCGCGAGCCGGGCACGACAAACGGAGGGACGAAGCCTGGGCCTCCCGTGTACCCGGCGAGTTCGCGTAGCTTTCCTTCACCGAGCAGGTTGGCGTCGCCAAGCCCGCGTCTTTTTTGCGTGACGCGGCCGATGACGTTCAAGCCAAGCGTTTCGGTGAGTCGCTCGAGTTCGTCGAGTGAACTCGCAAGCGCCTCGTTGGAAACGCCCTGCAGCTGTACGCCGACGAGGACTGCAGGCGGTCGATCGGCAGCGGTGGAGTTGGAATGCGAGGCTCGGCTCATAGCGCTGGAGCCTGCGCCATCTGCGTCAAGATGCAATCGCCATTTTGCGCGGGAAGGCGCTCGCGTTACGAGGGCGGTGGGATTGCAACAGCCGCGATCCAGTATCTTCTGAGACACAGCGAAGCCGCGTCTAAATGTGCAGAGTACGCAGGGCGTTTGCGACTGCATCACGATCGGAGATGATTCATGAAGTACGACGTAGTGATTCGAGGGGGCAGGGTCGTTGATGGCACCGGCATGCCAGGCTTCACGGCTGATGTGGCGATCCAAAACGACCGCATCGCGAAGATTGGCCGGGTGAATGAACACGGTGAGCGCGAGATCGATGCCGACGGTTGCATTGTTGCGCCGGGCTTCATTGACGTGCACACCCACTACGACGTGCAGCTGGATTGGGATCCGATCGCGTCGCCGTCGTGTTGGCACGGCGTGACGACGGTATTGACCGGAAACTGCGGTTTCACGGTCGCACCGTCGCGTCCCGAAGACGTAGGTTGGTTGGCCGCCATGCTCTCTCGCGTCGAGGGCATGTCGAAGGAAGCCCTCGCGGAGGGCTTCGAGTTCAAGGGCGGCAGCTTTGACGATTTCTGGACTCGCCTCGAAGGTCGGCTTGGCGTCAACGCAGGGGGTTATGTCGGGCATTGCGCAGTGCGCCGTTGGGCCATGGGCGACGACGCTTCTGAGCGCGAGGCGACCCCAGATGAAATTACCGAGATGCAGACCCTGCTCCGCCAAGGGATGGAACAGGGAGCGCTGGGCTTCTCAACTTCACAGATCGACATTCACGTCGGCGACGACGGGCGCGAGGTTCCGTCGAACTTTGCGACCCACGAAGAAATCATCGCCCTCGCCAGCGTCTTGGCGGACTTCGACCACGGCGCGATCGAGATTATCCCGAAAAGCTTTGCAACCGGTTACGACGAAGAAGACCGCGCGCTTTTGCGCGAGCTCTACCGGGTCTCGGGCAAGCCAATCGAATTGAACATCCTGACCCCGACCCCCCAGAACCCGATGGGCTGGCAAGACACCCTCGAGTTTTGCAATGAGGCGGCCGAGCAGGGGATCCGACTGCACCCGCAGTTCACCACAAACAAACTCGAGCTTCACTTGAAGCTCTCGGACACGTTCGTGTTCGACGAGATGCTTGTTTGGCGCGAGGTTCTCACGCAACCGGAACCCGAACGCAGCCGTCGCCTCTCCGACCCAAGTTGGCGCGCGCGAATGCAAGCCGAATGGGACTCCGACGACGGCCGTGCCGTCGCCTTCGACCTCGGCGACCTCGAAGTCGAAGGCGTGACGGACCCCGATCACAGCGCTTGGGTTGGACGCACGATCCGAGACCTGGCCGAAGAAACGGGTAAGGGAACACTCGACACCTTCCTCGACCTCTCTCTTGTGGAGAACCTCGAACTGAACTTCCGAACGAGTTTCAACGAAACCTCGCATCAATTCATCCAACACGTGGTCGAAAGCGGTCTTAAGAACCCGATCGCGATGGCGGGTTCGAGCGACGGCGGCGCCCACCTCGCTTCGTTTACCGGCGCCGACTACTCCACACGCCTGTTGTCGGAATGGGTGCCGCGAACGGTAACCCTCGAACACGCGATCTGGCGCCTTGCCGGCATGCCCGCCACAGTGCACGGTCTGCGCGACCGGGGCTTTCTGCGGGTCGGCGCTTTCGCAGATGTCGTCGTCTTCGATCCAAAGAAGCTCAAGAGCGGAGAGGCGTATCTCGCCAAGGATTTTCCCGCAGAGACCCAGCGATACATCGTGGAAGCCGAAGGCTATGTCGCAACGCTGGTGAACGGCCAGGTCATGATGGAAGGCAACAAACACACGGGCGCGCTTCCGGGCCATGTGCTGCGGGGTTGTTAGCGGGCGGGTGATGACGACTTCGATACCGCAGTAGCGACTGTGCTTCGACTTTGACTTTGAGTACGGGAGATGCAGAGACATGATCGAACTGATCTGCTTCGTCAGGCGCAAAGAGGGGATGGATCGCGATGCGTTTCACGAGCATTGGCTCAACCACCACGGGCCGCTGATTCGTAACACGCCGGAGCTTGCGAAGTATGTGCTTCGCTACGAACAGAATCACCGCACAGATCGCGATTCAGAGCGCGATCGCGGAAGTGCGGGCCATGATGGCGTCACGATCCAGTGGTTCGAGAACATGCAGGCGTTCATCGGTTTCTGCACTGACCCCGCATACTACGAGCTGATCGCCCCCGACGAGGCGAAGTTCCTCGACCGCAGCGCCTTTCATATATTCTTCGCCGCTGAGCCGATCGTTCAAATGCCCGTCCAGGAAGAGCGCTCGGCCGGCGGCGTCAAACTCCTGTGCATGATTCCGCGCGCCAAGACGCGCAGCGTCGAGTCCTTCCATGAGCACTGGACCGGCCCGCACGCCGCGATCTTTCGCGACAGCCCGGAACTCTCCCGACACATCCTCGGCTACCGCCAGTACCCGCGCCTCGCAGCCGACTACGAACGCAAAGGAGACCCGCAATTCGATGGACTGACAGAGCAGCTCTTCGAAAGCGAGGACGCGTTCTGGGAGTTCGCCCAGGAGCCTGACTATCGCGACAAGGTTGCGCCCGACGAAGACACGCTTCTGATTCGGAAGGGGCTCAACTTTATTTTGACGCGCCAGGCGGATGTCATCATCGGAGAATGATCCAACCCGGGCCTTCGATTTCGAAGTGAAGGAGCCACCCGTCTCCGGGCTGAGCGTCCGCGGTTGTCAGTCGGCACGACGTCCACAAGCGCTGTAGTCAAAGTTCGCGTGGTAAATAGCGGGCTTGCGAGCTGCCACGTCGCCAAAATGCCTTTACATGCATCCGCCCGCACCCCGGGTCGCAACGGGGCAAACAGAGATTGCGCCCCGTGATTGCTGCCCGATTGGTTAGCATTGGCGAGCGGGTGCAAAGCAGTCTCCTCGCAGCCAGCGCGCGCAGTCAATGCGTCTCTGACTTGGATAGAAGTTTTAGAACTCAAAACATTTTCGACGCGGTACACCGGTGAAGGTTTTTCGAGATGTCTGCCCGCTTTGCAGTGCAGGACAGCAACGTGGCGACACCGAGAATAATAGGAACCTACGGATGCAGTGGTTACAAGTCGGGATACTCATGGCGGTGTTGGGGGTCGCCTGTACGGAATCGACTCCTCCTGATCGCGTTTCGCATCCGCAATCGAAGTCCGAACCAGAAGCAGTTGACTTCGATGATCTCCTGGTCAACGGTACGAGTGAGTATGCAAAAGAAAAGGAAGAGCCAATCATTCGGCACTTCTTTCGCGATCGACCAGATGGCTTCTTCGTCGATGTTGGCTGCTTCAAGCCGCGATTCGCAAGCACGACGTACTATTTGGAAAGCGAACTCGGTTGGCGCGGGATCGGGGTCGACGCCGAGAAGTCATACGCGGATGCCTGGAAGTGGGTACGCCCTCGGTCCAAATTCTTCCCCTACGCAGTAACGGACAAATCTGGAGAATCCGTCACCTTTTATGCCGCAGGTCCAATTGCCGCACTTGATAAGAGCAACATTAAATTCTGGGAAAAGGCACTGGACAGGGAAATTGAGACCGTAGAAGTACTCGTTCCCACCATCACCATCGACGATTTATTGGATCGCGAGGGAGTCAAGAAGATCGATTTTCTATCGATTGATATCAATGGCCACGAGCCCATCGCAATGTCGGCTTTTGATATTCAACGCTTTCGCCCTGAACTCGTCCACATCGAAGTGCATCGGCGCAATAGGGAAATCTTGGCTGAGTACTTCGAAAAGAACAACTACCGACGAATTGATGAGTACCTTGAATACGACCAAACCAACTGGTACTTCACGCCAAGGAAGCCTGCGGAAGCGGACAGGGGTTGAATCAACTCCTCGGAATTCGGGG
>DUBZ01000077.1:2953-5986 GCA_012960035.1 Myxococcales bacterium | reverse complement strand
CAGCACCCCGCCAAAGAGCAGCAGGGCGGCCTGCACCATGAAGACCGTGTCATAGTTGCCGGTCGCATCGAACAGCATTCCCGAAACTGCCGGCGCGCCCGCGATCAACGGAAGCCCCGCCAAGCCACCGATTCCGGTGGCGCGGCCAAAGGCCAGCGGTCCAAAGCATCGCGCGATCACGACTCCGTGGAGTGGCCCGGATGCACCGATCCCAATGCCGTAGAGGGCAGCGATCGCAAGAAAGAACGGATAACTCGGGTTCAGTGACAGCAACAGCCAACATGCCGCGTTGACGATGACGACGATCCAGATCGCAAGACGAGGTGCCATGCGATCGGACAGACTTCCAAAGACGATCTTGCTGAGAATCGACAACGGCGCTGCTGCAGAGAAGAAGAAGGCTGCGTCCTGCCTTGAAAACCCGAGGTCTTCCGCGAACGGAATCAGGGACAACATCATCACGATGGGCGAAGTGAACACCAACGCGAAGCCAACCGACAGCAGCCATAGTCGCGGGTCGCGAACGAGGGCCGCCGTTTCGAGGGGAGCTGCCGTCAGATTCGGCGCTTCCGTCACGTCGGGTGAGGGAGTGTCCCCATCGGGTTGCTGCCCCACCATCTCGGGACGACCGATCGCGAAGAAATAGAAGACCGGCAGCCCAAGCGCGAGTGCGGCGACTCCAAACCAAAGAAGCGCACCGCGCCAGCCCACTTGTTCGATCAGCCAGGCGGCCGCGGGTGGCGCGATGAAACTCGCCACGGTCGCGCCCGCCACGGTAATGCCAAGCGCGAGACCCCGTCGCCTTTGGAACCAGTTCGCCGCGATCGCCATCGTGGGCATCATGCCGAAGAGCGCGGCACCCGTTGCGACCAAGCCGCAGAAGCACACACCCAGCTGCAACAGGGAGCTGGCCTGCGACATTCCGATCAAACCCAACCCGCTCATCGTGACGCCCACGAGCATGAGCGTTCGGGTCAGTCCGCGATCCAACCACCGGCCTATTAACGGGCCCAACAGTCCCATGGCGAGAAATGCGATGGAGAAGCCCAGGTTCAGTCGCCCACGCGGCGTTTCGAATTCTGCCGCGAGCGGGATGACGAACACCCCAAACGCCGCGAACGTTACCCCCGTGGCGATGAACTGACCGGTGAACGCAGCACCAAGCGCACTCCAACCGAGGAATCGATCGGGATTTTCATGAGCGACCGAGTCGGTCGCTTCGACAACGCGATCAGTTTCCATTGCCCGACTCCGTTTTATCGCCGTCGCAGGCCGCGATTCAGTCCGTTTGGCGAAGCGGACGGTACTTCCCGCCACGCGTTTTCAGCAACCGGGAATATAGGAAAGAAATCCAACAAGACTGATCCGCAAGCCGTAAGCCCAGGTTTCAATGGGTCCGAAAGCTCCCCGGCACGCTCTCGGACAAAATGAAATATCTGATTGGCGACCTGAACGCGATCCACGATTATGGCCATCTGGATGAGATGGGTTGGCGCAGTGGCATCCTGCTGGCCGAGCAGATGGGAGAAGCGCTCGTAAAGGGCTTGCTCCACTCACACCCGATTGTGAGAACCCATCCCGTTACAGACCGGAAGTGGCTCACAATCAACCAGAATTATACGCGGTTCATCCAAGACCTATCGCCGCATGAAGGCGAGGCCATCTCGGCAATGCTGATGGCCCATATGCATAAGCCCGAATTCGGATATCGCCACGCATGGCAAGAGGGCGACCTGCTCATGTGGGATCAGCAAGCCCAACGAAAGAACCCCCCTCGCTTTGTCACACGGTTCCTTGCCGGCGGCAACGAGAACGCAGCTTCTCTTATTATGATCGTATTTTTTGGAATACCAAATCTATGGTGATCTCGACCCGGCGTTCTTAAAAGGAGCTTTGTCGCCGTGAACCTACGTGTAAGCCCGTTGAAAAGCCTGACGCAGCTTTGCTGCTCGGCTTCGGACTCGCGGGTGTTGTCCATTCGAAGTCGGCGATCGCTTGGCGACGCGGAATTCGATCGCCTAAAATGGAAGCGTGAACGAAAATTGCCAACGACTCAGAATGGGCCGAATTGTGCTCGGTCGGCGATTGCAAGTGTTCGCCGTGTGCGTGACGGCTCTTGCACACGTCGCCACCTGGGCCGTGCCTTGCCAGCTGCCGGGAGAGTATGATCTCGTTCCCAGCTCGCGACTGGAAGTCGCACATAGCGTTGAGGTTGCTGAGCACGCGCACCATTCCGACCCTAGGGGCGATCATCACGCCATGTCTCACGCCGAGGAGCCCCAAGCGCACAACGACACGATGCTTCGCGCACATTGTCTCTGCGGGTGTTCGTCGTGGGGCTCGGGCGATATCGCGTCGGTGTATGCGAGTCCAATGCTTCCTCCTGCAGCAATGCTTCACACCTACCACGAAGTCTTCGCCGTGATGGACCGAGTTGCACAACCCTTCGTTGCGGGCGAACCCTCTGCCCCCGAACTCGTCCCCATCTCTCTTCATTCGTAACGCATAACACGGCCTGAACTCTTCGGGCCGTGTTGGTTTTAAGAATGATGCGACCCGCTCCCGTTCGACGGGGATGCGTGCGGTCGCGTGTTGAAGGAGACGAAAATGAATTACGTTCGTAGCGTGCTATGCGCGCTCTTGGTCGCAGTCTTTGTGACTGCATTTGTTGGAGCATTTGAAGCTCGCGCTTGCTCGGTATGCATGGCGGGCGACCCCAATTTCGACGCCAATGGTGCGACCGCCCAGCAGGTAGGAAATTTTAGTGCCTACCTCGAGGTTCGTGGTTGGAAAAAAGAAAGTGGTCTGCTTCCCCATGACGAGGAACCTGGAGGCGAAGAAGAACACGAGGAGCGAGAAGAGAATGAAAGCCAGCGTCTCGATCTCTATCTCAGCTATACGCCGATTGATCGCTTGACCCTGACCGTGGACATCCCTGTGAAGTTCAACGAGATCACGCATGGCAACGAAACTTCATCGATCGATGGCCTTGGAGACATTTCCTTTGCGGCGACGGGGGTGGTCTGGCGAAAT
>DUBZ01000077.1:0-2943 GCA_012960035.1 Myxococcales bacterium | reverse complement strand
CCCTGACCGTGGACATCCCTGTGAAGTTCAACGAGGTCACGGAAATCGAGGGCGATGTAAGCGAAACTTCATCGATCGATGGCCTTGGCGACATCTCCTTTGCGGCGACGGGGGTGGTCTGGCGAAATCGGGACGTTCTCCCGAGCACCTGGGTAGAAGCACGGCTCGTGGTCAAGACGCCAACAGGCAAGAGCAACAAGCGGGTCAACGGAATCAAGGACCCGCATCTGCAGGCGGGCACCGGGTCGTGGGATACAGGGCTCGGCGCGGCGATGGTGCATAAACTCGAATGGGCCTCGCTCTACTCGAGCTTTCTTTACAAGATCAACACGAAGGGATCTCTCAACTACGAATATGGAGATGCCCTCCTGGCAAACGTCGCGATTGAGATTCCAGTGGGCCACGCCATCAAGGTGCCTGCACTCAATTGGCTCAGCTTCAGCACGCAGCTCAATTATCGCTGGGCAGACAAAGACCAGTCTGAGAACGTAAACTTCAACGATAGTGGCGGATCGATTCTCTACATCTCGCCCGGTGTGGCGATGACACTTCCGTGGTTCAGGAATCAGCAGGCGCCGGTGCTGCGCGTTTCCACGCAAGTGCCCGTCACGAGTTCATGGCTCAACGGGCAACAACATGAAGATCCGGTCTGGGCGGCCGGCGTGTTGATGCGGTTCTAGGTTTGGTCGAAATGAAACGCTTCCCCGTCATTGCAGTGTTGTTGCTGCCGCTGTTGTTCCTGGCCGCAGCCGGTCGCGGGCCGCTCGAATTTGCTGCGCTTGACGGTGGCGTTTCTGATTTTGCCGGAACCGATGCCGACTCGCCGTTGATCTTGCATTTCTGGGCAACCTGGTGCCCGTCCTGTGCGGAAGAAATGCAAGTTCTCGAGATCGAAGCTGCGGCGTGCGCACCAGGGCGCGTGACTGTGGTCGCGGTGAACGTGGATGAAGACGTAGAGACGGTGCGGCGCTATTGGAAGAAACACGACCTCAAACTCACGGTCGTTCGCGATGCGGGCGGTGATGAATGGCGACGGCTTGGCGGTACTGCGCTGCCCTTCAATTGGATCAAGCATCCCAAAGGTTCGCGCACTCTGACGGGGCCAAGAGATGCAAGCGCGTGGCGCGCTGTGCTGGCCGAACTCGGTTGTGAACGAACTGGGTAGGCGGTGTCTTTCGCTTCCGCTCGAAGAAATGAAAGCGACACCGACCCGAAAACCGAATTCTGGATGTTGGCAGCGGTTCGGAAGCGATTCACGAATGCTGCACGAGCGGTGGCTGGGTAAGTGCTTGCATTCAATGGCGCGCCGGGAGGGCTTGGAAGCACTGCTTCCAAACAAACCCCCGTCCGCGTCGCTTTGCTCCTACGATCTGCTTCCTTTTTAGTCGCAGATCGCCCTCAGGTTCGAAGCCTGTCGCATTCCTTGAAGAAACGGTGAGATGCGACTCCCCCGCCGCTTACGCGTCGCGGGTTGCATTGGAGCAGGGGAAAGCAGCTTGAGGGTCAAGCCAAAACCCTAAGCTTGAGACTGGATTCGTTTCGTTGGGCTTGCCAAGGTATTCGCGCGTCTTCGCTTGATCCGGAAGCGAGAGGGCTGCAAGTGCCGCAGAAGCAGCGCGCGCGGCGTCGCAAGGGGAACCCGCACCGCTGTTTTGATCGCGCGCTCAACCAACGGGTGGAAAGTCGCGGCCCCCCCCCCGCCCGGAACGGGAACAATGCCCATGACCATCGAGTCGTTTTTCATACGGTTACTTATCGGTGTTTCCGGAAACCCAGCTTTTTTCCCTATGCTCAACGAGCCCTCTTTCCGGTCAAGGTTCTGCTGGAGACGGGGAGAAACCGGGGTCCGAGGAGAGGCGAGTCCGATGCCGGGCAAACTCGTTTTTTGTCCGAGTCTGTCCAGTGGAATACACGGCTCGGTGTTTGAGCTACAGCTGACGCCGAAAGAAACCCGGTCCTAGTGTCACGCTGCTCGGGGAAAACGTGCGATTGCGGCCACGCACTGGGAAGCACAGACAATCGAATGGAGTGAATATTGGGAAGGAAGTTTTTGAGCGAATGGACAATCGCGGTGGTGTGTTGCGCGATGGGTGGGTTTGTTTTGGCGTGCAAGACCGATTCCACGCCACATTTCGCGAAACTCGTGGAACGGGGAATGATGAAAGGGACCTGGACCCACGGGCTGGGCGCCACCGAAACCGTGGCCGTTTCGTGGTCGGCCATCGATGATGCGCACGGTCATATGATTATGACGCTTGGGCCCGGCGGCGAGCACTTCGATGGCTCGTATGCCCGGGTGATGGAAACCGGTCACGGTTCGACCCACTATTACGTTCTTCAGGACATCCACACTGATTGGGCTGCGCCCCGTTGGTACGACTACGGCTGGGGCGACACTGGTTACGTTGAAGTCATCGAATTCGGAAAATTCTTCAAGCACTATTCCGGTCGTGTGCTGGCAACCCTAAACGGCAATCGCGGTCGCTTCATCCGCTGCGAACTCGATATGAGCGACCCCCGAAAGGGTCTGCTCGCAGGTGGGGCCGGGGATTGCCAAGTCTCTGACGGCGGGAAGCTCAAAGTCACCTTTTGAATCAAATGATCCTATGCGGCCCTGCCTTTCCCTTCCCAGAAACAACCTTGAATCGGGGCAAAGGAGCAAGCAGGAGATACGCGTCGGGGCGGGGCGCATTGTCGCCCCCAGCGACACGGATCGCGAGCCCGCCGTCCGAAGAATGACCGCCAAGGACCACGGCGGCTTCGGAGTCCCGCCACCGGACTCCGCCGTGTCAGAGAAGGTTGATGCCAGAACGGTACAGCGGTCATTTGAGCCGCGCTATTCCACGTCCGCGTTCGATGCCTGGTCAGGCGGCAGGCTCCCCAAGCTCGCCGTTTCGAAAGTAGAGATAGAGAGCCCCCGGGCTCAGTGCGGTTAGCACGTGC
>DUBZ01000076.1 GCA_012960035.1 Myxococcales bacterium | reverse complement strand
GCCCGCGGAGGATCGTGCAAACAGCCGCCCTTTTCGTCCAGACGTGGTCTATCCGCAGCGCTCAATCCACTCGGTGTGCAGGTTCCTGAGGTTTACCATTTAGGGGCTACTGGCCGCTCGACCTGCTAACGATCGCCCATGGAACTTGTGGTCTTCAGTCTCAACTATTCCTCCTGGTCTGTGCGCGCTTGGCTTGCGCTCGATCACGCGGGAGTAGCGTTCGAGGTTCGCCACATCGGTGGCCTTGTCGATGAGGGCTGGCGCGACCGATTGTTGGCGATCACCGGTGCTGCAAAGGTTCCTGTTTTACTGGACGGTGACCTCACGGTGCATGAGTCTCTGGCGATCTGCGAGTATGTCGCGGAAGGCCACCCCGAAGCGGGTTTGTGGCCCCAGGACGCTCGCGCCCGTGCCCGTGCCCGTGCGGTGAGTTGTGAGATGGTGAGCGGCTTTCACAGTGTGCGGCAGGAAATGCCGATGAACCTGCGGGGGCGCGCAAAGGCCTTTGTGGCTTCGGCGCAGGTTCAGGGTGAACTCGTACGTATTTTTCAGCTCTGGGAGGAGGCGCTACATCGTTCCGGCGGGCCTTTCCTCTTCGGGGCATTCAGTGTGGCCGACTGCATGTTCATGCCCGTGTTGAGCCGGTTGAGAACCTATAGGGTGGAGACTCCAACTGGGCTGCAGCCTTATGTCGAGGCGATGTGGGGACAGCCTTCGGTGGCCCGTTGGGCCACCCTCGCCCAGGGTGAGCCGGCCATTCCCATGTACGACGAAGCCCTGGGCTAGGACTGCGGGCGAATGCGCGAGGCAAGCGCAGTGACGACGTAACAGGCCCCGCTGTCGCGCCTGTTTAGTGGTGCGTCACGTAGCCGTTCGGATCTTCGCCGCGAACCAGGCGGTAGTCGTCACGAGGGCTGTACTTGTCGAGCGTCTGCTTGTGGCCACCCCAGATGTCCTCGCAGCGAGCGTTGGCGAAGTGGATGGCAATGGCCCGACGTAGTCCTTCCGTCTTGTTGAAGCCCGAGCCGTGGATGATGTTCGAGTGGAAGAACACGGTGTCGCCAGGCTCCATCTCAATGTGGACCCGGCCGCTCGAGTCCACGTCCTTCACGCCGAGGAAGAGATGGTTCTTGTGCTCCCAATCCGGATAGTCGTGGGCATGGGTCTCGCCCTTGTGACTCCCGGGGATCATGACGAGGCAACCGTTTTCACGAGTGATCGGCTCGAGCGCCGACCAGACTCCGACGATGGAATCCGCGGGGCGGAAGGGAAAGTAGATGAGATCCTGATGCAACGGGTGCCGCCCATCGACGTGGGGCGGCTTGTTGAGATACATGCTGTTCATGGAAATGAGGTCGCGCCCGATCAATTGTTCCACCTGGTCCAGCAGGGGGACGCAGGCCGAGTACTTGCGCAGGACGGGATCGGCCTGGACAAAGTTCATCTTGCTGATGCCGTGAGCCTTGGTCTTCGGCGTGACCAGGCCCTTCGCCACCTCGACGTTTCTGACCACCTGCATGTTCTTGGCCGGCTCGCGGATGCCGTCCGCCACGTCGGCAAAGCGCTGATTCAGCTCAGCGATCAGGTCCGCCGGCAATAGGCCGCGGCGAACGACATAACCGTTTTCGAAATACTCGTCTTTCATCATTCCTCACGATCGGTTCGCGGCTCATACGGGATCCTCGTCGACTCTTGGGTCGCAGAGAGGCAGACAATAAGACAGGCGAAGCAACAGCGGAGGGGGTTGTCACGAATGTCATCGCCGTTGACCCCGACGGCAACGACTACATCTCGGGGTCTGACAGCCTGTGTTGAGTGGGGTTTCGGGTCGTCTGAGAGGCGACTCCGCCTTCGCCCTCATCCGATGCGGCAAACCCGAATAGATGCCCCTCGCGGATCGCCTTGGCGACGTCGGGTTCGACGAAGTGAGCCCACTTCGGATTCCGCGGGTTCGGATCCATTCGAGGACATCGTCGGAGCGCACAGCAAGCTGCTCGTCTGCGAGCCATTCGACCGGCCTCACAAGTCCATTTTCTTGGAGATACTGGGCAAAGGACCGCACGTTCTCGGGGAACTCCATGTTCTCGAGCTGGATGTGCTGCCCCGTTCGTCCGTCGAGACCGGGGCGGTTCAATCGGAGGTCGCGCATTTCTCGATCTGCACCGCAGCATGCCGTTTGCCGTACCCTCTCTTCCTCATGACCCCACGCTTCGCGATCCCATTCGTCGCCGCAGTGACCCTCGGCATCGCCGCCCTTCAGTTCTTCACCGCACCTCCACCCCTCCAAGGCGCAATCCTCATCGTGCTCGACACCCTGCGCGCCGACCGGGTCTCGGCGTACGGTCACGGGCGAACAACAACACCCAACATCGACGCCCTTGCACGCGATGGCGTCCTGTTCGAACAAGCGATCAGCGCGGCCCCGTGGACGCTACCCTCGTTCGCGTCCTTGTTGACCGGTCGATTTCTTGATGATGGCTTTACTGCTCGCCGTGAACGCAAACGTCTGAACGGGTCTTTGATCGGCGCGCTTCGAGCGGCCGGTTACAAGACGGGCGGGTTCACCGAAGGCGGGTACGTCTCTCGAGCGTTCGGAATCGACCAAGGCTTTTCTACCTATGTTGAGGAAGAAGGTCCGGTGCGGCTGCAGGTGCCGGGGCAACCACAAAGGTCAAAGCCCCAAGGATCAATCCATCGAACGTTCGCTGCTGCGAAGACTTGGCTGAATGAGTTGGGAGGAGAAAACTTCTTCCTGCTCATCCATACCTACGAACCCCACACCCCGTACCGACGGCACGAATTCACCGGAGGCTTACCACGCGGATCCGTGGGTGATTCTCTTGAGATCCCGGCACTCGCGCGCGTACGAAAGGGACAACTCGCGACGCACGCCGCCGATCGCGAATACATTGGCGCGCTCTATGACTCGGGAATCTATGAAGCCGACCAGCACGTGGGCGCGCTGCTCAATGAACTCGACACCCTCGGGCTGCGCGACCGCACATTGCTGGTCATCACAAGCGACCACGGGGAAGAACTCGGTGACCGCTACCCACTCAGGCTTGCTCACCATGGTCACGCACTGACCGATGATCAACTTCGTGTTCCCCTCGTCATCTCACACCCAACCCAGCGCTTTCAGGTCGAGCGAGTCACACAAACGGTCCGCACCGTAGACATTTTGCCGACGATCGCAGACTTGCTTGAAGCGCCACTCAGAAAGAACATCGATGGACGAACGTTGCTTCCGCTGATGCGAGGTGACGAACGAGCGGATCGCATCGCAATCGGCGGCGCCACGAGTAGCGGGCCTGGGCGGGAATTCGTGCGAACGGCCGAATGGAAGTACATCGAAGTGACGAGCGTCGGCGACCAAACTCTGCGGCCCATGCCTCCGCGCATTCAACTCTACGATCTCAAGTCAGACCCAGGTGAGACGACCAACGTTGCGGCCCAACACCCAGACGTCGTCGCGCGCCTCGGCACAAAGCTGCACGCCAACATGGCCGAGCAAACATCACCGAACCGGGCAGCTGACGTCCCGTCCGAACTCGAAGAGCGGCTCAAGTCGCTGGGCTACGTCGAGTGACCCGGGGTCCGTAGTGCGAGGGTCGCACAATGGCCGTGCCGTGGTCACGCCCTACTCTTCGATCAACTCAACGAACAAGTCGTCAAGCTGATCGTCGAGGCTGTCGTCCAAGCTTTCCCCAGTCAACATCGCCTCGATTTCGAATTCCTCGACCAAGGGGGCTTCAAGAATGACGTCGTCGAAGGCAACTCGTGTTGCCTGGTCTACCGGCGATGCAGCGGGCGCCTCGGCGTCAAACTTTGGGAACGGCTCCTCGCTAGCCTCGGTGCCGAACAAGTCGCCCATTCCGTCGTCAAGCGAGCTGGCTTCGACTGCGGGTACGGCTTCCAGTGAATCCATCGGCATCACAGTCGTGAGTCCAGGGCTCGGTATGGGCTCTTCGCCCAAAAAGTCGTTGAGTTCCATTGCGGACGACTCACCAGAGTCTACGTCCAGCTCGGGCGCTTCAAACGGTGATTCTAATTCCGGCATGGCGACTTCGTCGAGTTCCATCGTCATACCGAGCGAGTATTGATCTGCCGGGGACGCGATCGGGGGAGCAACAGGAGTTTCCGACGGCGCTGCAAAGAGTGGTTCGACCGGCGCCGCAGCAACCTGTGACGCGGCTTCGAAACCCGGAGCCGGAGCGGCCGGTGGCATCGACCCGATCCCAATTCCAAGATCAGCCGCGGCCCGCTCGACATCTTGGCAACCAAGCTCCGTGCGTCCAGCAAGATAGGCTTCGTAAAGAGCATTGTCTGCGAGCGTATTGAGGAGCCGCGGGCGGCCCTGGCCGTACTTGTAAAGCGACATCATCGCATCCGGAGGAAGCGTAGACGCGTCCCCTTCCGCGCACACAAGACGATGCTGCAAGTACTTCATCGTGTTCTGCTCGTCGAGAGACTCGATGCGCGTACGCACGTCAATGCGCTGGCCCAAAGAGGGTTCATCGTTGATCGTGGTTTCCAACTCCGGAAGCCCCACGAGCATGAGCGACACGAGGCGCCGGTCTTCGTACTCGAGGTTGAGCAGACTACCGATCTCGGCGAGGGCTTCGCGATTGAACAAGTGCGCGTCATCGAGCATCAATACGGAATGACGCCCTTCTTCGCGCACCATCGCGAGCTGTTCGTAGATCTGTGCGAGCAAAGCCTGACGGTCGGAGTTTGCGTCCTCGACGCCTACCATCCGGGCGTAGCGATTGAGTACGGAACTCGGTTCGGTCGCACCCGGCATCATGAGCATGAGCTGCGCGTTGAACACTTCTTCTTCGAGGCTTTCGAGCAGACGACGGGTGAGCAACGTCTTCCCGGTGCCCCCTTCGCCCGTCAGCACACAGAGGCCTTTGCTCTGACGCAGGCCACGGTCGATGCGGCGCTGCGGTGAAGAATGCGAAACGCTGTCAAAATAAAAGCGTAGGTCGGGTTCGTTCTGAAAAGGGTCTTGGCGAAGACCAAAATGATGCAGATGTTCCACGGGTTCTCCCTGCTGCGCAGCAGCTAGACGAACGAAATTCGCTTTTTCTTGCGCTTCTTCTTAGTGGGTTCCGGCTCTGGCTCTTCTTCAACGACTTCGGCAGCCTGGATGACTTCCGGTTCCACCGCTTCCGCGGCGTCGGGTTCATGACTTGCTGCGTCGTCGTTCTCAAAAACGCCTTCGGCTTCAACTTCGGCGACGAGGTCGTCAAAATTCTCGAAGCCCTCGTTTGCATCCGCGCTGGGTTCGAGTTCAACGGGTGCCTCATCGCTCGCCAGCCGTTCGTCGACTCGGGCGATGCAGTCCTCGATCCCCGGCAGGGTGTCATCGGCCGCTTTCGCGGCTTCGAAGGCATCCTTTGCCCGGGCAAAGTCTTCCTGCGCCTCGAAGCTACGCGCCAAGTCGAAGCGCAAGCCCGCTTCTTTTTGGGTCGGCAGTTCTTCGCTTGAAAGCGCTTGCTCGAGGTGGTTCGAAGCATCGCCGAAGCGTCCGAGATCGATCGCGCATAAGCCCATCATATGGAGGCTCTCAAGCTTGTGGCTCGAACTATCGAGGCAGATCTGAAACTCGCCCATGGCGTCGTCGTAGAGTTCCATGCCCCGGTACGCGATCCCCAAGTCGAAGCGCGTCTCGTAGTCGTCTTTCGCCAGGGTCTTGGCGACGCCCGACTTGAAGTCTTTGAAAATCGATGCGATGCCTTCGTCTTCGGTCGTGGTCTCGGCCTGTGCTGCGGCACCCTGCTCTTCTTCGCGCTGGTCTTCTTCTTCGATCGTCTCGCGCAGTTCAGCAGCGAGGTCGAAGAAATCGTCTTCGTCTTCTTGTGCCTCTTTCTGGACGGCAACCTCTGAGACTTTCTCCACCGCTTCTTCGATCACTTCCTCGGCCGCAGCCTCAACAACGGCCGACTCATCGTCCGCGTCGTCTGTATCCGACAGCTCGATGTCAATTTCAAATTCGCCGTTGTCTTGAGCGGCACCAGACGCCGAAAGAGCGTCTACGCACTCGAAGCCATCGTCATCGGCGGTCTCTTCATCTTCGTCGTCGCCCTCGCCCGCGAGTTCGACACTGACTTCGTCGTCAGCTTCGTCTCCAACGTCACTGAGGTCGATCTCAACTTCGAATTCGTTGACCTCTGCCTCCTGGGTGGTGACGTCGGTTTCATCCTCGGCGGCAAAGAGCGAAGTGTCCTGCGGCGTATCGCCTTCGTCTTTCTGGCTGCCTTCTTCGTCGAGCGACAGTTCCTCGTCGCCGTTTTCGAAGGGAAGTTCGCTCGGGTCGAGTGTTGGTTCGTCCTGAACTGAGTTCGTAAGTTCGGGGCTGTTCGGATCTTCCCCGCGCGCGGCCTTTAGCTCGCCCATACGCAGCAGCGCACTCGGATGCTTGGGTGAAATATCGAGAACCCGCTGGTAGATGGATTCGGCTTCGTCGAAGAGCTCTTGTTCCAGGTAGAACTCGGCTTCTTCGAGTTCTTCACGAACCTGCTCTGACCGCGTGCTCATGTCGCCATCCGCGCCGGTGCGCGACGTTTCGGCAGCGGTGAGCGGAAGGCTGTCATCGTGGGTGGCGTCACTCAGATCAAACTCGGGCTCGTCCAGTTCTTCGACTTGGGCAACCGGCTGGCTTAGAGACGGCTCGGCCTCTTCTGAGTCCTGGGCTTCGTCGAGGTCTGAATCAAGTTCGCAGTCGATCTCGACGTCTATCTCAACATCGATCTCGATGTCCATCTCAACATCGATGCCGTCCATGTCTTCGAGAGCCGAAGCCGACACCGCGTTCGCGTCAGACTCGCTTGCATTCGCGTCGTCGCCAAGATCATCCGCACCGTCGAAGTCGAGATCGATTCCCGGTTCTTCTTCTGAGGGATCTTCCACCGATCCGTCCGCAATGCTGGCATCCGCTTGAACGACCGGCGTACTTTTCGACGATCGAGCGAATTTCTCTGCGGCGGCGGGATCCAGCACGGTGATGCGTTCACGTAGAACCTCAACCACCGAATCATCGTTTGCAGCTTGAGCGATCGTCACGGCCTGAAGCCAGTAGGAAACTGCCTTCTCGGCATCGCCCTCGTGCGCATAGCACTCACCAATCTTTTCGAGTGCTTCCTGATGCCCGGGCTCTTGCGCAAGAATCGCTTCGAGGCTCGCAATGGCCTGACCTCGTTTGCCATAGCGCACATAAACACTGGCTTCGGCATAGAGCTGGTCGGGGTCACCTTCGGGCAAGTTCGCTGCCGAAGACGATACGCCGTCAGCGCTCACTTCATTGTCGTCATCAGCTTCGTCGCCAAGTTCGAGTTCGTCGTCACCACTGATGTCGATGAACGAATATTCGTCATCGCCGTCGTCGGTGGAAAGAAAGTCGTCGTCCGGCAACTCGTCGTCGCTGAGCAAGTCATCATCGCTTTCGGCGCCGGCACTATCAGACGGGGCAGACGTGGGATCAAGTTCGGGTTCCGACGGAAATCGCTGCATCAACTCGCGCGCAAGATCCTCGTCGCCGCGAGCGCGGTAGACGTCAGCCATGGCCTTGGTCACAGCAGTCAGTTCTACAGAACGATCCAACTCAACATACACTGAACAGACAAGGTCGAAGTATCCTTCCCCATCCTTTTGATTGTCGAAGGCGCTTCGCGCAAAGGGTTCCGCTCGATCAGCTTGCCCCTGTTGTACGAGGTTCGACGCCAAAGCGAACTCAATGTCTGCGCGGTCTGGGAACATTTCGAGAATGCGCTCATACACAGGAACGAGTTCATCGTTCGCACCCTGCCGCACCAGTTCGTGGACCACGGCTTCGTATTCGGCGACCGCTTGATCGACGAGCTCTTCTTGCTTGAGGAGTTCAGCGACTTTGATGCGGCTCGTGGTGTTGCTCGGGGCAAGAGTTGCCATCTTGCGGAGCAACTCAAGGGCCTGAACCTTTTCGCCTTCTCTGTGGTATCCGTCGGCCGCAGTCTGCAATGCGTTCACGGCTTCGGAATCGAGCCCCATGCGTTGGTAGAGCTCGGCCAACGACACGTAAGCGTCATAACGCTTTTCGTCGAGATTCAGAATCTGTTTGAAGACTGCAACTGCGCGTGCATCGAAGCCGCCCTGCATGTATTGGTCAGCGACGCGAACGTAATGTGAGATCGCCTCTTCGGCTTGCCCCCAACGTCGATGCGCGTCGCCCACTTCGAGCAAAAGCTTGGCGTCACGGGAGCCCACTTTCAGGAGCTTCGCGTACTCCTTGAGAGCCTTTTGCTTGGCACCCTTGTGCGCAAACTTCCGCGCAGCATCCAAAACTTTTCGCTTATTCAACGCCAATTCGCTCGCCCTCAACCTTCCGAATCGAATCTGCAACAGGAGGGGGAAAACGCCCATCCTTAGAATGCATATCGGCGAGCGAACGCCACCCTTGAGGCTGCCGAAAGCGGGAAAGTGCGTGGAATTGAAGGAGCCCCTGGCGATCCCTAGGGCGTCTTGGAACTGGGCGCATCGAGCGGGTTTTTGTCGTGCATGGCGACTCGAGCGTCCGCCTGGGCGAGTTCATCGGCGCTTGGGCTCTCTTCAGGCAAGTGATCGGTACCGAGCACGTGGCAAAACGCCTCGACGAACGCAGTGCGCAAGTCTGCCTCGCAAATCTCGATTCCAAGATCGAAAAGGTTGGTGCTCGCGTCGGGGTCAACGCCACTGGCGATAGCCGCCGCAACCGAATCTGCCCCCAAACGTATCGACCCATGCTGCAGCACAGCGCCCCCTCTTCGCCGCTGGGCGCTCCCTACGAGTTTTTGTGCACCGACGACGATTTCGTCGCCCGCAGGTTGGGCGAAGCAATCAAATTCTTTGCTCGGGCGCGCACCGCGCCTTTCGGGGACGCGGCTCGCCTGTTTCGCGCCGAGAGAACGAACCCCGGCGAGCAATGCCGTGGCCACCTGGTCGTACGAATTGCGCAAGCCCGGGCGCAGCATCGCTTCAGGTGCCGCGAGGCTATAGGTCAGGTCGTTGCCGTGCAGAACGGCGCGCCCGCCAGTTGTTCGGCGTACGATCCCCACGCCCGCTTTCTCACATGCGGCCATCCGCTCGGCTTCAATTCGCCGTTGTGCATAGCCGAGCGAAAGCCACGGCCCGTCCCAGATGTAGAGACGCAGGGTTGCAATGCCATCGCTTGCGGCGGTGCGAAGCAACGCCTCATCAAGGCCCATGTTGAACGGACCACTGGCTGCGCCGTGTTGAATCAGGCGAAAGCGTTCGCCGCTTGGTCTAGCCACTGCGCGCGCTACGCCTCGCGCAAGTGATGGATCAACGCTTCGAGTCCAAGGCGATAACTGTTCCGGCCAAAACCGGTGATCACACCCACCGCAATGCCCGAGATGTAGGACTGTTGTCTAAACGTTTCCCTCGCGTGGACGTTGCTCAAGTGCACTTCGACCACGGGCAGCTCGCTTCCGAGCAATGCGTCGCGCAGGCTCACGCTCGAATGGGTAAGTCCGCCCGGGTTGATCAAGATGCCGTCGGCATTGGTGCGCGCCTCTTGGATCCGGTCGATCAACAACCCCTCGTGGTTGGACTGAAAAGCGTCGAGTTCACAACCCGCATCTTTTGCCATCGACGCAAGGAAGCCATCGATTTCCGTGAGCGTCGCCGCTCCGTAGATCTCGGGTTCGCGCGTGCCGAGCAGGTTCAAATTCGGACCGTGGATCACGAGAATGCGCTGCGCGTCAGGCACGACGAGTTCTCCTCAAAGACTGGTTGCAACGGGCCAGTGGACCGTCGTCATCGCCACCATTGGCGGACAGCGGTCAATGTATCGCAACACGGACAGACAAGGGATGCGCGGGTGCGGGTTTCTCAAACCCCAAAGGAACACCGCGCGTGCGGGACGCGCTTAGAGCTCTTCGCGAATCTCTCGTTCGTAGCGGCGCATCAGGTAGCGCGACTTGCCGAGATTGCCCTCGGGCCCCATCGCGAGGACCAAGACGACGTCTTCTGCTACTTCTCGAAACACCAGCGTAAAGCGGCTCAGGCTGATCACCACTTCGTTGATCAGACCACCGCCGAGCGAGTCACTCGCCTTGTGAATGTCGCCGATGATGCGACTGAATTCGGCGCCCGCGCTGCTTAGATCGTCGCCCAGCGCGTCCTCGGCTTGGCGATCGCCCGTAAGGTGCACGATCGGGATGCCGTCGCTTCCCATCAGCGCGACACCAATGGTGTGACGACTCCCGTCGATGATCTTCTGAAGGATGCTTTCGAAACTCATGCAACGTCCCTCCGGATGTTTTCGAGCCAGCCTTCAAGTCGGCTGACGATACGCGCCCGGCTTTCCGTGCCGGCGTCGTTCAATTCTTGCACTAAGCCTGTGTCTGAAATGACGTCGGAACTGACTTCCAACGCGGCATGCTGCGCTTCGGGAACATCGGCGACCGAGGCAATAATTTCTTCGGACGCTTCGGCCCGTATTGTCTCTACTGTCTCGAAAGCCGGCAACTGTTCGTCGTGACTTTCGAGTTGGCTTGGCGCAGCGAAGCCTTCGACCGCCGGTGGCTCCGTTTCTATCGACTCGGTGTCTGCACCTTGGGCTTCGACAACTTCTGCATCTCCTGTGGGCCCGGCCATCGCGTCTGATTGCCGGCCCGAGCTGTACGAGAATATCTCGTGATACGAGTCTATGGATACGCCAGGTATGGAAGAACGAATCGCTTCCGCGGCTTCGACATCGCCCTGCCCTTCGAGCAAGGTCGCCATGGTTTCCGTCGCGAATACCGGACGGTCGGCGGGGCTATAGGGTTCGTCCGAATCGTCTGCCACGTATGCGGGTGGCGCAGCGACTTCTTCTTCGGCGGTGTCCAAAATATCAGCGTCGAGCACTGCCGCTTCGACGACGTCGTCGGGACTGAACAGCGGTTCCGCTTCGGCACGGGCTTGGCTGAAAGCGTGGTCGATTTCGTCTTCGCCCAAGGCCACTGCCGAGTTGTCGCCCTGCCGGTCGAGTTCGACCTGAGGCAAGTTCTCGGAAGGCAGCGCGAGTGGTGGCGCGGGCGGCGCTGAGAATGATGTTGAGTAGAGGCGGTGTTCGAAAAAATTTTCTTCCGGCTCTGGTTCCGATCCTTGCTCGATCACAACGTCCGCATCGGAATCGATTTCCGACTCCCCTTCGGTCTCCATTGGGGAGGCAACCGCGGCTTCGGTTCGTGCTACCGGAACGTCTTCGAGAATGGTTGCAAGCCCGTCGACCGCGTCGACAACTTCGCCAACATCGAGCTGCGCCAGGGCGAGCACGACGCGCCCGACTAGGCGCTCGGGTGCGATTGCAAGGCCAGCCTCTGCGATCATGCGCGCGCGGTCGGCTTGCCCGTCTCGGCGATACGCCTCGGCGAGTCGCGGAAACGAAGCACAACCCGGGTCGGCCTCCACTTCGCGCACGAGTCTTTCGAATTCGCTGACTTCGAGGTCGTGATCTACCCCGTTTTCATCGTCGCCTTCCGGCGCGTCACCCAGCAGCGTTTCGTCGCTCATGTGTTCCCCCAAACCCTGGACGCAAAGTCCAACATCCCGCCTCGCTCACTACGCCGGATAGATCTCTTCGGGAGTGAGCCGGACCGTGTCCGCTTTGCCGATCTTGTGCAGCACAACAAAGCGAATATGCTTGTCGGTCTTCTTCTTATCGACCTGCAGCCCCGATAGATAAGCCCTCCTCGGAAAACAAGGAAGAGCCATGGGTAGACCCGCCAGATTGATGAGATTTTCGAGACGCTCCCGGGTGCCGTCGGGGGCGAAACCCAACTCTTCCGAGCGCTTTGCCGCGAACACCATCCCCATCGCAACCGCTTCGCCGTGGAGCACCTTGCGGTAGCCGAGCTTCTTCTCGACCGCGTGGGCAAGGGTATGACCGAAGTTCAGGAGTATGCGTACCCCGGCCTCTCGCTCGTCCTGGCTGACGATCTGGGCCTTGATGGCACATGCGCGCTGGAGGATCGGAACGAGCGCCACGGGGTCCAGAGACAGCGCAGCCTTCATGTTTTTCTCTAGTTTCGAGAACAAGCGCGCGTCCCAGATGGCTCCCGCTTTAATGACTTCGGCCATGCCTGCAGCGCGTTGTCGCGCGGGAAGGCTGCGCAGCGTTGCGATGTCGATCCAAACCAGACTCGGCTGATAAAAAGCGCCTACAAGATTCTTGCCCTGCTTCAAATTGACGGCGGTCTTGCCACCGATACTTGCGTCGACCATCGAAAGAATCGTGGTGGGGACTTGGACGAATCCGATGCCTCGCAAGTAACTCGCCGCTGCGAAGCCGGCGAGATCCCCTACGACGCCGCCGCCAAGTGCGACCACCGCAGAACTTCGATCGAGACCGAATTCGAGAAATGCGTCGTACAAACGAGCGAGTTCTCGCAGGTTCTTTGTCGAATCGCCGTCGGGCACGACCACGCGATGAACTTTGAGTCCAGCGCTTTTCAACGAGCGCGTCAGTCGGGCGGCGTAGCGCTTGCCGACCTCCGGCACCGTCACGATGACGACCTGTGATGCCCCCGTCGCCTTGGCGATCGCGGGCCCCGCCTCGTCGAGGGTCCCGGAGCCGATCTGGATCGGATAGCTGCGGTCGCCCAAGTCAACACGGATCTTCCGTCTCTTTACCGCGCCGCTCGCCTTGCGTACCGCCATGCCTCGCCGTTCCCCCTCGCTACGCAATATCCGTCACTCCGGATTCTTAGCGCGTTGCCTAACTGTTCGTGTGGCCCTGATGACGCGATCTACGTATTGATTTGATTCGATGATCGCTCATCCAATGCCCGAACGATCTGGTCCACAACATTGGACGCACGGACCTGGTTGCTTTCGACCGTAATGTGGGCCTGACTGTAGCTCGGCTCGCGTTCGCGCTGAAGGCTTTCGAGCCTCTCGGCGCGCTGTTCAGGCGAAAGACCGTGAAGCATCGGGCGAGTGCGCGCGTCGCCGATACGCGCAAGCAGGGTTTCGATGGACGCCCGCAAGTAAATGATCGTTCCACGTGATTTGAGGAGCTCGATCATCCCGGGCTGTGCCGCGGCCCCGCCGCCGAGTGCGACGACCTGCGTTCGCTCGCCAAGACCGCGAATCACGTCCGCTTCCAGGCTGCGAAAGCCCGCCTCGCCATCTCGCTCGAAGATCTCGGGGATGCTGCACCCAGCCTGATGCTCAATCTCCTGGTCGCTGTCGATAAACGGAAGTTTGAGGACTTGCGCAAGCCGACGTCCGACCAGACTCTTGCCCGCCCCCATCATTCCGACCAACCAAATTGTCTCGTTTGAACTCACGCGGCCAGTATACGCAAAGCGAGGAAGAGCATGTGCTCTTCCCCGCTTTAGTCTTGCGATCTTCGCGGTCCGTTCGACCGCCTCGTGCTACGCGACTAGTTCCGCGCTGCCAGCGAGGGTGACTTCACGATGCGTGGAGTCACGAAGATCAAGAGTTCCTTGCGAAGGTCCGTGAGTTCCTTGCTGCGGAACGCCGCGCCGATCACCGGCAAGCGATGCAGGTAGGGTACGCGCGACTCTCGCTCACTCTTGTCGATCGTGTAGATGCCACCGAGCACCAACGTCTGGCCGTCCTTGACGAGCGTTGTTGTTGAAGCTTCAGCCTTGGCGATCGCGGGTGAACCGGTCGGCGTCGGTACAGATTCGTCCGGTGCGTTACGCGTCACTTCGATGTCCATGATGATGCTGCGATCACTCGTGATGTGCGGCACCACCTTCAGGCTAAGTACGGCGTCGATGAACTCGAGCTTGGCGTCGCCACCTTCGAACGTCTGAAACGGGATCGACACACCCTGCTCGATCGTCGCTTGGCCGTTGTCCAAGGTTACGATGCGCGGGCTACTAATGACCTTGCCCTCACCCATGCTCTCTGCAGCACGAAGCGCGACGTTGATGTCGAGCTTATCGTCGAGAAGGAAAGCACCCATGTCCATCAATGCGGTCGGCGTTGACGTGATCGGGTTGGAGAAAGAAACGCCATTATTTCCGTGGAAACGGAAGTCGCTCGAACCGAGATCGTCTCGCGCAACAGCACCCGTGAAGGGATCCACGAGAGGCTGTGATGTGAGTGACCAGCTACTACCCAATTCTCTTGAGAAGTTGAGGTTGGCTTCGACGATCTTCGCTTCGATCATCACCTGCGGCGTTTCGGTATCCACCGCCTTGACAAGGGCCACCGCTTCGTCGAGCACTGAAGCGATGTCCTTCAAGATGAGCGTATTGGTGCGCTCGTCGACGTTGACCGTACCGCGCGACGAAAGCAGTCGCTTCACGAGACCCGACATGTCCTTGACCGCCGCGTAGTTGACGGGCAAGAGCTTGACGATGAGGTCTTCGAGCTTCTCGCGGTTGCGGCGTTCCTGGAGCCGGAGCTCCTCTTCCGCGGCGAGAACGTCGGACGGGGCGACGCGCAGGATATTGCCAACGCGAACGAACCCGAGACCCTTTGTCAAAAGAACCACATCGAGTGCCTGATCCCACGGCGTGTCGACCAAGCGGATCGTGACCGAACCCTTAACTTCGTCGCCAGCGATCAAGTTGAGATCGCTAACTTCGGCGATCAGACGCAGCACGTCTGAAATCGGAACCCCGTTGAAGTCGAGTGAGATACGGCGACCGCTGTATTCCTTGCCGTCCGTGAGGCCACCTTCAACCAACACTTCAACGGATGCCGGCGGTTCGAGAGAAGCGGGGCTGTCATCCAGACCCAGTTCCGAACCATCGATCGTGTCGAAGTCGTCGAGCGGACCCGCCACATCAGCAAACTCGTCGCTGGCGGCCGGCATGTCAAAATTTTCATCAGCAAAGGCTGCGTCCATGGCGGCTTGACCGTCAAGGCTCGCTTCCTCGCCCATCTCGGGCATCGCTTCTTCGGTGAGGGTCTGGGCAACAAGCTCTTCCCCAGCTTCGTCCATCATGACCGGAGCGCTGTCGTTGGTGGGCTCACCCATGTCTGCGGCGGCGTCTGCCAGAGAAAGCCCCGTCGATGATTCTTCGGGGAACGCCGGAGGCGCTGCCGCGGCAACACCAAGATGCTCGAAGTCAACAAAGAGCAAGCCTCCGCGTCGGCTGATCAACGGCTCCTGGTCGGGAGCGCGCGTGACCACGAGGCGAACCTCGCTGCTGTCAACGTCAGGTTGTTCGAAGATGGTGACCAATGAAACCGGCCCGCCACTGACTCCGCGAATCCGCCCTGCGACCTGTGGTGAGATCGAGGCGCCGAAGAGGCTAACCACGAGCGTTCCCGGGTCGGGCGAATGCACCGTGTAGTCGACCGGTGCTTCACTCAGGACCGCAATGCGATCCATGTTGTCCATCGCGGTGTAGTGAACACCATGAACTTCCGTAAGAGCCGCTGCGACTTCGATGTCTTCGACAACCGGGGTGACTTCCGCCACATCCGTGTCCGTCGCGGTGGCTACTTCGTCAGCAAACACTGCCTCCGTGCTCCAGTCGTCGGTCGCCTCGGCTTCGGTGTCCGTCGCTGCGGCAGCTGCCCAAGCGTCATCTTCCGTACCTTCGGCTGCGAAGTCCGTCTCGGATTCGCCCTCGAACTCGGTCGTCTCATCTACCGTGGCCGTTGCGGCAAGGGCATCGCGCTCGGCCTTTGCCTGCTGGGCCCATGCCATCTCCGCGTTTTCGATGCCTTCGTTGATGGCCAATTCGATTGCAATGCCCGAACCCACCGCAACATAAAGACCATCCGCACTCGGCTTGATGCTGTGTTCGGAGAAACCCAACGACTCGACACCGCCGTCAACAACCACCCGCGTGCGATCCGCATGGATTCCGACGCGAATGCCACTCACCATGGCGTGTTCGACACTCAACGGCTGGATTACCGATGCTGTCGTCATGCCGAACAAGTCGACAACGAGGCGATCCGGATTCTCGAGAACAGAGCTCTCTAATGCCCAGATGCTGCCATCCGCCTTCAGATGAACAAGCGCGCCACCCTCTAAAGTCTGCACTTCAACTCCCGAGAGCGTCGTCGCAACCGGTGGAGGTGGAGCCGCAATTTCAAAAGAGTCGTCGGATACGACTTCAACAGATGCCGTGTCCATGCCCGAAGCAAGAGCCCAGGGATCACCCTGCTCTGCCGCTTCTTCAGCAGCCATCTCCTCAACCGCTTCGCCAACCTCGATCACGAGGCCGTTCTCAGAGACCGAGGCGGTGTAACCCACTTCGATTCCCATCGCGATCTCGACACGCGTGATGGATTCGCCACCGTCCTCCAAATAGGAAGTCGCCGTGACGTGTTCGATGATTCCATCGTAGACATCAACGCGATCCATCGTGCCGTCGGTCGCAACCGAAGCGAGCTCGATGACGACGGTCCGAAGTTCGGCGTCGTATTCTGTCGTATACATCGGATCGGCGAGACCCACGAGCGTTACCGCCGTGCTCTCACTTCCCGAGGCGACCTGGACTTCGCTCAACGTCGCCGTAGAGGCGAGATCGCCCACCGGCGTTGTCGACGCGCAGGCCAGGACAAATCCAAGCACCACAGTGGATGCCACCACTGCTGCAATCATTTTTAAGCTTCCGTATTTCGCAGCGACCATAGAACTCACCCTCCTTGCCTCGTGCGTATGCGCAACTCGACGTCCTTCGTGGATTGTTCCCCGGCGAAGTCGATATAGGTCTCTTTCACTAGAACGAGGTTGTCACCGATGTGAATGACAAGACCATCGTTCTTCCCAACTTTCGATCCCTCTCGTACGACGTAGGCAGACCCGGTGGGGTCAGCTACGAGTGCTCGAGGGCGATCCGTCTCCCAGACGATTGCCGACACGGCCAACTGCCCGAGCTCGTATTGCTCAAGCGGACCTCGCGGTGTATCTCGAATGGCCTGCACCCAGAAGGCTGATCGGAACGGGTCTCGCCGACCGCGCGCTTCGTAGACGAAGTCGATCTCGACTGGCCCTTTCGCGGTATTGACGGTTCCCGCCGTTTCCGACTTCGAAGCCGGCTCTGCGACCTTGGTCTTGGCGACCATGTTCGCTGTTTTCTTTTGACCGTTCCGCTTCTTGATGTCTGCAGAAACGCGTGCGCGCTCCGTAGTCATGTCGGAAACCTTCGGGGTAGTTTCATCGGCAGCTTCTTCGCTGCACGCCCCTAAGGTCACAACAAGCGCAACAGTCATCACTGTCGCAAATGTCCTCACACCACTCCTCCTAACCGCATCCACCAAATGACTCGAACGCGTCACAGGCTCAGCCCCAATCAACCGTTGCCGTCGATGAATCGAAATGCCGTCGCCGTGCCCTTGATCTTGAGCCTGGTTCCGAGGTCTGACTCACCAGCGACCTTGATATCCATCGCACCCATATTCACGATGCGATGCAGTGCTGCCATTTGCTCAAAGAACTTGGCGATGTCGTGGTACTCGCCTTCGAGCTCGAGTTTGAATGGCACCTCTGCATAAAAGTTGCGAGGGATCTCGTCGGTGCGCTCGATTGACTTGATCGAGACCCCCACCTTCTTGCCAGCCGTCGAGATGTCTCGCAGCAGATCTTCAAAGTGTTTTCGGGTCGGCAGCTGCTTCACAACCAACTGAAGATCACGCTCGAGCTTCGCGACTTCGAGTTGAAACTCTTCGAGGTTGGAAGCGATAACGCGAACCTTATTCAGCTTGCGCTGAAGCTCTTCGGTTTGTCCCTGCAGGTTCACCAACTCGGCATTCTTTTTTTCGTGGAACCCGAAGTAGTAACCCGCGACCACCGCCATCACAATCACACCGACGGCACCGAGTCGAGCAGGCTTCGGAACCTTCGCGAGCTTCTCAACTACTTCATCGAAATCGAAATTCGCTTCAATTGCCACGGGGGATCACCCTTTGCCTTTCGCGCCGGTTTCCTTCGACGCTGCAGCGGTCTTGGCCTTCATGAAATCGACAGAGACCTTGAAGTCAACCAGTTTCACCCCGTCGACTTCCTTGCCGCCCCTGGTGTTCTTCAAGTCGACATTCGAAAATAACTTCGACTCGTTAAGGCTGCGAAGAAAGTCGGCAACGATCCCTGTGTCGAGGCTCGAACCTTCGAGCGTGACCTGGCTACCCTTCGTAGAAAGTGACTTCAGCCACAAGCGCTCGGGAGCCAAGTCCGCGAGTTCATCAAAGAGCTTGACCGGACCCGTGCGGGCCTCTGCGAGACTCTTGATGACGTCGAGCTTGTCCTTGAGCTGGTTTCGCTGCTTCTTGAAACTCGCCACTTGTTCCTGCTGTGGCTTGAACAGTTCGATCGCAGCTTCAAGCTGTCGCACGTTTGTCTGGGCGCGTTTGAGCTCATCGCTGATGCTGCTTGCGGCGAAGAAGATCCCGCCCCCAGCAATGACAAGCCCGAGGGCAAGCAACGCGACCGACTGACGAAGCTCTGCGAGCCTTCGTGACTCTCGGTGTGGAAGTAGATTGATTTCTATCATTAGACTGAAACCCTCCGCGTGGCGAGACCAATCCCGACCCCCAAAGAGGGTGCGAGTTCAGCTAGGGTCTCCGGCTCGAACCCCTTGCTGGGCAACATGCGCGCCAGCGGGTCAAGCGTTTCGACAGTGAGTCCCGTGCGTTCTGCGAACGCAGAACCTAAGCCCGTGATCTTGGCGCCACCGCCCGAGAGCAGAATCTTGGCAATACGACTGTCGGCTGCGGTTGCGGCGTAAAAGTCGAGGGAGCGAGCAATTTCGCCGATCACGATGTCCGTTACGGCGCGCACCGCGTGTTCGACTTCCTGCGGGACTACGTCTTGTTCGGCATCCGGCCCGCGTCCACCGAGCTTAAGACGCTCGGCTTCGTCGAAGCTGACCGACAGTGTCTTCTGAATCTCTTCGGTGTACTGATTGCCACCGGTCGTAATGTCGCGCGTGAAGGCGGGCACGCCGCGTTCAACAACGTTGATGTTTACGACCTGCGCGCCAATGTTCACCAGCGCAACCACGTCATCCGCCGACCCGTCGTAGTTGTGCTCGTAAGCATTTTCTACGGCGAAGGCTGCAACGTCGATTGCGATTGGGTTGAGACCCGCTTCCGAAATGACTTGGAAGTAGTCGTCGACCAGGTCTTTCTTCGCCGCAACCAAGAGAACGTCCATCTGACCTTCACCCTCGCTCGTGTCGAGGATCTGAAAGTCGAGGTGAACTTCGTTGACGTCGAAGGGGATGTACTGCTCGGCTTCCCACTGAATATGGTCTTCGAGCTCTTCGCGATTCATTGCGGGGAGACTGACCTTCTTGACGATCACCGAGTGACCCGACACGGCGACTGCAACGTCGCGCGTCTTGAAGCCGCCAGTATCAACGGCCTCGCGGATCGTGTCGACGATCGTTCCCGAGTTTAAGAACGCACCCTGAACAATGGACTCTGCGGGAAGACTCGCGATCCCGAGCCCCTTCAGTTCAAAGCCTTTGTCCTTGCCCTTGAGATTCAGCTCAATGGCCTTCACCGTGGACGACCCAATATCCAAGCCGATCAACGAGGGCTTGCCAATTCCAAACATCGTAAGACCCATTCGGACCTCCTCTGATTCCGCAGTCCGCTACTGGAGTAGATTGCCGTCGTCTGCAGGCATGTGTTCAAGCGTTTGTTCTTGGCTTACCACGGGCGACAAGGTGAAGATCTGATCCTTGTCAGAGACGCGCAGCCCCAGCGCGAAAAGAATCTTGCGTTTTGTATCCAACCGGCAGGGACGGCCGGATTCGACGCGATCGATTGTCAATGAAGACAGACCGGCTTTCCTTGCCAGTTCTGTCTTGCTCATCATCATTCTTTCGCGATATCGCTGTACATTGTTTATGGCCACCTCAACTCCTCCAATTGTCTGCACCATGAACCGCTGCGGACTAGCGCAACGAGACAATTGGTGGTATCGGCCCCATCTTTCGGCGACTTGAGCCCACAAGTCGCAAGCGCATTGAGTCGCGAGCGGGAGCCATCCCTGCGGCAGCTTTTGAGCGGGTTTTGATCATCAATCTGCAAAACTGTGCGCTGGATCACGAAGATCCGCGCCGGATTCTCACGAACGGTGCGCTTTCCCCTCATGGGTGCCCGCGACGAATCCGATGTCATAGAAAGAATGCTCCCGCGCGCCGCGCAATGGGAGCGTTCGCTGCCTCACTCACGAACCCATGCCTCGGTTCGTTTCGTGCGCAGGAAAGGAAGTGGCGATGACAGACCGAGTTCTGATAATCGACGAAGACGCGACGTTGCGTGAAAAGCTAGAAATGATTTTGGTGCAGGCGGGCTTCGCTGTCGCCGTTGCAGAGAACGCAGCTTCTGCGCTCGCCCGCGTCGACGAAATTCCGATCGACATCGTTCTATGCGACGCCACAATGCCCGGACTCGATAATTTCGAATTGATAC
>DUBZ01000075.1 GCA_012960035.1 Myxococcales bacterium | reverse complement strand
CATGGATGAAATCGAAAAACTGAGGCTGCGAAACCAGGCCATTCCCCGGGCGATGTAGACCGCCGACGCAAGACTGAGGACAGGGGCGAGACCTTCGAGGGAAACAATCGATGCCAGGCGCCCGATTCGTGAGAGCCCGAGACACAGCGCCAAAAGAATGCCGCCGCGCAATGGTTCCCGATTGATCGGAAGCTTGGGAAGCCGGTTTCTTTGGGCGCTGGCCGCCCACAACGCCGCGAACGGCACAAGATAGCCGTGTGAGTCGTCGTCGTGACGACTCCATACTTCGCCCATCGCGATCACCGCTGGAGTAAAGGCGGTCGCCAAGGTTGCCAAAAGCAACCATTCCACGCCCTGGAGTCCAATTCGGGTCGGGTTGCGCACCTGACTCACTGACTTCCTTCCTGTTCAATTCGATCCAGATTCACAGCGTTTCGGTTCATTTGGGCTCAAACGGACAAATTAATTCGTTCCCACGCTCACAACGGCGTCGCAACCTTCAAGCATTGATGGAGAAAAGCCGAGAAGGAGCTAGGAGGATCGTTCATGAGCCCGTCATTCCGTGGCAATCGTACAGAAGACCCACTCGACGCGCGCAGTACTCCTCGCGTTGGGGCCGACTTTAGTGTCGAGATCTTTTCAAGTGAATTCGCCGGTTCGCTGCCGGGCCGCACCCGCGACCTCAGTATTGGCGGGACTTGTATCGCAACTGCATCTCCATTTAACGTGAAGTCCGTCAATCGAATCGCCATCTCGCTACCGGGACAAGAAGCCCTGGTCTTGCAAGTTTCGGGTTGCTGGCAGCGGGAAGAGAGCTCGGCCGAATTGATGCTCACCGGCCTGTCGTTCGATTACATGACCGAGTCCGACCTGGACGCGATCTGGAACTTCGTCCTCGACAGCGGCAAGTACCTCGCGCGCTTTCTTTCCGAACATTCGGAGATCCACGAACTCGGCCTCGAAGATGCCGTCGGCCTTTCTCAAATGACGCGGTATCGCGACATCCCTGCGCGACACACTCTGTATCGGCAAGGCACGAGCAAACCCGGAGAAGACAGCATCTACATGCTCCTCGAGGGATCGGTCATTCTACAGGTACGTGCCCGCGACGCAGTCGACGTCGAAATCGCGCGTCTGGAACCCGGACAGTTTTTTGGCGGTTTCCCCGTCCTGGCAGACGTGCCCCATGTCGATACGGCGGAGACGGCCACCGATGTGCGTCTGCTCGAAATCGACCGGCACGCATTCGAATATATTCGGATCGCCAAGCCTTGGTTGGGCTACCGCCTTGGCTCCGCAATGCTGCGCATCTCGGCCCAGCGGCTGAGCACCTTGTTTGAACGCGTGCGCGACCGGCTGTAAATTACCCTGTCGAGCGACTCCCACGCGTCCTTCGACCGGGCCGCGCTTCCCGTTCCAGAAAGCAACCTTTGGAAGCGATCATCTTTGCAGAACGCCGGGACAGGGTATGCTGCCGTGTCCCAAAACATGGCGTGCATCTTCATCCCGCGTGACGCTGGCGGAAGAGCCGAGAGATGAGACAGGAAGCTCCGGAGATCTGTGTGGAAGACAAGCTCGTATTCTTGATTGGCGCTCCGCGCTCCGGTTCTACCCTGCTTACCCGCATGCTCGGCGCGCATTCCAAGATTCACGCTCCCGCAGAACCGCACGTGCTCACGCCCCTCGCCCACCTTGGTTTCTACGACAGTGTCGAGAAGGCCCCCTATGACCCGGTGATCGCTCGGGCGGGCATCCGCGAAGTGGTCGCCGACATGCCAAACGGCGAAGCGGACTACTTGCAGTCCTTGCGCGCATACACCGACGCAATTTATGACAAGTTGCTCGCGCCTTCGGGTCGCGAACTCTTGCTCGACAAAACCCCCGCGTACGCGCTCGTGCTCGACTTTGCCGCACGGCTTTACCCAAACGCCAAGTTCGTCGTCCTGACGCGTCACCCACTCGCGGTTTGGTCGTCATTCGTAACTTCGTTCTTTGATGGCGACCACGAAGTGGCGCACAACCACAACCCGCTGATGGAACGCTATGTCCCCGCGATCGCTCGCTTCTTGCGCGAGCGTCCGGTCGACCTGCATCATGTTCGCTACGAAGAAATGGTGAGCGACCCGGAAGCGCATATGGAAAAACTATGCGCTTACCTCGAAGTTCCGTTCGAGCCAGGCATGGTGAACTATGGAGATCAGGCGGGCAGCTCGAAGTCTGCTACCCGCGGACTAGGTGACCCGATGACGGTGGCCAAGGAATCGCGCCCCACCACCGCGTCCCTTGCGAAATGGGCCCGCGACATGACCGGCCGCCCTGACAAGGTCGCCCAGTGCGAAGAAATTTTATCCGCCCTACTCGACGAAGATCTCGAGACATGGGGGGTCACGCGAAAAGAAGTCCAGGCCCAACTCTCGGACATCGACCTTCAGGGCCAGCCGCAGAAGCGACCGAAAGCAACGCGCCACACGCTTGAGCGCAAGCTACTCGTGATGCTGCGCCGCAACATTCATCACAATGCGCTGGGCAAGTGGGTCAAGCAGGTGCGAAACATCTGCAATGTGCTGTTACGATGACGTGGTCCTCGAACCCGATAGATGAATGCGCCCCGGGGCAACGCCCCCGCACAAACAAGCGAGCCACGTGACGACTGAAGACGACAAAACCGAATCTGAACCGCGCAATTTTATTGTTCGTGGATGGCACATGTTGTGGTCCGCAACCCGGCGATACTTCGTCGCGGGCTTGGTGGCGTTCGCTCCGATCGGCATCACGTTCTGGGCCATTGCCTGGATCATCGAACGTCTCGACAACCTGCTTTTACCTGGGGTCATCAGTTGGTTCTTCCCTGGCGCGGAGCACCCCATTGATCTCCCGCCGTTGGTCGGCGCGCTCTTTACGTTCCTAGTCATCTTGCTCTCCGGTGTCTTCGTTCGGCATTTTTTTGGCGGGGAACTCGTTCGAGGTTGGGAACGGCTGCTCGCGCGCGTTCCGGTAGCCCGAAGTATTTATCACGGCATCAAGCAGCTCTTCGAATCGATCGTCGCCGGCGGACGAACTTCGAGCTTCAATACCGTGGTCTTGGTGGAGTACCCGCGAAAGGGACTTTGGGCTCTCGCGTTTACAACCGGAGATTCGCGAGGTGCCATGGGGAAAGCGTTCCCTGGTGAGCAGATGGTGAACTGCTTCGTTCCCACGACTCCAAACCCAACTTCAGGCTTCTATCTCTTGATCCCGAAACAGGAAATTCGCGAAATCGACCTCACCGTTGAGGACGCGTTCAAAGTGATTATGTCCGCGGGGTTGGTGACACCTGGCGTAACCGATGGCGTGACGGCGGCAGTTCCAGCAACAACGACCGACGCATAGGCGCGGCCGTTTGCGCGCTCGCTAGCGATTCGAACTTCGATCCCCGAGACGCTGAATTTCAGGTCGATTGATCAGCGCCAGCGTGTTCCTGTCTTCGAGCAGGGAGATGATCTCGGGGTTTTGCGCTCGCTGCTGCATTTCTGGGTCTTTACGCAAAATGAGCCGTGCTCCGGCTTCTGCCAGTTCGCCGCCTTCTACCGTCGGGCGATCGGCCCTACCGCGGGGTCATCGCCCAGCCGCGCTCGGTCCCAACCGCGAAGCAACAAACCCAGCAGGCTCGCGATCACCAAGGCCGCCATGAAGCCGAGCGTGGCTGCTGCAACGCTTGCGTAAATTTCCGAAACCCCGAGTCGAGCCCCTACAAGTAGGAAGCCAATGAGAACAAAAACGAGAATCGCATCGCGCCGCATGTGGCGCCTATCGTCCGGTCCGGGTCATGCATAAAGAAAGGCTGGCCCCGCCCCTGGCTGTCTGGCGTGCCCTCAGTCTCGCTGGGGTTTCGCGTAGCCGATTTCAATAATCGTGTAGACGGTGGTGCCCTTTGGACGAACTACTTTGACCTGGTCGTCGAGGTTCCGCCCCATGAGCTGTCGGCCAACCGGCGAATTCATACTGATCGCTCCCTGGGCGGGATCAAATTCGTCTGGCCCGACAATTCGGTACTGCACGCTTTCGCCCTCTTCGTCTTCTAGCATGACCCATGCCCCAAAGAACACCTTGTCCTCGCGGTCGGGTGACGCACGGACAACCGTCAGTGCGTCCAGCCGCTTTTTCAGAAAACGCAACTTCGAATCGATTTCGCGCAGGCGTTTCTTGCCGTAGATGTAGTCCGCATTCTCTGAGCGATCGCCCAACGCCGCCGCGATCGACACTGCTTCTGTCACTCTGGGTCGTTCGACGCGCCACAGCGTCTCGTATTCACTTTCCATCGACGCAAAACCTTCGGGCGTGATGTAATCGCTTTTGCTCCCAGGGCTTGATCCGCTCGCCGTCCCATGAGTTTTGTTTCTGCGCCGTGACATGTGACAACCTTCCCGCTGGTTAGGCGTGCGGTCAAGTCAATTGGCTTCAAACAGGCGCGATCGGGCAGCGCGCGTGAAAAAAGCTTGATATATTTCTCACATGTCACCACAGGAAAGCGAAAAAAACGCGGATGCATCGCTGTCGCAGAACACGCCTGATCCTCATGCGGCCGCTATTACAGAAACTGCCCCGGTTCAGAACGAAGAGGAAGAACACGCACCAACGCCGTTCGACCACCCGTTGTTCATGCCGGTGCTCCTCGGCGGCTTGATGTTTTGGTTCGGCTATGACGGTTGGCTCAACGACGACCCCGACATGGCGGAACACATCATGTTCAATCGCGTCGGTTTCGTAGTGCTCTTTGTCGGCGCAATTTACACCGGCATTACCGGCTACAAAGAGTGGAAAGAAGACCAAGGCCAGTAGCGCGTTCTACGTCGGACGCGACGGATGCACGGCGAGAAGAGCGCGCTAGAAGCTGTACTTCGCCCCGGCAAAGAAACGATCGTTGTCGCCCGCACCCGTAAAGAAGAAGCTGTCACCAGACTGAAATAGCAAGAAGCCCGCCTCGACACTCAGCGCGTCGATCACGTCATATTCCCCGGACAGGCGCACGATGCTTCCGTCCTGGGCCTTCTCGCCGAACGCGAGCCCAAGCACCGTAAAGTGAAGAGAGTCGTTCCAGAAGTTCATGCTGATCCGAAGCGCACTTTCAATCGTGTCTTCTTGGGCGAAGTCGAGGAACAATTCCATCGAGTCTTCGAAGTCGTTGATGTGGCGCTCGGCAATCTCGAAAACAATATTCACGTCGCTGATGCCGTAGTACTCGATCCCCGCCATGGCATCGACTCGACTTTTTTTGTCCGTGGCCCTCATGAATTCGAGACCGTCGGTGAATGCCAACTCTGCTTTGAAGAGCCAAGAGCCCACGGTGTAGTTGGCCCCAGTTCCGACCATCCATAGTCGTGCGTGTTCGAAGCGACCGTCATTCACGTCAAAGTGTGGGGAGTCGTTGTTGAAAAGCGCCGTCTGCAGAGAAACATCCCAGCCACTAAAGACGCCGGTCAGATTGACTGCGGCTTCCGTGCTCTTCCCGAAGTCCTTGCCGGTCTTCGTTGTTGGACCCTCGAGTTCGCCTGGCGGAATGAACTCATTGATATCCGGCGCGAAGTCACTCCCTTGCACGGGGGTGATGTCGTAACGAATCTCAGGTATCGCAAGCACGGTGAGGGTCCAGGGGCCGTGAAAGACCCCCAACCTCGCCATGCCTACTGAACGGCGACTGTCCTCGATATCAACGAGGCCAGGCTCACGGTTGTCGATCGGATTGATGATGTCGAGAACTCGAATGGTCTCGCTGCGGCCCCAGTTCACAACCTGGCGGCCCACCTTCAAGTCCACCTTGTCGTGTAGGCTGCCTTCAACATACGTGTCCGTCAGCTGTACGTCGTACTCGTAGGTATCAAGGACCTCGTTCGTGTAGTCGTGGCGACCATTGATCTCGTACGCGAGGTCGTAGAAGCCGTAGCCCGAAGCTCGAAGCTTCCACTTTTGGGGCAAGTCAATGTCGAGTTGCAGGGCGAGCTTCGTACGAAAGCGTTGCAGCCCTGAATAGTCGGTACCGGTACTCGAATCGTGGTCGTGCAGGCTCGCAGAGAGGCCGAAGTTGAGGTCGCCTTGGAGCTCCCAAGCGCGGTCGGCCTGCAGCTCAGGTTCGGTGTTGTCTGAAACCGGCAGGTCATCTTCGTCGTCGAACCCGCCGAGGATGTCGTCCATCTCGCTGCCGGCGTCGTCATCCGAGTCGGGATCTTCGGCGGCATCGCCAGCATCGTCGTGAAACCCACCGAGGCTGTCTTCCATTGACGCGTCGTCGTCTGACGTCTGCGCAAACGCGGGCGCCGTCGCAACGAGAGCAAACAGGGCGAATACGGCAGCGCTTACGAGCGCAAACGAATATTCAGAGCGAAGCCAGCGGCGCATGCGACGAAAGGCCTAGAGACCCTTCTCAAGCTTGCGGATTGTAAAGTCACCCTCGCTGAGATCTTGATTGAATTTGACGTTCGACGTTTTGAGGATCGTCTTGTGCAGCGTCGTCTTGCCCTTCTTCGTCTTCATCGATATTTCAGTCGAAACCCAGATCCCGTCGATCTGCTGCAGTTCGTTCACTTCCATATAGCGAAGCCGCTTGCCCTTTTTGAGCCAGCCTACTGATCGCACGACGACAAAGTTGTCTTGCCGGACAAACACGACCGACTTGGTGTAACCGGTCTCGTCGATTTCGTCCTTGGTCTTCGGAACCGACTCGATCTGCCAAACCTTGTGACCTTCGACATCCGTTTCTTTCATGATCGTGTAGTCGTAACGATCAAGTGAACGTTGCGACATGTCCGAGTAATTGAAATCGCTGCCCATGAAGCTTCCGCTCTTGTCCCCGGCCGCGATGCGCTTGGTCTTCTTGAGCGCGGGCAGGTAGAGCCATTGGTCGTCGTCGGCATCGTCGTCGTCGTAATCGTAGGTGAGGAAGCCCGTGTCTTTCACATCCGCGGGGCTCAAGAAGAACATCAGGCTGTGGTCGTCCTCGCCCTTGTCCTTGCGAAATGTTCGCAGGTTGCGATGCCGCTCTTTGCCACGGCGATCAATCAAGACCATTTCCATGTCGGAAACGCGGTTATCCCCGTCGTCGCGGTCTTTGACTTGCTGCATGATCTCGCGTGCAGTCATCTCGGCGGCCATGGCCGGCACCGCAAACGCACCGAATATCAAGCCGACAACCGCGGCGTACCGCAGGCTCCTTGTGATTTCGGTGTGAGTCCCGTTGAAAAAACGTTCCGAGTCAGGCGGCACCGTGGTCTCGCGAGTCAATGGATCTTCCCCCGGATCGTCCATCCCGTGTCGTGGACGAAGTATTCATTGTGGCGCATTGCAGGACACGAAGTGTGCCGCGTCAACTCTTGGATTGAAAGTGCCGCGGATCGCCGCATGAAAAAAGTTGAACGCGAGCAGGTGCCCCCTTTACGCACCCTCGCGACCGTTTCACAATCGGCAGCCTAGAGCCGCCGACCGAGAAGCACCTGACCCATGGCTTCGAACCTCGTTCGACGTCTTAACGATCCAATGGATTCAATCCATCACACGCTCCGGGGAGAACGCAACCATGTCAGAAGCCGCAACCGCTCGAACGATCCGAGCCGCACTGCTTGAGGCGCCGAACAAACCCCTCGTGATCGTCGATGATGTAGAAATTCGCGCTCCCCTCGTCGGGGAAGTACGCGTCCAGGTCAAGCACTGCGGCCTATGTCATTCAGACCTAAGCATCATCAACGGTTCGTTCCCAGCCGGTCTGCCTATCGTATTGGGCCATGAAGCGTCGGGCATTGTTGATGCAGTGGGACCCGGCGAATCTCGCCTCGCTCCGGGCGATCGCGTCGTACTGACCCCCTGCCCGCCCTGCGGCAATTGTTATTGGTGCGTCCGCAACGAGCACTCCCTGTGCGTGAACATCGCAAGCCTCATGACCAACACACTTCCGGACGGAAGCACCGGCTTGACCCGTAATGGCGAACCCGTCTTTCGTGGCCTCGGCGTTGGGGCTTTCGGCGAATACGTCATCACGCCATCAACAGGCGCAATCAAGATCTCCGACGATGTCCCCTTGGACGTTGCGTGTGTCTTGGGCTGTGCAGTTCAGACCGGCGTGGGCGCCGCGCTCAATACGGCGAACATCACCGAAGGCGACACCGTGCTTGTCATGGGACTCGGCGGCGTCGGCATGTCGGTCGTACAAGGAGCGCGACTCGCCGGGGCGAGCAAAATCTTCGTTTCCGACCCCGTGGCCGAGCGACGAGAAACCGCGCGCAAGTTTGGCGCCACCCATCTGATCGACCCGACTGAGATTGAAGATGTGGCCAGCCACGTGATCTCGATGACCGAAGTCGGGGTTGACCATGCATTCGAAGCCGCAGGAGTCGGCGCGCTCACCGAAGTTGGCATCGCGGCGACCCGTAACGGTGGAACCATCGTCATGGTGGGGGCGCCGCCGCTCAGCGACGTTGTGACCTTGATGCCATCCCTGATGGTGATCCAGCAGAAGAAAGTCACGGGCTGCACCCTCGGCAGCTGCAACTCGCTCCACGAGATCCCGCGCATGATCGGCCTCTACCAAGCGGATCGACTCGACCTCGAAGGTTTGATCACAATGCGGCGCCCGATCGAAGAGATCAACGAAGCAGCCGAAGACCTGACCGCGAGCCGCGGCATCCGAACGGTGCTGAACTTTTAGCAGCCTGCTACGAGCCTGTTAGTCGCCACCTTCCCAGTCGGCCACGTAGACATCTCCGTCGCGTACTTCGACCGCGACCGGGTCGAGCCTGTCACCGAGACATGGCCCTGAAGTACACTCACCGCTGTCGACGCGAAACTCGGCGCCGTGGGTCGCGCAGACGATGCATTCGCGCTCCAGGCCAACGAAACGGTCCGGCGACCAATTGAGCGGTGTGCCCAGGTGCGGGCAACAGTTGACGTAGGCTTTTACGTCATCGCCACTGCGCATGACAAATACGCCGGCACGACCGGGCTTGCTCGCGGCGAATCCAAGGGCGTCAAACGCGTCACCCTTCGGAAGGTCATCGAGTTTGCAAAGGCGTCTCATCGGAACGGAATCGGCCGTCATGGCGGTGGTCTCGAACTAACGACTGGCCGCGCTGGGTGCGCGCGCCGTAATCGACAAGGCGTGAATCTCGCCCTTCATCTCTTCGGCCAAGATTTCGAAGATCAATCGTTGCGCTGCGATTCGTGACAGCCCTTCGAACCGTTTCGAAACGACCTCCACGCGAAAATGACCACCGCCCTCCCGGGCCCCCGCATGCCCCGCATGCAAATGGCTTTCGTCGATCACTTCGATCTCGATCGCATTCAATTCTTTGCGCAGCTTGGCTTCGATGTGGTCGCGCCGTTTGCTCACGAAGCTACACGCGGTCGGGTGTCGAGACGCATGATCGGCGGGTTCGAACCCCGAATGATCCCAATCATCGCGTCCTGGAAGCCGTACTTTTCGCGGAAGCGTGCTGTCACGCGATCGCGTTCGGGTTCATCTTCGACAAACGTCACTGCGACCGGAAAGTCTGTCCCTTCAACCCGCACGGTAATCGCCGGGTTCCGCGTTACGTTCGCGCCCCACCCGGAGCGGCCCGACGTTCGGATGTACGCGTTGCCATCGACCCTCACGAGCCAGATTGTCGTCTCAACCGCTTCGCCCGCGTCGTCTTCGGTGATCACGACGATCTCTTCAACTGCGCTCACATCACCCACAGCCGGCGCATCGGCGAGGGCCGCAGGGACGACAGCAAGAAATGCGAACCCGAGCGCGCAAGTCGCCACTGCGTTGCGCAAAGTGTGGAGATCAAGTGATTCAATTCGCATCCAGATCGACTCCTTGGAATGTCAAAAATACGTAAATTGCGAGAAGTGCAAGCGCGTCACTCCCGTCGCCCAGAGTGGACATGCGCCGCGACATGGTTCCGAACAGCATCGTGCACGTCAATGCACCGTTCACGACACCGTGCAGCGGTGCGTCTTTACAATTCGTTCACCATTCATGCCCTAGACGAATTCGCAAAGCAGCTATGATTGGGTTTTCGTATCGCGACCGCCGAAACCAACCGGTCGCAAAACGAACGGAGACGGCACACGTGTTGAAATGGATTGGCAAGCTGTACCTCGCATTATTCGGCTGGAAGAGCGAAGGCGGCCGCCCGATTGAATCTCACTTCGTCCTGATCGCCGCGCCGCACACCAGCAACTGGGACCTCCCCCACATGATCGCGCTCGCGTGGGCGTACGAGCTCAAAATCCACTGGATGGGGAAGCACGTCTTGTTCAACTGGCCCCACGGCCCGTTTTTCAGATGGCTTGGCGGCATTTCGATTCACCGCGCGACAGCAAACAACCGCGTGCAACAAATGGCCGGCGAATTCAAAGCCAAAGCCAGCTTCGTTTTGATCGTGCCCGCCGAAGGCACCCGGAGTTACACCGCACACTGGAAGAGCGGCTTTTATCACATCGCACGTCTCGCCGAGGTGCCGATCGTCATGGGCTACCTCGACTTCGCCCGCAAGCGCGGCGGCTTCGGCCCCGCAATCGAAACCACCGACAACATGCGCGCAGACATGGACCAAATTCGCGCCTTCTATTCAGACAAAACCGGCAAGAACCCAGATCGGTTCGGCCCGGTTCTATTGAAAGAAGAGATGTAGCGGAGCGCAGTGTGGGTGGCATTGTCCGAGATGCGGGGCTCTCCGTAAAAGAGTTCAAGAAGTTGCTCTGAACAGCGCCGCTGCTCATTCGCGATTCGGCACCTCGAAGCAAACGCGCGAACTCTCCTCGCCCTCACGAGTGACGACTGCACGCTCGATGTCGGTCAGGCCGACCCCGCCGAACTCAAGCTCGGAGAAGCGACCACGTACGGACAGGTGCCCGTTTCGACACTCGGCGATTGAAGAGAAGTTCTTCCCGTCCGCCGTTTGCCAAAGAAATATCGAACTCGGACGATCTGCAACAGAAGCGTGTTCCTTCGTCAGGAACAGAAGTGATTCCGCTGGAGGCACAGCAGCGTAGTACCCCTTGACCTGGAGGGTCTTCCCGAGAAACTCCTGGGGCACCACGATCACTTGCGCCAAGGCGGGCATGTAGATCATTTCTTCTTTGGCGCAGCCTACTGCCACGCAAGCAAACAAAACCAAAACCAAAACCAAAACCAAAACAACATTTTTAAAACTCACGACGCACCTCGGCTATCTCTGCGGGTTGAAAACGAACGTCTGACGATTCCCGACCACATGCACTGGCACCCCAAAGTCGTTTGCGTTCGCTTGGTACCGTGCTGCGTTGCTTTGGATCTGACCATCCAACCTCACCTTCGCGTCGTACTGGGGTTCAACCACAAAGGCTATCGCGTTTCTCGGCATGCCCCCCTGAGAACCGTTCCAGGGTGAGCCGGTTGCGCCGGTGGAACCGTACGGCGTCGGAGCAGCAGCCGCATGGCCTTCGTTCACCCGACCCGTACGATCGTCGAAGATCTGCTCCCAAATACTTTGGGGTTCGGCAACGACCCAGGTCCCAACCGATTGGTTGTGATAACGATCGCGAGCCAAGTCCGCACTACGCTCTACGTTGCTGATCGCCGCGTCTCGGCTTGGCGAACTCGCAGGATCAGCCGCTTGCTCACCCTGGGACGAGTCGATTCATCTCCGCCGGTTCGGATCCCCGACACGATTACTCGGCACCGGAGAGCGACAACGCGAACAGACAAAGGGCGATTCCAAAGAACGTGAAATACAAGACGTGGATCCACCGCAAGCGATTCGCGCACGCTACGACCCGGTCGTCAGTCGCCCGTACCCTCTGCTTCGACCATACGAATGCCATGAGCTTCATTGAGCTAGAGATCGTGTTGTTGATGAACAACGACGGCTTGCCGAGGGCCACGTAGAGATCGGGGTGCCGCTCTTGCAGCGCACCAATGATGCGTGCAGTTTCTACTGCTCCAGCTAGTAGCAGCGCTGCTAGGGCTCCGATTGTTCCGAGTACGATCAGAGTAGTTGGTTCCGTAGTCATCAAGAGTTACTCCTCTCGCGCGTATTCGACGACGTTTCCGAGCGGAATCGCCATGGTAAAACCCATAAAAACGAAGCCGCCCTGTCCTGCCAGAAAGCCGCCACCCGCTGCCGCTCCTGGTGATGTGAGCGAGACAGATGACCTTTGAAGGGCCCCGAGGCCGACAGCACCCCCGGCGACGAACTCGAGCCGAGCTGCGCCCATGTCTCCACCCTGAAGTTCCCCTTGCGCCGTAGCGGATATGACGCTCATCTCTCCGGCGCCAACACCGATTCCGAGATCCAGCGTCATGTTGCCGTTCGCGTCAACCGTCACGGCTCCAAACCCGGCAAGACCGAAACCGCCGCCAAGAATTCCCGATACGCTTGCGTTCGCATCTTTCGCAAGCTGATGGAGCGCCTGCAGATCTAGAATGCCGCTTGCAGCCGCAGTCGCTGCAGCAGCCCCACCCTGGGACCCTCGGGAACCCGCTTCAACCTGAGCCCCACTTCCGCCGCCTAACGATGCTTCCGCTTTTGTGAACAGATCTCCCCGCCCAAGAGATTTCGCTGTGGCCGAGAGTTCCAACTTGAATTCTTCTAGAGCTTCGGGACTACTCGCATTCACCGACGTCTTCCCATGGGTCTGAGAAACTTTGACCGTACCAGACTCGACGCCGTACGTGGCCGATGAGCTGCTTGACCCCGTGCCGCTGTTATCCCCGCCCCCTTCAGTGCTCCACATCCCAGTGCAGATACACATCCCCGTCGGATCATCGAAGTTCACGGGATTGTTTCGGACGTACGCATAGGCGTTATACGATTGGGGGTCGGCACGATTCGACACGACTGGATCGACACTCATGAACGTACCCGATCCCGGGTCCTGCCACCGCGCGTTCATGTAGACAAGACCCGACGAGTCGTGAACACGGTGTCCTCCATAATAGTTGCGGAGACCAAACATCGAGCCTGCGACCTGGTGTTCACGTCCGAATGGTGTGCGAAAGGTGGTTCGAATTCTTTCACCGGCTTGGTCAAGTAACACCATCCCGGTTCCCACGGCGTTCGAAAGTTCCCATCGATGAATCGGGACTGCTCCTCCCCCACCACCGGCCCACGCAACTGGCACGTAAAAGAAGAGAGACAGGGTTACCGTAACTGCGACTGTTCCACGCACAGGCTGGCGCACGACCAGAATGAGCATCCTTCGATCCCAGGCCCACGACAGCAACCAGAACCCCAATACCGCCGACGCACCGGTCAGGAATCCAGGGCCAATCCCAATCGGCCACAAGGAAGCCGAGCGCAGCGAGGCGGACGGGATCTCCTTGTTTGCGATTCGTTCGCCGAATGCGAAGATTTCGACAGATGCCAAAATGGCAGCTGGATAGCGAACATATGAATACGAGTCGTCTACGAAGATCTGGTAGTTCAGGCTACCCAATGGGCGGTGATCAATGAGCCTCTTGCCCCGAATGTCATAACGGAAAACGTTCTGGTCACAGGAACTTACGCCGGGGCTGGATTCGCTAGAGCCAATACAAACCAATTGATTTGCAGAATTGAAATTAAAATACTGATTCGTCCCTGGGTCTAGGATCGACTGGACATTCCCATCCGGGTCATAGGCATAGGACGTGGCTTCCGCATTCCGGCTCGCGATTGCGTGCGGAAATTCTGCCTGGGTGAAGGACTGCGTATCACCGGCGTGGTCAACCAAGTTGCCTAGGTCGTCGTATCCGTAGTCTTGCACTGTCGCACCCGACACCTCGTCCTTGGTCCACTTGATCAGCCGATTGCGATTGTCGTAGTCATACGACTCGCCAACTGCCACGTCAGGCATTGAAGAAAGGCCGGTGACGACCTTGATGTTCCCGACCGCATCGTATTCGGCGACGTTGCGCTCGAACAAGTAAGCACTCGGTCCGTTCCCCTCAAAGTGATCTTCGGACAAGCGGTGGGTTGTACCGTTGTATGCGAACGATCGAGCTCCACCGGTCCAGCTGACTTCTTCCCTCCGCCCCAGTTCATCGTAGACGACACCATCGACGTAGTTGGTCGCACCATCGGCTTCCGTGCAATCCGACGCCGCGCCCAAGTCGCAGACTCGCTCCAAATAACCCTTGTCGTACTCGTAGGCGATCTGAGTCGATTTATCGGGATACGTGATTTGCAGCGGACGTCCCGCTTGGTCAAATTCGTAGTCGGTCAAGAACGCGGTCCAGGCGCCACCCACGTCCACTTTCAACTCGTTCCGTCGAAGTCTTCCAAGGTCGTCGTACACGTACTTACGCGAGTAGTAGTCTGACCATTCCCGTCCGGCCTGCAATTCGATCACACCGCTTTCGTCATCGTTTCTGTAGCTAACGTTGAATGTTTCCTCGCCGGCAACGTCACTTGAAATACTCTCGAGTCGCCCAAGTGCATCGTATTCACTTGTACGAGTTTGCCCGCGAGCGTTGGTCGTGGTGTGAAGATTTCCGATTTCGTCAAAAGTGATCTTTGTGCTCAGCGCACCGTCGTAGTTCGGATCTTCGATACTGATTACCCTTCCAAGCGTGTCGTACTTGTATCGCAGAAAGCGGTTCACATCGTCAAAGTTGTCGTTTGCGTTGGTCGCGATCGCGTCGAAGATGGTCGAGACCTTGCCATCTGCTTCATAGGTGTAGAATGACGAGTCTGGCGTCGAGCATGGCTCGCTTCCGATGTCGTCGAGTACTGGACTTACCACGGCTGCAACGTTCGAACACTCGTCGACCCACACCACCTTGTCGCCATCGAGTACTCGCTCGATGATGTCGCCCTTCCCGTTCCGAGTCATCACGGCGAGAAACTCATCCCCAGGTCCGTTGCCCGTCGGCTGGGTACGGGTCACGGGCAAGTATCGCATCAGGGACTGGCCATCGGGATCATCCACTCGAATCGGCCGCCCAAGCGCATCCGACTCAATGCGCACGGCGAAGGGCTCTATATCTCCGACAAGAGCCGTACACCAAGGATCACCATCGCAGTCGAAAGGCAATGTCTCCCGGGTCCGAACTCGCCCCGCTGGGGATAGCTCCTTGAATGACGCCGTCCCCACAAATCCCGTCGGGGTCTCGGCAATGCTCTTCCACGTCCGACCAAATCCGTCTAGCACCGTCCCAAATCGGACGAATTCGGACCCCACTTCGTCGGTGTAGATCTTTTGCGCAACGGTCGGGGGAAGCGACTGAAAGTCGTAGAAACTCTCCGCTTGCAGTATTTCCACTCCGCCGTTTGGAGTGACAAAACTCGCGATCGCACGGGCGAATGCGTCGTACTCAATCCGAGCATCCGGCTGATCGGAATAGTCAGAGGTTGATTCGAGCACTTTCCCCGTGATCGGATCGGGAATCGAACTCGTTACGTTGCCTAGTGCGTCTTTGCTTGCGACGAGAACGCTGTGCGAGTTCTGAACCGGTGATGTCAACTCTGGACACCAATCATCGGTGTCGCCGTCAAAGCAAAACGACACAGTACGTTCCTTACCAGCAACACCTAATGCTTCTGTCGATGAGCGAAGATTTCCGAATCCATCATAGTCGTACTGGGTAACGGAGCCATCGTCGCCCCAATGCGTCGACCTCGCATGGTCTATGTGCTTCTCAGTTCTGACGCGACCCTCATCATCAAACGTGAATCTAACTCGAGATAAAGTTTTTGATGTTTGTTTTGTTGCATCAACTTGCCAGGACTCCTGGACGAGTCCCATGATCCATGACTGTTGGTGACTTGCCGTTGGAGGTAGCGGGGTTAGGTGCGTTCCTAAAAATCGCGTCGAAGAACTCTGCGACGAATAGTCGACAAAATTAAATCCGTAAGCGTCATCGTATTGAAAGAAAGACCGAAACTCCCAACCGTCATTGCAACCATTCGGTGTAGCCCCGGCCACAAAATTGTTCGATTTACAACTCTGCTTCGTTCGGCCAAGATGGACTTGGTCGTGCGAAATCGAACCCGGCACTGGCAAACTACCCACCTGATTCACCAGCTCCCAAACGGTCTGCTCATGCGAAACCACAGTTCCGCCGCCGTCTGCAATAATTTCAGACGAACTCGCGCCTGCGATACCGTGCCGTTGACGAAAAAACTGGTCGACCGTTGAGTCGTCTTCTTGCGTTCGACGAATGACACGGAAGCCCAAGCTGGATTGATGGTGCGGGCACCACAACGGGTAGCCATATTCGAATTCGTGATCGATGGGGACCTGATTCGGACCGGAAATCGTCAGCTTTGACACCAGCGGTTTGGATGTCCACCTCAGTGTCGCCCCGCCATTCGCGGGGTCAGCCGATTCTTGGTGACTCACCGCATCGGCAATCGCCATCGACTCGAGTTCTTCGTTCCGAAGACTTGCGCCACTCTCGTACTCATACTGCACGACACCCCCAAGCCCATTGCGGACTTCACGAATCAGATCGGGATGGCTCGTCTTAGAAATCCAACTCGCGCGATTCCACGGTGAGGGGTTAATATAGTTGTGAAGGTTTCCGAAGTTCCATGGGGTCCAATCTTTCCCCTGCACAAAATCCGCGGCGCCGTCGCCGTTCACATCAATAATCTGAACCCCTGGCGGGTGAAACTGACATGCACAGGGCCCATGGTCTGCGTAGATCATCGTCGTGTTTACTGGGGGATCAAACCGTGCGTCATCGTGACGTTTCCAGGGGTTGTTCGGCTCTGCAGGAGAGAACAACCACGTCTCCATAATCGTTGGGTAAGAGAGCTGCGGATAGAAATCGTAAAACCCTTCACCTGCACTGGTCGCGACGACAATATCCAACCATCCGTCGCCGTTAACATCGACCATCCACGAGCCGGACGATTCTTCCGCGTATGTCTGCCCGGCGTCTATTGCGGAATACCGAGAAAAGCCTTGGCCAGCGCCCGCCGAGCCGTCCTCGTCAGGCGCAGTCGGCAATCGGAATCTCATTGCCTCCGGACAGATTCGAACATTGATTGTCGGGTGCGAAATACTGGTGGAGGCATGGCTTGCGCACCACGCGGAATTTGTCGTACCGCTTCTACCCTGATTGAGCAGTACTACGTGAGGGGAAATCAAGTCCGTGTATCCGTCTCTGTTCAGATCAACGAGTCGAGCCGGCGGCGCACTCCCAGTCGACATCGGGTACGCGGTGACCTTGTTCGGGTAGAGAAGGCCATACGACCAGCCATGATTTATGTAGGCGTGGGGTAGCGGCAAATCGAATTCGGGTGCCGCCTCCCAACCCCCGTCACCTTGAATCCATGCGCGGCTAGACAGCGGAGTCGTACCTGCTGGCGGGCCCCAGCCAGAGCTGCTGTGAACCATCGGATTATTGGGATCGTCTGGTGTCAGCACCACCACGTCTGGTTTGCTGTCCCCATTCAAATCAGGAAATTGCGCATCGAGAAACACCGAATTAATACACAGGTAATCCGTTGGATACTGCTCCAAATCGTTCCCCCCCGGCATCAATCCGAAATGTCGACATGTCGTCGGCGCGTAGGACAACATCGGGCTCGTATCTCGCAGATAGTCGAAACCCTCGACGGCAACGATTCCGAAAGGCGGCAGATTCGCCTCGAGTTCTGAGTCCGCATTCGTCGTCGGGTCAGAGTCGTCAACCCACCCATCGCCCGTGTTTCTAAGCACTACCCGGACCGTCTCGCCTTCAACCCACTCGGGGCTCGGAAGTTCAGTCCCGTCACAGTCGTGAGTCCTGTGAATCCCGCTAAGTTTGATGGACATCACCAAGTCCGCCAATCCATCCGCGTTGATGTCCAGAAGCTCAAATGAACCCTTGAGACGTACCTTGTAATCCGAATGCCAGATATAGGGGCGACCGACCATATTGTTCCCGGGCCCCCCGGCCCACCCATCACTCCTGTGGCCAAATCCAACGGGTTCTGGCTCGTGTGTGATCGTCACACTGCAGACCGCGCGGTTGACTGCCCAAACACTCATCACCGGGGTTTGAAACGTGAGGTCATCTAACTTTTGACTGAGCGCCTGATCCCATACCCAATTTGTCCCGTTGTTTAGATAAACCGAAGCATAAGCGTCCGAATTGTCGCCCGGGTAACCGGGCCCCCATCCGCCAGCATCGATGTAGTCTGTAAGGCCGTCGCCGTTTACATCTCCAAAGCGAATCGAATCGCCGAACAACACTGGGCTTCCGAACTCCCAGTCGGCCGAAGTCTCCGTAGCGAGGTTCGGCGGCAAATAGCCCGACGCTGAAGTGTTGTGATCCCATTGGGAGCTGCTCGCAGTCGTTGAAGTCAACACGTCACTTGGATCTGTGTAGACGTATTCGGTCTTGGGGAGCGACGTGCACGTACCTGCGAAGGTTGGATCGACTTCAGCCGGATCCGTTTGGGTCAAAGGACAATCCGTTCCAAAAAGCTGTGTCCAGGTAAGCCGGCTGCGGTCCGTCGTGTATTCGCCGGGCTCCGAGTATCGAAAAACTCGGCGCTGAAAGATCTCATAACTTCCGGCGACGGATACTTCCGTCTCCACTTCGATCAATCGATGGGTCAGCCTCCGTTCGATGCCCCCAGGAAAATCGAACAAGACATCCGGCCTGGGTTCATACACGAACCGAACTCGCTTCAACCCGGCGGAATAGGAGACCTCGCTCAGGTAGGCGATTCCAACGTCTGGGTCGCTGTCAGCAAGGTCATCGGGATCGCGGTCATAGAAGTACGAGATGACGTTGCCGCCACCAGATGTCGGTTGCGTGGTTTGATCGAGCAGCCAATGAGCTACCGGCTTCGTAATGTCCCCGTCGACATAAATGCGGCTGTTGTCGCTTGAACCGTATCGACGCTCCTCACCATCCAGTGTCGTCACAGTCCACAGGTCGTTGGCAGCGTCGTATTCGATCCTGCGAAACTTTTCGACGAAGTCATGAAAGCGACCCGCGTTCAGCGGGTCTTCGGTCATCACCTGACCATCAATCTCGTAGCGCGGACACGCTGAATAGTCCGGGACACCAAAGCGGGCGGTACACCGAATTTCACCGACGTTCAGAGACCAACCCACGCCGTACTGGCTATCGCCACTGTGACTCGAATACGCCAACGCTAGCGACGGTACATATCCGCCCGGGCCAGGCGGAACTTGAATCGGAATCGAGAGCCGCGCACCACCGGAGCTTCCAACCGCTTCGTTCGGTCCCGGCTCTTGATGATGGCCACCCGGCAGGACGTTTGCGTCCATGGGGGGTGTTCTCATTTCGTGCTTGAACTGAGCCGCAGCGATGTTTGCAAATATCAAAGTGAGCGTAACGACGACTGCACTCACACTTCTGGAAATCGGATTTGTGTTGAGAGTCATTGGAAACCTCACAACGGGACAAACTGGGGGTACACGCAAATTCAACGGCCCGGCTACGAACACGCAGACATCCGGGTAGATCTCGACACACCAAACGACCGACTCGGACTCGCGTTCGTCGAAGCCGGCAGCACGAACTAAGAAGACGCCACGTTCATCACGAGCCCACCATCACGAAGTCGAAATTTCGCAGCGATCAGCGCGTTCGCGCAGAGTCCGAATCGAACAAACCAACTCCGCCCACTCAACGCTTCGAACAAGAACCAATATGGTGTGTCCCTGAACTGTGTCAACCGCAAATCGACAAATAACTCACACTTGAATCATAATTTTCAGTTCAATCAACTTGGCTGTGAACAACCGTGATCAAAGCACGACGGGTATGTGAACTAAACACCGCGAGTACACCGAATCCAAGAGATGGTCATTGCCCACCCACCCACAAGTCCGCAATCATCGCAATGCAATTAAGCAAGACGAAAGCGATCGTCATTTTGTTTTCCGAGGGAAATCACACCGATGCGCAATGCAACAAACGTGACTGCATTGCTGTCAGCACCCTTGCTTGCTGGGTCGCAACTCGGACCCTACGGCTCGTACGTGGCCTTATGCGCACTCGTCCCCTGGCTCTGGGCTGTACGCGAAACCAGCCTTGCACGAACCCTCGTACTGAGTGCCGCGGTAGGCATCTCATATGGTTGTATTTGGGCAGCGTGGATTCCCGCAACACTTCAAAACTTGGGGGCGCCTGCGCTAGCGGCATTCATCGGGCTTGCGATGGCCGCAGCGTGGGTAAAGGTACCGTTGTTCGTATTCACCGGAGTTGTCATCCATGCGAGCCGCACGACTTCCCCTCTCGCACGAATCATTCTTCCAAGTCTCGCGTTCTCATTTGGTGAATGGGTCTTCGGCTCCCTGAGTGGGGGAATTCCCGTTGCGCTGCTTGGGCATTCACAGATCAACGCACTCGGTGTCGCTCAACTTGCGGTGGTGGGAGGCGTCCCCATCCTTTCGGGATGGATCGCCGCGATCAATTGCGCCATCTCTCAGTGGCTCCAGGGTTCAGCCCAAAGCGCACGGGCATCCATCGCCCTGTTTACGGCTTGGCTGGTCACAATGTTCTTTGCGATGTCGGTCGCATCCATGTTTCGACCCGACGTTGACTTCGAAGATCCCATTTCACTTCTTCTAGTCCAGCCCGATCTCCCCCGCGGCGAACGTTGGGTCGAGGGAATGCAGCACCACAACCTCAACGTGGTCGCGGAATACACGAACCGCGCACTTAAGAACCAAGCAGTTCGG
>DUBZ01000074.1 GCA_012960035.1 Myxococcales bacterium | reverse complement strand
CGCCGCACTCGCCAACGATGACCGAGCCGCGCAAACCGTGACCGAAATCAACGACCTTGGCTACGACGCGAGCTTGGTTTCGAGCCTGGGTGAAAACGGAATCGTGAGCGAGATCCATGTCGGTCCGTTCGACTCACTTGGCCAAGCCGAGAGCGCGCAAGTGGTCTTCAAGCGAAGCATGAAACTCGACCCGTACATTGTAGAACTGGAACCGGAAGAGTTCGTCGAACCCGAGTCGTTCGAAAACTCGTTACCGTAAGCGAAGAAGTCCCTTATGAGCGAATCCCTAGAACTTGGCGAGATCTTGTTGCGCACCACGCGGCTTGAGCCCGGACAGCTTGAGCGCGCGCGCAAGCGTCAAGCCGAGAGCCGAGAGCGACTTGCCGACATCCTCGTCGACCAAGGCATGCTCAATGTAGATGAAGTGCTGGGCGCACTCGCGCGACAACTCGACCTCCCTCTTCGCAGCACGCTCACGATTGAAGAGATCGACGACGAGTACGCGCTGAAGATCCCGATCAGTTACGCGAAGCAGCACCGAATGCTCCCCATCGGCGGGGACCCTGACCTCGGCACCGTTGTCGTCGTGGCGTCGGACCCGTTGGCAATGGCTCCCCTCGACGACCTGCGCATCTTGTTCGACGGCGCAGAAATTATGCTCGAGCTTGCCAGCGATCGCGTCATTCTCACCGCCATCAACGGCGTATTTGATCGCGGCACATCCACGACGGATCAGCTCGCTGAAGAAGCCACCGACGACCTCGACGAACTGGCACTTGAAATCAGTGGCGAACCGCAGGACTTGCTCGAAGCCACCGACGACGCCCCCATCATTCGGCTGGTGAACTCGATGCTGCAGCACGCCGTCAAGGAGCGTGCAAGCGATATCCACATCGAGCCCTTCGAACGGGAGATCCGCGTACGCTTCCGCATCGATGACGTTCTGTACGAGCCGATGAAGCCCCTGCCGCGCTCGCTCCAGGCCAGCATCGCGTCGCGTATCAAGATCATGGGCAAGCTCGACATCGCCGAAAAACGCCTCCCTCAGGACGGTCGCATTCGGCTCAAGATCGCCGGCCGCGACTACGACGTGCGTCTGTCGACCCTTCCAATTCAATACGGCGAGCGACTCGTGCTGCGTTTGCTCCCCGACTCTCAAGAGCTCGTCGATCTCGAAAAAGTGGGCTTTTCAACGACACAGCTCGGCGTTCTTGCGCGCATCATGAGGCGTCCCAATGGCATTTTCCTCGTCACGGGACCTACGGGTAGTGGCAAGACGACCACCCTGCACGCGGCGCTTGCAAGCATCAATGACACCGCCAAAAACATCATGACGATCGAGGATCCGGTTGAAATTCAACAGCCGGGTGTGGGTCAGATCGAAGTCAACGCCAAGATCGACCTGACGTTCGCAGCGGGCTTGCGATCGATTCTGCGTCAGGATCCGAACGTCGTGCTCGTTGGCGAGATCCGCGACAAAGAGACTGCGGAAATTGCGATCCAAGCTTCTCTCACCGGTCACCTGGTGCTTTCGACACTCCACACCAACGACGCCCCGAGTGCGATTACACGTCTTGTCGACATGGGCATCGAACCCTTTCTAGTGGGTTCCTCTCTCGTCGCCGTGCTTGCACAGCGCTTGGTTCGCTTGCTTTGCCTCGAGTGCCGCGAGGCGTATTCTGCACCAGAACACGAGCTTCGCGAGATCGGGCTTGAACCCACCGAAGAGCCGATCACCATTTATCGCGCCGTGGGTTGTCATGCATGCAAACAGACCGGTTACCACGGTCGCGTCGGCATCTTTGAAATGATGCTCGTCGACGAACAAATACGTTCCATGGTGTCGGGAAGCATCGACTCGAAAACGATTAAGAAGGCGGCGGTGTCCAAAGGCATGGGAACCCTGCGACAGGACGGTGCCCGCAAGGTGCTGAGCGGGATCTCGTCGATTGCCGAAGTGTTGCGTGCCACCGAAGAAGAGGAATCCGCCGGCCAGATCTAAGCGCGGTCCGGAAAGCAACGACTCCGCCGCGCACCAATCCGAATACTAGGACAACGGCGCAACCAAGATCACCATCGAAACCTACGGGAAGAACCGCCAGCGTGCCGATTTTCGAATACAAAGGAATGAACAACGCGGGACGAGCCACCAAGGGCTCTTTCAATGCGGAAAGCTTGAGTGTCGCTCGCGTGCGGCTTCGCGGCGAAGGGATCTTCCTCACCGAGATCGTCCAAACCAAGGACATCGACGACATCGGTCCACGCAAAGCGGGGGCCGGGTTAGAGATCGATCTCAGTTTTCTACGTCGCATCCCGGCGCTCGAACGCGCGCTTGCCACGCGACAACTTTCGACATTGGTTTCGGCAGGCATCCCTCTCGTCGAAGCATTAACGGCACTGGTCGAACAGTGTGAACACGCCGGCATGCGTTCGCTGCTCGGCAAGGTGCGCAACCGCGTGAACGAAGGCGCGTCACTTGGCGATGCGCTGCAGTCGACCGGCCAGTTCGACACGTTGTACGTCAGCATGGTGCGTGCCGGCGAAGCCGGTGGTGCCCTGGCTGTCGTTCTTGAGCGCGTGGCCGACTACCTCGAAAGTCAGGTCACCCTCGCGAACAAAGTTTCCTCGATCTTGATTTACCCGGCGGTCATGTTGTTGTTTGCTGGCGGCGTGGTGATGGCGCTGGTCACGGTCGTCCTTCCGCAGATCACCGGCCTGCTCTTGTCCCTCGATCAAGAGCTCCCCTTCTACACGGTTTGGATCATCGCGATTTCGGACTTCACGCGGAACTGGTGGTGGGCGATTATCATCATGTTTGGCGCCTTCCTGCTGCTATTTCGATCCGTGATCGCAACGGAACGGGGTCGCGCGATTTACGATCGGGTCTCCCTGCGAATCCCGGTGATTGGTCGCATCGTGCGCCTCGTCGCGATCGCACGATTCAGTCGCACGCTGTCTACCCTGTTGTCGAGCGGCGTCGGCATCGTCCAATCGCTCGAAATTTCGCAACACGTCGCGCGCAATGTGGTCATTGGAGACGCGATCCGTGGAGCGCGCACCAGCGTGATCGAAGGCACGACGCTGGCCGCCCCGCTTCGATCGAGCGGGCAGTTCCCCCCGATGGTCATCACCATGATCGAAGTTGGCGAACGCGGCGGCGAGGTCGACACGATGCTTACCCGGGTCGCGAACAACTATGACGAGCAAGTTGAAAACTCAATATCAAAGCTGACGTCACTCCTAGAGCCGTTTCTGATTCTACTCATGGTTGGAATTGTGCTGGTCATCATCCTGGCGACCCTCATGCCGCTGCTCGAAATCACAAATTCGATGAACTAGGCCCACGCGCGGCACCGTCTCTGCGACCACATTTTGTAGCGGTCGCGAAGGCGACCGCTATCAAGATCAGACAAAGATCAGGCGAAGAACAAGAAAACAAAAGGAACATCCCATGTCGAACCCCGTCCTAGCCCAACCACTTTTCGTCCCCGAGCAGACGCCCACGAAGCGCCGCCATCGGAAGAACGGCTTCACGCTGATCGAGATCATGGCCGTGGTTCTGATCATGGGGCTCTTGATGGGTCTTGTCGGCGTTCAGGTATTTGCGCAGGTCGACAAAGCACGTGTCTCTGCAGCCGGGGCAAAGATGAAGCAGATCGAAAGCGCCCTTGAGTTCTACCGCATGGACAACTTCAAGTACCCACCGAGCCTCGAAGGCCTGATCAACAAACCAACCGACGCGAAGAACTTTCCGAAGGGCGGCTACCTCAAACAATTCGACGTTCTGAAAGACCCGTGGGAGAACCAGTATGTCTACGTGAACCCGGGCACGAAGAACCAACACAGCGTCGACATTTCTTCGGCGGGACCGGACGGCGTGGCAGGCAACGAAGATGACATCAAAAATTGGGACGACAGGACCGGCACCGGGTCTTAGCGAAATGGGGAAGTGCCGCACATCGAACCGCCCTGCGGCCGTCTATCATCTAAGCGCGCATCTAAGCGCGCATCTAAGCGCGCATCTAAGCGCGCATCTAAGCCCGCGTTTAAGTGCGCATTTGAGTGCGCATCCCACTGCGCATCCCACGACGCATTCCAATGCGCAGACTTCACGCGCCGGCTTCACTTTGATCGAAATCCTCGCCGTGGTGCTGATCATCGGGTTCATTTCGGCGATGGTCTTTCCCAATCTTCGACTTTCGGGAAGCTCGGGCCGACACGATCAAGCCCTCAACGTCGCTTCGCATCTAGAACTCGCCCGACAAAACGCGGTCATGACAGGCAAGATCCACCGCGTCCTACTCAACGTGGACGACGGCTCCTACCGAGTCGAGTGGTACGTTCGCGAATCGGGCGATGACGACGACTACGACAGCTTTGCCGCTCAGCAGCGATCTATCTGGCAGCGACAAGACAGCGACGTGTTCAAGCCTCCCGTTACGGGACTGGCTTACGAGCCGATCCCCGGTCAATTCGGTAACCGGAGCTATCTCGCCGAGCCGTTTTATTTTGATGGCGTGGATACGTCCGACGGATGGCTCGACGCGGGCGATGTGGCGGTCGTCTTTGAACACGACGGCACGACCGACAGGTCTCAGATCGTGATCACCGATCCGGATGGTTTTGCGACCACTCTCGACATCTTGCCGATCCTGGACTCCGTCCGCATTCGCCACGAGTCAGCTCATGAGTAGACGACTGCGGACGAACCGGCATGACGGTTTTACCTTGCTCGAAGTGCTGGGTGCTGTCGCGATTCTCGGCATCTCGTACATGGTGCTCGCGACCGCAGCGATCCAGGCCATGCAGGGCATTGGCCAAAGCCAACATCGCATCGAAGCTTCGCTCATCGCGGATCAAACCCTGATCGACGTTGAGATCAGCATCGAAACGGGACAGCTCATCGAACCGAAACTCGTCACCTGGCAAGACAGTTACTTCGAGGTGACCCTCGAAATCATCGACCTCTCTGAGATCCACCAGGGCAAAGAACGCCAAGGGGATGGAACTGGCTTGCTCGAGTTCCTGGGCAAGGAATCGAAGGGCGCGTTCGCTCCTTTTCGCGAGTCGAATCTGCTGCTTGGATATTTGCGCGAGGTTCATATCACCGTTCAATGGCCTGAGCGCGGCGATCAATTGTCCGTGACGCGCACAGCCTTCTTCTATGACCAACAGGGATGGATCCAAAACGAGCTGGAAGCTGGCCAAGCGCCTCCGGACGAGGGCGTGGGGTCGGACGCTTTGACAAACGGCGACATCCCGCAAGACATTCAGGCTCAGCTGCTCCGGGGTGCCCAATGACCGCCGTCGCGCCCTACACCCCGAGCACCCGGCACCCCCAGCACCCGCAGAACGCACCCAAAGCGGCCGCGCACACGCGTCGCATGGGTTTCAGCATGATCGAAGTGATGGGCGCGGTGTTACTCACGTCGATCGTCATTTCGATCGCCGTCGCTTTTCAAATCAATTTGGGCTCAGCGACGCAGAACGCGCGCGAGCGCCTGCGGTCTCAACGCCAAGCCGTCGCCCTGCTCGACCGGATGAGCCGCGACATCGCTGGCACGTACTTCATCTCTCCGAGAATCACAAACGGTACGCCTGAGAGCACGCCTTGGATATTTTTGACCATCCAGGATTTTCTCGACGAGGGCCTCGCGAGCGACAGCTCAAACGCAATCAAGTTCGTCACCCGCAACTACGTCCCCCAAGACATCGACGGGCACTCCTCCGATCTCGCGGTCGTGGCCTACTACGTCGAGCCCCAAGAAGATCGTCCTGGTTATCAACTCATGAGATACCGAAGCACCCACATGCCACTTGCTTACGACCCGAGCTTTCCGCAAGCGGATGCCCCGAACACCGACGTGATCGGCGAAGACATCGCATCTTTCAAAATTCGCGTCATCAATCAGAGTGGGGGCATAGATTCCAAGTGGAGTTCGATTCGTAAGCGCGGGAGCCTCGCCCTGCCCCTCGGTGTAAAACTCGAAATCAGCATGCTGACCACCGACGAAATCATCGCGGCAGAACTCGATGAAGACTTCGAAATCCCGATCGAGCGCGACGAAGAAGACGAAGAAGAAGACGGAGACCGTAAGACCTTCGCGAAAACCGTGATGTTGCCGCTTCGGCCCCTCGACTGGAGCTTCCTCGAAGAAATCGACAACGTGGAGAAAACCCCAATCGACGACGAGGAGGACCCTGACGAGGATGACGACGAGGAGGAGGACGATGACGATGACGACGACGACAACGATGACGACGACGACGACGAGGATGACGACGAGGAGGACGAGGAGGACGAGGAGGACGACGAGGAGGACGAGGACGAGGACGACGACGAAGATGACGGGGACGAATCGTAATGAACGGGGCAAACCCGAATAGACAAGAGCGCGGAGTCGTCCTGCCCATGGTGCTCATTTTGGCGCTGGCCCTAACCGCGGCCGTCACCACGTTTGTGAGCCGCGCGGTCATCGACAGCGTGATCGTTCGCAACCGTGACAACGTTGCGGTTGCAGAAGCGCTTGCGAAATCCGGGGTCCACATTGCCCGCGCAGTCCTACACGAGCAACTGCGGCGCAAGATCGATGTCGCGCATCAACGCGGCGACGAAACCGAGACATTCGGCAATACCGAGCACGACCTCATTAACCGCATCGCGGACTACGACATTGAAACGCCGGAGGGCGCGTTCCTCCACGTGAGCATCTTCGACAACAGTTCTCGCCTCAACATCAATTCTCTTGTGAAATATTCGACCGCGGAACAGGCCCACGGGATCCTCGATCTCGAAAAGGCCGAAGCCCTAGATCAGCTCGGGTCCGAAATTGCGGAACTCATACTCACGACTCTCGACGAGACTGAACAAAATGACAAGAAGCCGCAGCAACAACAGCAGAAGAACCAGCTCAACAAGAAAGGTCCAAGAATACCCGACGAAGACGAAGGACTGCCGATCCCGGACGCCGAAGAATTCCTGACTGACTTTTTTGATCGCGTGATCGAGAATATGGACGGCTCTGCCGACGAAAAGGATTACGCGCCCCGAGAGCTTGCGAAAAGCCTCCTCGATTACCTCGACCACGATCGGGTCCGGGTCGACGGCGGTGATGAAGACGACTACTACCTCGCCCAAGATCCCCCTTACCTGCCGGCCAACAGGCCTCTTCTGAGTGTTCAAGAGCTCGGACTCGTCGAAGGGTTCGATCACAACCTGGTGAGAACATTGGCGCCCTATTTGACGGTGTATCCCCTCTTCTCAGCCGAGGGAGTCAATATCAACACTGCGCCGGGGCATGTCCTTGGAAGTATCTATCAAGGAGACGGTGGGGATCGCCGTCAACTACAGGAAGACCAAATTCTCGAAATTCTCGATGCACGTAAAAGAGGTGCGTACTTCTGCGACAGCATCGCAACAGATCCCGATCGCTGTCTGACCCTCGCCGAGGCCAACTTGTCCGGAGAGATCTATCCCCCCGTGAAGTTACCCGCGAAGTCTTGGGTCTATACTGTGATCTCCCAAGTGATCTTTGGGGACATCGAACGCACGGTCGAAGCGGTGCTCAATATGACCCAAACGGGGAAATCCGCTCCCTTTCTACTATACTGGCGGATGCAATGACGAAGCGTTTCACGGGATGCCGTTCATGAAAAGCATATTGGGCCTCGACACCGGCTCCCACACCATCAAAGCGTTCGAAGTATTGCTGAACATGCGCGGCCCTCAATCGGGTCGAGCACGCGCGCATGCGAACAGCGGCATTGGCGACAACGCCGGCGATGGTACAAACACAGACGAGCCGCCCGAAGACTTGGGCGAAGCACTCCAGCGATTCGTCAACACCGAAAAGTTGCAGACTGACCAGGTCATTTCCTCGATCTGCGGCGATCGGGTTTCCCTGCGCCGGCTCGAGTTTCCATTCAAAGACAAAAAGAAGCTCACCGCAGCGGTCCCGTTCGCAGTCGAGGGAGAAGTGCCCTTCGAACTCGACGATGTCGTGATCGACTGGACCATGATGCAGCGGAACACCTATGCTGCGGGACACTGCGAAGTCTTGGCTGCGCTTACGCGCAAGACTGAAGTAGAGCACGCTCTGTCAACTTTTCAGGCCGCGGGCATAGACCCGCGTATTCTGGAAGCCGAGGGCATGGTCCTCGGCAATCTCACCAGCGTGTTCGAGCTGTCTGGGAACCGCCTGCTCGTCGACCTGGGCCACAAGAACACAACGCTATGCCTCGTGGTCGATGGCCATGCCATTACAGCGCGCACTGTTCCTGTGGCCGGCCTGGCGATCACCAAGGCCATCGCCGAGGCCCACGGTTGTTCGCTCGACGAAGCCGAGCGCATCAAGTGCACCGACGGTGCTGTAGATGCAAACGGAGAAACGCTCCCCAAGGCAAAGGCCGTGATCGCACGAATTTGTCGCGAAATTGTCCGCATGCTCGAATCGAGCCAGAGTGACATCGCGTCGATTTCCACGCCTAATGAAGACGGAGAAGTTGAATCCTCCGAAGTGAGCGAGCTCACGGTCATGGGTGGGACGTCGAAACTCAGAGGCATCACCGAAGCGATCTCCGAACAGACCGGCATCGGGGTCCATCCACTCGGCGATCCGATCGACGGCGATTTTAAGGCGCTCATCACAGGTGTCGACGAGAACCAGAGTGATGACGATGTGAACGAAGATTTTGAAGAGATCGATGTCGCAATCTACGCACATGCCATCGCGCTCGCGGTACGTGGCTCGGCACGCCCGATCACCAGTATCGACTTTCGGCAGAACGAGCTTGCCTACCGCACGAACTTCCTTCAGATAATTTCCGAGGACATACGCCCAACACTAATTCTTGCAGCGGTCGCCGCCGGTTTCGCACTGCTTTCGTTCGGCGTCTCCCTCGCCCTTGAATCAAGCCGCGCAAGCACCCTCGAAGACAGAACTCGCGCGCTCTACTCCGAAGTCATCCCAGGCGAAAACCCGGAAAGCCCTGTTCCCGCGTTAGGCACCGCCCTGCGCAACGCCCAGGACCGCGCCGATTTTCTCGGCATCTACGGAACCGATCTCTCTGCGGTCGATCTTTTGACCGAACTTTCCCAGCGCATCCCAAAAGACGTTCAAGTGCAGTTCGAAGATCTCAACATCGACCGACGGGTGGTCAAGATCAAAGTCGTTGGCGACTCGTACCAGTCCGCGGATCGCCTCAAGGGTTTACTCACCAAGTCGCCGCCGTTCGGCAATGCTGAAGTGGCAAAGGTAAAATCACGCGGAGAAGGAAAGACGTTCGATTTGACACTCAATATCTCAGCCGACGGTGAGTCATTGTGAATGCACTGTTGCAACGCTTGATAGACGCTTGGTCAGGTATTTCAACCCGTGAGCAAATGCTCGTGGGTGTAGCGGGCGGGCTGACGATCCTTTCGCTTCTGTTCGTTGGCATCGTGCAACCCATCATCGGCCTTTCGACTACGGTCGCCTCCCGCGTCGACGCCGCAGAACAAGAACTACTCGCCATGAATCGGCTCCGTCGTCAGTATGACATCGTGAATACGAGTTTGAGCAAAGTTGAAGAACGCATCCGTGCAAATCACGAAAAGCGCAATCTCCTGACCTTGCTCGAGTCCCTCGCGGCCGCGTCTTCTGTGCAAGTGAACTCCATGGAAGAACGCAAAGCCCAAGACGATGAAAAATACAAAGAGACCCGCGTCGAGGTTCGACTCAAGAGCGTGTCGCTCAAGGACACCGTGAGTTACCTCACCGCAATCGAATCGTCCGACCAACTCCTCACCGTCAAGAGCCTGCGAATCAAGAAGCGCTCGGACCGCAGCAACTTGCTCGACGTGACTTTCAACGTATCAACCTTCGACATCCTTTAAGTTCACCCCGAATTTCCATTCGGATCACCAGACTCTCTGCTCAGGATCACCCGACTATCTTATTGGGATCACACGACGTCGTTCTGCTACCTATCAGAAGCGCCACTCACCAGAACCGCTGATTCACTCAGCCCGGAACCGCCAAGCAACTATGGCCGACACTAAATCGATTCTCACTGCACGGCTTCCACGAAAGCTGAGAGGCCTCGGCATTCCATTCGCCGCGATTGCACTGACGTTGTTTTTCATCGTGATCGGGTTTCCGTATCACCACCTCACCAATCGGGCGGCGGCCTCTGTGGGTGAGTCACTCGGCGTTGAAATTGAAGCGGCGGATTCCGGTTTTACGGTCGGGCTCAACGGCCCAGGGTTCCGCTTCAGCGACATCGACCTCGCGACCCAGACTGGGGATACCTACGCCCTGGACGCACTGCGCTTTGGTCCCGCTTGGTCACTCAGCTGGTTCATGCTCGAACCCACCCTGTTTTTCGAGATCGAATCCCCTCTCGGGAATGCCAAAGGCAAGGTTTCACCGAGTGACAACCCGAGCATCGATGCAACGATCCAAAACGCCATCTTGACCGACATCGCCTTCTTTGAACATGCGCTGCCCTTCAAACTCACCGGAACAATGTCCGCCGAAGCTTCGATCGAAACCGTAGACGACCACTATGACGGTCCGTTTTCATTCGACCTGACGGATGGGGATCTCAGTACGGAAGCCCTACCGGCCGAGATCGTTTACGACACGGTGCACGGTGAAGTGGTGCTAGGCGGTGAGTACTTTGCAGAAGTTGCGGCATTCGAGCTGCTCGGTCCCATGTTCAATGCGAACATGAAGGGTCACATCACCAACGGTGTCGCGGCGGCCGATCGCAGCATCAATTTCGACCTGACTTTCAGCGACATCCTGCCTCCCCTTCAGCCCACAATCGAAGCGCTGGGTGCGCAAGTTGGCCCCGATGGCACTGCCAAAATACATATCGGCGGCACGCTCGAAGCCCCAGTCATTCGGTAACGAGCCACAAACTCCGCATCGTTGATTCGACGCGGCTGTCTGCAAAATCGAGGTTAGACTTCCCGACCATGCCGGCCACCGCGGACGAACTCCAAAAAGTCTTCAAGACTCTCTCCGATCCAACTCGGCTCCGCATCCTGCGTCTTCTCGAAAACGAACAACTTGTCGTTCAGGAGCTGATGGAAGTGCTGGGGATGGCGCAGTCACGTGTTTCGCGTCATCTCGCGATTTTGCGCGAAGCCGGCCTGGTCCTCGACCGCCGCGACCGCACCTTCGTCTCGTACCGGATGTGTCCGCCCACCGAACCCTGGTGGCAAGACGCCTGGAAGTTGGTGCGCGATAACCTCAAAGGCGATTCGACTTCTGAACGCGATGACGCGGCGCTTGCCCGGGTCGTCGCGGCACGCGGACAGTCGTCGCGTGGTTTCTTTGACATCGTAGGTCCGGAATGGGACGCGATCCGCAAGGTCTTCAACGACGACCATGCCCGAGCGCGCGCGATCAATCGCCTCGTCGACCCCAACCAGCGCATCGCCGACATTGGAACGGGCACCGGCATTCTTGCGATCGAACTCGCGCGACTCGGTGTCAGCGTGATCGGAATCGACGGTTCAAATCGCATGCTCGATGCCGCGCGCGAAAACCTCGCGGACGACGAATTGGCTTCGTCGAGTCGCGTCGAGTTTCGCGTGGGCGATGCCCATGACCTCCCCTTGGAGGATGCCGAAGTGGACGCCGCCTTCGCCCATATGGTGCTTCAATATTTGGCGGAGCCCGCAACCGCGCTTGCAGAAATGCACCGCATTGTTCGTCCGGGCGGTTCGATCATGTTGGTCGACTTTGTCCGTCATGACCTTGACTGGATGCGCAATGAACTCGGCGTTGAATCGCTGGGCTTTGAACTCGATCAGGTACGTGGCTGGCTCGAAGCGCTCGGCATGACGGACATTGCGATCCAAGTGGATCCCCCGGCGACCAAGGCGCGAGATCTCCCTTCGACCTTCATCGCCTCTGCTCGAAAGACACAGGCTTGAGGCGCGAGCGCGTATCCACCTCACCGAGGGATGCGTAAGTGACGTCTCCCCCGCGTGCACCGCGAATTGATGGGGTACTCTTCGACGCCACGGGAACACTCTTCGACACAGCCGAGAGCGTCGGGACGGTTTACGGACGCGCGGCAGAGGCGCACGGTGTCTCTCTCCCGGCGTGGCGACTCGATGATGCGTTCAACCGCATCGTGGCCAACGCTCCGCCCCGGGTCTTTCCAGATTGCGACGCCTCCCGTGCAGCGCAACTGGAACAAGACTGGTGGCGGAAGGTCGTGCGGAGCACATTTTTGGCGGCAGACAGCACTGTCGTGTTTCCCGACCCCAAGGCGTTCTACGACAGCCTCTTCGACTCGTACAAGGAAGCCGGCGCATGGAAGCTACGAACCGGTGCGGTAGATGGCCTCCGAGAACTCAAGCGGCGCGGCATCGCGACAGGCGTCGTTTCAAACTTCGACCAACGCTTGCCCGTTATCCTGCAAGCGCTTGAAGTCGCTGATTTTCTTGACATCGTGATCACCCCGGCTGTATGCGGGTTTGAGAAACCCGACCCCGGCATCTTCAAAGCCGCCCTGCTCGCGCTGGGCACTGAAGCGAGTGCAACGCTCTTCGTGGGTGACCACCCCGAAAAAGACCGCTCGGCAGCCGAGCGAGTCGGTATGCGGAGCCTTGACCCCGACGTTCTCGAAAGCCTTCAGGACATTGCAACGCACATCGGTGCCGAGCCGGCGACGTAATCATCATCTGCCAAGCGCGAATGCCCCACGAATGACTGACGAGGCGCGCTAGCTTCGCAATAACGATCAAGGAACCCAGCATGGCCGAGCAGGACAACGACTCCGCACTGACATTTTTTCAAGACCGCTACGAACTAGACGAATCGCTACTCAGTGGCATCCTCGATACGACGCTCGAACGAGAGGTCGATTACGCGGACCTATACTTCGAGTACTCGACACAGGACTCGGTCGCGATCGAAGAAGGCATTGTCAAAAGCGGCACCCGACACCTCGAACAAGGGGTCGGGGTGCGCGCGGTCTGCGGGGAGCGCCAGGGCTACGCCCATTCGGACGAGATCAACCCAGCGAGCATGCAGCTCGCCGCCAACACCGCACGATCGATTTCGCAGAGCAGCGCCAAGCAAGGCACAGTCGCGGTCGGCCGGGGGAACGCCGCCGTTTCGAATCTCTACCCCGTCGCCATGTCACCCACCGACGTCGCGGTCGAGCAGAAGATTGATCTGATTTCACAGATGGACATTTATGCCCGCGCCATCGACCCGCGCATCAAGCAAGTCAGCGCGAGCGTCATTACGCAATACCGCAGCATTTTGATTGCGAATAGCGACGGTCAATTGGTAGGCGACGTTCAGCCTCTTGTTCGACTCAACATCCAGCTGCTTGTCGAAGACGCAAAGCTCGGCACCCGCGAGATGGGATACCAGGGCATGGGGGGGCGATACGAATTCGAGAAGCTCACATCCCCTGACATGTGGAAGCCGCTGGTCGACGAAGCCGCACGCGTCGCGATTCTCAACCTTGGCGCAGAAGATTGCCCGGCCGGCGCAATGAATGTGGTGCTCGGCCCAGGCTGGCCCGGCATCTTGCTTCACGAAGCCATCGGCCACGGGCTCGAGGGCGACTTCAACCGCAAAGGCACGAGCGCGTTTTCCGAGATGCTCGGCAAGCGCGTCGCAAGCGAAGGGGTCACGGTCGTTGACGACGGCACCCTCGCCCACCGACGCGGCTCCATCAACGTGGACGACGAAGGCACGCCTTCGAAAAAGAACGTGCTGATCGATGACGGCATCCTGGTCGGCTACATGACCGACCGCCTGAACGCGCGCCTCATGGGCACCCAACCCACCGGGAACGGCCGCCGTGAGAGCTACGCCGACCTCCCCATGCCGCGCATGACCAACACCTTCATGCTTGCCGGGGAAGAAGACCCCGCAGACGTGCTGAGCTCCGTCGACAACGGCATCTACGCAGTGTCGTTTGGTGGCGGCCAAGTCGACATCACGAGCGGCAAGTTCGTCTTCAGTGTCAGCGAGGCATACAAGATCGAAAACGGGCGCGTCGGTGCACCCGTGAAGGGTGCAACCCTGATCGGGAATGGTCCGGACGTGCTCACGCGGGTCAGCCGCATTGGGAACGACCTCGAACTCGACCAAGGCGTCGGTACCTGCGGCAAGGATGGCCAGAGTGTGCCTGTGGGAGTTGGCTTGCCCACCATTCGCCTCGATCAAATTACGGTTGGGGGTACCCAGGGATGAGCGCTTCAAACGAAGTTGCAACGCGGTCGAGCGAGTCGATTGTTGAACAAGCCTTGGACAACACCCTTCGAGCGGGTGCCGACAGCGCCGACATCGTGCTGGTACGCGGACGCTCTCTCGAGGCCCGCGTGCGCGACGAGACCGTCGAATTCGTCAAGCAGGCCCAAGAGCAAGTTCTGGGGATCCGCGTCTTGATGCAAGGCGAAGGCGGCATAAAAACCGCGGTGACTTCAACCAGTGATCTTGCGACTCCGGCCATCGAACAGATGGCACGAGAAACGGTCGCCCTGGCCCGCGCGACCGAAGCGGACCCCGCCGCCGGACTTCCCGAAGACGGATTCGCGACCGATCTTCCCGACCTGAATCTCGTCGAGCCAAGCGACCGCGACACCCAGGTCGATGTCAGGATCGACGATGCGCGTGCTGCCGAACGCGCCGCCCGGGCTTACGATGAGCGCATCACCAATTCAGAAGGAAGCCAAGTCGGCTCCGATTTCTCAACCATCGCCTACGGCAACTCGAACGGGTTCGTGGGCCAGTACGAATCCGCATCCCATTCTCTGTTCAGTGAACCCATCGCGGGCTCAGGCGAGAACATGCAGCGCGACTATTGGATGACTGCGGCGCGAAAACTCGCAGAACTCGATTCCCCGGAACAGGTCGGATCCCTCGCAGCCGAACGCGCGGTGCGTCGTTTGAATGCCCGCCAAGTCAGCACCACTGTTGTTCCGGTCATCTTCGAAAGCATGTTGGCCGCAGGGCTAATCCGACAACTTGCCGCCCTCGTCAGTGGATACTCGGTTTACCGAGAGTCCTCGTTTCTCTGCGACAAACTCGGCAAAGTAATCGCCGCCCCTTCCGTCACGATTATCGACGACGGCCGCCTCCCCGGAGGCCTCGGAAGCAAACCATTCGACGGCGAAGGCCTGCCCACCCGGCGCAACGTGTTGGTCGAAAACGGCAAGCTCAACACCTGGCTGCTCGATAGTTACTCTGGCCGCAAGCTCGGCTTCCCATCTACGGGCAATGCTTCGCGCGGCGCGGGCAGCCCGCCCGGTGTTGGCACCACAAACTTGTGGCTCGAACCGGGCAACGAAAGCCTTGACGACATCATCGCGCGTACCGACCGTGGGCTGCTCGTGACCGAGCTCCTCGGCATGGGGTTCAACCCGGTGACCGGCGACTACTCGCGCGGGGCAGCAGGACTTTGGATCGAAGGCGGGGAGATCGCCTATCCGGTCGAAGAAATTACGATCGCCGGTCACTTCGGCAAGATGCTCGAAGAGATCGATGCGATCGGAAGCGAACTACTCTGGATGGGCTCGGTCGCGGCACCCGCGGTGCGCATCGCGTCGATGACGGTCGCGGGCGAATAGAGCGTGTCTCTCTATCACCCGCCGCGCTGCGTCTCGTACTGCCCGGAGACGGAGCATTTTCGTCGTGGATAAGACTGCGTTTTTCAGTGATGCGCGCACGGATTTGCCAGGGCCGCTCTCCGGGTTGCGGGTCCTCGAAGCGACGACAACATGGGCCGGGCCCATGTGTGCGTGCCTTCTTGCCGACATGGGGGCCGACGTCATCAAGGTCGAGCATCCCCAAGGTGACGTCGCGCGTCGCCTGCCCCCACACCTACCCGGCACCGAACCCCCACAATCGTTCATGCACGCGTCGGTCAACCGAAACAAGCGCAACATGAGCCTCGACTTGCGCGCTCCCCAAGGACGCGAACTCTTCCTCAAACTCGCCGAACAAGTCGACGTCGTGATCGAAAACTTCAGACCCGGCACGATGACGAGTTGGGGCGTTGGGTACGAAGACGTCAAAGCGCGACGGCCGAGCACGGTCTACGTGTCCATCAGTGGTTACGGCCAATTCGGACCGAGTTCGGGACGCGTTGGGTACGACCCCCTCGCCCAGGCGGAGAGCGGCTTCCTTTCGCTCAATGGGTCACCGGACGGCGAGCCTGTTAAATCGCCAACCTTTCTTGCCGATGATCTCGGCGGCCTGCACGGCGCCCTCTCTGCCCTCGCCGCATTGCGCCACCGCGACGCAACCGGTGAAGGGCAACACATCGACGTCGCGCTGCTCGACAGCCTGGTCTTTCAGTCGAACGGCTACCTCACGTTGGCGGCAATGGGGGCCGACATGCCGCGACTTGGCAACCAGTTTCGGGTCGCAGCCCCCGCGAACACGTACCCATGTCTCGACGGCTCCGTCATGGCCGGAGTCCTGCTCGACACCCATTGGAAAACCCTGGCTCGCGTGCTTGAGCACCCCGAACTCGCCGACGACCCGCGGTATGCCACCACGCCCGAACGCATTGCACGCCGAGAAGAAGTCGATGGGCTCGTCGGAGCATGGATGGCGAAGCAAACCGTTGCCGCAGTACTCGCCACATTTGCAGAAACAGGGATCCCCGCAGCGGAAGTCCGCACGTACGCCGCTGCCGCCCAGGACCCGCACGTCCAAGAACGCGACATGCTTCAGCGCGTGCCGGACGACGATGGGCCCCTTCGAGATGTTCCAATCACCGGGCCCGCCGCCAAATTTTCTCGAACGCCGACGCGAGTCCGATCGAATGCTGCGGCGCTTGGAGAGCACACCGCCCAAGTCCTGGATGAACTCGGTGTCTCAGAAGAAGAACGAGAAGACTTGCGAAATGCCGGTGTCATTTAGCACCGAGTTGTTTCTTTTGACGTAGTGCCCGTTATCCGAGTTGTCATAGATGCAACGACGGGCAGCCCGCCTTCCAATGCACCGAACACCGAACGGAGCGAGGCCCGGTTGCGAAGCATTCGCATGCGCAGCGATCCGTTTGATCCGGTGCGGGGGATTCCGCACGAAGGGACTTCGACCGAAAACCTGCAGGCCTTCTTGCGCGAGGTTCACGAGCATAAGAACGCGTTGGCACTGCCCCATCAAGCCCCCGCGCTCGGACAGCCGTTTCGTGCATTCAAGTTCTTGCGCGGATATCAGCGCCGCATTCTGAAGGTCGACTGCGAACGGGCTTCGGACCGCCGCGCCCTATTCGTCAGTCGCCATGCGAACCAAGGTCCGGAGCACAACGCTTCGCTGTGCTCCACCGAACAACATGGTCATGTCTTCGTAGAGACTCGGGTCGCTTACGAGTAGCCCCAACGTGCCCTCACCTTCTTCGATCTTCTCGAGAACCGAGTTGAGTCGCGTCACTGCGGCAACCGCTTCATCACTCAGGCGTCCCGATTCTTCATCATAAATCAGTGCGTGCAGCAGCCCATCACCGTTTTTCACTTCTAAAAGAATGTCCGACAAGGAATCGAGGGACTCTTGAATGTCCGCGACGCCAGTCGTGTCTTCGGCATAAATCAGCGAATTCAGCATCCCGTTCCCGCTCTCGACTTCGTTCAGGATACTTTCGATGCTCGCGAGCGAGCGTTCGATGCTCCCGACACCGTCGCCATCGCCGCCATCGTAGACGAGACCGTGAAGCATCCCGTTTCCGTTTTCGACTTCAAGGATGATGTTGCTCACAGCACTCACAGCGCTCGCCGCCTTGGTGACAACGCCTTCCTCGCGTACATCACTCACAATGAGGTTCAAGTTGCGCGCAAGTTCAGAAACATTCGCGAGTGCATCGGTGCCCTGGGCCAGTGCCGCGTAGATATTGGTCGGACTCACAGCGTTGATCTTTTCGCCGTCAATCAAGACCGATCCGTCGGGGGAGCCCGGGCGAATTTCGATGTAGCTGTCGCCCAGCACACCAATCGTGCCAACGGTTGCAACGGAGTCGCTACGCACGCGCGTTTGGATGCCGCGGTTGATCCGCATGGCGACATGGATGGGTCGTTCGGAACCAAACTCGGTGAATTCGACTTCATCAATTCGGCCAATTTCTTTGCCCGCCATCCAAACCGGCGCGCCCGGCAAGAGCCCCTGCACATCATCGAAGTTCGCGTAAATCTTGTAATAGCTCACGAACAAACCCGACTCGCTTGAAAGCGTCAAGACGGCGACCGCCAACGAGCCCAGCGTTACGATGAAAAACGCCCCCACCATCAGGCTGAGACGACGACTATCCTCCATGAATCCCTCCCTCTCCGGCCAATCCCATCGACAGTGCGACCGGATGTTCTGTTCCCAAAAGCGCTTGAAGTTCCGGCGACGTCGACGTGCGGAACTCTTCGAGTGATGCGTCGAGTCGAATCTTGCCGCGGTCAAGTAAGACAACTCGCTCCGACACCGCGAGACACAACTTAATATCATGCGTGACGACAACCGACGTCACGCTGAGATCGCGCTGCAACTGCTTGATCAGTTCACCAATGCGACGACTGCTTGCCGGGTCGAGCCCAGTGGTCGGTTCGTCGTAAAAAATCGCCTGGGGGTGGAGCGCGATGGCTCGGGCCACGCCGACGCGCTTGCGCATTCCACCAGACAGCTCGGAGGGCATCTTCGCCCCTACATCTTCGAGCCCAATGGAGGCAAGACAAGTCGCAACGCGTTCTTCGATTTCGTCTTCTTTCCAATCCAAGTGCTCACGCAGGGGGTACGCGATATTTTCGTAGACACTGAGCGAATCGAAGAGCGCGGAACCTTGGAATACGTAACCGATCCGCTTGCGCACATCGAACCATTCGCGTTCGCCATACGTCGTCACGTCTTGGCCTTCGATCAGCACGCGCCCTTCGTCGGGTCGCAAAAGACCGATCATATGCTTGAGCATCACTGACTTTCCCGAGCCGGAGCCGCCGAGGATCGTCAGCACCTTTCCGCGAGACGCGCTCAGGTCGACGCCGTCGAGGACCTTCGTCGCACCAAACGATTTACGAATGCCCTCGAGCTCAACGAATGGAGCATCGGTCCGTACCGTGGTCTGTGCAGTGGTGTCGTGGGTCATATCATCATCAACAATTTCGTGAGAAAGAAGTCGCTGACCAAAACGCCAATCGATGCCGTCACGACCGCGGTCGTCGTCGCGCGCCCTACGCCAACCGTTCCGCCGGTGGTCCTTAAACCTAGAAAACAACCAATCATCGCGATCATCCAGCCAAAGACCAAGGTCTTAGACAGGCTCTCGAAAACGTCGGGAATTGTCACGACATTAATGACCGTCTGAAGATAGAAGTTGCTCGTGATGCCGTACTGCTGAGCGATCACAGCGCCGCCAAAAATCCCCAGGATGTAAGCCAACATCGTCAACATCGGCAGACCCAAGGTGAGTGACAGCACACGCGGCAGGACTAACTTTTGAACCGGGTCCGCTCCAATCGCGCGAATCGCATCAACTTGTTCGGTCACCGCCATGGATCCAATCTCGGCGGCAATTCCCGCACCGACGCGTCCCGAAACCATCAGTGCCGTAAGGACCGGGCCAAGCTCCAATACAAACGCAAGCCCCACAAAACTTCCGGTATAGGGCTTGGCTCCAAATCGTGTGAGAGAAACAACCGTCTGCAGGGCGAGCACCATCCCGGTAAAGAGCGCCGTCACGGTCACAATCGCAGTCGACCGCACCACGAGGGAATCGAACTGCCGCAGCGTTTCACGCCAAGGAAAGTGACCGCGCAGCCCAGCGCGAAAAAGCTGAACGCCGAGCATGAAGAACTCGCCCATCAAGCCGACACCGGCGATCAACCACTCTCCCGTCGATTCAACGCGCCGCGCGATCGCACTCACGGCGTGACCTCAGCGAGATCGCTCGAAGGCTTTGGCATCTCGCCCGGCATGAAGGCTCGCCACCACCGGTCAAAACTTGATCCCACTTCCGGCATTGCCCGGTTCTCGACCAACATCCAATCGACCACACAGCCTTCGCGCACCAACGTTACGGTCCGCGTGAAAATCACGTCGCCGTCCTCGTCCTTAGACTCGACGCTCTGACGAAAAGCTTGGCCGTCCGCAAACTCAAACACTTCATTTGAAATGATCTTGCGGTTCTTCAAGCCAACCAGAAGTTTTCGACCCAGGACATTCGGGCGGGACTCGTCTTCGTCGCAATGAGACGACAGCGCAAGAAACGCGTGATCGGGGCCGCGATACGCGAGGTCGGTTCCCTTGATCGAGGTACGCGACCAACGAGGCCCTGCCGCTTCGCCATGCGCGTTCGGATCCGGGATCGAGTAACCGAGTTCGGGATCGGTGTAGATCCCCTTCTCGAAACTGGAACTCGCGCAAGAAACCACGCCCCCCGCAACGAGGGCGCACATCAGCCCGACACTCCATGCGTTTCGCGTCTTCATCATTGCCGTTGACATGCCGGGCCGAACCTACCCCATTTGCGTTCAAATCAAGAAAGCGCTGCACGACACGGGCATCCATGAAACGCTCGCCCTCGTACTTACTTCCCCTTTACTGACTCTACGTTCGGTCCGGAATTTCGAGTTTTTGGATCGACTGGAGACGGCTCTCGAGTGCGGGTGCAAATACCTACGATTTTAGGGTCAAATCGACCATTTCCTTCGCGCCACCGGTTTGCACGACTCAAAAAACGAGCCGGGGTTGCAGCGCACGAGCCAC
>DUBZ01000073.1 GCA_012960035.1 Myxococcales bacterium | reverse complement strand
CTCGGCATGCAGTGGTTCAAGAACCGAATCGATGCGAAGGTCGCAATCGAAGACTGGCGAAAGAGTTCCAATCAGGTTCGGCCATGGGGACATGGCGCCGTGCTTCAGATGAACCCGGTGCAGTGTATGACGTTACATCCAGTCGTTGACGAGGGTGAAGGGAGCCCAATAAAACGGGTGCGCGAAGCGTTCGCTGTCTCGCAAGGTTGCCTGGGCTTTTTGCAGCGCTTCCGCCTTGTTGAGTTCCGGCGTGTTGAGTCCCTTGTAGAAGTCGATCATCAACGTCTGGGCCGCCGCGTCGGAAATGGGCCACAAACTCCCCATTGCGCTGCGGGCGCCGGACCGAATGGCGCTCCCGGTAAAGCCGAGCCCGGCGCGATCATTGCCCACTGCCGTCTCGCAAGCACTTAGCACGAGCAGGTCCAGTGGCGCACCGTCGGCCTGGGTCATCCCGACTACGTCCGAGAGGTCGTCGAACCCGACTTTTCCGCCATGCGTGAGCAGGAAGCTCGTATCTGGATTTCCAGTAAACACCGCGTGGGTTGCGAGATGCACGATGCCCGGGATTTCCCGTTGCACGGCGGAGCGTATCTCGTCCAGGGTGAAGGCTTCGTTCAGCAGCAGGTCGCCGCCTTCGATCGCCTTAATCTGAGCAAGCTCTTCGGGAACGGCGGCAAGCTCGCTAAAGCCCTGCACACTCTCACTCAGGCCGGCCAACACCGGGCGGCCCCGTTCCGAGACCATTTCAGGCGGCGTCAACAAACGCAAGCTGAGGGCCGTTGCCGTCGCAAAACGCTCGCCTACATAGCGGTCCTCGCTGTCGCTCAAGGCGGCGAACGGTAGGGTGCGCAATCGACCGTCGGCAATGAATACAAGGGTTTCGATCCCTTCCTCATCCAAGCGCTCGGCGTAGGGAGCGACGATCCAGTTGTGGAGTTGTTTCCCAAGGGTCTGATGAGCGTTCGTCAGCGGGTTTTGCACAGCGACCCGGAAGTCGTCGATGCTCTTGTTCAAGCGCGCTGCGGAGACCTTCGTGGTGAAACGCTCGATACCGTCCGGGAGACCAACCAACATCTCCACGCGGTCGGGCAGGGTCACGGTGTAGACGACTGCCGCGCTTTCCCCCAGGTTGTCGATGCCGCGCCCGGTGCTCCCGACGCTCGCGATGCACTCGTCTTCGAAGTAGTCGCGCAGCTCCGCACCCTTGAGCTTCTCCAGCGTTTCCCGCGCCTCGGCGATCAACAGGTCGGATTCGCGCTCGCTTTCGACCATGCTCGAGGTTCGCAGCAGCAGGTCGACCGTATCCTGGTACACGCCGCCAACCGCCATGCGGAACGATGCATCGGTTGAGCCATAGCCGTCCGATGCCACAGGTTTGGTGTCTTCGAGAATTTCCACAGCCCTGCGGTGTGCCGCGAGCGCAGGGCCGACCTGGTGTTCAGACCAGAGGATCTGCCCCTCTTGCCAATGCGCCCGGTAGAGCAACTCTGGAGCATTGATGCCTTCCGCTGCCCGTTGTGCGAGGCGGGTCAAGTACAGCGCTTCACTGCGATGCTGTTCGTCGCGATACAGCGCGCCGAGGTTCAAGTTCGCCAAGGCCACGGCGCGTAGATCGCCCAGCTGCTCGGCGCCCTTCAACGCGGCGTCATAGGACTCGAACGCACTGAGTAGCGAGGCGGCTCGACCGGCGGGGGACATCGCAGCCAGCAGAGCGAAGGTCCGGCCCATGTGGATGTTGAGTGGGACCCGTTCTCGCATTTCGCTCAAGCTGGCGACGAGAGGACTGGCCTGATCGAGCAGTACTCGTGCATTCGTAAGCTGCCCACTTTCTAATGCGGCGCGGGCGGCACCGGCGAGCGCCCGGGCTTCGTCGCCTTTGCGACCGATCTCTCGCGCGAGTTTGGCCGAACGTTCGTAGGCCCACAGCGCGCTCTTGAAGTCGCGGGTGGCCGCGTGTCGGTTGCCGAGGTTGTTCAACACTGAAGGTGCGGGTTGTTTGTTCTTGGATGCGATGACGACGTTGAGGCCGCGGGTGAGTTCTTCTTCGGCTCGGACCAGATCTCCTGTGCCGATCAGCGCATTGCCGAGGCTCGTTCGAATCCCGGCGGTGTACTCTGCATCGCCCAGTGGCTCCGCCAATGCGAGCGCGCGTTCCAGGCTGCGGCGTGCTCCTCTGAAACGCCCGTCGTTTTGCTGAAGTTGCGCGTAGGCGAGCAGGACTTCACTGGCACCCTGTGGGTCCATGGCGGCTTCGAGTTGACTGACCACCAACTCGAAGCCCGCGGCGGCGTCTTCGAAGCGCCCCCCGCGAACCGCCCCCGCGACCGAAGCCATCGCGCGCTGAGTTCGAGTACTACGTTCCAGGTCTTCCTGGTTCGTGCCCGACGAACCGATGGCTCCGACGGGTGAAAGTTCGCCACTCTCTGCAGCTGCGAGTAGCTGGTCGCCGGAGGTATCGAAGGCGATCAGCCAGTTTTCGGGTGACGCCGGCAATCGCTTGCTTGTCGCCGCGAGGAATTTGCTTTTGCGGTCGCCGCTTGCGATCGACTCACAGGTGCGGGGAACCATAGGTGCCGCCTGGGCAGTGCTGGTGAAGAGTGAAACGCCCGGGGTTTTCACGTGCTTCTTCTCTTTGGACTGGGCTTGCTGCAGGTCGCCCGATCCATCGGAAGCCTCCACCTCCTCGATGAGCGAGTCGGCAAAAACGTCGCGGGATGTGAGCTGATCCAGTCCGTCGACCGTGTTGGAGACTTCCTCGAGCACACTGGAGCCTTTCGACCCGCCTGGCAAGAAGAAGACCTCGCCCACGTCCCCGTTCGCGCCACGGGGGTCGATGGATCCGCTTAGTGAGACCACTCCAGTTGGATTGATGTTGTTGCCGTGCAGGTCGGTAATGGCGAGGTCCAACGCGTTGCTCCCGGGTTCCCCAGAGCTATCGAAGATGCGCCCACTGCCGCCGATCGCGATGGCGATCAAATCACGTCCGCGGGTCGCGATGTTCACCGGATCGTCTTCCGTGCCGAATGTGATGTTGCCCGCGGCAAAGATGAGTTCAGAGTCTTCCAGTGTGTCGAAGTTCAAGACTTCAAAACCTTCAACCGTGATGTCCGCTACGTCGTCTCGCAGAAAACGCAAACCCTGCACCCCACCCTCGTCCAGATCAGCATCGAAACCGGGAAGCGGTGGGACCTCAATCGGTGTTGTCATGTTGAGTAACGTCACGGCCCCGTCAACCGGGTCGAGCAGCTCTAGCCGATCTGCGGTGACCGCAAAGAAGCTCTGCCGTGTGTCGAGCGCGAAGTCGGAGCCGAAGAATACGCCATTGGGATTAACGAAGAATAAATCCGCATTTGCGTAGTCGCTGGTGATCTGTCCGTCGAGGCGCGAAGGTCGAGAGCCCGTAATTCGCGTAAGGATATCCTGCGCGGTAAAGAGATCGGAGTCTGTATAGAGAGCCGTCTCGTCACGAAACAAATCAAAGTCGGAGAAGCTGTGG
>DUBZ01000072.1 GCA_012960035.1 Myxococcales bacterium | reverse complement strand
CGGCCGCACGGGGCGCACAAGGGAAAGACACCCTACGAGGTGCTGAGGGAAAAGCTAAGCTAATGAAAATCGTCCGGCAGGATCTGTTACATCACAGTCTGACCCTCCACCTGCAATCAGAGCCGAAATTCCCAAGACTCTCCACCGCCGCAGCGACCGATTCCCTGTGATCAGGAACAGGGAATTCGTTTCGACGAACAAGGAAATCTTGAGAGGTGACTCCAAGGCACGGTCTGCGACGGCGCGGGCAAGTCCCCTGCAGCTCCATGGTGTACGCAAAGGGTCTCATCTTCGGGGTTAGGCAGTCGCACGTCATACCCTCCATCGCCGAACTATTGACAGTAACTGTGCCAAAGATCAGACTCCCCGTAGCTGACTCTTCATTGAGTCGGATCCTCGACCAGGAGGCAGCACGTGGCCAAAGACGATCAGTCGAGCAGCAAGGGACTCTCACGGAGCTGGGCAATCCTTGGGATTGTCTACGCCGCTTTCTTCTACTGGTACACCTCCTTCGGTGGCCCGCTCAGCGACGAAGAAATCGCGCACTACACCGAGGTACTCACCAGCAACCCGGAAATGAACGTCAACAGTGAGCGTTGGATCCGTTTCATGGAGAGCGATACGGGCGACGACTGGGCCATGTGGAATGCGGTCGACCTCTTCGATAAGCCCAAACAGGTGAAGGGCGTCGAACCCAGTGATACCTCGCAAGATGTCGTGAATCGCTACTCCGATCCATTCTTTGCCGAGGCGCTGAGACGCGCTGCCCATCCCGTTATGGGAGGAATGGCTGCCAACACGGCCCTCGACGTCTGGGGAATCGAAGGCGCCGAAGATTGGGAGATGGGTCTGTTGGTTCGTTACCGAAGCCGACGTGACATCATGGAGATGATCGAACAGATGGCGACGTCCGAAGAGGAAATTCACGCTTTCAAGGTGGCGGCAGTCGAGAAGACGATCGCATTTCCCCTCGACCCCTGGCAGCAAGCGGGTGACCCTCGATTCTTGCTGGCCATGATCTTCTCTCTATTGGGACTGACGGCGCAGCTTCGCCACAACGCGCGATCGTAGTCACCCAACTTCATCCAAGACACCGGGCATCAGGAGTCCCCACCCCTTCACGGACTAAGGATCCCCAGTCATGAAGCTCACCCATCGCAGGATCTCGACTCTGTGCAGCGTGTCAATCATCGCGCTGACCTCTCTTTCGGCATTCGCCGGCACCGCGACCGCGCAGGGCCAGCTGCTCTGGGGCGATACCCACCTCCACTCCTCGAACTCCACCGATGCCTACCTCTTCGGCAACATGACGGCCGACCCCGAAACCGCCTATCGCTTTGCGAAGGGGCTGCCGGTGGTCCATCCCGGCAACCGCGCCCGCGTGCAGATTGATACGCCTCTTGATTTCCTGGTGGTGGCCGACCACGCCGAGGGACTGGGCGCTCTGCGTTATGCGATGGAGCGCGGTGTGCCACCTGAAGATCTCGGCTTCTTTGAGAGCTTGGCGGCCCCTGTCGTCCTGTGGTGGTTACGCGGGAAGCTCGAGCGGGGCGAGGGGCTCGACATCATGCGGCAGGCCTTGACGGCGCAAGAGAATGTCCGGACCGCCGCTGCGACTCCGCGTGACACCGGGGTCCCGGCTAGCGCTGCCATGGCGATGGCGCGCACGACCTGGAACGATGCGATCCTGCTCGCCGATCACCACAACGCGCCAGGCCAGTTCACCGCGTTGATCGGCTGGGAGTGGAGTTCGAGGCCCGCTGGCGCCAACCTGCATCGCGTCGTCTTTACGAGTGCCGACGCCAGCGTGGCGAAGAACTTCATGCCGTTTGGCTCGGACCAAAGCAACTATCCCGAAGACCTGTGGACATGGCTTGACGGCACGGCTGCGGCGACCGGCGCGGACTTCGTTGCGATCCCCCACAACTCGAACGTCTCGAAGGGGTACATGTTTCCCGCGGAGGAGCGGCTGCGGGGAACGCCGATCGATGCAGCCTGGGCCAAGCAGCGCGCCAAGTGGGAGACCGTCGTCGAGGCGACCCAGATCAAGGGCGATTCGGAGACCCATCCGACCCTGTCACCGGAAGACCCCTTCGCCGATTTCGAAGAGTTCCCCTTCTATCTACAACCCGATTCTCCAGCCTACGATCCGAAACCGGCAGACTACGTTCGCTCCGGACTGCTCAATGGACTCGCGATCGAAGAACGCATCGGCTTCAATCCGTATCGCTTTGGTTTGATTGGTTCGACGGATTCGCACGGCGGCGTTTCCAGTGCCGAGGAGCCGAATTTCTGGGGCAAGTTCGCGATGGACTCGACGCCCGAGAGCAAGCAAGGCCTGAATGGTGCGCTCACGAACGGACCAAATGGTTGGACGATGTCGGCTTCGGGCCTGGCGGCGGTGTGGGCAGAAGAAAATACGCGCGAGGCGATCCTTGCTGCGTTCAAACGGCGCGAGGTGTACGCGACGACGGGATCGCGGATCGCGGTACGCGTCTATGGCGGGGCGGGAATCAGCGCGGGCAACGAGCTGGCTGCAGACATCGCTGCCGTCGGCAGGGCGGGCGGCGTGCCGATGGGCGGCGAACTGCGCTCACTCACGATCGCACCCGGCTTCTTGATCCACGCAGCCAAAGACCCGATGAGTGCGCACCTCGATCGCGTGCAGATGGTGAAGGGCTGGATGGAGGGCGGCACTCCGCACGAACGTGTCTACGATGTCGCTTGGGCGGGGCAGGCTACCGGTAAGCGCAAGCACGACGCGCTGGGCGGTGTGCCGGGGGTACCCGATACGGTCGACCCCACCACCGCGAGGTACACGAACGAGCACGGCAGCACGACGCTGTCGGCGGTGTGGACCGATCCGGATTTCGATCCGAGCCAGCGCGCCTTCTATTATGTACGCGTGCTCGAGGTTCCGACCCCACGACACAGCTTGCGCGACGCCGTGGCCCTCGGGATCGACCCCACTGAGACGGGCCGTGCACTATCGATTCAAGAGCGCGCGTACACATCGCCAATCCACTACCGGCCGTAGGTCGCTTCCAGCAGCGCACCCACACGACGGAGCCAATCAATGAACGATGAAGCCTTCCCGTCCATTTCGCCGCGCCGCCCCGTTGCGCTCATCGACCTCGTCGAGACGAATACACCCGAGGCGAATCGCGCGTTCGTTACAAAGGTCACCCAACACGCCGAGGCAACCGGTGGCCGCAGGTTGCTCGCAAACGAAGCGATCGTCCCGATGATCGTCCCCGATAAGCGAGCATCGAAACGCGATCATGCAACCGGGCTGCTCGTGGTCACCCAGTACCCGACACCGCAGGCCGGTCGCATCGCCCTCGCCAAGCGGAAGGAATGGGCGCCCGAACTCGTAGCCGACTCGATTCGAACCTATACGGCCCAACCGACGGGAGGAATCGAGTCTCTTATGGAACGAACTCTGCCTTCCGCACTGGGCCTGCTGGGACGCGCGCCCAACCCGAACATCGAGGACGCGCAGCAACTCGAGTCGCTCATCGAAGCCGCACACATTCTAGGCGACAACCCCGAATCGGGCATCTACGAAGCAAGCTGGACCGAATTGATGGAGCGCGCGGGCGACCGACCGATCTGGATGCTGAACTTTCTAGAGTTCGCAGAGACCGCCGTCTACGGAGCAGATGCACAGGCCTTCAACCCGGCAACGAAGATCTCTGGCGCCCGCGCATACCAGAACTATGGCCGTGGGATGATCGGTTCGCTTGGCGCGGTGGGTGGACGAGTCGGATGGTCGAGTCGCAGGGTCGGCCAGCTGCCGGGAACCGATGACGGTAAGTGGCATCAGATCGTGATCGCGGTCTACCCGTCCCCGCTAGCGATGATGACGATGCTGGCCCTGCCAAAGTATCGGGCTGCCCACTTGCATCGAGAAGCGGGACTGGCTCGCACGCGCTTGCTCGCGACGCAGCCCATCGAAGACTTCTAGTGGAAAGCCCGGGCGAGAACTCAGCCTCTGCTTTGGGGGGAGTCGCGAGCGATGAGCGACGGACGAGTACCCAAGCGCAAGACGAACACAGTCTGGAACGGACCCAATGGCGGTGAAAGTTGCATTCTAACTCTCAGTACTTTCGCGCGAATCAAAAGCGAATCCGAACCGCCGAACTTACCAACAGAGATAAACGCTTGGCGCTTCGCTATCGACGTCACGAAGCCGGCGTCTCCGGTTCGCTTTCGCGGAGCGACCTTCGCCAACACCCCGCGGAATCGCGGAGTTTTCTCAGGCCGTGCCCGAGTGCGCACCCGAAGTCTCTGTATATAGAAGACTAGATGGCGGAGAGAGTGGGATTCGAACCCACGGTAGGTTGCCCTACACACGCTTTCCAAGCGTGCGCCTTAAGCCACTCGGCCATCTCTCCGGATATTCGTCCTGTACGCCGACCCGTTCTGCGTGATGGCTCAACTTGTGCCAGCGAATAAATCACCCGCCCAACAAGGATCGACATCCACTTTCAGCGCTTGAACCCTTCATCCCCGATGCCAAAAAAAGCAACTGCGACCTAGACGTGCTCGGCCCCCCGCAAAAAGGAAAGCGTCTGCGGCGGAGGCGCCAACGGCGGCACCCTTTATGAATGGCGGAGAGGGAGGGATTCGAACCCTCGATAGGAGTAAACCTATACACCCTTAGCAGGGGCGCGCTTTCAGCCGCTCAGCCACCTCTCCGCGCGCGCGAGACCATAACGAATCGAGCCGTTCCCGCAGCTCGAAGTCCCCCGGATTTCTTGGGATTTTGCAGACGGACCGCTCCCACAGATTGGGCAAAGCCCCAACGGAGGGCAGTGGGCCGAGGGACACCGCGATCCCCCACCCGAACCCAGCAGCGAATGCGTCGAGGCCTTGATGATCTCTCACGAAATCGGAGCGCCCCCAAAATATGAGGGCCTGCGGACGAGACAAGAGCCCCTTGTGGAAACTCGACCGCGCATGCGCGCCGCTCTTTGTGGATGGCGGAGAGGGAGGGATTCGAACCCTCGAGGGACGTGAATCCCTGCCGGTTTTCAAGACCGGTGCATTCAACCGCTCTGCCACCTCTCCAGCATTCTTCCAGCAGATCCGGGAAAGCGGGCGGAAACCAGTGTTTTCGATTTGCGCGCCGCTCCCAGATCGAGCGGAGACAGAACGTAGCAAGCCGGTGGCGATTGTTGGCCGCCCCTGGCGAGAAACCCGAGCCGCAAAGCAGGCGAATTGCCAAGCCTGTGTGGTCCTCAAAGCGGCGCTGTGCTTCTCTACCGCCCACAATGCTGGATTCGAAATCGATTGGTGAACGTCGCGACGAGATCGCAGAGAGCTGCCGCAACCGGGGGCTTTCGTCGGTCGACGTCGATTCTATTGTTTCTATATATCTAGAGCACAACGCGCTGGTGACCCAGCTCGGCGAGGTCAACCGCCAGCGCAACGAGCACCAGAAGTCCGGCAAGCGGAAGATGGACGGCGCGGAGCGAGAGGCCCACACGGCGGCCGGCCGCGAGTTCAAAGACCGCGTTGGCGAGATCGAAGAACGGCTGCGCGAATCCGAAGCGCGTCTCAACACCGGGCTGCGAAGCTTCCCCAACTACATCCACCCAGACAGTCCGGTGGGCGGCGAAGAAGAGTTTCGCGTCATCTCTCATTCGGGGGACGTGCCGCAGTTCGATTTTGAACCCAAAGACCATCTGCAGATCTGCGCCGATCTCGACCTCGTCGACTTCGAGAGCGCGGCCAAAGTCGCGGGTTCAAAGTGGTACTACCTCAAAAACGAAGCGTCGCTGCTCGACCTTGCCCTGCAACGCTTCGCTCTCGACATTTTGATGGAAGAGGGTTTTACGCCGGTCACCACCCCCGACGTCGCAAGACCCGAAATTATCGAAGGGCTTGGGTTCAACCCACGCGGAGAAGAAAGTCAGATCTATTCCATCGAAGGTCATGACCTTTGCCTTGTGGGCACGGCTGAGATCACGGTCGGCGGTATGTACGCGGACACGATTTTCGACGAAGCCGATCTGCCCCTCAAGCTGGCCGGTCTTTCGCATTGCTTCCGCACCGAAGCTGGGGCCGCGGGTAGAGAGAGTAAAGGTCTGTATCGCGTGCATCAGTTTTCGAAGACTGAAATGTTCGTATTCGCGACTCCCGAGCAGTCGGAAGAGCAACACCAAGACCTGCTCCGAATCGAACAGCGCATCTTTGACGCGCTCGAACTTCCGTACCGCGTCATCGACATCGCGACCGGTGATTTGGGCGCGCCCGCATATCGCAAGTTTGACCTCGAAGCATGGATGCCCGGTCGAGGCGAAAACGGCGACTGGGGAGAGATCACGAGCACGTCGAACTGCACCGACTTCCAGGCGCGACGCCTCAAGATTCGCTTCCGCCGCAAGGGAAGCAAGAAGAACGAAATCGTCCACACGCTAAACGGCACCGCGATCTCGAACGCGCGCGCCATCTTGGCGATTCTCGAAATTCACCAACGCGCCGACGGCAGCGTCGCGATCCCCAAAGCCCTGCAACCCTTCATGGGTCGGGACTCCATTGGCCCCCGCTGAACGGGCTGAGCAAAAAGGCGATCGGGAGCAAAACCCGTCCCTCGTTCTCGGCACCGCGGGCCACATCGATCACGGCAAGACGAGCCTCATTCAACAGCTCACGGGGACCAACACCGACCGCTTGCCGGAAGAGAAAGCGCGCGGCATTACGATCGATCTCGGTTTCGCAGTCCTTGAGCTCGACGGTGGCACGCGCGTCGCAGTAGTCGACGTGCCGGGGCACGAAAAATTCGTTCGCACGATGGTGTCGGGTGCGGCGGGGATGGACATGGTTCTTCTCGTTGTCGCTGCCGACGAAGGGGTGATGCCGCAGACGCGGGAGCACGTTGCGATTTGCGACTTGCTCGCGATCGAGAACGCGGTCGTCGCACTGACGAAGAGCGACCTTGCAGACGAAGACGTGCTCGAACTCGCCCAAGAAGAAGTCGCAGAGCTCTTGGCGCCAACGACGTTGCACGGTGCACAGATGGTTCCGGTTTCGTCTCAGACCGGCGCTGGCATCGACGATCTACGCGCGGCCCTTCTCTCGCTCGTACAGAACACAACCCCGCGCACGCCTCGCTATGGACCGAGTCGGCTTTCCATCGACCGCGCCTTTGCGATGAAGGGTTTCGGCACGGTCGTGACGGGCACGCTACTCGGGGGCGACTTCAAGGGTGGCGACAACCTCGAAATCCATCCAAAAGAAACCAAGGCTCGGGTGCGCGGTCTGCAAAGCCACGGTGAAGCGCGCGATCGCGTTGGGCCAGGCTCACGCTGCGCGGTCAACTTGCAAGGCGTTGAGGTGAGCGAGCTTTCGCGCGGAGACGTACTCGCAAAGGCGGGCTCAATCGTTTCGACCACAGCGTTCGATGTCGAAATTAGATGGCTCGACTCTTCCCCCGAATACGAAGGTACGGTTGCAATCGAACTCCTTACCGGCACCGCAGAAAGACGAGCGCGGCTCGCGCCGATTGGCGCCGACCGTTTTGTTCCCGGCGAGCATGCGTTCGCGCGGGTCCATATCGACGGCGAACCTGTTCCACTCATGATTGGCGATCGCTTCATCGCCCGGGGCTTTGCCCGCAACGCCGGCACCGGCGGGACGCTCGGCGGTGGGGTCGTGCTCGACGTCGCCCCGCCGCACCGACGTCGAAGCGACCCGGCACTGGTTCGCGAGCTCGGTGTGTTGCATCAGGGCGGTATCCCCGAAGGCATTCGCGAACGTGTGCTGCGCACCGGCATGACCGGCGCGGTTGAACCCGACCTCGCAATTGAGATGGGGCTCTCCCACAAAGAGCTGCAGCAAGCAATTTCGAAACTCGAAGACGACGCAACGCTCGTGCGCGCGGGCGGCCAGCGCTGGTTTGGAGCCGCCGTTGTCGCGCGGATGGAAGCGCGGCTTCTCGAAGTGCTCGACGCCTACCACATCGCCGAACCGCTCCGGCCGGGCATGAGCCGCGGAACCCTGCGCGGTCAACTCCCCGAAAACGTCCGGCCCGAAGGCGCGGAGCTTGCGATTCAAAGGCTCGAAGAACGAGACGAGCTTTGCGTAGCGGGAGAGTTCGCGTGGCGCAGAAACTTTGAACCCACCCTCGACGCAGACTCCGAAGTCGCCATCACAAAGATTCGCGAGCAATCAAAGGGTGCGGCGCTCGAACCCCTTTCGGTCAAAGACTGGTCAGAACAACTTGGGGTCTCCCAAGAAAAGTTTCGCGACTTGATGGCGTATCTCGAACGCAACGAAGAAGTGGTGCGTGCGCCCGGCGACCTATTCTTCGACCGCCCGTCCGTTGACGCGCTCAAACAACGCGTCCTCGACCACTTCAGCGAACATGAAGAGATGGACACCAAGACGTACAAAGAGATCATCGGGACGACTCGCCGCACCGCGATGCCCTTGATGGAGCTCCTCGATGACCTGCACATCACGCGGAGAGTGGGCGAAGTTCGGGTACTCCGTAGCGGCTAGAACGACTGCGATCCCGGGGACGACAAGGACGCGAAGGAACGCGACGCCGCGCCCGTGCCGGTCGGCACGCTCTCGTCACATCCACGCAGAAGCTTTGAACTCCGCGCAAACGCAATCGCCGACGCGGTCTGGCGATCAACCCAGGGCGGGACGTCTCGCGCTAGGAAGCGTTGGCGGCGCGACGAACGAGTTCGAGAAAGTCGAACGCCAATGGCCCTTCACCAGGAAAGATGCCCAGGTAAAGCGTCACGACGACACACACGCCAATGGCGACAACCGCCATAAACGGCGGCGAAGTCGCGGTGCCGCCGTGTGCCGTGCGGATGTACATCGCAGTTGCGATGCGGAGATAGGCTGCGAAAAGCACAATCGATGACAGCCCCATGATGATCGTCAATACGATCTGGCCGTCACCAATGGAAACAGTCAAAAGCGACATGCGGCTCACAAACCCTGACGTTCCGGGTACGCCCGCAAGTGCGAGCAACAACACCATCATGGCCCCAGCAATAATCGGGCGCTTCGCGGCGAGACCATTGTAGTCCCCAATGCTCTCCCAACGATTGTGGATCGTCGATATCGCGGCAACGACTGCCAGCACCCCAGCTTGCATCACGACGAACGTCGAGACTTCGAGAATCGCGGCGAATCGCCCCTCACTTCCCGAAACACACAGCGCCACAAGCAAGAAGCCCGCGTGCGCGACTGCCGCGTATGCGAGCAGACGTTTGACATTGTTTTCGCGGAGCGCCATCACGGCACCCGCGAGCATGCTTACAGCGGCCAGAACGGTGAAGGTGAGTCGCAGATTGCCGAGCTCCGCCACGTTGAGGGTGTCGAACATCCTTGTCAGTGCAAACGCAGAAGCGCCGAAGACCGCGAACGGGATGAAAATGAGCGTTGCGGTGGGCGCACCCGATGCGACACCAAGGGACCACTGATGAAAGGGAAATACACTGATTCGCGTGAGCATCCCGACCAGCAGCAGCGCGGCACCCGCAAAGAGCAAGCCGCCGCCGGAGTCGATCGCCTCGCGGATCCCCGGGTAGTCGAAGTGCCCGGTAGCTCCGTAGATCAGCGCGATGCCATAGAGGGAAAATGCGCTTGAAAAACCGCCACTCACGAACGCGTCTCTCCCCGCTTGATTGCTTTGTTTCCGATCGCGATCGAAACCCGCAAGGACGTAGAAGGGGAGACTCATCAACTCCATGGCGAAAAACAGCATGATGAGGTTCGCAGCGCACACGACGGCGAGTGCTCCCGCGAGCGAAAACAAGAGCAACGGATAGAACTCACCGAAGTGAAGTTTCACCTCCGACAAAGCTCCGAGGGAAACCCACAGCGTCAACAAAGCGCCCGCGCAAAGCAGCGTCATCGCAAAGCTGGCCTGGGAGTCGACGACCAGCATTGAAGCCGGCGTGGCGATCAGCCGAGGCTCGTACTCAAAGTTCAAGGCCGCGATTGCGAGCGCGACGAGTAGAACAAACCCGGTGAGCGCAGAAAGTAACGAACCTTTCAGTCCACTAAGACCTCGATCTTTGTCCACGTCGCCAATGCGCATCAAAAGGGCGTCCGCGAGCAACACAAGTACGCTCGAACCCGCGACAATCCATAACGGAGCCAGTGCCTGCAGGATGCTCGGCATTCCGATCATGGCGAGTGGCTCCGGTTGCGGGGGATCGCGTTCAATACCGTCAGGTTTGGGGGCACCAGATCTTCGCGTTCATTTGGAGCGGCCCGGCGATCCATTGCGCTGAGGAGTAGACCCACCGCGGGTTCCACCCGGCGAAGTATGGGACTCGGATAGACCCCAACCCACAACAGCGGAAGCACGAGTAGAAGAACGACCGCGCGTTCCCTCAATGAGAAGTCAATCAGGCCGAGGTTCTCTGCGTGTTCGAGTGGGCCGAGCATGATCCTGCTCGCCGCGCGCAACAGTGTGCTGGCCACCAACACCATGCCGGAGAGCGCAATGATGGCGGCCCACGCTCCCGTCGAATAGATGCCCAGGAAAACCAAGAAGGACCCGACAAAGCCCCCCGTCCCGGGAAACCCGATGTGACTGATCACGGCGAGTGCAAATAGCGCGGCACAAATAGGCATCGGCTTTGCGAGGCCACCAAAGTCAGAAACCAGTCGGGTCGAACGACGCTCAATGAGAAAGCCAAGCAAGACGAAGAGCGCGGTGATCGACAGGCCATGGCTCAGCATCGAAATCACAGAGCCCACCATGGCGTGGCGATTCAAGCTCATGATCCCAAGCACGATAAAGCTGAGATGCGCGAGTGAGACATACCCGATAAGTCGCTTCGCATCTCGCTGGCCCAATGCGAGCAAGCCACTGAGCACGATTCCAAAAAGTGCGATGTTGGTAATCCATGGGCCGGCGACTCGAGCCGCGTCGGGAAACAACGGAAGCGCTACGCGGAGAAATGCAAACGCTCCGAGTTTGACTACCAACGCAGACACCAAAATTGAACCCGAGGTCGGGGCTTCGTTTTGAGCGTTGTTGTACCAGCCGTGAAGCGGAACAAGTGGAATCTTTACCGCAAACGCGAGGGCCACCGCGGCGAACAACCACAGCTGCGTTTGCCACCAGGGTGTATTTGAAGTTGCCTCGGTTGCAATCTGGGTGCTCAGCAAGCCGAGCGCGTCCGCGTTGCCAAGGCTGACGAGGTCAAAGTTGAACGCGCCTCCCTGTTCAAAATTGATTCGCCCGACGATCAATACCGCGATAAGAAACAAAAAGGAGCTCGCGACGCCAAACATCAGATACTTGACCGCCGCGGTAAGTCCGGATGCTCCACCCCAACGGGCTACAATGAAGAAGCTCGAAACGAGCGCCAGTTCCCAGAAGCAGTAGAGCCCAATCACGTTGAGGGAGACGAGGGCACCGTTCATGCCGGTTTCAAGAAGCAGGAGAAACACCGCATAGCTCTCGAGTGTCTCGTCCCCTTCGTTCCAAGAACTGATGATCGTAAGTGGAACGACAAAGCTCGTAAGCAGGACAAGAACGAGACTCATTCCATCAATGCCGACGAAGTAGTTGACCCCGAGGCTTGGCATCCACGACACGTGTTCAACGAGCTGATAGTCAGTGATCTCCGGGTCAAAGCCCTGCCACAACCCCGCCACCGCCAAAACGAAGGTCAGCGTTGAAGTCCCGAGCGCGACCCATCGCCAAACGCTTCCCGACAAACCTGCTGCACCGAAGAGTGTATTGGCAATGATTCTCTGAGCGAGTAGTCCCACTGCCGCGAGCGCGGGCAGAAACACGACCCAGCTAATGCTGTTGGGGTCAGCGAAGATGGGCACGCTACTGGACCCCCATCGCGATCAGGAGCAACGCGCCGATCAGTACCCACAGTACGTGTAGGTGGGAATGATCTCCGGTCGACCCTGCGGCCGGAGTCTGCGCGAACCGCTCAGCAATGCCCGAAACCCGCTCGCTCCGCAGACGCGCAACCACGCCTGCGATCGTGAACGATCGCTCAAATAACAAACGCGAAAGCGCGATCAATGGAACCGCGACGTAACGCTCCAACAAGCCACCGACATCATGTCCCTGTAGCGCTTGCTGCACAGGCGAAAGCTTCGCATTGATCTTGATGCGCGTCCGGGGAAAGCGGATATAGAACAAGTACGTGGTCGAGAAGCCGATCAGGGTCGCAAGCACGGACCCCGCCACCAACTGCCACCTCTGGCTGGAATCGATGACGTCGCCTTCAATGTGTTGCAGCGTCGCGCCCAAGAAGTGCCTCAGGCTCTCAGACTCTTGCACGCCTCCGAGCAACAGGTCTCCCCAGACCTGGGCTGGGTTGAGGGCAATGCCCAGCAGCGTCAACCCGGCGAGCCCATAGATAGGAAGCATGAAGCGCAGCTCGGGGTCGGCGAACTCGCCGCGAAAGCCAAGTGGCGTCCGGACCGAACTCCAGAACACCCCCGCTAGAAATCGCGTGATGGCCCAGCTCACGAGTAGTGTTGCAACGAGTGCCAATGCGAAGATGACTTTCGAGCCCGGTACGTGCTCGGCACCAAAAGCCGACGCGATGGCTTGCTCGCGCGCAAGAAACACAGCCGGTGACAACACGCCTATCAAGACCATGAGCTGGGTGAAGACGAGTCGCACGTTGAGCCCACCCATGCGCCGGATGTCGCGCTCGCCATCGAGTCGATAGATCACCGACCCGGCGCAAAGAATGAGTAGCGCCTGCACCGTGACGGCAATCACGAGCTGAAAGATTGCCGCGCTATAGACCCCGCATCCAATCGCGATAAACGCAAAGCCAAACTGAGAAACCGCGACGGCGATCAGGATCGCAACAAGGTCACGCTGTGCGAGGGCCGAGGCCGCTCCGATCACGGCAGTCAAGGCGCCCGCCCACGCGATCCCGTGCATCACGGTGGGGGTCTCGACGATCAAGAACGAAAAGCGGCAGCATAGATAGATGCCCGTCGACGCAGAGATCACGCACATCGCTGCCGCTGGAGCGGGGGAACGTGCGATGCCCGAAAGCGCGAAGGAGAACGGAAGCTGTGCGGATCGGCCGCAAGCCGCGAGCGCGATGCCCAACGTCAGCATGCTTACAATGCGAACCTCGATCCCGAACGGCAGCACCGTAGTCGCATCCAAGTGTGGCGCGATCCCAGCCTGCACGGCGCTCAAGCTAACGGCATGAGGACCCGCGCCTGAAAGCAACCAGAAGAGGCCCACGAAGCTTCCCATAAGCATTGCGTCGAGGGCAACGTTCAACCCCATGCTTCGCAGTGCCGCACGACTTCCCCGAGGCTCCGCGTACCAAAAACCAATCATCAGAGCCGAACCGAAGCCGGTTCCGATCCAACCTGCAAGAATGACGAGCAGATTTTCACCCAGCACCAATACGAGCACACTCGAAAGAACGAAACTCGCATAGGTAAAGAACCGCTGATAGCCCGAGTCGGACCGCTTGTCCGTGTCCATGAACGCGAAGCCATAAATGAAAATGGCTGCGCTCGTCGCGAGGACGACGAGGGTAATGACGCCGGACAGGGGGTCGAAGCGAAAAGCAAAGTCTGCACTGAACGTCTCATTGGCGACGCCGAGCCCCATCCAACTCCAAACGGTATCGAGTCGGACCCGCGCTTCCGGGGCGAGTGAGATCAGTTCCGCAAACGACGCACACGCAAACAGAAACGAGAATGCGACCGGAACAAGGGTCAGCACCATCACCCATGACTTGCGTAGGCTGCGACGAACGAAAAACAGGGTCGCTGCTTGCAAGATCGTCCCAAACAGCGGCAGCAATACGATCCAGCGCACCAAGGCCGGTGCTTCGTTGCCGTCTAGCATGAGCCCGAACCTAAGGCGCGGGACGATCTACGTCGGGCAATCAAGAGAGCGAGCCCAACGAACGCTTGCGCGATCGCAACGCTATAGACCATCACTGCAAAGCCCCGCCCCGCAACGTCGCTCCCAGGCGCGCGGACAAGATCAAATGCGGTCAAGGCGAGGATGGCAGAGCAGATCATCAGCTCAAAACTCAAGAACGAGGACAGAGCATTGCGTCGCAGTATCACACCCACGATGGCCAGGCAGAAAAGACCGGCGGATAACCAAAGTGCGACCGTCGGCCCAGCCATTCAGGCGCTCCCCCTGCTCGCGAGAAAACCCGCGCCCACCGCAGACGCGAGCAACACCAAACCAAGGGCAAGTAGCGCCAGCCCATTGTCGACGATGACGCTCAGCCCAACGGCTTCGAATGCGTTTGCATGAGGTGCGGCCGATGCAAGCGTCGTGATCTGATCAACCGCGAGTGTCCGCGGAACGACATCCAATAAATCGACTAGCAGGCCCCCCATTACGCACGCGCCTGCGACCCCGACCACGGCCACGAGCCAATGCCATGAAGGCTCACCTGGGTCCGTAGCGTTTGCGGGGCCCGCGACCGTATCCATCGCGAATAAGCAGACCAACCCCAGGCTTGCAGCAAATAGCAGTTGCGCGATCGCGACCACCGTCGCACCGATCCCCAACAACACACCTACCAGGGAAAACATGCTCACGAGGAAGCACGCGAGACTGGCCCGGGAACTCGACGTCCCCAAAAGCGCAATCGCTGCAGCGACCAACACGACTGCACAGTTCATATAAAGGAAGAATGCGCTCATCGTCAGGATCCGCCGCCAACCAGCATGGCGCCTGTGACCCACAAGTTGACCACGCAAGCCGGGATCACGCCCCACGAACAAAGCCTTAAGGAGCCTGCGAATGAAAGTGCAGCGAGACGTCGGCGCAAGGGCTCAAGCAAAAGGATGACGAGCATGACCTTGGTGATGAAGACCCCGATGTGGATCGCCATCGTGAGCAGAGTTGCAAGCCCGTTTCCGAAAAACTCCGCGACTTCGCCAATGATCATGTCTGCGGGAACAAGCGGGATCGCACCCGCGCCTAAGAACAGCGCCACAAGAACACTTGCCGTCAACACGTTGCTGAGATGTTCGGCAGTGCGCAGCCAAAACTGCCCTACGCCGTCCACACGATCCTGAAACCCGGGCGCCGATGTTACGTTCGAAATACTGGGCGTACCGAGTGCACACAAAATGAACAGCGCGAACGAGACAGGCTGAAGGAACAAGCCCCAACTCGGTATCTGCAGATTTTGCAGTGCGGGAAGCGACGGCCCAAAGAAGTCACCAATCGATTGGCTTTGCTCCTGTGCGACCACCATCGTGATCGGGCTCAGAGTTTGAAACACCATGGCCAGGGCAGCGAGGCAAAGCGCGGTGCCCGCAGCGTATGAAATCGCCAAGATCGCATGCTGGAGCCGATGCGCGGGGTCGACGATGAGGGCCGATGAACCGTAGATCGCGAGCATCGCTGCACCGACGAGCCACACAACGCCCCATTCAATGTCGGCGACGACGAGTGAAACCAAGGCGCCATCGAAGACGTAACGCGAACCGAACGGAACGACCGCGAATGCTGCAAGCGGCGCAATAAGAACAAGAAGCGGCGCCGCAGAAGTCGCCCAACGCTTTTTGTCTTCTTCACTCCGACCGTCACGAGTGATGGAGTCCAGAAACTGGGCCAACGGTTGAAGCAGACCGATCGCCGGGTGGCGGGAAAAGTGCCCCGTACCCGCAACGGCGCGCGGTCCCTCCCGCGCGAGTAGTTTCGCGCGAGCGGGTACCAGGAACCCCAACACAACCGTCGAGATCACGATTACCTTGAACCCTACGCCCAGCAGCATTCGACGTCGCCTCCAACGCGTTCGCGCACTCTGTCCGCTCGGTTAGTCCAGCAGCCCTGACGCTTCGTTCGTCGCAGGGGAGTCGTGGGCGTAAGAAACTGAGCCGCGCGCCCATGAATAGAAGACACCCGTGATCAGGCAGAAGCCCAGCACCACCATCACGAGTAAACCCGAAAGACCGGCACTGCGAACGCTGGCGCCCCATAAATAGAAGTAGAAGGCGCCAGCGTGAAGCGCCAACCCCACCACGGCCAACAAAAAATAGCGAGAGGTCGAGGTGCGCACTCGGTCGGCGGGCACGCGCGTCACCCCCTCGGGCGCCGGCTGCTCGCCGACTGACTTGCGAAGCCCGTGCGCCAAAATGCTAAGCAAGGATGTGGCCGTGAGCCCGACGGCAATCAATCCCAACAGTCCGAGGTATTCCATCAGATCATCTCCCCACTTTGCCCACACGACCGCGGGCTCGAAGCTCGACTCGCGATCGGCAGAGCAGCAACCACACCGCGCATGCGACGCCGTGTGTTGGTTCGCGGTGCACGGGGGGCGATCTGGGGGGACCTATGAATTGGAACTTTGTTGGGGGAACCGAAAATCGTTACTGCTCAAAGTAGAAGCCATGCGAGGCTGGCGCAACACGCGTCTTGCTCACCTCATGGAACTGGCCGCCGGTTTCATCAAGGCTCGCGGAGAAATCGGAGCTAGCAGGCTGCGGAAGAACTCCGGACTGAGCAGCGCGCGCGCTTTTCGGCGAGCGCAAGGCGTGAAGCCACCGCTGTGCGGGCGCGCAGCAAGGTTTCGCAACGCAGTGATCGACGCAAAGACGCGTGCGATGCGACGCGAGGGGTTCTTTCTCGGCCTGCTAGTATGCGCCGATGTCGATCCCGGTGGGTGTGTTGGGAAGCGGAAGTTTCGGTACTTGCCTCGCGATTTTGTGCGCGCGGCACGGTGACGTCACGCTCTGGTCGAGAAACGAGGGCGTGGTTGACGCGATTAACGCGCGTCATCGAAACCCGAATCACCTGCGCGACGTCGACATTCCCGACGCGGTCATCGCTACCGGAGACATCGAGCGTACGGTCGCGAACAAAGAGCTGGTCATCTGCGCCGTCCCGAGCCATGCAGTCCGCGAAGTCATGCAGCGGGCCGCACCGTTTCTTTCGGAAGGGTCGCTTCTGGTCTCCGCGGTGAAGGGGATCGAATACGAAACCGGAATGACCATGCATCAGGTGATCCGCGACGTTATTCCGGAACAACACCACGCCCGAATCACTTGCCTTTCAGGCCCGTCTTTCGCGAAAGAAATCGCGCACCACAAGGCAACAGTCGTCACGATCGCGTGTGAAGACGAAACCTACGCGATCTCAGTTCAAGCCACGCTCTCATGTCCGTGGTTTCGCTGCTATACGAGCACCGATGTGACCGGAGTCGAACTCGGCGGGGCCATCAAGAACGTCATCGCGATCGCGGTGGGGATGGGGGACGGCCAGAGCGAGGGCCACAACTCGAGGGCCGCCATCATGACCCGGGGCCTGGCGGAGATCACGCGGCTGGGCGTAACAATGGGAGCAGATCCCACCACCTTTCTCGGTCTGTCGGGCATGGGCGACTTGATCCTGACCTGCACCGCCGATTTGTCCCGCAATCGAAGGGTCGGGATCGGCCTGGGAAAGGGCCGCGCACTCGACGACATCCTCGCCGAAATGGGCGAAGTCGCGGAGGGGGTCAAGACGACCCACGCGGTGTGCAAACTCGCAAAAGCGATGAAGGTCGAAATGCCCATTTGTGACATGGTTCGCCAAGTTCTCGAAGGAGAGCTCACCCCGACACAAGCCGGCCAGGCACTCATGTCCCGGCAACTCAAGAGCGAGATTATTTAAAATGAAGTTCCGCCGAGTTTCTCTGTTGATCTTGATGATGGGCGTGGTGGTCGCTTCTGCGTGCGCGACGAAAACCGTGCAGCGCGTCGCGTATACAGAAGAGGGTGTCATCGCAACGTTGCGACATCAGAGTGAAGGCGGCGCTCCCATCGACCGCGGCTTTGCTCACCCTGCCAACATCTCTCAAGAGAGACTGAGCGCAGTTCTTGCTTCGATTCTAGTGCGCGACAAGAACGCTGGGGTAAAGCCGGCCGTGACGGGAGCCCTCGTGCGTGGCGTCGCGAGGGGGCTTTCACAGGCGCTCGAACAGGCAGACTCCTCTGAAGAAGTTGCCTTGACCGCGGTTCGCAAATCTCGCCGACTCGGCATCTTCACCGAAAAACGGCTCACGAGCTTGGTTGCATACGTTGAAGACGATCAGATCGTGCTTTCGTTTACGCATATCGACTGGGACCTGTCGAATGCCAAAAACTTCAAAACCGGCGCCCTTCGCTTGCCGCAGCCACGCATTGGCAGAAAAGTGTCGGACTTCACCGTGATCCCGGGAGACGGGCTTGAAGTAGGAGGAGGAGGGCAGGCGGTGAAAATTTCAATCGCAGGCGGCTCACAATAGAATCACGAGGAAACGACGACCGCCGCCAACGACCGCCGCATTCAAAGACCGACTCCAGGCCGTTCCTGACCCGCCACACGTCACCAGCCACGTTGGATGGAATGACTTCTCCCTGATCGTTCCACTCAGCCCCGCTCCTAGTTCATCCAAACGCTGTCAAGCGAGTTCAGATTCCGTGGCGTCTCCGCTTGTTGGGCCGACGGCGAGTTCCCGCAGCGAAGGCCCAAGTGGCGTTTATCCCAGCGAAGCACCGGCACGCATTTGGGCGGTCGGTCGGGGCTGCTTGCCCATAGTTTCGAGGAAGCGTTCCGGGACGCGGGGTTTTATGATCGGGCGCACGTTCGTGCTCATGCAGCCTTTGCGCAGAACATGCAAAAACGCCGCAAGGGGCATTTCGCGTTGATATTTCGTACTTTCGCGTGCCTCAACGACGCTGACACCACGCTCTAACTCAACCCACGTTTGTATTTCTGCATGCGAACTACGAAGAGATTGACTCTATGAACGCACCGCTTCAAATCCTCATCATCACCATTCTCGCCATTGCGGTCTCGCGGCTCGTCGAGCAACCGACACGTGGCAAGATTCATAACCTCTTAAAGGCTTGGGCCACCGTCCTTGTCTTTTGGATGTTGCTCTCACATCCGGTGAAAATGGAGGACGGCTCTCACGTCGTTGCGTTGAAGTTGATTCAACAAACGCTCGCGAACATCAACGCCGGAACGTTTTGGCTATTCGTTGGCCTCGCGGCTGGCGTGAAGTTCGTCGGGATCTTGGCTTCGATGTATCGCTGGGTCGTATTGCTTCGCGGACAAGGGATCAGGCTTCCCTTCAAGCACATCTTTGGCTCGTTCCTGATCGGTCGCTTTATCGGGACGTTCTTGCCGAGTACCGCGGGTCTCGACGGCTACAAGCTTTATGATGCGTCGCGCTTTAGTGGCAAGACCGTAGAAACCACGGCGGCGACATTTCTGGAAAAGGTGCTTGGCGTCACCGGCATCTTCTTGACCTACCTCGTGGCACTGCCCTTCGGCGTCAGCATTCTCGAAGAACATCTCGGCGACAACACAGGAACTGTGGCGGCAATCTCCGTCGCAGTCGTTGGCAGCATCATCGGCAGCTTGCTCGCCATTCTGTTTTTTCCGGGCCTCGTTCAGTGGGTCCTTCTGAACCTGCCTATCCCGGGCAAACAACGACTTGAAGGCATCGTGACGCGACTATCGAACGCGGCCGGTGCTTATCGCGACAACAAGTCCTTGGTCATCCAGGCCTTGTTATTGAGTTTCATGGTTCATTTCACCACGGCCGCGATGTACTACTTCACTGCACTCGCCATCGGTTCAACGGGCGCGACGTTCTGGCAGGTCACCTTCGGTTCTTCGATCCAGATCCTCGCGACCGTCTTGAGTCCCTTCACGATCGCGGGTGAAGGCATTCGCGAAGCCGCGCAATATCTCCTGCTAGCCCATCTGCTTGGCCCGGGTGACGCCATCGTTTCTGCAGCACTTGGGTTTTGGGCCGCAGAGGCGTTAACGCTCGCGGGCGGTTACTTCTGGTGGGTGCGACCGGCGAACTACACGCCGAGCTACTGCTACGTGGACGGCGAACAGGTCGACTACGCAGAAGCCGCGAAAGCCGCCGCATCAATCGAATCCGACGAAGAAAGAGAACGTCACGACCGCGAATCAGGACATGCACTACCGCCAATGGGCGCGCGTGTGATGAATTGTGCGGGCCTTGGTCTCGGGGCGGGCGTTCTTTCCGGCATCTTGATTGGTCTCGTTGAAACCGTCGTGATTGCACAAGGCGGCTTCGGCGAAGAAGCCCAAGTGTTTTGGTACGGCTTCCTCGCCTACTCAGTGATCCTCGGGGGTCTGGGCATGGTTGGTGGTGCTGTACTCGGCGTGCTTCCAATGGACAAGAACGACGCGCAAGGTTGGGTGCCGAGCCTCGGCATCCTCGCGACACTCGTTCCTTTCGGCTTGGCGATCACGATCTTCCGCTTGCGCCGCGACGTCTATCTCGAACAGATGCCTCCGACACCGGTTCTTCTCGGTGTGTTGGCTGTTGCCGGCGCAGTCGGCCTGTTCTTGTTCCTTGCAGGTCCGAAGATTTTTGGTGGCGCGGCGGGACGCATTGCCAAACCCGCAAGCGCACTCGGGCTACTTGCCGTTGCCATGGTGCTTGGCGTCGTGATGACATTCGTCGCCGGCCCGAGTGGTGGCAGCGATTCACACCACGGCGGTGTTCCGAACGAGCTCGCCGATCGACCGAACATCATGCTCATCATGGTCGACACCCTGCGTGCAGATCATCTTTCGTGTTACGGCTCGAATCTCAAAACCCCCAACATGTGCGCTCTCATGGATGGCGGTGGCAGCAAGTTTCAGGGCTTCTCGGCAGCGTCGTGGACCAAACCCGCAACCGCGTCGCTCTTGACTTCGCTCTTGCCTTCGAGCCACAACGCGATGTCGAAGCCTTCGGCGCTTTCGCCCGACGTTGAGTTGATCTCAGAAGTCCTGAAGGAGCACGGCTACACGACCGGCGGCATCGCGAGCAACATCAACTTGGCTGAAAGCTTTGGTTTCGACCAAGGCTACGACGAATATCACTACCTCGGCCCCGACTATCTCGCCGGTGCAGCGGAGTCGTCGTCGAAGCTCATCATCTACTCGATCGTTCGCGCGGTCTGGTTCAAGCTCAACAGTGGCCTGCGCTTTGGCGACTTCTACCAGGACAGCAACGTGGTCAACGGAGTCGCGTTCGACTGGCTCGATCGCCACGCGGACGACCGCTTTTTCCTCTTCCTTCATTATATGGATCCCCACGATCCCTACTTTGAACACGAACAGAACGGCGACTACACGGGAGTCGGGATCGCGCGCGTAACGAACCAGCACCCCGACGGAGAGCTCGCCAACGAAATGCATCGCCTGTACAACGGCGAGATCGAGTTCCTCGACGAGAACATTGGCAAGCTCTTCGATCATATGAAGAAGGCCGGCACCTACGACAACACGGTGATCGCGCTCGTGGCCGACCACGGCGAAGAGTTCTACGAGCACGGCGGTTGGTGGCACGGGCTCACCTTGTACGACGAGCAGATTCATGTGCCCTTCTTGATCAAGTGGGCAGAGGGCATGCCCTCTGCACCCGCAAGCAGCGTCGCGGAACTCGCCCGCTCTCTCGACATGGCGCCGACGTTGATCGCCGCCGCTGGTGCTGAGATCCCCGCAGCAATGCAGGGCGTCGACCTCATGCAGGAAGGCAACACGCGTGGCGCCGCAGACCTCGAAGCGTATGCGGAAGAAGACCACGAAGGCAACGTGGTTTGGAGCCTGCGCACCAAGACGATGAAGTTGATTCAGGCCAACGAGGGCAACCCCCGCGGCCTCGAAGAAACCGAACTCTACGACATGCGTAGCGACCCGACCGAGATGAAGAACTTGGCCGGCTCAGGCTACGACGCAGACATCACCACTTTGGCCGCACGCGCCGAGTACCAGTTGAAGACGGCACTTGGCGAACAGGTCGAAGGGGGGGGCGATGCGGCCATGACGAAGGAAGACTGCCTGCAGCTCATGAACTTGGGCTACATCACGAACTGCGACCACATTCAGTAACTGCGCGTACTTGAATCGATCGCGTTAGGAGTCTGCGCGGCAGAAGGCACAAACTCCTAGCCGAACAACGGCGGGACCCGGTCGATCCAAGGCGCAGCTTCTTCGAGCTGCGTGGCACAACTGAGCAGCATGCCTTCGTCGCCAACCTGCGCGACGAGCTGTGAGCCGATCGGAAGTCCGTCGTCTGAAACGTGAAGCGGCAGCGAAATCCCCGGCTGCCCCGAAAGATTGTGGGGCAAGGTAAAGACGCCGGACGGTGCCGCGAGGAAGTACGCCTTCAAGGGTTCTTCTTCGGTCGACACCAACGTGCCGAGCGTCGGCGGTGGCTGCGCGGTTGTTGGCGTGAGGAGCAAGTCGAAGCCTCCTTCCCACCAACTCGAAAGCCTGCGACCGAATCCGTGGATGTATTCGATCGAGGCCAGTAGCTCCTGAGCGCTCATCGCTTTGCCTTGTTGCGCGAGGCTCCACGTCAAAGGCTCGACGCCACCGGGACCAATTTCTTGTCCGAGAACTTCGCCCCAGGAATGAACTGCTTGGGCGACGTTGGTCGCGACGATCTTCACGTAGTGGGCGACGAGGTCGCTTTCTTCGAGCGCGGGTGGATGCGCGAGTTCGACTCGGTGCCCGAGACTTTCGAGTAGCTTCGCGGTTTCGTCGACCGCGCGAACACATTCGGGGTGCATGTCGATCTCGCGGGGTGTGTCGCGCATGACGCCGATGCGCAGACTCCCGGGATTCGCAGCAGCTTGCTCGGCGAACGAACGGGTCGGGAGCGGTGCGCTATAGGGATCGCCCGGCACCGGGCCCGCCACTGCGTCGAGTAGCCTCGCCGAATCGCGAACCGAACGCGTCAATGCAAACTCGGCAGAGAGTCCGCTCCATCGTTCACCGGCACCCGGTCCAAAAGAGCAACGACCGCGACTTGGCTTCAGACCCACGATCCCGCAGTGGCCCGCCGGAATACGGATCGAACCTCCGCCGTCACTCCCGTGCGCCATCGGAACGATCCCTGCGGCAACCGCCGCACCCGTGCCACCGCTTGAGCCGCCCGTCGTGTGATCGAGGTTCCAAGGGTTGTGAACAGGTCCGAAGGCGTGGGTCTCTCCGGTCGGAAGCACGGCGAGTTCAGACGTCGCAGTACGACCCAACGTAATGAGTCCCGCCGCGTTGATCTTCTGCGTGAAGTAGCTGTCCTCGGTTGCGGTAAAGTTCGCGTCTTTCAAGCAGCGCATGCCCGCGTGGTAGGGCTGGCCTTTTTGATTGCCCCCAATGTCCTTCATTAAGAATGGAACACCCCGGAAGGGGCCTTCGGGCAGTTCGCGACTCGCGGCAAGTTCGCGCGCGCGATCGAGGGCGGGATGGATGACCGCATTGAGTTTCGGGTTGAGACGCTCGAGCCTTTCGCACGCGGCATCGACAAGCTCTTTGGGGGACGCTTCGCCGGATGCAACGAGTTGCGCCTGCGCCGTCGCATCCATGGATGCGAGATCGTTTGCGGCCGCCATTGCTAACTTCTCGCGAGTGGATCGAGGGTGACCCGAACTTCGCCGCCAGCGTTTTCGAGTGCGATGATGCGAGGGTTGTCGGCGTCCGCGCGAAATTGCAGTCGCACTCCATTATCAGTCGCCTGCGTTCGGGACAGCGGCCCGCCCAGAACGCGCCACCAGGGTTCTTCTTCCGCCCCGTCCACCATGCCCGCCGGCACGGCATCTTTTGTCTCCATCACAGTCGTACGAATGGTCAGCGCGCCCGGAGCAACTTCGACCAGCAGCCGACCCACGTCGAAGGTCAACAACAGGCACGCCACAAGAAGTGGGTCCTTCCCCGCAAACCGTTCGGCTTTGAGCAGTACCCCACCCGCTTCAACCACGCGCTCGAATCTTTGCATCGGTTGTTCTCCTGTGCCTTCGGCTATGCGTGTGCCAAGCTAGTTGCAATCCAACTTCGAGACTCAGCGTGACCGAGAAAACAGCCAGTAGCGTACACAAAACCAACCTCCGCGTGGCTGCCATCGTGCTCGCCGCCGGCGAAGCGCGCCGGATGGGATCCGCGAAGGGCTTGCTTCCATGGCGGGGAGAGACGCTGCTGCGGCATTGCGTGCGGACGGCGTTGGCATCTCAATGTGACGAGGTCTACATCGTCTTGGGGGCCCATGAAGACGCGCTCCGCCCCGAAGTGACAGATCTCGATGCACGCGTCGTGCGGCATGAAAACTGGCAAGAGGGCATGGGCTCGAGTCTCGCCTCCGCAGCGCGACAGCTGCCCCCCCATTTGGATGGGGTCGTCGTGCTTCTTTGCGATCAACCCTTTGTCAGCGCAGCGCTGATCGATCAACTCATCGCGCGCGCAGACGGACGCACCATGGTGGCTTCTTCGTACAACGACACGATCGGTGCGCCGGCGTACTTCGCCTCGACGAAATTTTCGGAACTACGGTCGCTCTCGGGAGATCGTGGGGCCAAGACTCTCTTGCACGCGCAACCGGAATCGGTTGAAACAATTTCGTTCCCGGAGGGTGCTTTCGATATCGACGATCCTGAGGGCTACGAACGTGCACTTGCCGAGCAAGCGCGAGCCGAAACCGAGACATAAGACTCCGCCGCTTAATCCGCCCCCAGGCTCTCGTACTCGTCGATCAACTCTTCGACGAGGTTGTCAATTCGGTCCACCACCGGTGAACTCGACACTAGGGCTTGAAAGACGGGGTTTGTCGGCGCGCATTTCTGCGAGGAGGGCTTGGGCGACTTCGCAGCCACTGCTTTAATGCAGCACGTTGTCGGAAGAATCACGCACAGCCCGGAAGGTAGCTTGAGACCGTGGACGGGCCGAGTATGATCGAACCTAGGCCAATGTTGTGCAACCTCGTACTCAGATCGATCAAACCCGAAATCCTCCTATAAAAAAGTAGCAGTATGAACTTCGACGAAGACCGACCCGTACGACCCGACGGCCTGACGGTTCGGCGGATGCGCCACGATCGCGGTTGGTCGACCCGCGAATTGGTGACGGCCGTTGCCGAGGCGTGCGAACGGGCAACCGGCCTTCGCGAAACGCTGACTCCCAACATCTTGAAAGCGGTCGAAGAACACAACGAATACATTTCGTACGCGACGCTTTGCCTCATTGCCGACGGTTTCGGGTGCGACCCGACCGACATCCTTTATACCCCGCGCGCCGACGAAATTGATGACGATGCACTGGCGACATGATGACGACATGAAACCCAGAAGCTTGTTCGCCAAGCGGTCACGCGCTCAGGATGTGGCATCATCGGAACCCGGAGAACGAAGCCATGTGGCGCTTCGTCGCGGTGAGAAACCACACCCCACAGCCGAGGTCATCGCATGACGAAAGACCACGACGTTGACCCCGAAGAGACGCGAGACTGGCTCGACTCGCTGCACTCGGTCCTCGAAAAAGAAGGCATCGATCGCGCGCATTACCTGATCGAACGCCTTGTCGCAGAAATGCGCCGCTCCGGCGCCCACCTTCCCTACAAGGCGACGACCGCCTACCTGAACACGATCCGCAAGAGCGACGAACTGCAGTCCCCGGGCGAACCCGGGCTCGAACATCGCATCCGCTCGATCAATCGCTGGAACGCACTCGCGATGGTGTACCGAGCGAACACGATCAGCAGCGAGTTGGGGGGCCACCTTTCGAGCTACGCGTCGTGCGCGACGCTCCTCGAAATCGGCTTCAACCACTTCTTCCACGCTCCGACCGACGACCACGGTGGAGACCTCATCTACTTCCAAGGCCACTCCGCCCCAGGCATTTACGCGCGCGCGTTTCTCGAAGACCGCTTGACTGAAGATCAGCTGCTCAAGTTCCGGCAAGAAGTAGACGGCGGTGGGTTGTCCTCTTACCCCCACCCGTGGTTGATGCGCGACTTCTGGAGCTTCCCCACCGTGTCGATGGGGTTGGGCTCGCTAATGGCGATCTACCAGGCCCGCTTCATGAAGCACTTGCACCAGCGCAGCGTCATCGACGCCAGCGGGCGCAAGGTCTGGGCTTTCCTCGGCGACGGCGAAATGGACGAGCCCGAATCTCGTGGCGCGATCTCGCTCGCTGCCCGGGAAGAGCTCGACAATTTGATCTTTGTGATCAACTGCAACTTGCAGCGACTCGACGGGCCCGTGCGCGGCAACTCGAAGATCATTCAAGAACTCGAAGGCGATTTCCGCGGAGCCGGTTGGAACGTCATCAAGGTAATTTGGGGTGACGGTTGGGACCGCCTGCTTGCAAAAGACAAGAAGGGCATGCTGCTCAAGCGCATGGAAGAAGCGGTCGACGGCGACTATCAAAACTACAAAGCCAAGGGTGGCGCCTACGTGCGCGAACACTTCTTTGGCAAGTACCCAGAAACTGCCGAGATGGTCTCCGACATGACGGACGACGAGATCTGGGCATTGAACCGCGGCGGCCATGACCCCGCGAAGGTCTACGCCGCCTACGCCCAAGCGATGGCGCACACCGGCCAACCCACTGTCATCCTGGCGAAAACCGTGAAGGGGTACGGCCTCGGCAAAGCGGGCGAAAGCGTCAACATCGCGCACTCGCTCAAGAAGCCGGGGCGCGAAGCGTTGATGGCGTTTCGTGACCGCTACCGCATCCCGATCTCCGACGACCAACTCGACAATCCGCCTTTCTATAAACCCGACCACGATTCCGCCGAGATGCAGTACATGCGCGAACGTCGTGAAGCACTGGGGGGTTACTTGCCCACGCGAAAAACCACTTCGACGCCCCTCAAGATCCCGGGCTTCGAAGTTTTTGCGAACCAGACCGAAGGCACGGGCGAAAAAGAACTTTCGACCACCATGTCGTTCGTGCGAATGCTGACGGCCCTGACCCGCGACAAAGAGATCAAAGACCGCATCGTTCCCATCGTGCCCGACGAAGCGCGCACGTTTGGGATGGAGGGGTTGTTCCGAACCCTCGGCATCTATTCCGCAAAAGGGCAGCTCTACGATCCCGTCGATGCGGACCAGGTCATGTGGTACAAGGAAGACACCGCAGGACAGATCTTGCAGGAAGGCATCACCGAAGCGGGTGCCGTCTCTTCTTGGACCGCCGCCGCGACCGCGTACGCGAACCACGACGCCCCGATGATCCCCTTCTACATCTTCTATTCGATGTTTGGGTTTCAGCGCATCGGCGACATCGCCTGGGCGGCGGGCGACAGCCAAGCGCGCGGCTTTTTGATGGGCGGCACCGCGGGACGCACGACGCTTGCGGGCGAAGGCCTTCAACATCAAGACGGTCACAGCTTTGTACTCGCATCGACGATCCCAAACTGCCGCGCCTACGACCCCGCGTTCAACTACGAGCTCGCAGTCATCATCCACGACGGTCTCGAACGCATGTATCGCGACTGCGAGAACATCTTCTATTACATCAGCGTGATGAACGAAAACTACACTCACCCACCCATGCCCGAAGGTGTGCGCGATGGAATCATCGAAGGCATGTACCTCTTCAAGGAAGGGGCTGACGCGGATCTACGCGTTCAACTGCTGGGCAGTGGCGCGATTTTGCGAGAAGTCATCGCGGCCGCCGACATCCTGCGCGAAGACTGGGGCGTGGAGTCCGACATCTATAGTGTCACGAGCTTCAACGAACTCGGACGCAACGGCGCGGACGTTGAGCGGTACAACTTGCTGCACCCCGATGAAGAACCCAGGGTTCCCGTGATTACGAATCACCTGAAGGACCGGTCTGGGCCCGTCATCGCAGCCACCGACTACATCCGTGCCTACGCGGAACAAGTACGCGGCCACATCCCGCACACGTATCGCGTGCTTGGCACCGACGGCTATGGACGCAGCGACACGCGGTTAAAGCTCCGCGAGTTCTTCGAAGTCAACCGACACTACGTCGTCATCGCGGCCCTCAAGAGTCTCGCGGACGACGGTAAGGTTTCGAACGAACAAGTTGGCCAAGCGATCAAGCAGTACGGCATCGATACTGAAAAGCCGAACCCGGTGGAGGTCTAGTCGTGGCGAACGAGCGCGCAATCACCGTTCCCGACATCGGCGATTTCGATCAAGTCGAAGTCATCGAAGTCTTGGTGAGCCCGGGTGAAGAGGTCGCGGTTGAACAGTCGCTCATTACGCTCGAAAGCGACAAAGCCACGATGGAAATCCCCGCCCCCGTCGCGGGCGTCATTGCGAGCGTCGCGGTGTCGGTCGGCGACATGGTGGCCGAAGGTTCAACGATCTTGATGCTCGAACCGGCAGCCGGCGCAGAGGATGCAGCCGCTTCCGCGATCGAAGCTCCGCAACCCACCGTCGCTCCGACTCCGGCCACCGCGGAAGCGGGCCCGGCACAGATGCTCACGAAAGCGCCTCCGCTCGAAAGCCGTCCCGCACCGAGCGCGCTGCGCGTTCATGCTTCGCCCAGTGTGCGTCGCTTTGCGCGCGAACTTGGCGCCGACCTCGCCCGGGTATCGGGGAGTGGCAGCAAGGGGCGCATCACCAAAGAAGACGTTCAAGCCTTCGTGAAGGTTGCACTCGCGCAAGGTGGAGCAACGTCAGCACCGAGCGGCTTCGCTGTCCCCGAAATGCCCCCGATCGATTTTTCGAAGTGGGGCCAAGTTGAACACGAACCGCTCAACAAGCTACGCAGGGTCTCGGCTCGCAACCTTCACAGGGCCTGGCTCACAGTTCCTCATGTTACGCAGTTTGACGAGTCGGACATCACCGAACTTGAAGCGTTTCGAAAGTCCAAGAAAGAAGAAGCGAAAGAACGCGGTGTCTCTTTGACGCCACTGGCCTTCTTCCTCAAAGCGTGCGCGGTTACGCTGCAAGATTTCCCCAACGTTAATTCTTCCCTCGCTCCCGACGGCGAGTCGTTGATCGTGAAGAGCTACTACCACCTGGGTGTGGCGGTCGACACCGATCGCGGACTCGTGGTGCCGGTGATTCGCGACGTCGACAAGAAGGGCTTGTTCGAGCTCGCCGAAGAACTCGCGGTGGTGAGCCAGAAGGCGCGCGACCGCAAACTCCGTCCCGACGACCTGCAAGGCGGCACGTTTTCCATTTCGAGCCTCGGCGGCATCGGGGGCACGGCCTTTACTCCGATCGTGAATGCTCCCGAGGTGGCGATCCTCGGAGTCGCACGTTCTAGCTTGAAACCCGTTTGGGACGCCGCCACCGAGAGCTTCGTCCCACGGTTAATTGTGCCCCTGTGCTTGTCATACGATCATCGTGTGGTCGACGGCGCGGATGCGGTGCGGTTTACCACGCGACTTAAAACCGTGCTCAATGACATTCGGAACCTCATCCTATGAGCGTCGTCGAAATTCGCGTCCCCGACATCGGCGAGTTCGATCACGTCGAAGTCATCGAAGTCCTCGTGTCGCCCGGAGACACGGTCGAAGTCGAGCAGTCGCTCATCACGCTCGAGAGCGACAAAGCCACAATGGAGATCCCTTCGACCCAGGCCGGGACGGTGCAGAGCATCGCCGTTGCAATTGGAGGGAACGTCTCTGAGGGGGATGTAATTTTGCGGCTCGATGCCGCGGGTGCCGCACCCGAACCCGCGCCCGCAGATGCGGCAGCTGATTCGAAGACGGCGTCTATAAAGGAAGAACCCGCCAAACAAGCAAGCCCTCCGACCGAAGCGCCCGTGTCGCAAGAGCCGCTCCCCGACGCGGACATCCGCGCAGACGTCGTGGTCCTCGGCGCAGGCCCCGGTGGCTATACCGCGGCATTCCGTGCGGCCGACCTCGGTAAGAACGTCGTCCTCGTTGAGCGCTACGACACCCTTGGTGGCGTTTGCTTGAACGTCGGCTGCATTCCCTCCAAGGCATTGCTGCATCTGGCGGAAGTCATGACCGAAGTTCGAACCCTTGGTGCGCACGGGGTTGAATTCGGCGAACCGACCCTCGACCTCGACAAGGTCCGTGCGTTCAAGGATTCGGTCGTCACCAAACTCACCGGCGGTCTCTCTGGGCTCGCGAAGCGGCGCAAAGTCACGGTGGTGCAGGGCAAGGGGAGTTTTGCCGGGCCGAACTTGATCACAGTCGACGGGCCGGACGGGACGAAGACGATCGCGTTCCACAACGCCATCATCGCGGCGGGTTCGAGCGCGGTTGCGATCCCAACCTTTCCCAACGACGACCCGCGGCTGATGGATTCGACCGACGCACTCGCACTCGACGAAATTCCGGGCCGCATGCTCGTTGTGGGCGGCGGCATCATCGGCCTCGAACTCGCATCGGTCTTTTCAGCCCTCGGTACGAAGATCACTGTTGTTGAGTTGCTCGATCAACTCATGACCGGCGCCGACCCCGACCTTGTAAAGCCGTTCCAGAAGATCATTTCGTCGCGCTACGAAAACATCTTCACTGGAACCAAAGTCAATTCAATCGAAGCGAAGAAGAAAGGGCTAGTCGTCACGTTCGAAGGCAAGGACGCGCCGGCGACCGACGTGTTCGATCGCGTGCTCGTCGCGGTCGGTCGAAAACCCAATGGCAATGAAGTCGCTGCAGAGAACGCGGGCGTTCATGTCGACGAGCACGGCTTCATCCCCGTCGACAACCAACTGCGCACCAACGTCTCCCACATCTTCGCCATCGGGGACATCGTGGGTCCGCCCATGCTTGCCCACAAAGCGACCCACGAGGGTAAGACTGCAGCGGAGGTCATGGATGGCCAAAACGTCGTATTCGAGCCCACCACGATTCCGTCGGTCGCCTATACCGACCCCGAAGTCGCGTGGATGGGCCTCACCGAACTCGAAGCCAAGAAGCAGAACATTGAAATTCGCAAAGCCAGCTTTCCCTGGGCGGCGAGCGGACGCGCCCTTGGGATCGGACGCAGCGAAGGCGTAACGAAGCTACTGCTCGACCCCGAGTCGGGCCGCGTACTCGGGGCCGGAATCGTCGGCCCACACGCGGGCGACCTGATTGCCGAGCTTGTACTCGCCCTAGAGCTTGGCGCCGACGCAGAAGATCTCGCGCTCACCATCCACGCCCACCCGACGCTTTCAGAAACGTCGGCAATGGCGGCGGAGATGGCAGAGGGTACGATCACGGACCTCTACGTTCCCCGACGCTAGTCGCCATGACGCCATCAGTAGGAGTTCGACGATGATTGATCGCGCCGTCGTCGCCATCGCCCTTGCAATTGGCGCTTGCGTTTTGGCGCTCGGTTGTGGGGGCGAGCACTGGGGCCCAGGCAGCGTCACACCGCAAGCGGCACCCGCGGAACGTGCAGAAGACGAACTCGCTCGCCAACGCGAAACTCGCGCGGCGATCAGCACCGAGGCCGAAAGCGCGAGCGACAAGCAGATCTTGTTCGGCGACCTCCACGTCCACACCACCTTTTCCCCGGACGCCTTTGCGATGAGCTTGCCGATGCTTGGAGGCGAGGGGGCACACCCGCCCGCCGACGCGTGTGACTTCGCGCGCTACTGCTCGGCTCTCGACTTCTGGAGCATCAACGACCACGCGGAAGGCATTACCCCGCAGCGCTGGGCAGAGACCAAAGAATCCATCCGCCAGTGCAATGAAGTCGCGGCCGATCAAAGCAACCCAGACATCGTGGCCTTCCTCGGCTGGGAATGGAGCCAAGTCGATCTCGACCGTAACAAGCACTACGGCCACAAGAACGTGGTGCTTCTCGAAACCGGCGAAGACCAAGTACCGCGCCGCAGCATCGCGGCCCCCCGTGACCAACTCGGCAAGTCGCCCATTGGCCCGGTTGCACGGATGATGCTTTCGTTACGCGACTGGGAGAACCGCGATGTGTATCTGAACGCCGGCACCTACTACGACGAGATCGCCGCGACCCCCGCCTGCGAACAAGGCGTCGACACGAACGACCTCCCCGACAACTGCCATGAGACCGCCGCCGACCCCGCGACGCTTTTTGAAAAACTCGATCAATGGGGACATGAGTCGATCGTCATTCCCCATGGCAATGCGTGGGGGCTCAACACGCCTCCCGGCACGAGCTTCGACAAACAACTCACGCCCAACCATCATGACCCCGATCGACAGATCTTGTTCGAAGTCTTTTCGGGGCACGGCAACTCCGAGGAATACCGCGACTGGCGCGCCGTCGACATCGCGAGCGACGGCAGCCTGAGTTGTCCCGAAACCACCGACGAATACTTCCCGTGTTGCCAACGCGCGGGCGAACTCATCCGCGAGCGCTGCGGCAGCGCGTCTTCCGAAGAGTGCGAAGAACGCGTGCGCGATGCGCAGCAAAACTACGTTGACGCAGGGGTCACGGGATACTGGACCGTGCCCAACACCCAAGTCGAAGACTGGCTCGGTTGCGGACAATGCCCCGACTGCTTCCAACCCGGCTTCGACCATCGCCCCGCGACAACGGCGCAGTACGCGCTCGCCCTTACCCACGACCCCGAAGGCGAAGCGCCCATGCGGTACCGCTTCGGCATGATCGGGTCGTCGGACAACCATTCGGGTCGACCCGGCACCGGCTACAAAGAATATGGCCGCATCGCGATGACGGAGGTGAACGGCAGCCAAATGAAGGCGCTCGCCCAGCGGCAAAACAAAGACCCCCGCCAGGCCACTCCGTTTTCGATCCCCTACGACCACGAGGCTGCACCGCTCGGCCTCGGCCAACTGCGCCACATGGAACGGCAGTCTTCTTTCTTTATGACGGGCGGGTTGGTCGCCGCGCATTCCACTGGCCGCGAGCGCACCGCGCTCTGGGCTTCCTTCAAGCGGCGCGAGGTCTACGCAACGTCGGGCATCCGCATGTTGCTTTGGTTCGACCTACTCAAGTCAAACGGCACAACGCTCCCGATGGGTTCCGAAGTAACGAGCAGCGACACGCCGCGGTTCCGTGTGCGCGCCGCGGGTGCATTTGAACAACAGCCAGGCTGTCCCGAAACATCCATCAGCGGCTTGGGCGAAGCGAACATCGACCGCCTCTGCCACAACGAATGCTACAACCCCGGCGAAACGCGTCACCGCTTGACTCGCGTCGAAGTCGTTCGCATTCGCCCCCAGATCACAGCGGGCGAAGACGTTGGAACGCTCGTCGAAGATCCGTGGCTCACCTTGCCATGCCCCGATGACGCGTCCGGTTGCACGGTCGAATTCGAAGACCCCGACTACGCAAATGAAAGCCGCGAAGTCATCTATTACGTGCGCGCCATCCAAGAACCCACGATGGCGGTCAACGCCGGAGGGCTTCGCTGCGAACGGGACGAAGCCGGACGTTGCATCAAGGTCCGGCCGTGCCACGGGGACTACCGCACCCCGGCGGACGACGAGTGCATGGCCGAGGTGGAAGAGCGCGCATGGTCCTCGCCGATCTTCGTGACCCCACCAAGAGGCGCTAGGCGCTAGAAGCCTCTTGGTGTCTGTCGGAAGACTCGTCGCCCCCCAAAGTTTCTAGACCCCGGCACTCGCGTTCGGCGACAGCCTCGCGTTCTGCGGATATTGTGTTGCTTCCTTCGCTCTCACTAGAGCGTCACCCGGGAGCGCTACCCCATGAGCGAGATCATAAGCATCGCTGACGCGAAAAAACGGTCGGGCGTCCGCCTTGTCCTGACCGAAGGGGCACCCGGCCCGTGGGGTGAAGCGATCAAGGGCATGCTTCACGTCAAGAAGATCCCGTACGTGCGCGTGCGCCAGATGCCCGGAACCGACGACCCCGAACTCCTGGCCTGGACCGGCATCCGCAATGCGCCGCAACTCATTGCCGACGACGAACCCGCCATTCACGCCTGGTCTGATCTGATTCACTTCGTTGATCGCTGGGCCGACACACCCGCGCTTATCCCCGAAGACCCAAAGCTACGAGCCCTCATGTTTGGGTTGATCCATGAACTCGCCGCCGAAGACGGGCTCGCGTGGAACCGAAGACTTTGCCTTTTCAAACCCATTATTGACATGGCGAAGGAAAACCCGAACCCCGCGTTTGAAACCGTGCTGGCCTTGGCGCGCCACTACCGGTACAGCGAAGAAGCGGTCGCGCGCGCTCCGCACAGAGCCGCCGAAGTGCTCGGTCTATTTACACAGAAGCTTCAGGAACAGCGCACAAGCGGAAGCGAGTACCTGCTCGGCCACACCCTTTCGGCTCTGGACGTTTATTGGGCGACGTTCCTCGCACTCTGCTCACCGCTCTCGGAAGACCTCTGTCCGATGCCCGACTATTTGCGACAGTCATACGCGAATATCGACGAAACCGTTCGCGCGGCGCTCGACCCAGGGTTGATCGAACACCGTGACTTCATCTATAAGACCTACCTCGAACTTCCGGTTGAGCTTCTCTAGCGCCACGTCGTCTCGTTACGCTGAGAAGTCTGCACCCTCATCGAATGTCCACTTGCCGCGTCGAGTCTCACTCGCGAGCGCGGTGTCGAGGGCTTCGAGGAACGCTCTGCGGGTCAGCTCCTTGGCGCCAAAGCGACTCAAGTGTTCGGTGTGAACCTGGCAGTCCAGGAAGTCGAAGTTCCATGCCTTGAGTTGGCGCACGAGGTGGACAAATACGATTTTTGAAGCGTCGCTTTCGGTCGAGAACATCGACTCGCCGAAGAACCCGGCGCCAAGCGACACGCCGTACATCCCGCCAACAAGCTGACCATCACACCACGCTTCGACGCTGTGCGCGTAGCCCAGTTCGTGGAGTCCAACGTATCCCTCGATCATGTCGTCGGTGATCCACGTGCCGCCCTGGTCTGGACGTTCCACGTTTGCGCATGCGCGAATCACTTGCCTAAAAGCTGTGTCGAGCTTCACTTCGAACTTCTTCCTTCGAAGGTTCTTCGCGAGAGTTCGGTTCACAACGAGATCGGGCAACTGCAGCATCATACGCGGGTCGGGGGAGAACCAAAGGATCGGGTCTTCGTTGTACCAGGGGAAGATGCCGTGCGCGTAGGCAGAGAGCAGTCGCTCGGGGAGCAGGTCGCCGCCAATTGCGACGAGCCCGGTTTCGGGATCGGCCCCGCGTGGGTCCGGAAACGGAATCACGGATTTTACTCTGTGCCAGTCCATTTCAACTCCCGGCCTCGAGCGCGCCGGCGGCGAGCGGTCCCAGCGAGCCAAAGGCGCCGCCTCCGAAAACGGCTGAGCAACCCGCGCCAGCGAGTTCTCGGCCAAGCCTTGCAGCCGCCTCCCGAAACTTCGGATCTGCGCTTTTTCTCGACGCGCAATAAACCAGCACTCCAGTCCCGGCCTGCGGGTGAGGTGCTGCTGAGCTTGGCGTCGTATCTGAATTGCCCATGGGTTTGCCGCCTTCCTGGCGCGAAAGACCCGGTATTGGATTCGCTTGACCCGCTGTCGACCGACGCCTACATTCGCAATCTAGGTTCTATATTTCAACGGGACGATTTCCGGCGCTTGCAGGCCCAAGGACCCCCCAACCCCATTCGGGACGGGCTCCACCCGACGTGCTAAGCGCCCTTCCAGACAACAGAACGCCAAGCTTTGCATTTTGCTTCGGCAGGCAGTTGTCGGAACTCGCCAAACGGCCGCAACTCGACCGTCATGAAGGTATGTCGCGGGCACATTCCCCCCGGCATCGAAAGCAGAAGACCCATGAGCAACCAGTCCTCGAAGCGAGGAGAGGCAACTTCCGCAGTCCATGCAGGAGAGCTTCGACAGCAAGAAGCCAACGCGATCACCACCCCCATTTATCAGACCTCGACCTTTTGGTTCGAAAATTCGCAACAAGTCATCGACTATCAGGAAGGCCGAACCGATCGCGAAGAATACGGTCGCTACGGGAACCCCACTTGGCGCGCAGTCGAGCGCAAGCTTTCAGAACTTGAGGGCGGCGAAGAGTCGGTTCTATTCGCGTCTGGAATGTGCGCGGCGACCACGACCTTTATGGCGCTGCTTCCGGTTGGAAGTCACTTGATCGTAACAAGCGACTGCTACCGACGAACGCGCCAGTTCATCGACCAGTTTTTGAAGCGGATGGGCGTCGAGGTTACGGTGATTGAACCCGGCAGCACACAAGCCTTCGCAGACGCAATCGTGCCGAACACCACGATGTTCTTTACCGAGTCGCCCACTAACCCGTACCTGCGCGTGGTCGACGTACCCGCCTGTGTCGAAGTGGCGAACAAGCACGGCGTCAAAGTTGTGATCGATTCGACCTTTGCGACGCCGGTGAATCACCGACCGCTGCAAGACGGCGCGCACCTGGTGCTCCACAGTGCGACGAAGTATTTGAGCGGACATAACGACCTGCTCGCCGGCACGTTGACGGGCGATTCACACGTCATTGATGTCGTGCGCAAAGCATTGGGCGTGCTCGGTGGCATTATCGATAGCCACGGCGCGTGGCTCTTGTTGCGCGGGCTGAAGACGCTTGCGATTCGCATGCGGAGCCATAACGCCAACGGGCAGGCAGTCGCGGAATACCTCGAGAAGCACCCGAAGGTCCGCAAGGTCTGGTACCCGGGCCTCGCTTCGCACCCCGACCACGAAGTCGCCACGCGACAGATGCTCGGTTTCGGTGGCGTTGTCACCTTCGAAATCGAAACCGACCTCGACGGTGCGATTCGCTTTGTCGATGCGACCCGCATTCCCTACCAGGCTCCGAGCCTGGGCGGCGTAGAGTCGCTGATCGAGCTTCCGGTAACGATGTCCTTTTGGGACTACCCGAAGAAAGAGCGGCAGAAGCTCGGGATCACCGACTCGTTGGTCCGCTTCGCGTGCGGGATCGAAGACCAGAACGACCTGATCGCCGACCTCGAACAAGCGCTCGACAACGTTTAGACCGCATTTAGACAACGAAGCGAATGGCGATGACTTGATGCCTCAATTTGCAATTGGCCTCCACTACATCGCTGCCTACGTCGTGGCGGCCGGCGACGGTGATCGCTGTGGACTCAGCGAGTTGCTCACGGCGATCGGAACACGTCACCCCGAAGCCGGCGCCGAACAGATCTTCGAATCATGCGTCGCCGCATGCACGACCCTTGTGCAGAGCGAACACGTGCGACTCGAGATGACGCCCGCTTTCGCATCGCGCCCGGGACGGGACGGGTACGTGACCATCGCAAGCGACCAAGTCGACGCGACATTGCGCAACCCCGTGTCTTGGGAGAGCCCGAAAGAATCCCACGCGAGCTACTGGCTCGTTGCGACCGACACGGGCAAGGCGGCATACATCAGCGAGGAAGTCGTTTCGTTGTGAAGACCTCGCGGCGAAACGACCGGACGAGGGTGTGCGTTCACCTCTTCGCAGTTTCACTCGCACTGCTTTCGTTTGCATGTGCATCGCCGCTAAGAACGCCAGCAACGCTGCCGCCCTTCGATACCCGTGCATACATCACGCATTCGGATTCACTCGACGCTTCGGGTCACATTGGCTACCGCCAACTTCGTCGAGACGACTTCCTCGCCGCGCAACCGCCCGACTACGCGCTCATGCACGCCGAACGTCTCGGCGCACTGACGTGCGGCATCATCGTTCCCGACGGTGATTTCGTCGTTCAGTACGAGACGAATCAAAAAACCGGCGACACTTGGTTGCGGGTCAAAAATCCCTCCTACCGCGGGAAGATGGACCGCAACTGCTCCTGGTGGAATCCAGCACGGACCCTGATCCCCGACGCGTACATCCTTGAGCACGAGCAAATTCATTTCGCGCTGCTCGAAAGCTACGCGAGCAAGATCAACAGTGAGATCGATGAACTCCGAATCCACGTGAGTTCAATCGACGAAGTGACGACAGCCGCGAAAGACCACGCCACGCGCCTACTGCAGCGCGGGCTCGATGACCTCGCAGAAGAAAGTCTCCGCTTCGACGCCGAGACGTCAGCGACGGTCAATCCCGTCGCTCAACGGCGGTGGCTCCGTGACGTTGAAAGTCGGCTCGCCGCCGTGCAGCATGTCGACGAAGAGCTGAAAGACGGACAAGAAGAAGAACGACAACAATTAGAAGACGAGCCACAACTCAACCAACAAGTCGTCGACTAGAAGAGCCGCGCGTTAGAAGCACCCGAAGCTAAAAAAGCCGTCCGTTTGCAGGGCCTGTTTGCTCGGCCGCAAGAAGCCGCGCCTTCAACTCGACGCCGCCCGCATAACCTTGCAGCTTGCCGCCTTTTCCGACCACGCGGTGACACGGGATCACGAGTGCAAGCGGGTTGGCTTCCAGCGCCATCCCAACGGCGCGAACCGCTCGGTCATCACCCGAAAGCTGCGCCACGTCTTTGTACGAAAGCGTTTCGCCAGAGCGAATTCCAGAAACGATCTTGAAGATCTTTTGCTGAAAGGAGCTCGCGCGAAGGTCGATCGGCACCGCGAACTCTTTTCGCTCGCCCATGACGAACTCGATCGCTTGTTCGAAGAACATCTGATTTGCATCGACGTTGTTGCGCGTGATGCACCCGGGTGCGAAGCGTTCGCGAAACCCGCTAAACCCACGACCGTTGTTCAACGGGAAACCGAGGTAGACCAGCCCGCGTTCCGAGGAGGCAATACGAACCGTTCCAAAGTTGCTCTCGAAATCTGCGGTTTGAATGACTTCCTGCACGGCGTTCACAATACACGCCGGTGCCAAGATGTGGAAGAGAAAGTTGGCGGCAATCGCGTTTGAACAGAGACCCGCGGCTCAACGAAGCAAACGGTGTATCGAATTGCATCGGCTGTTCGCGGCAGCATCAACCTGCGCTGGCGTCTTTCGTCAAGCCAAGCCGTTTCATCATTTTCTGAAGGGACTGCCTCGGGATGCCGAGACGCTCCGCCGCGCGGGTCTTGCTCCCGGTGTCGCTGATCGCCTGGGTGATCATGCGGCGCTTCATGTTGTCGACCGAGAGGTTGAGGTTCCAGTCTTCGATCTCGGCGTCGCTTGCGCTTGCGGGGATCGGGTCGGGCTGACCACCACGGATCGGGGCCGAGAGCATTTCGACCGAAATTTGCTTTTCTTCACCCGCGAGCACGACCACGCGTTCAATTTCGTTTTCTAGTTCGCGGACATTGCCCCGCCAGACGTAAGCGGTCAGCAGATCCATCGCGGCGTTGCTGAACCCTTTTATGGAGCGCTTCATGCGGCCATTCGCGCTCTCGAGAAAGTGATCCGCCAGAGAGGGAATGTCGCTCCTGCGCTCGCGCAACGGTGGCACTTCGATTTCGACGACCCGCAATCGGTAGAAGAGATCTTCACGAAAGCGGTCTTCCTGCACGCGAGATTCGAGATCGCGGTTTGTTGCCGCGAGCACGCGCACGTCGACGTTGAGGGTGTCGGACGAGCCGACCGGTCGTATCTCGCCTTCTTGCAACACCCGAAGCAAGCGGACCTGCATGCCGGGTTCGGTTTCTCCGATTTCGTCTAGGAAAATCGTGCCCCCGTCGGCCGCCTCGAACAGACCCTTCTTGTCCTGGTTTGCCCCGGTAAAGGCACCTCGGCGATGACCGAACAGCTCACTCTCGAGCAGGGTGTCGGGTAGCGCGCCGCAGTTCTGCGCCACGAAACGCTTTTCCTTTCGCGCGCCCCCATAGTGGATCGCGCGGGCGACGAGTTCCTTGCCGGTTCCGGTTTCGCCGGTGATCAGCACGGTGGCGTCGGTTTCGGCCACCTTTTTCATAATCTCAAAAACACGCTGCATGGCGGGGCTATCGCCGATGATTCCTTCGAAGGAATAGCGGCGCTCCACCTCTTCGCGCAGGTAGCGGTTTTCGGCGCGGAGACGCTCATTGGCTTCTGCGAGGGCTCCGGCGAGGGCGCTGTTTTCGCTGCTCAGCGCGTAGCTTTCGAGGGCGCGCTTTACGTTGATCCGCAGCTCGCTCGGTTCCCAGGGCTTTGTGATGTACCGGTAAATGCGTCCGGTATTGACCGCGCGGGCAAGCGACGAGATGTCGGCATAGCCCGTGAGCATCATGCGAATCGCCCGCACGTCCCGCTCGATGACTTTTTCCAGGAACTCAACGCCCGTCAGGCCTGGCATGTTCTGGTCGGCGATCACCAGTGCGATGTCTTCGGCGTCAAAGATCGCCAGCCCATCGCGACCGTTCGCAGCGGTGAACACCCGATATTCGTCGCCCAAGGTAAATTCGAGCGATTCGCGGATCGCTTCTTCGTCGTCGACGATCAGAATCCCGTAGGGCTGCGCCGGATCATCTACTCCGTGAGGGTCGGGTTCATCCATCAAAGCTTCCCAGAACCCGCGCCAAACTTTGCTTCGACCGCATCCATCACCTTCGCCTCTAGACAAGTGTTGTCCAGCGTGTTGATTTCCTGTACGCCGGTCGGACTCGTCACGTTGATCTCCGTGAGACGGTCGCCGATGACGTCGATCCCGACAAAGAACAAGCCGTGGCGCTTGAGAACCGGCCCCACGCGCTCGATAATTTTGAGATCCGCCGCAGTCAGCTCCACCTTTTCAGCCGTGCCGCCGACGTGAAGGTTGGCTCGGACCTCTTTCGGGGCCGGAACGCGCAATAAGGCGCCGAGCAATTCACCTTCGAGGAGCAGAATGCGCTTGTCGCCCTCGCGAATGGCGGGCAGATATTCTTGCGCCATCACGGCGCGGGTTCCGAACTGTGTCGACTGCTCGAGAATCGACGTGATGTTCTTCTCGCCCTCGACGAGGTGGAAGATTCCCTCGCCACCCTTGCCATCCAGCGGCTTCACGATCATCTCGCCGCCCCGGGCTTCCATGAACTGGCGCAAGTCCGCGATATTTTTGGTCACTGACGTGATCGGCATGAGGTCGGGGAAGTGCACGGCAAATAGTTTTTCGTTGAAGGCCAGCACGGATTCGGGATGGTTCAAGGTGAGGGTCTTTTGACAGGTGCCCAGGATCTGGGTCGCTGCGATGTAGGCTGCGTCGACCGGCGGGTCCTTTCGCTGGAAAGCGACGTCGACCTCGTCGTCGAGGATGACCGTGCGCGCGTCGCCAAGATCGACGTGATTTCCCTTTTCTGCTCGCAGGGTCACAGGCGTAACCCGTGCCGCAGGCCGACCTTGTTCGATCGTGAGGTCGCCGGGATCGACGTACAACACCGCGTGCCCGCGCTTTTGTGCTTCGAGCATGAAGACAAAGGTCGTGTCCCCCGCAACATCGAGGTCGGTGACGGGGTCCATCACGAAGGCCATGGTGAGTTGCTGGGGCGGCATGTCGAGCTTCCTTATTCAGTCTTGTTGGGTCTATGTGAGGATCTTGTGGTGTGCGGGCAGTCGAAGTCGGCGTTCGCGAGGAAGCCCTTGCGCGCTTGGGCTTGGATCAAGAGCTGTCGGGTGCACAAATCGCCAACGGGCCGTGTAGAACGGCGAACCCCCAGCGATCAACGGTCAAATCTCTAGCGCAGCCGGGCACGCCTCGGCTAGGGTAGGGTAACTATTGGAGTTCGCATGGCTTTCATCCGGTCCGGGGGGTTCCGGGTCCTGCTCACGCTGGTGCTCGTACTGGCATTTACAGCAGGGGCAGGCGTCACATTCGTCTATGTCACCTACCTGCAAGATCTCCCCGACCTTCGATCCATTGAAGACTACCAGCCTGCACTGACCAGCCGCGTGCTGGATCGCAAGGGCCGAGAGATCGGACGCTACGCCAACGAGCGGCGCGATCTCGCACCCTTGGGTTCGCTGCCCGATCACGTGGGCTTGGCCTTCGTGGCTGCCGAGGACAGCGCGTTCTTCGAGCACGCTGGCATCGACTATGTGTCGATCGCGCGCGCGGCGTGGGTCGACATCCGCGCGGGCGGGATCAAGCAGGGCGCGAGCACAATCACCATGCAGCTGGTGAAGCAAATGTTGCTGAGCCCCGAAAAACGCTTCTCGCGAAAGCTGCGCGAAATGTTCTTGGCGCGAGAGATCGAAAGTCACTTCACGAAAAACGAAATCCTGTATCTCTACTTGAATCAAATTTACTTCGGCAGCGGGGCGTGGGGGATCGAAGAAGCGGGCCAGACTTATTTTGGCAAGTCGGCAAAAGAACTTTCGATTTCTGAGTCAGCGCTGCTCGCGGGGCTCCCCCAGCGACCTTCGGCGTACTCGCCTTTCGTGAACCCGGACTTGTCGGAAAGTCGTCGCCTGTATGTGCTCGGCCGCATGCTGGCCGACAAGATCATCGACCAAGCGACGTACGAAGCAGAACGCGACACACCTCCCGCCCTCGTCGTCCGAACTACAGACGAGGGGTTTGTTGCCGCCAAGCACTTCACCGAAGAGGTGCGCCGGTATCTGTTTGAACGCTTGGGTGGCGACATGGTGCTCGAGGGCGGCATTACGATCGAAACGACCCTCGACCTTGACCTTCAAATCGCAGCCTCGGCCGCGGTACGCCGGGGACTCGAAGACCACGACAAGCGGCGAGGCTACCACGGACCCATTCGACAAGTTGCGGCGGCGGATGTCGAAGCGGAGATCACTGCTCTCGCTAAAACAAACAAGCTTGGCCTCGATGAAGCAGGTGTCTGGCAAGAACTTGAAGTAAGCAAATTTGCTGAAGGTGTTGTGGTGAGCGTCGATCCGGACCTCACGACCGCACTCATCGCACTCGCGCCAGGTATCGAGGGACAAGTGGCCCTTGAAGACGTCACCTGGGCGCGCGAGGCGGACGTCAAGCGCCGGCCGCTGCCCGTCAAAAAGATTGAACGCATCTTTAAAGTTGGAGACGTTGCGCAGTTCATTCGCCTCAAAGGTGAGCCGCTTGTTGCGCCGGTAGAACTCGAAGCCGAGGACAGCGTTGCAGCGGCAACCGAAGCGGGATCGGAGATCAAAGAACCCGTTGGACTCGAAGGAGACGAGCCCGCCCCCGCGCCTCCAGCGCTTGCACGGTTGATGATTTACCAAGAGCCTACGGTCGAGGGCGCGCTGCTTTCGATGGAAGTCGAAACCGGCGACGTTCGCGCCATGGTGGGCGGCTACGACTACAACCGAAGCCAGTTCAACCGCGCTACCCAGGCAATGCGACAACCGGGCTCCGCGTTCAAACCCTTCATTTATGGTGCGGCACTTTCACGTAAGTACACGCCGGTGTCGACCCTGTACGACCGGCCCGCCGTTTACGAAGACCCAGTGTCGGGCTTCATCTGGCGCCCTCAGAACTACGGCCGTCATTTTTACGGTCCGATGCCGATGCGCGCCGCACTCGTGCGCTCGATCAACAACGCCACCGTCCACTTGTTTCGCGACGTGGGGGTCGACTATGTGATCGACTACGCGCGACGCCTCGGCATCCAATCGCCGCTCAGTCGCGATCTTTCTCTCGCGCTGGGTTCGAGCGATGTTGGGCTGGTCGAACTCACCGCCGCGTACGCGGTCTACCCCAACAAAGGGCGCCGGGTCACACCGCGCTTCATCACGCGGGTAACCGATCGCCATGGCGAAGTGTTGTTGGAAGACTTGCCACTTGGCCCCCAACCGCCGCCGGTGCTGCGACCGCTCGAATTTGCAAAGGATCCGTCCAAACAAGCACCGAGTTCTAAAGAAAGTAGCGCGGTAGAATCTGCCCTCGCCATTGGCGACGGATACCCGGACGCCGAGATCATCCCTACGAATCAGATCATCTCGGAAGCCGCGGCGTACTTGATGTGCGACCTCCTGCAGGCCGTCGTCACCGACCCGCGCGGCACCGGTTGGCGCTTGCGCAAACTCGGGCGCCCCCTCGGCGGCAAGACGGGCACGACGAACGACCAAAAAGACGCATGGTTCATGGGCTTCTCGCGCGACTTGGTGACCGGCGTATGGGTGGGTCGCGACGATTCTACGATCCTCGGGTGGGGTGAGACGGGTTCGCGCGCCGCGGCGCCGATCTGGGTTGAGTACATGGAAGTCGCCTTGAAAGACCGGCCGGTTCTCGACTTCGAAGAACCCGACCACATCGTCACGGTGCGGATCGATCGAAGCAACGGACTCATTGCCGACAACGCCAGCGCGGACGCGTACTTTCAGCCGTTCCTCGAAGGCACCGAACCCACGGAGTCGACGATGACGCGCAAGAGCGCGGGCGACACCAAAAAAACGCTTCGTGAAGACTTCTTCTAATCGCGGCCTGTGCCGCAACCGAACGAGGGTGTAGTTGATGGCGAGCGGTGATTCAACGTTGATCGGCGCTCCGGCTACACGCGAGGTCACCCATGAAGTCGGTGCCGAACGAAGCGCCGACGCTGGGCAAAACACGGCAGCGTCACAAGACTTACAGAGCTTGCTCACTGATGCACTCCGGCGACTTGTCGAGACCACGGACAGCAGCCGAGCATGCGCGTGGGCGCGACGCCCCGACGGTGAGCCCTATGTCATCGCCGCAAGCGATCGCGATGCGACTACTCCCCAGGCGCCGGACGGCGCAACCCTTGATGCGCTCGAACCCTTGTTCGCGGTAAAGCATCCGGTCGACCTCGGGGCAACTTCTATTGGCATCCTCGACGGCGAAGGCGATGCTGCCCACGCCACCTCATCGGCGCTGTCACAACTCGCCGCCAACTTCGGCATGAGCTGCGCGATGCCGCTTCATTCTGCAAACGACGAACCGGTCGCGATCGTGTTACTCGGCAACGCCGACGACCCGCCCGGCAGCGTGCGACCGCGAACCCTTGCAGCCCTCGACACTGCAATCCAGCAACTGCGTGCACCGGCTGCTGCGGCAGGCGCGCTCGAACGACTGACCCGCCTCGACGCCGAAGTCTGCCGGCTCGATCGTCTTGCAGTTCTGGGAGATCTGCTCGCTGAAGTCGCTCACGAAATCCGCAACCCGCTGGTTTCGATGAAGACGTTCTTGCAGCTACTCCCCGAACATCTCGACGACAAAGAATTCCAAGTCGAGTTTCGAAGTGTCGTGCTCGAAGAGCTTGGGCGCATGGAGCGCTTGCTCGACACCCTGCTCGAAAATGCCCGCCCCGCAAGCAATCGCGTCGCGAGTGAAACCCCACACACGACCGCGAACCTCGCTCGTGTCTTTGGATCTCTGTTGTGTTTGCTTGAACAACGCGCCGCGGAACGAGAAGTCGCACTCCAGATCGAAACGGACATTGAGGTCGACGACGTTGCAATTGGAGAAGACGCCCTGCGGCAGGTGATGCTGAACCTAGTCCTCAACGCCCTTGAAGCTTCCCCAAGATCTAGCTCGGTCATCGTGCGAGCCGAGGCACACGAAACTTCTGTGTCGTTTAGCGTCGAAGATCAAGGCGATGGTGTGCCCGAAGCCATGCGCTCCCGCTTGTTCGAACCGTTCTTTTCCACTCGCGTTGGGCGCGCCGGCGGACTCGGCCTTGCGATCACGAAGAAACTCATAGAGGAAGCGCGTGGCCAGATCCGCATCGAAAGCGGTGACGTGGGGGGTGCGAAGTTCCTCGTCGAGTTGCCACGGGCCCGGTCGTCCGAGTAGGCGCGACACGATGCTCGGCTTGAGCGAGAGCAAACCGAGGCGGGAAGTACTTTACGGCGTGTACCAGATCGGCGAGCTGTAAGCGCGGTCCTGTATTTCCATCAACATGTTGGCCGCGCTCTCTGCGCCCAAACGCTTTACGTCGTAGGCGGGCCATCGTGGGGTTGGGATTTCGATCACCCGTGCGTAGTAGAACGCGCGCTGCTTCGGATCGAAGTCCGGGTCCTGCCAGAAAGTTGAAAAGCCGACTGCGCCGATCGAGTTGCTGTACGTCGCGGCTTCGACGTCAACGGTTGACTTCAACGCCTTTGCGCGACCCTTGCGGTTCGGGGTGCGGCCGTCGGACAGGGCAGCTTCGTAGACTTTTTCGTGAAGTTCGCCCTTCGCGTCGCGCCAACCCTTGATGACTTGGATGCGGTCGAGGTTTGCGCCGTGGGGATCTTTTGTTGCGCTCAGCAAGAAACCAGGTGCGCGCTTCTTCCCGTCGTTTGTCGATGTGAGGTCGCCGCCCATCGGCACACCTTTTCGGTAGCCAACGCGTGCGGCGTCGGCGCGTTGGGCGTCACTCGCCTCAAACTCCCAGCCGCCAAAGAAGCGAAGTGCGATGCGAGAGCCCGTGGTCGCGTAGACCTCCTTGCGTCGCATCGCGTCGAAGATCGATTCCCGCGTATTTTCATGCGCCCACACTGCGGCATACCCCGAGGCGACGAACTGCCACGGCATCAGCTGCACTTCGTCGTCAGGGCCCGACGAAAACATGCCACCGACGGTGCGCTTCATACCGGGTTCGACCAGCGTCGCCTTGCCCCAAAAGTTGCCTTCGTTCGCAGTTGCGAGGGAGGTGTGGGCGTCAGTGCTACCGATCATCCCATACTTGAACGGGTTGGTTCCCGTGCGCGCTTCTTCTTCGAGGCCCATCTTGAGAGCAGAGCGCACGTATTCGTACTTGATCATCTCGTCTTGCTTCAGCACCGCATTGGGATGGAGGTTACCGAAGTCCCAGGTTTCGAAGTCGGCGAACTCTTCGTCGGGGGAGAGCAACGGATGCGTTTCGCTGTCGCCTTTGATCTGGGTGACTTCGACGATGGGTTCATGGGAGATGCGGCGCGCCGTGTAGGCTGCGTCGAAGGCACGACCCTGCGAATCTTCCAATGCGAACATGCGGCCATTGCTGACGTTCGGGTTGTGGGGGATCGCGAGAATACGGCCTCCGGTTTCCTTCTTGTACTTCTCCATGAAGGTCCAGAGATGTTCGGGGTCGGCGCCATCAAAAGCCGAGACAGGGATCAGCTGGTTCGCGCGTTCGGCGTCGTCGGCATAGATCACGACACGGTGCAGGTTGTCGCCGCCCGGCATCGAGGTCCACTCGTAGCCGATTAGCGCCGTGAAGTTGCCCGGGTCGTTGTGTTCGTCCGCGAGACGGGTGATCTCATCCCAAATGCTTCGCTTCAAGTCCGCGTTGTCGATCACCGGTTCGTTGGTGGTGAGCGAACCGATGAGTTCTTGCAGGCCGCTCATCACCGAAGCCGCGTCTCCCGTGATCGCATTTGAAATTCGCTGCGCCACTGGATCGGCGAGGAGCGTGGGATCCTTTGCGCGCAGTCGTGGAAGCAAGCCCATGTATTCCGCGTGGTCGGAGACTACGAGAAAGTCGAGCGGCATGTCGAGTTGCGCGGTCATCCCCGTATTCGCGACAACCGCTTCACCCTTTGCAAACCGGTAAGCCGCGCTCGGATCGAGACGCGTATTCCCCATCGCGTTCGCGTCCATGCTGAAGGAGCTGTGGACATGGGTGTCGCCCCAAAGCAGCTGCATCGGGAAGTCTTCACCAAGGTAGGGCGAGTACTCAAGGCGATCGGCGGCTTCGGCTTGCGCCGAGCCAGCAAAGGCAAGTGCAGCCAACAAGATGGTGAAGGAGGCGAACGTCGACACCGATGACGCCGTGGGTGAACAAGTCATGAACTTTCCTTTTTAGGGACGAGGACGTTTTTGAACTGAAGCATTTGGCTGCGGACTACGAAATCTAGTGGCTGCGTGTGGCGAGCTGGGTGGCGACGAAAGCCCGATCAAGAAACGACTTCACCGAGGTATCCATCGTCGAAGTCACATGACTTCCGTGGTACCAGAGCATCTCGGGTTCGCCCCAGTGGTTCCACAGATCATTGGGCAACCTGGCCGGAACCAGGCGATCAACAACGCCGGCATAGATGAACAAACGCTCGCGGTCTACGGCACTGGGCTGAGACAAGGGCGAGATCACACTTTGGAGTCGGCCGAGACGCTCCCAAAAATCATCGCTCGGCTGGTGCTCTTTCTTAGTGTGGTGGCGAAACAGCTCGTCGATGCGTATTGCCGGGATCCCGGCGATGACACAGTCGAGGTCGGCATCGTAGTTCGCGAGCAGCGCCGCAGTCGAGCCACCCAGCGAAATCCCGTGGACACCGATGCGGGTCGGCCCATGCGAGCGAATCCAACCGAGGATGCGCCGCAGATCCCAGATCGCCTGTGCATTCCCGTGCACCGGGCTCGAAGGAGGACCGTCGAAGAATTCGCCGCCATGCGCTCCAGCATTGGCGCGCATGCCATGCAGTGGCGCGACGTAGTTGATGACGTTCATGCCTAGTTGTCGGTGCAAATATTCCGCACGAAAGGCCGCCAGATCCGTCCAAACAGAACCCATCCCGTAGCCATGTAGACAAACGATCCACGGATGCGCGCCATTGCGATGACGCAGCACCCAAGCGTGAGCCGTGAGGTTTTTCTTGTTCGACATCCACTCTTCGCGCAGCGGATCGTCATCATGAGGCGCATAGCCACTTGCAAATCGCATGTGCTCGTAACGCAACGTCCCCCGCCAGGCACGAGTGAAGTCGGGCTGCTTCAGGCGCGGCGGTTTGCGGTGAAATTCGCTGGGCGAATCGATCCACCCCATGTCTTCAAAGAAGCGCAATGACCGATCGAGGTCGCGATCGGCAGACGCTAGATCTTGCGGGCTCGAACTCTGCGGAGTGGTCTTCGACATCGCCCACAAGAGTCCTCCGTCGAGCGCCAGCTTGGCGGCCAATCCGAGAGAAGGAGACGGTAGTGGCACTTCGCCAGTTTCGGGATGGCCGATCCATTCTTGCCACGCGCGGTTGATTGGTGATTGCATCGGTGGTTTGTGGAACCTCGTAGTAGAGCCATACGCGGGCACTCAAATGCTCAGCAGTCGCAAGGGTACGATTCTAACCAAGTGTTGAATCCACCGGGACCCTCGTCGTGCCTTTGTTCCGCACATGCAAAGCAATCGCAGCAAATTGCGTGGTGATCACGGACAAACACAATGAGTGAGCGTTCAGCGGGTCTCTGTTCCGAACGGTTCGTAACCAAAACGCGAGCCTAAATTTCGCTAATCGCTTAAGCGAGCACCTTCACGTCAACGAAGATGGTGTTCACGAACGATCCGCCACGCTCGACATAGCCTTGGCTCGACATGTACTGGGCGATCTCGGGGATGCTCTTCGTTGTTCCGGACACGAGTGTTTCAACACAGATCACCAGCGGGCGATATTTTGAGTAGTCGATCGCCTTCACGAGATCGAAGTGAAGTCCTTCGGCGTCGATCGACACGAATGTCGGTGCACCGCCAAAATATTCTCCCATGACTCTGTTGATCTCGAGGAGCGGCATCTTGAGTTGCTTCTCGACAAAGATCGCGCCGTTCGTGGTTTTGACGACGTGCTCTGCTTCTTCTTTGGAAAACGTGTTCCACGACGGGTCGCTCATCTGGTAGAAGTCGGCTTCGCGTTCGTCCGTGATGCCGATCCCCGCGGTGAGAGTGGTGTCGCGAGGACGCACCTTGCGCAGCTTGTCGCACATCACCGGGTTGGGCTCGACGAGAACACCCTTGAAGCCCTTCTCGTAGAAGAGGTAGGTGTTGTTGATCTCGATCGGGTCGAAGGCACCGATGTCGAGATACGTCATGTCCGTCACCCCGATTTTGCCAAGGATGAAGTCGACGATCAGGTCTTCACCGCATTGGGCAAACGAACGCCTGCCTGGGTTTGCGCGGTCGTGCGCGATCGCACCGAGGGGGAAGCCGGCGGACAAGCCACCCGCACCCATCAGAAACTCCTTGCGGCTTAGCTTCATCGTCTGGAGTCCCCGGCTTTGTGTTTGTCGCGATGAGCTTACCGCGATTGATCGCTACGCAGGAACGTAGCGACTGATGGTGTCGATGATACATGCCGGACGGTCGCTGCCCTCGATTTCGACCGTGACCCGCACAGTCGACTGAACTGCATTGCCCTTGACGTCTTCTACTTTGATCAATTCAGCGCTGCCTCGAATCCGCGCCCCGACCGGGACCGGAGCCGGAAACCTCAGGCGGTCGCTGCCGTAATTGACTCCCATCGAAATGCCACGCACGTCGATGATTTCGGGCAGGAACTTGTTCACGAGAGAAAGAGTAAGGTAGCCGTGAGCGATCGTTGAGCCGAACGCGCCGTCCTTCGCGCGCTCGGGGTCGACGTGGATCCACTGATGGTCGCCGGTCGCGTCGGCGAAGGTGTCGATGCGGGCTTGGTCGATTTCGAGCCACTCGCTCACGCCAAGTTGCTTGCCGACGGATTCTTTGAGTTCGCTGGGATGATTGAAGATGGTCGCCATACTGGATGTTCCTCTTGCGGGTCTCGCACGTTGCCGCACGGAGCCTGGCCAATCGTTAGTAGATCTAGTCTTTCGTCGTGTTCTTCGCGGCAGCAAGAAACGCTGGCTTCTCACCCCCACCATGCACCCACACACTCGATCCGCTCACGTAACTTGCAAGTGGAGACGCGAGGTACAAGCAGGTATCGCCGATGTCCCGGGGCTCGCCCATGCGCTCTAGGGGTACCGTCCGACCTACCGCGACAATGCCTTCTTCGTCGCCGTAGTGAAGATGCGCTTGCTCGGTTCGAATCATCCCGGCAATGATCGCCGTCACACGGACCTTGGGCGCCCACTCGACCGCGACACTCTCGGTCAGGCTCAATAGCCCCGCTTTCGCCGCGCCATACGCCGCCGTTCCAGGTGATGGGCGCGTGGCACTTACGCTTGCAATGTTGATGATGACGCCGCCAGTTTCTTGTTCTTGCATGACCGCATTCGCCTTTTGAGCGAAGTTGAGCGGCGCAATCAAGTTCAGGCGAATGATGGATTCTGAAAAACGCGCGGACACGGTTGCGGCATCGGCTTCGGGTGCACCGCCCGCGTTGTTGACGAGCACGTCGACGCGGCCATACCGTTCCTTCGTAAAGGCCACGACGGCTTCGATCTGTTCGACATCTCGCACGTCCGCAGCGATGAACTCTGCCTTGCGGCCGTTGGCTTCGGGGAGTGCTTCGGGTTCGTTCCGTCCGCAAATGACAACGTCCGCACCCGACTCTAGAAACCGGTGCGTGATGCCAAGACCCACACCGCGTCCGCCGCCGGTCACGATTACAACCTTGCCCGCGTAGTCGAGGGGATTGTCCATGCCGGGTGTTCTCCTTGCGGCTGCGTGTCTTTGCCACGCGAGCGCTTTAGTAAATCGCGGAGGCGACTTAGAGGTCGATACGCTGAGCCAACTGTTCACGGTGATACGAAGCATCGCCCAGCAGAGATTCGGTCGATTTTGCGCGCTTGAAGTAAAGGTGCACGTCGTATTCCCAGGTAAACCCAACCCCACCGTGAATCTGAATGCAGTCTGCCGCGCTTTGAAAGTACGCGTCGGAGCAGTACGCCTTGGCGAGTGGTGCCACCGTGTTGATCTCAGCGTCGTTGCCTTCCGCTACCGCGCATGCCGCATAGTACGCAGCGGAGCGTGCAGACTCGACCTTCACCATAAGATCTGCGCATTTGTGCTTGATGGCTTGAAACGAACCGATCGCACGACCGAACTGTACGCGTTCGTTCGCGTAGGCGACCGACATGTCGAGGCAACGCTGGGCGCCGCCAACTTGTTCTGCAGCGAGCGCGATCGCGGCAAGGTCGAGGGTTCGCGCGATCGCAGCCGATGCTGCGCCTTCGTCGCCGAGCCGGGCGGTCGCAGGTACGGTCACATTTTTGAAGTTGAGTTCGGCAAGCCTTCGAGTCTGGTCGACGGTGGGAAGCGCTTTCCTTTGAAGGCCAGCGGCGTCACCGGACACAACAAAGAGACTCAAGCCCTCGCTGCTTGTTGAACCCTCTGCCCGGGCGGCAACGATCACAAGATCGGCGCTGTGCCCGTCCACGACAAAGGAACTCACGCCGGACAACATGTAGCCGTCGCCTGAAACAGCCGCGGTGACTTCCACAGTGGATGGGTCCCAATTTCCTGACTCGCCACAGTACGCAAACGTGGCGCGGGTCGTGCCTTCGGCAATGCCGGGCAAGTATTCTTGCTTCTGCTCTTCGCTACCCGCAACCAGCAATGCGTTGGCCCCCAGGCATACGCTGGAAAAGAATGGCGCACACAAAAGCGAGCCGCCCATCATTTCCATCAGCGCAACGAGTTCGACGTAGCCGAGCCCAAGGCCGCCGTATTCTTCGGGGATATGGACCGAGGTCCAGCCGAGTTCGGCGCCGACTTGGTTCCACGTGTCGGCGTCGTAGCCGAGCTCGCTCTCCATCGCCTTGCGGACCTGTTCGCTGCCAGAGTTCTCTTCGAGAAAACTCTGCGCCATCGCGCGCAACTCTTCTTGCTCTTCGTTGAAGCGGAAGTCCATCAGGTACCGAACACCTTTTGCGGGACGGGAGACTTGGCGATGACTTCGGAGACGGCAGCGCCAACTTCGTCGGGCTCCCAGCGACTGCCTTTGTCGACGATCGGACCGTCGCGATAGCCGTCGGATGTGCCGATGATGCCACCCTTCACTTCGAAGACTCGCCCCGTCACGTCACGCGATTCGGAACTCCCCAGCCAAACAACCAAGGGCGAAATGTTTTCGGGCGCGTTCTCGTCGAACTCGCCGGCTTCGGGTGCCTTCATGTCGGTGAAGATCGCTTCGGTCATGCGCGTGCGTGCCGCGGGTGCGATCGCGTTGGCGGTAACGCCGTAGCGGCCAAGCTCTGCGGCCTGCACGAGGGTCAGCGTCGCAATGCCACCCTTCGCGGCCGAATACGTTCCCTGCCCGACGCTGCCTTGGAGACCGGCGCCCGAACTCGTGTTGATGATGCGACCGTCAACCGGGTTGCCAGCCTTGCTTTCATTGCGCCAGTACTCAGCGGCATGGCGACTCGTGCAAAAGTGACCCTTGAGATGCACGTTGATGACGGCATCCCATTCGTCTTCGGAGATCTTGAGGAACATGCGATCGCGCAAGAAGCCTGCATTGTTCACCACCACGTCGAGGCGGCCAAAGGTGTCAACCGCGCTCTTAACGAGTTCGCGAGAGGCTTCGAAGTCTGCGACATCGGCACCATTCACAATGGCCTCGCCCCCCATCGCACGAATTTCATCGGCGACTTCGTTGGCAGGCCCGGCGGAACTTCCGACGCCGTCGGCCTCTGCGCCGAGGTCATTCACAACGACCTTCGCGCCTTGGCGCGCAAACTCGAGGGCGTGCGCGCGGCCAATGCCGCGACCCGCGCCCGTCACGATGACAACTCGGTCCTGACAGATCTTGCTCATCTCGTTTCCTTCTCCGTTCGTAAGCGGCTTGTCTCTTTGTTGATTGTTAGAGTCGTTCGATGATGGTGACGTTCGCCTGGCCGCCGCCTTCGCACATCGTCTGCAGGCCGTAGCGGCCTTCGGTACGCTCGAGTTCGTGGAGCATGGTGGTCATCAGGCGCACGCCGGTTGCACCGAGTGGGTGACCGAGTGCAATCGCGCCACCGTTGACGTTGACCTTGGCGAGGTCTGCACCTGTTTCCTTCTGCCAGGCGAGTACGACCGAAGCAAACGCTTCGTTGATCTCGACGAGGTCAATGTCCGACAAGTTCATGCCGCTCTTCTTCATCGCGTACTCGGTGGCCGGGATGGGTGCGGTGAGCATCCAAACCGGATCTGCACCGCGGACACTCATGTGATGAATGCGTGCACGGGGCGTAAGGTTGTGCTCCTTGAGGGCCTTCTCCGAAACGATCAGCATGGCGGCCGACGCATCCGCGATCTGACTCGAAACAGCCGCAGTCAAACGGCCGCCTTCGACCAACGTCCGCAGCGAAGCCATTTTTTCAAGGGACGACTCTCGTGGCGGCTCGTCGGTGTCCATGTCTCCGTATGGAATGATCTCGCGCTTGAAACGCCCTTCGGCGGTTGCGGCGAGAGCCCTTCGATTACTTTCGAGTGCAAACGCTTCCATGTCTTCGCGGGTGATATCCCACTTTTCCGCGATCATTTCTGCGGAGTTGAACTGGGAGACTTCGACGGTGCCGTATCGCTCCACCCAACCCTTACTTGTCGAGAAGGGATCGGTGAAGCCAAGACCTTCGGCGCACGTCATCGCGGAAGAAATCGGGATCATGTTCATGGCCTGCACGCCGCCGGCAACCACGATGTCCTGGGTGCCACTCATCACACCCTGCGCAGCGAAGTGAACTGCCTGCTGGGACGAGCCGCACTGACGGTCGATGGTGGTGCCGGGAACTTCTTCGGGCAAACCCGCTGCGAGCCAGCAAGTGCGCGCAATGTCACCAGCTTGCGGGCCGATCGTGTCCACGCAGCCAAAGACCACGTCTTCTACGGCGGCGGGATCGATGTCGGTTCGGCTCATCAAATGTTTGAGCGAATGGGCGCCGAGGTCGGCTGGGTGTTCAGCCGCGAGGCTTCCCTTCTTTTTGCCAACCGGGGTGCGGATTGCGTCGACGATGTATGCCTCTGCCATGGTGATGATTCCTTTGTTTCGTTGCTGCGAATACGAACAGCGATGCGTGTGCGGCGTGGTTGCGCCTCAATGATTAGATGGTGCAGAGCACCGAGGAGCCATGGCCGAAGAGACCTTGGTTCGCGGTGATGCCCGCCTTCGCGCCTTGAACCTGTCGGTCGCCGGCTTCGCCGCGCAACTGCCAGGTCAATTCACAAACCTGTGCGATTGCCTGCGCGGGAACAGCTTCGCCGAAGCACGCGAGCCCCCCACTCGGGTTGACGGGGATGCGCCCCCCCAAGGTCGTATCGCCGTCGCGCAATAGTTTTTCGGCTTCGCCCGGCTTGCACAGGCCGATGTTTTCGTACCAATCAAGTTCGAGTGCCGAAGAGAGGTCGTACACCTCGGCGAGCGACATGTCTTCGGGACCGACGCCTGCTTCTTCGTAGGCCGCGGCTGCGATCGAATCGCGGAACTCCGTGTCGGGCACCGGGACGCTGTAGGCCGAGTCCGTCGAGATGTTGGGCATCTCGATCACCGTGCTCGGAAACTTGGGCGTCACCGTCGACACACCCGAAACTCGAACGGGCTTGAGTGAGTGTTTGCGCGCGTACTCCATGCTGGTGAGGACAACGCATGCGGCGCCATCACTCGTTGCGCAGATTTCGAATAGTCGCAGTGGGTCGGCGACCATGTTCGAAGCCAATACTTCTTCCATGGTGAACTTCTTTTTGTAGCGCGCGTTCGGATTCGTGAAGCCGTGGCGCGAATTCTTCACCTTCACCTGGGCGAAGTCTTCTTCGGTTGCGCCATAGATGTCCATGCGGCGTCGCGCGTAGAGGGCGAAGTACGTGGGGTTCGTGCAGCCCATCAAGCGGAAGCGCAGCCAATCCGGATCGTCCCAGCGCTCACCTGCATTCGGAGCAAGGAAACCCTTCGGAGTCGTGTCTGCACCGATCACCAAGGCGACGTCACTCATGCCGGCAAGGATGCGGGCGCGGGCGGCGTTGATCCCGGTAGCACCCGAAGCACATGCGGCATACGAAGTTGCGACGTGAGCACCCGACCAACCCATGGCTTGGGCGAAGGTCGCGCCAGCGACGTAACCCGGGTAACCGTTGCGCACGGTCTCGGCGCCGGAAACGAAGTCAACGTCCTGCCACTCGATACCCGCGTCTTTAAGTGCGGCATTGCATGCGGTGATCCCGTATTCGACGAAATTCTTTCCCCACTTGCCCCAGGGATGCATGCCAACACCAAGTACGGCTACGTCTTTGCTCATCGTCTGTCTCCTTGCGTTTCGTTGCGGCTTTGCCGCGTCGTCAATTCGTTTCGAGTGCGCTTGATTTGGCTTTGCGGCTTAGACCGCGATGGGCTTCCACTTCCAGATCGTGTGTTCGACGTTGTCGACGTCGTAGATACGCTCGACAACCAACTCGACCTGCATGCCAGCCTTGAGGTCCGCGTGCTTTACGCCGGCGGCCATTTGCCCGAGGACCACGAGCTTTTCTTCCGCGAGTTCAACCGCGGCAATCGTGTAGGGCACAAAGGGATCGTCGGCGATGTACGGTGCCGGCGGCTTGTAGTGGTGTTCGGCGTAGGACCAAATCGTGCCGACACGGCTTAGTGGCACTTCTTCGAACTCGGATGACTGGCAACCGGGATTGCGGCAGTAGGTCGATTCTTTGGGGAAGAAGTACGTGCTGCACTGGGTGCACTTAGTGCCCAACAACCGCGGTTCGGGGCCGTCAGTGAACCAACCTTCAATCGCGGGAACTTGCGTCTCGGACATTTTATTTCCTCGTCGTTCTCTTCGTTACGTGGCGCTGTTTCTTTTGGTGGTCGACTCGCGACGCGCGGCTCATGCCGCAGGTGCGCTGTATCCAAAGCTGATCGCGGGTGCGTTTCCGTCGATCACTGCACCCGCAAGACGGGCTCGGTGGTAAGGGAGCGATCCCCAGGAAGCGTCGAGCGACCAAGCGCGGCGCATCCAAACGTGGAGGTCCTGCTCCCACGTGTATCCAAGCGCGCCATGGACCTGCAGCGCAGTCTTCGCCGTTGCGACTGCGGCTTCGCTGGTTGCGATCTTCGCCATCGATACGTCAACCGCGCGACTTGGGCGGTTGTGCGCGACGGAGTCTGCTGCGCGATACACCAACGTGCGCGCGTATTCGACCTTCACCTTCTCATTGGCGAGCATATGCTTCACAGCCTGGAAGGAACCGATCGGAACGCCGAATTGCTTTCGCTGGGTTGCGTAGAGAACCGCCATCTCGATCAACTGCTGACCCACACCGAGAAGTTGCGCGGCGGCTCCGAGAACACCGCGATCAAACGCAGCAGCCTGCAATGTGCGACCCGCATCGCCATCGGCGAGCAAGGTCCCCGCACTCGGGGTCCATTCAACGCTTGCGATCTTCTTGGCGGGATCGTTCGCGGCTTGAGGCGTCACTTGAACATCCGCGGCCGGCACGGCGTGTACCGCATCACCCGAAGAAAGCAGCAAGAGGTCAGCGATGTGGGCGTCGCTCACGAAAGGACTTTGCTCATGTCCCACCGCAAGGATCGCCTCGCCGGCGGCAACCTTGGGGAGCCATTCTTTTGCGATGGCATCGGCGCCACTTTCCGCAAGCAGCGGCACACCGACGAACGCGGTGTGGATCACCGGCTCTGCGGTTCCAGCGCGGCCCGTCTCTTCTAGCACCAGCACCATGTCGACTTCGTTCATCCCGAGGCCATCGTGTTCTTCCGGCACCAAGAGTCCGGGGACTCCGATCTCGGCGAGCTTGCCCCAAAACTCAGGGCTACGACCCGTCTCGGTGTCCCACATGGCGCGCACGTGTTCAACCGCGCACTCGCCGTCCAAGAAATCGCGCACGGTTTGCTGCAACAAGAGTTGATCTTCTGTGAATACGAATTCCATGATTCTGTCCTACTTCCTTGGAAGGCCAAGGATGCGTTCGGCGATGATGTTGCGTTGCACTTCGTTTGTACCCGCATAGATAGGGCCCGCGAGTGCGAAGATGTAACCGTCGAGCCAGTCCGACACACCCTTTGCGCCTGGTGCACCCGGCAGCAGTTCACCGCGGGCACCGAGCAACTCGAGTGCGAGTTCGTGCATCTTGATGTCCAGTTCGGACCAGAAAATTTTATTCAAACTTGCCTCAGCGCCGATCTTGCCGCCGGTCAAAAGCCGCGAGACGGTTTGGTACGTGTTGAGCGTGTAGGCCTCGGCGTCCATCCAACAGCGCGCCACCGCGTCGCGCACCGACGGGTCGATGAACTCGCCACTGGCTTCGGTTTCGCGAAACAGTCGGACCAACTTCTGCGCGGTGTTTTGAAAGCGCGCTGGGCTGCGAAGCATCAAGCCGCGCTCGAAACCCGCGGTCGCCATCGCGACGCTCCAGCCTTCATTGACCGGACCGAGTCGGTTCTCTGCTTTGACCCGCGCATTGTCGAAGAAGACTTCGGCGAACGCCGCCTTGCCACTGAGCTTTTCAATCGGTCGCACCGTGACGCCCGGCGCATCGAGAGGACACAAGATGAAGGTCAAGCCGTTGTGTCGCTTCGAGTCGGGGTCCGTGCGAAACATGCCGAAGAGCCAATGTGCATACGCGCCGCGCGATGCCCAGGTCTTCTGTCCGTTGATCACATACTCGTCGCCGTCGAGAATCGCTGTGGCTTGGATGTTCGCCATGTCGGAACCCGCGTTCGGCTCGGACCAACCCTGCGCCCAAACTTCTTCGCTCGACGCCATCTTGGGCAAGAAGCGCGCGCGTTGTTCGTCGGTGCCGAATTCCATGATGGTCGGGCCGAGGAGGAAGATGCCGTTCTGGTTCACGCGGCCAGGAGCGCCGGCGCGGTAGTACTCTTCTTCGAAGATCAACCATTCGAGCAAGTCTGCGCCGCGACCGCCGTATTCGACCGGCCAGGGCACCATGGCCCAGCCGCCAGCTTTCAGTTTCAGCTCCCACTCGCGGTGCTCTTCGAAGCCTTCTTTCGAATCGAAAGACTTCAGCGGCTCCGAGGGGACATTGCTTTCGAGCCATTTGCGCGCTTCGTCGCGAAAGGCATCATGTTCAGTCGTAAAGTTCAGATCCATCTTCTATAGGCTCGCTTCGGCTCGACTAGGTTGTTGTCGTTGACTTAGCTTTTGTCGTCAAAAGTGGCGTCGCGCTTTTCCACGAAGGCATCGCGCGCTTCTTGGGAGTCGGGTGACATGTAGAGTTCGAGGGTGAACCCCTGCTCGAACTTGTAACTTTGCTTGGGGTCGAGCAGTTCGATCCCGTTGAGGGACGACTTGGCGAGCCGCAGTGCCTTTGGCGATTTGTCCGCAATGATGCGCGCAAGGTTCATGGCTTCGTCACGCAACTTCGCCTTCGGGACGACACTCTCGATCCCACCGAGGCGCAACGCTTCTTGTGCGTCGATGGCTTCGCCGGTGTAGAGCATGCGTCGCGTCTTCTGCATTCCAAACAAGCGCATCAAGTGCGTTGCTGCGCCGAGTGCGCCACGGTCGATTTCGGGAAGCGAAAACGTTGCACACTCCGACGCGATCACGATGTCGGAGGCACCCGAGATGCCAATGCCACCACCGATGCAATAACCATGCACTGCCGAGATCACCGGGATGGGGCAATCATAGATGTTCCCAAACGTCTCGTAGCAGCCACGGTTCACCTGCAAGATCTTGTTGCCGTCTTCCGCAAGTTCTTTGATGTCGACGCCCGCTTGAAACCCCTTGCCTTCGGCGCGAATGACTACGCAGTTGACATCCGGGTTCTCGCCAAGCTTCTTCACGCCTTCCGCGAACTCAAACCACGCTTTGCTTCCGAGCGCGTTCACGGGCGGGTTGTTGATCACCACCTCGCCAATGCCGTCGCTGATCTCGATGTCGATTGCCATTTTGCTTCTGCCTCGATCTAGTTGCTGAGCGCTTTGATGGTTGCTTCTGCTTCGCTCATGATTTGTTGTACAAGCTCTTCGCAGCTCGGGATGTCGTCGATCACGCCCGCAATACTCCCGCCGGGCAAGTAACCGTTAACCGGGTCTCCTTCCTCCATGCCCTTCTTCGCGAGCATCGGTGCATTTGCGGCCATGATGGTTTGAGCGTTGGTGAGGCGCTGGGTGCTTCGCATCTTGAGCGCGGAGGTCGCGAGGTCTGCAATCGATGCTCCGCTTGTTTTGCGAAACGCGAGACCGTTCCTGATGGCCAAAAGCAAGCGTTCCGGTGCCGATGAACTTTCGAGGCGCTTCACGAGTTCGTTCATCACGACACGCTGGGGCATCCCGTCGATCTGTGACGTGACAACAACGTCTGCAACATTGGCCGCAAGGAATCGGTCGGTGCTTGCCTTTGGAACCGGGCTTTCTTTTGTCAAAACGAAGCGCGTTCCCATCGCGATGCCAGCGGCCCCGTATGCGAGCGCGGCAACCAGACCTCTGCCGTCTTTGAAACCACCCGCTCCAACAACCGGTACGTCAACCGCCGCAGCCGAGGCGGGCAACAAGATCGAAGTGGGAACAGGGCCTGTATGACCGCCGCCTTCTCCACCCTGCACGATGACGATGTCGGCACCGAGTTGTTCAGCCTTCTGTACGTGCTTCACAGCACCCGTGGTCGGCACACAAACAACTCCTGCGCCCTTCAACTTGTTAATCAAGTCGGCGCTTGGCGCGCGGTTATAACCCGCGGCCTTCACACCCTGACGAATGATCGCGTCGCTGATCACGTCTGCGCCGGGTGCGTCCATCAAAAAATTCACGCCAAAGGGTTTGTCGGTGAGCTCTTTGACGCGAAGGATCGCAGCTTCGACTTCCGGCGGCGGGATCGTTGCAGCAGCAAGGAATCCAATTGCGCCCGCGTTGCTTGCTGCAGCTGCGAGTTCGGGAGTCGCGACCCAACCCATCCCCGTCTGAATAATGGGATAACGGATCCCCAACAGATCGCAGATCTTGGTGTGTAGTGCGGAGGACAAAGGGGGGACTCCAGGAGTTGCGCGCGGTTTAGCCTTGAACTTCTTTGGACCCGACGCCGTTCGGGTCGAGTTTTTCGCGCATGATGGTGACTTCGTCCGCAGTCGGGGCGCGGGTTTCAGCCACGTCTTCAACCACAAGTTCGAAACGCGTTGCAGCAACTACGTCATCGACGCTTACGCCCGAGTGGGTAGAAACAAGACGCATGGCGTGGTCGGGGCCACCGAAGTCGAGGACGCATAAGTTCGAAACGACGCGGCGAATTTCGTGGTACTTCGTCGCCTCGGCTCCGAGCTTGGCCGCGCGGTCGTAACCAACACCCGACACCACGTCGACTTGCTCCACGAAGACCTTGGGGCTGTGGTTCGGCACCCAGTAGCTGGTCGTGTGGTTGATCGTATTGCCCGGTGCGCCGCGCATCCCCAAGAGCTGTGCCTTGGGTTTCTTGAAGTCGCCAATGCACGCGATGTTCTGGTTGCCGAAGCGATCAATCTGGGTCGCGCCCATCATCACGTGGCGTCTGCCAGAGGACAGGTTTTCGAAGATCGTGCGGTACGGCATCCAACTTTCGACGACCGGCTCGGGGCCACCCGGTGCACCCCCGATCGGCTGGCAGGTGTCGACGATCGAAGCCACGCCGTCGGTCAGCAACAGGTCGGGCTCGAAGGTCAGCTTCGCCAAGCGCGCGCCAAGCTGCGGGATGTTCCCGATGGGGCTAACTAGAATTTCGCCGTCGCCGCGAAAGCATTCGGCGATCGCGACAGCACATTGTTCAGCACGAGTAAAATCGCTCATCGGTTCTTCACCGCCTCCTGGTATTCCTTTTCTGAGCCCACGTTGAGGTAGCGCTCTTTGAAGGCCTCCCAGGCATCAGGGTCCTTGGCCGTCGCGGCGTATTCCTTTTGAAACGCTTCGTCGCGATTGTAGTCGGGCGGGCATTCGGTGAAGTGGGCGCCGTTCGGCGCTTCGATCACACCGTCGACCATGGTGCGGTTGATGCGCAGGGTGTGAACACTGCCTTCTTTGATGAGGTCTGCGGTCGGGATGATCTTTTCTACCGACATGAAGCGACGCTTCGCGGCCAAGCAGTAGAGGTCGTCGAAGAACGGGTCGGGGCCAAGGAACTGGCCGTTGCCGCGTTCGTCGCCGCGGTTCATGTGGATCAGCGCGACGTCGAGTTCGATGGCGGGCATCGCGATGAAGGTGCCGCCGTCGGCGTAGGGCGACTTCACGGTCTTGAAGTCGGGGTTGTTCTTCTCGATGTCCGACCCAAGGCCGGCGCGGGTCGGCAAGAAGGGAACGCGGTGAACAGCTGCAATGAGCCCCCACTGCAGCATGCCTTCGTCGAGTTCGACTGCTTCGATCGACGCGGTCTGACGCGCCTTTCGGAAGTGGGGCTCGAGCGGGATCGAGTCCAAGGAAACGAAGCCGTAGACAACCTTCTTTACTTTGCCCGTCGCGCAGAGCAGCCCTACATCGGGACCGCCGTAAGAAACAAGGGTGAGGTCTTTGAGGTCGGAGCGAATAATTTCGCGGACGAGTGACATCGGTTTGCGCCGGGAACCCCAGCCCCCAATGCCGATCGTCATTCCATCGCGCAGTTCGGCGATGACTTCGTGCTCAGTCGTGCGTTTGTTCACGGACAGGAACCTTTCAAACGGGAACGCGGGCGCGTCCCCGATGTGCGAGGAATGCCACGGCCCAATGGGCCGAGGCCCGGATTATCGCGAAATGCCCGCCCGGATCTTGCGAAATCGCGAAACCCCCTAGGGGATTCCCGTCGATTCGACATGGGGAATCTCGGGGTTTCCCGAGGTCGGGCAAACGGATCCGCGGGACAATAACGATACGCGGCGTTCCTGTAAAGAAACGCGAGGCCTGGAGGCAAGTTCGAGTGCGACCGAGGCCTGCGACCGTAACGCGACGGCGGGGAGCCGAAAACCACGAATCTCACCTAGGCGAGCGGGCGCATCGCTCGCTTCGTCCCCCGGCATAGAACGTGATGCCCGGGCCGGCTGGCTGTAATTGGCCGGCGAAGACACCGTGAAGCTCGCGGTCGCGGAGCCGGGCAGGGAATACCGGCTCGCGTGGCAGACCACGAGAGGAACGAAGCGCGATCCAAGGCTTTCAGTGATGGGGACGGCAGCCGCACTTCCCTGGCCGGGGGCACTTCGGTTGTACGCCCGTTGGTCGACTTCACCCGGGAGCGTCGGTGCGCGCAAACAAACGAGAGCCCCCGCCGCGAGCCGTGCCACGCGCATCGCGAGTTCGCGCAACGAACTTGCTGGTCGTGTCACTACGCACGAGCCTTTGATCTCCGCATTTTATCGCGTCCGTTCCGAGTTGCGGGCATGCGCCACACCCGTCTTGGGTTCGGCCGCGTCTATCGGCCGGAAGCGGCGCTCTATTTGAGCGCGAACGCCTTTCGCAAGCCCCCCCCCACGTACCCCACAACCAATCGAACCGCGTTGCTGTGATAGGCTTTGAGTCCGATGTCTTCATTTGCGGAGCGCCTTAGACTCGATCCGCGTGCCGCGGCACTCTGCGGATTCACCGCACTCCTCTTCATCGCGCACAGCGTGTATCTCGCGTGTGTCACCGAAGACGCGTTCATCACGTTTCGTTACGCGCAGAACCTTTTCGCTGGAAATGGGTTTGTGTGGAACGTGGGCGAAGCGCCGGTTGAGGGGTATACGAACTTTCTCTGGCTCTTGATCTCGACGGGCGTTCTCGCCATGGGTGCAGACGTCCCGGCAGCGAGCCAATGGCTAGGCGTTGTCGCGAGCATTGCCGTGATGGCATTCGTCTACGACTTTGGGCGCTTGCTCGGATGGACTTCGCGCTTCGCCGTCGTGCCGTGCCTCGCCCTCGCGTGCTCTGGCCCCTTTGCCACCTGGGCGACGTCGGGGATGGAGACCAACTTCTTCACGTGTTGGATCGTCGGCGCGACTTATTTTTGCGCGCGCTTTCTCACAACCTTCGGTGCGCGGGACGCCTGGCTCAGTAGTGGCTGTTTGTTGCTCGCGTCCCTCACCCGCCCAGAGGGCGTGATGATCGCCGGGATCGTCGGCGGTGCGATGCTGCTTTCGAGCGCCAACCATTCCGGCGCATCAAAACAAGGTTCAGGCACCGCGGTCGCCAGATGCCTCGTGCCTCTCGCCGCGTACGCGGTTCTGGTCACGATCTATATCGCATGGCGCTGGTCTTACTTTGGCTATCCGCTCCCCAACACCTTCTATGCAAAAACCGGCGGTGGCGTCGCCCAAGCGATTCGCGGCACACAGTACGCGGGACTCTTCGCCCTTCACTTCGTTTTCCCGTGGGCATTCGCGATCGGCCTGGGTGTATGGGCTCGGGGCCGCACGCAGGCGTCAGATGCACCGCGAGGCTTCGCTCTTCTTTGCGCCGCGATCGTCATGGTCTACACCGGATATATCTGCGCGGTCGGGGGCGACTATATGGCGATGTATCGCTTCTTTGTTCCTGTGCTTCCGTTCATTTATTTGCTCACCGGCGTTGCGCTCGAGCGCGCGTCCAGAGCCACAGCGGCTTCGAGCGGGACACTCGTAAAAGTCGCGCTGTTCTTGGGACTGGTCGGCACTGGATTCCATTCGACACCCATCGAGAGCGCTTGGGTCGCGAAGCCAGAGTTGATGCACGGGAACTATCGCGGGGTCGAACTCGAACGCTGGTACGTAAATCGCCATCGGGTGATCGGAGAGTTCTTCGCCCACTATGGAAAACCGGGCGAAAGCCTTGCGACCGGGGCAATCGGTGCCGTCGCGTACTACTCGGAGCTCTCTGTACAAGACGTACACGGGATCACAGACAGCCATATCGCCCATCACGGGCGGGCCCAAGGTGACAGTCTGGGAACTGGCCTGCCTGGACACGAGAAAGCCGACTACCCATACGTGTTCGGCAAGAAGCCCACGTTCTACATGTTCAGCCGCAGGCTACGCGAGCGTCCGCTCCCAGGCATCCCGCAGCTAGTGCCTGAAGTCGACGCGCTCGTCGCCCGCGAGTACAAGGTGGGGTCGGTTCGCCTAGTCGACAAAGTGAATGGCCAGTCGGGCTACTTTTCGTTTCTCGAACGGCGCGATCGCAATACAATCGCACGGTAGGCTTGGAGCGCGCAGCTTCGCGCCTCCATGAGTCCTCTTGAGGAGTGCATGTCAACGTCGTCCGAGCCCACCACACCGCGACGCGGCCCTTCCCGGCTCGCGATTGGACTTCTGCTCTTTATATTCGCAAACGGGCTCGTGATCAACTTCGTATTGCCGCGACTTCCACTTCAGCCGCAGATCACGACCACGCTCAGCTACACCGACAGCTTCTTCAAACAGGGTGCGCATAGCGATTCGTGGAAGGCGATGCGGACCGCGCTCTTCTTTACCGACAAGCCCCGCACAAAACCGATCTACACGGCGTTGTATTTTGAAAACAACGTGCGCTTTCAATATCCGCCGTCGAGCTTGCTCGTACTCAAGACACTCCGCGGCATGCTTGGTGAAAGTGGGATTTCGAACGAAACGCTGAACGGCATCTCTTGGCTGTGCGTATGGGGAGTGGCAGCGGTCCTTGGACGTGTTTTCTTTCTTGCCAGGCGTCGCTTCGGCATCGCGGCGGGCGAGAGCCGAAGCGACGAATTCTTGTTCGCCATCCTCGCCTTTGCGATCACGCTGACTTTCTATCCCGTTGTTCGGGGGTACTACCTCGGACAGATACAGGTCTGGATCGACTTGTTGGTCGCGTTGGTTGTTTGGTCCTGGCTCGAAAACAGACGCACCACTGCGGGTGTATTCGTCTCACTCATCTGCGTCATCAAGCCCACCCTGGCACTTGTCGTTGTGTGGGGTGCGTTCCGTCGACAGTGGGACTTCATCAAAGGCTTCGCGATTCCAATGTCGGGCTTCGCGGTCGTCTCACTCGCCGCATTCGGCTGGGAGAACCACACAAACTACTTGAGCGTCCTCTCGTACATTTCCCAACAAGGCGAGATCTTTCACCCCAACCAATCGATGAACGGTTTGCTTCACCGGTTGATGGGCAACGGCAACTCGATCGAATGGGAACGCAACGTCCTCATGGCCTACAACCCGTGGGTCCATGGGGGGACGGTCGTGAGCACCGTTGCACTGATGTTTGCCGGCCTGTTTGCACCGCGAAGCATCGGCCGAAGTACGGGGCCCATCGAACTCGCGATCATTATCGTGTGCGCAACCCTCGCATCGCCCACCGTTTGGACGCACCACTATGGCGTCATGCTTCCGCTATTCGCGGTTGCCTTGCCTTGCGTGCTCTCACTCGAAGAAAGTGCACGGAAGCGTTGCCTCTTTGCACTGGCGACGTGCTTCGTTTTGATCGGGACGAACTTCCGCGTTTTGAATCGTCTCTCGGAGACAGGCTTCAACTTTTTGCAGTCGTACGTCTACTTTGCTGGCCTTGGCTTTCTCGCGTTACTGCTTTGGCTTCGCACGCGGTCGGCGGGCGAATAGCAGCACAGCGTCAGGAGTCTGCGCGGCAGACTCCTAGGCGTTGATGTACTGCTGCAGCGCTTTTGCGAGTCGCGCGTAGTCGTCGATCGTGTTGTAGAGCTGGGCGGAGACGCGAAAGATGCGGCCCCCCGAATCCGGACACACGAGCACCGGCACTTCGATCTTGTGGTCATGGAAAAGCGCTTCTTGAATCGGATCGAGACCCAACGCCGAAGTCGCCACCGATGGCTTCAGGTCTTTGATCTCTGGCAAGTGAAGTGCCGCCAGACTTCCCAGCATGGCGTCCGGGCAAGGGGGCGTGATGTTCAACGTCTCGACGAGCAGGTTCCGCGCTTCGACCACAAGCGCGTGATTGCGCGCGCGGACTTCATCCCATCCACCCGGCAGCACCGTGCCCATAAACTCAAGCGCGACCGGGACAGCGAGCCAGGGTGTGATGTCTCGCGTCCCCATCCATTCAAACTCTTCACGAAAGCGCGCGTTGCCTTCCAACCCGCAGTTCGCACCATGGCTGATCACAGCCGGCCTGACTTCATGCTGGAGGTCTCGGCGTACGTACAGAAAGCCCGCGCCTTTGGGCGAGCAGATCCATTTGTGGCAGTTCGCCGCATAATATTCTGGCGCGAGGGTTTCAATGTCGACCGGGATCATGCCGGGTGCGTGCGCGCCGTCGACCAACACCGCAACGCCCGACGCGTGAAACATCTCGACTAATTCTTTAAGCGGCATCACCATGCCCGTTGCACTGGTGACATGGTCCACAAGGGCAAGCCGAGTTCGCGGCGTAATCGCTTCTCGCATCCGCTCGACAACAATATTCGGTCCATCGATTGGAAACGGAATCTCGACCACGACAACGTGACACTTCGCGCGCTCGGCAACAAAATCAAGCACGTTGCGCGAAGCGTTGTATTCGTGATTGCTAACGATGAGTTCGTCACCCTCGTTGAGCCGCATCGCACGCAGGACCGCGTTCAACGCTTCGGTCACGTTGGAAACAAAGGCCAAGTCTTCCGGGTTGGCGCCAACGAACGCGCCAAGACTCTCTCGCGCAGCCGCGAGCCGGTCGGTTGCCTTGCGACACAAGAACGTACCGGGCTCATCTTCGAGCTCGCGCTGCATGCGGTGAAGTTCGGCGAGCACCACCTTCGGACAGGCACCGAACGAACCATGATTGACGTACGCGACTTCGGGGTCGAGTGACCAATGGGCTTTCAATCTCGCGGAATCGCTTAGCATCAAGGCATTGCTCAGTGGTGGAACAACCTAAGGCCAGTGTGGACCATCGAAATACCGTAGTCCTTGCACGCACTCCTGATGTCGTCGTCCCGGGCCGAACCGCCGGGCTGCGCGATGAACTTCACACCGTGCTTCGACGCGTGGTCGATGTTGTCACGGAAGGGAATAAAACCGTCGGACACCATGGACACGCCATCGAGCTTCTGAATCCATTCGCTCTTGTCGGCGTCGGTCAGCGGATCGTGGGAGCCATCGAGGACTTCCCTCAAGGCCACTTCTTCAAACTGAGTGAGGTCCCCTTCGAGGAAGCGTATGCGCCAGTTGATGCGTGCCTGTCGCTTGACTCCAGCCTTGAATACGAGATCGAGCACCCGTGGATGTCGTCCAAGATGCCAGGTGTCGGCCTTCTGTCCGGCGAGCTTCGTACAGTCAACGCGGGACTGCTGCCCTGCGCCGATTCCGATCATCTGGCCATCGAGCGCATAGCCGACTGAATTGGACTGCGTGTACTTGAGCGCGATCAGCCCCAGCACCATATCGCGCCGTGCGGCGTCGGTGAACTCGCCACATTCGGGTGTCGCAACATCGTCGAGGGTAACTTCGCGGTTGTTTCGGTCCTGTGTGAGTTGCATCCCAAAGACTTGGCGCGACTCGCGCGCGGGGGGCGTGAAGTCCGCATCGCCACGCATGACGATGAAGCCTCCGCCCTTCTTCGAGCTCAAAATGTTCAACGCTTCGGGGTCATAACCGGGTGCGATCACGCCGTCGGAGACAACGCCCTTCAAGAAGTTCGCGGTCTCCACATCAACAACGTCAGACAACGCAACAAAGTCGCCGAACGAACTCTTGGGATCTGCACCGCGGGCGCGAACGTAAGCACATGCTAGGGGCGTTAGTTTCTTGCCGACGACTTCGTATGCGCGTTCAAGATCGTCGGTGAGATCAACCGCAACGGCGGCACCGGCGGGCGAGCAGTGCTTGAAGCTCGCGGCCGCAGGCAACCCGAGAGCGTTCTTGAGTTCGCGTACGAGTTGCCAGGCGTTGGTGGCGTCGAGGTAGTTGATCATCGACGGATTGCCGTTCAACAGTTCGATGGGAACGGTTGCCGAATCAATGGGGCTCGCGTCCGCGTAAGTTTGATGGGGATTGCAGCCGTACTTGAGATTCATCTAGAGGGTCTCCGGAGGGTGGGGTTGCGCGGTGGGCTTGGCGCGAGTCGTCGCGAACCGAATCGAATCGCCGCCGGGAGAATGGGTTATGTGGAGCGATTCCTCAACGCGAATCCTGCCCTTTGCACCTCGAATCTGTGCTCCAGCGTTCGCGCGCTGCGGCGGCGAGGTAGATGCTTCCCGCCGCAACCAAAGCGTCGCCGGGCCGCGTTTTCTCTCGCGCAAAGGCTGCAGCTTCGAGCGGGTCGGCGATTGCGTGGACGTCTGCTTCTGGCCTCAGCGCGATGATTTTTGCGGCGAGTTCATTCGCAGAAAACGAGCGATGCGTGTCTGCCTCGGTCGTGACGACGTGATTGAAAAGAGGGAGTAGAGCCTCGAAAATGGCGTCGAGGTTCTTGTCGCGGCTTACGGAGAGCAACAGCGTGCCCGGGTCGGCTGCCCGAGTCCGGACGACTTCGGCGAGCATCCGAGCGGACTGGTCGGTGTGGGCACCATCGACGACGATCCACGGGTCCTCGGAGACAACTTCGATGCGCCCGGGAAGCGTTACGACCTTAATGCCTAGGCGAGCCGCTTGTTCGCTCACGTTCGGGTCGGCGAGCTGCGCGACGGCCTGGAGCGCGACCGCGGCGTTGTCGAGCTGGTGGCGACCTAAGACCGCGAGCCCGCTCGGCGTCAGCGATTCGAAATCATGTCCCAGTCGAATCAACGGCGCGGCGAGTTCGTGGGCGCGCGCGTGAACCACCGCTTCCGCTTCTTCAGGCAGTCGCCCCATCACACACGGAGTGCCCGGCTTGATGATCCCCGCCTTTTCGGCCGCGATTTCGGCAAGGGTGTTTCCAAGCTTGTCGGTGTGTTCGAGTTCGATGCTGGTGATACAGGTGACACGTGGCGACACGGCGTTGGTCGAGTCGAGCCGGCCTCCGAGTCCGACTTCTAAAATTGCATAGTCGAGTCCCGCTTCTGCGAAGATCAGAAGTGCCGCGGCGGTCGTCGCGTCGAAAAAGGTCGGCGCATTGGCGGGGTCGTTTTCGCGCAGCCACTCAAGCTGTGGGCGCAGTTGATTCACCGCTCGCGCGAGCACGTCTCCCTCAACCTCGGCGCCCATGAGCCGGAAGCGCTCAGTCCAACGATGAATATGCGGCGACGTAAACACGCCAGTTCTTCGTCCGGCCGATGCAAGCGCCGCTTCGGCAAACAAACACGTCGAACCCTTCCCCTTCGACCCTGCAACGTGAATCACCGAAAGGCCGTGGTCGGGATTCCCCAATCGGTCGAGCAACGCGCGAATCGGTGCCAAACTCAGGCGCTCGCGCATGAGTTCAGGGCGCTGTTCGAAGTTGATCAGCGTTTCGAGGTAGCGGCCTGCGGCCGCGCTGTCGTGGATGGGTTCGCTCAATTCGAGGGGGTACTCAAGGGACCACACAGGCCACTGTCGAAGGGGTGCCTTCTAGGGTGCGGCGTCGAAAAACGAAGGGCGGTCGCACCAGCGACCGCCCCTGTTTTGGCTATCAGGTTTTGCACGTTATTGGGCCTTAGCTCTAGGGACAGAAGCCCCGGCATCAAAGGCCGCATGCGACTCTGCATGTAGCCCTTGAAAGTAACCCTGCAACTAACCCTGCAACTAACCCTATTGAACCATGTACTTCTTCCAGGAGCGGTATTCCTTGACCGCGGAGCTGGTGGTCTCAGTGGCAGGGAAGAAGTACTTCACAGCGTGACCACAGTCCTCGCAAATCTTGTAACAGAACTTGAAGCCGTCGACTTCGCGCATGCTCCCGACCGTCAATCGGTTCCCGTCAGTGCAGCACGCGGACGGGGTCGGTGGAGACACGATCCTTCGCGGGTAGTCGTTGCTCGGCGCTTCGTCTGCCGTGTACGCAATGATGTTTTTGGTCAGACGATGCGAACGTTCTTCTGAATTCTTCTTGCGGATGTTGCTGCCGATTCGCCTCAATTCACTGTCCCCTCGATAGACCCTGCGCCGGTGTAGCTCGCCATTTGGCTGAGCTCGTGGAGTAGGGCTGTTGAATCTTCATACGGATGAGCGCACGGTGCGCCCTCCGCGTGGAGCAATTCGTTCTGTTCTGCGTCCTCGCCCAATCGCAAAAGGATCGAGCTTCGAGTTCCGTAACCGTCGACGTGCACACAGGTCGCAGCTAGCGGTCCAATTTTTGATTCCGTTCCTTCGTGGCTCCTACAAAGGTCCGCAAGGCCGTCGAGTATCTGAATGCTCGAATGTGAAGTGAGTGCCTCGGCAGCCACACGTACACGGTTCGTTTTAGGATGCACCGCGTCATTTGGTTCTGCGTTGCCTATAACATGGACACCGGCTACGAGCTTTTCGACGCGAACCGCACCGTTATTGCACACGACCGTAAATGCTTCGTTGAGATCCGCGATCAAAAGATTGAATGGGTTGTACTGGTCTGAGCGAAGGGATTCGAAAGCTGCAGCTGCTTTGCCCGCGCTCGCATAGCCGAGTGCATCGAGAACAAGGTGACCGCGAGAACGGCGAGTGGCGTCGGGTGTGGGAACTGGGCGATTCGTCAGCGCGGCGAAAACATTGTTTGAATTCAGGCCCAACCACGTACCACCTGCGCGTAGATCGCGCGGTGCGAGAATCGTGTTCTGATTAGAGTCGTCTGGTGAAAGATCCCAAAGCGCGGGGGGAGCTGCGAGGCGGTCGAAGTATTCGTCGCGATTCGCAGCGACCACAAGCGGCACGCCAGGAACGTGGCGATGCATGACGATGAGGGTACACATGAGGCAAGGGTCCGGGGGCAGGATTCATCATCCGTCTACGGCTGGGCGAATCGGCAGAAGTGGGCGCAGTGTACCAAAATTCCTCGAATTTGCAACCGGTGACTCGCTCCATAAACCCCAGATTCCTATGCAACTTCAGCTACTTCTGGCTTCCTAGACGCGTAGGCGCATCGCAATCGTGTTCTCGACGGCCAGCTGGAAGCGGCACGCCTTGAGCATTGGGCATGGACGTGTCCCTCCGGGGCTCGATGACAATGCGATCATGGCCGCATTTAAAACTGCACTTCGTGACGACCGATAACAACCGACAGGCGAACTCCCAACCGAGTTTCGCCGTCGAAGTTTCCATGTTGTCGATCACAAAGCGCATTTCTTGGATGGGTCACCGAATCTGTGGCAAGGTGGCAGCCGCCATGCAGCGCGACTCCATATCACACATTTCACGGCTTCGAAGTCGGCGCCTTATCGACATACGCGTATATGCGGCCGCGTTCGCATTGGCTGCGTTCGTGATCTCAGTCTACGCAGTGGTCCCATTTCCGGCTTCTGCCGAGAGTTCGCAGAGCGATCTTGAGCGAGACGAAGCCGATCTACTGCGGGAAATCGAAGCCGCGCAGAAGCGCGAGGCAGAAATTGCCCGCCGCGAGGCAGAGCGAGACGCCATACGCGCGCGACGAATCGCAGAAAAGCAGCGTCGCGTCACATTCGAAAACGAAACCCAGCGGCGGGCGAAAGAAGAGACGGTTCAAAGCAAGATTGCTCGCGAAATCGAACTCCAGGACGAGATGCTCAGGCGGCGCGACCGCAACGAGTCCGCGCAATCTCGTGACTTGCTGGGTGCCCACGCGGATTCACTGGGCGCTGATTTCATTGGCGACACCAAAGCAGAACTCGCACCGGAAGAGCCCGAACTGCGCGATTTGCCGCGCGCCATCTTCAGCGAAAAGTCGATCACCATCGGGGCCAATACCCCGGGCTTCGACAACAAGAAAAAGCGCAAGCTCACCAAGCTCAGCCTCGATGCCGACGGGGACGGCAAGCCCGAGGTCGTCCGGTTCATCGACCGAAAATCAGACGTCATGGTGCGACAAGAAGAAGACCGCGACTACGACGGCAAGACCGATTCGGTCCTGCGGTTTGCGCGCGGCAAGCTTTCGGCCCGGGAAATCGACACCAACAACGACGGGCTTCCAGACATCTGGGAGCGGTACAAGAGCGGGCGCCAAGTGGAACGCAACTTGGACCGCGACTACAACGGGACTCCCGATGCTTTCTACGAGTTCGAAGGCAAGTACCTTGCGCGCGAACGTCACGACGCCGACAACGACGGCAAAGTCGACTTGTGGATCAAGTACAAGGCCGGACGTCGCGCGTCGGCAGAAGAAGACCGAGATCGCGATGGCCGCGTGGACAGCTGGACTCACTACGGCCTCGTTGACGGGCGTGAAACCGTCTCCCGGATCGAACTCGACGAGTCGGGACGAGGCTTCGCGGACACCTTCGAGTCGTTTGAAGCCAACAATGGCAAGAGCACGATCGCGCGCCGCGAAGAAGATCTTGACGGCGACGGCGAGATCGACATCGTTTCGATCTACCGACACGGCAAACTCATACGCCGCGAAATCCTCAAGCCCGAAGTCGTGAACCTCTAAGCACGAGCGCCGACGACGACGGCTACTCGTCGTCGCCTTCGTCCTTTTCAGCTTCGATCGTAATCACGCCCTTCTGGCGTTCGCGGAACGCTTCGATGCGTTTGCGTTCGAGCATCAGCATCATTTTCTTGTTGCGCTTGCGGACGCGCTCGAGCTCGACGACGAGTTCGTTTTCGGTGAGACCCGACTGCTCGAAATCAACGTTGAGCGACACACTGTTTTCGCCGCCATCGGACGCCAACACCGTGACCTGCACGGTGTTTCTGCCCGTACCTACGGGAACAAAGCCCGAAAACGAGCCGTCTGGCGAAAGGTGTACGTCGTAGGAAATGTCGTTGGTGGTGAGGTTCGTGATCACCACGTCTTCGATATTGGCGAACGACACGCTGCGCAAGAAAGCGAGAATTTCGCCGGGGTTGCGAACGGGCGTGTAGACGCCGCCGGTAAGTCGTGCCATTTCGGTCGTCGCCACGGGGGATTCGAGGGCATAGCGGCCGAGCGCGAAGCTGTTGATCGTGAGACCCGCCTTGCGAGCCAGCCGTGCAGCGTTAATGGCTTCTTCGGTGTCTTCGGCGTCAGGGGTGTCGCCGCGCCCGTAGGGGAACGTCGGAACGCCGTCGGTCAAGAATTGCAGCATGCGTCGCGCGCGCGGTCGAGCCTTGCTCTTACTTCCGGTGAGCCCAACCAACTCAACCACTGCGAGGCGAATCGCCGCCGAAAAGTTGGTCGCACCGTGTGAACCTTCGCGGTGAATCTCGTCGAGCTCTTCTTTGGCAGCATTAAAGTCGTCCGTCATCGCGACGCGAAGTTGGGCGTCCTTCTGGTTCGGGGACGCGCGTTCCCCGGTCTCCAAATCGACTTCACCCGAAAACGTCAGGACGCCGACGCGGCTGCGCCCGGCCGTGAGTGAATCAATCAATATACGAGCGGCCTGAATCTCGGCGCTCAAAATGCTGTCGTCCGGGTCACTGCAGACGACGTCTTCGTGGTACATGCCCGGCGCGATCAATTCTTCGTGAGGGTTGAAACCAACGTCACCGTCTTCGTCGACGTCGATGCCACTGGGAAAGCGTGTCGACTTGGAGACGTCAATTGCAATCATCACATCAAAGTCGAGGGGGTCTTTGACGCCCGATCGCGCCGTGCCGCGGATGGCCGCAACGTGCACTCGGTTGCGCACAATCTCACCGGCCGTAGGCGACAAGATGTCGATCGCGATCGCGGCGACCTCGCTTTCAGATTCACCCGTCGCCGCCGAAGCGTTCAGCGCAAACGAAGCGACCCACAGCAATGCCGCAGCGGCGATCGCCGCGCGCTGCGCGAAATAACGATGGAAGGTAAGCGGCACCGTGCACGACTCCTGACGCGAACTTGGGTGACTACGGTGTAGACGGACGACACCGGGAGAAACACATTCGGGAATGCGTTCGGTATGGATGGAGAATGGACCCGCACCTCGCCCACACACTTGCACTGGGTCCAAATTTTTCGCCGGAAGTGTATCAGAAGGACGATCGGGTCGATCTCATAAACCCCGTCCGAGGGTGGACCCGGGGTTTCAACTTATTCTGCGGGGATCGCGGGAACCGGTTCGTCGCGGCCCGCCTTCAAGGGCGCCTCCACAAACCGGTCGATCTTCCCCAACTTTGACGCAGTTCGAACAAGGACTTCGAGGGTCACGTTGCCGACCGCATCAAACCCCGCGGTCAGACGCCGCGGCTTGGCTGCGGGGTCGGCCTCCCGAGATTTTATAGGTTCGCGAGAGTTTTCCAACGCGATCGTCGCCCGTAGCGGCGCTTGGGCGAGGGTGCCTCGCCCGGTACGGGTCAAGCCGTAGTGACTGGAGGGGGGAAACACGTCATCGAAACCTTGATCATGCGCAACTTCCCAAAAGATCTCCCTGTAAATCCGGGGAGAATTGATATCTCGAACAATCGGCTGGTCGCGATGCCCCACGTTCCCGAACACGATGGCTGCACGAATTCGCGCAAGTTCGTCGCTCCGTGTCCATTCGTCAACGAGGCTTTGAGTACCGGGATGCACGGCTGAAGCCAATGATGAGGACGTCACCCGATCGAGCGCGTCTCCGTCTATCCACGCGAGCCAGATCGTGTACTCGGGAACAGGCCGCTTGTGCAGTGCGTGGGCGAGTTCGAGCAGCAGCGCGGGGCCCGACGCGTTTGGGTCCATTCGGAGCGGTGTTTCTGTTGAGGCCGGAGAGGTGTCGTAGTGAGCTGCAAGCAGCAGCACATCGCGAGACCGGCCGGGGATCTCCGCAATAAAATGAGTGAGATCGAACGTTTCGCCGCCGGCGTCCGTGGCTTGACTCACGAGCTCACGAGATACGACACCTAGGGTCTCAAGGGACGCTGCGAGGTAGTCCCGGCTACGCTGCGAACCCTCGCTACCGGCGTTTCGCGGACCGAGTCGATTGAGTGCGCGCATGTGCTTCCAGGCCTTCTGGCCAGAGAAGTCCAACGGCAATGACGAAGCCGCAGAGGAGATTGAGGAAGCGGCATCCGCAGTCGTCAGCGCCTCTTCTAAGTCGGTCGAAGGCGCGGGGCTGCTGGTCTGACACGCAAGTGGGCCCGCACTCACGAGCATCAAAAACAGCCCAACCTGGCAGCCACGTACCGAATGGAGCTTTGTCTTTAACTTGTCGCGACTCGCCATAAATTATTTTTTCACGCCATCGGCCATGATGCACACATACTGCCGGTCATCGGGTACTCGAGTCGAGGGTCGTTGCGCCGCATTCAGCACAAATGATCGCGAACGGTCGATGCCGCAGCCCGAACGAATCAATTTTCTGAAAGGCCGCGGGCTTGAACCAGTGAAGAACGTCGGCTTCTTGTGCCATTTTTGAAGATTCACAATTTTCCTAACTTCTCGGTACTCATATCTGACACTTTCGGCTAGTTCCGACCACATCATTAATAGGCGTCCCGTCCTCGCGGGACTCTTCAGAAGTGGGAGGCAGGGCGACACTCCTGTGTGCCCTGCCTCCTTCACCTCTGAACCCCATTTCCCGGTCCCGGGAAGTACTCATCGTGTCACGAGTTTGCGGTACTGCGCTTACCGGCATCGATGGCGTCTGCGTCGAAGTCGAAGTGCGCATCAGTTCACAGCTGCCTCGCGTCGACATTGTCGGGTTGCCGGAAGCCGCGGTACGAGAAAGTGCAGCCCGAGTGCGCGCCGCCATTTCTTCGATCGGCGAAAAGTTTCCGGACCGTCGAGTCACGATCAACCTCGCTCCTGCAAACCTGAAGAAGAGCGGCGCCGGTCTAGACCTCCCGATTGCAATCGGCATCCTCGCAGCGTCGGGCGCGATTGAAGCCGAAGCGATCGAAGGTCGCGTCTTCATTGCCGAGCTTGCCCTCGACGGGCGCTTGCGACCGGTGCGTGGCGCACTCGCCCAGGTGATCGCCGCGCGAGACAAAGGCTGCACCGCAGCGTTCGTTGCCAAGGAAAACGCCAACGAATCCGCGGTCGCACCCGGCATCGAGGTCTTCGGTGCAAACGATCTCGAACAAGTGATTGTCCATCTGCGCGAAGCGGTAATGATGCCCCCCCGAGTCCCACCCGACTTCGCCGATGCAGACATCCATGCAGACATGCATGCAGACATGCATGCAGACAAAAGCAGACTATGTTTGAGCGAGGTGAAGGGACAAGAAGGCGCGAAGCGTGCACTTGAGGTTGCCGCGGCGGGAGGGCACGCGCTGTTGCTCAGTGGGCCACCGGGTTCTGGCAAGACCATGCTCGCGCGACGCTTGCCCGGGCTGTTGCCTCCGATGTACATCGAAGAAGCCCTCGAAGTGACGCAGATCCAAGGATCGACACTTCAAGTCAACGCCGAACGGCCACTCATTCGCACGCGACCGTTTCGTTCGCCGCACCACACCGCGAGTTCCGCGGGCATGCTGGGGGGCGGTTCACCCGCGATGCCGGGGGAAGTCACTCTCGCGCACCGCGGCGTGTTGTTTCTCGACGAATTGCCAGAGTTCGACCGCCGCACGTTGGAATCTCTGCGCGAGGTTCTGGAGGGCCGCAAGGTGCGGCTCGCGCGGGCGGGCTTCTCTTGTGTTTTTCCAGCCCACTTTCAATTAATCGCCGCCGCGAATCCGTGTCCATGCGGCTGGTACCAGAGCGGTGTTCGCGACTGTCGCTGCGATGACAATGCCATCGCGCGCTATCAGCAACGCGTATCGGGGCCGCTGCTCGATCGAATCGACCTGCATGTCACTGTGCCCGCACAACCGTGGAGCCAGCTCGAAGGGCCGTCGAATGGACCCACGAGTGCCGAAGTGCGCGAGCGCGTTCTCGACGCCCGCAAACGCCAGAACGACCGCGGTGTACGGTGCAACGCTGAGATCCCCGACGCGAAACTCGAGGTCCTGGTCGCCGCCACCCCCGAAGCCAACGCCTTACTGGGCCGCGCGGTAGACCGCTTCAAGTTGTCGGCTCGCGCCGCCCGTCACGTGCTGCGCTCGGCACGCACGATCGCCGACCTCGCCCAGATGCCGAAAGTCGAACCCGCGAGTATCGCAGAAGCATTGGCGACGCGGATCGAATCACGCACCCCTGCAATATGACATCAGCGATGTGACTTTGTCTAAACAGGACATCCACACAGAACATCCACACAGAACGACCACACAGAACAACTCACAAAAAGGCGCAACAAAATGATTCGATCGGGTCCGCATGGCCGAGAATCGTCACTCGAGCGTCCCTAATTTGACACTTCGGCGTATCGTGACACCCCATCGCGCTGGAGCAACTGGGCTAAGTACCTGAAACCAAACGCGGTCGTCTTTTGTTTCGACTCCCCCTCGCGCTGGCATCAAAAATGCAACCCCCTTTTCAAACGGAGGTGCATCGATCATGGCCAAAGCGCGTTGCGCGGAAATTTACGAAGGATGCCAGGCCTTGAGTCTGAACCTGTTCGATGAACTTCCAAAAAACGTGACCCTGCTCGAACTCGTCTCTGCCATCAGCGCCATCAGCAACGACGAGGACGTAGTGGTCGACACCGTGGTCGCCATGCTCGCACTCGGCCGTGTACAGCTGCGAGGGAATTTTCGTGGCACACCGGCTTCAGAGATGATCTCCTAAACGCCGGTACGAGGCGTCTCCACTTCCAAAAAATTCGAGCTAGCCTTGCGGCCGCGACTCGGGCTTCCTTGCGTCCGACCCGCCGACTACGCCGCACTGCGCCGCAATACGCTCCACATTGCAGACGCCACACATTGCAAATGAGAAGGGAAGCTCAACCATGTCCACGAAGGGCATCATCCTCGCCGGCGGTTCAGGCTCGCGGCTGCATCCGATCACCATCGGTGTGAGCAAGCAGCTGCTCCCCGTCTACGACAAGCCCATGATCTATTACCCCCTGTCCACGCTGATGCTGGCCGGGATTCGCGAGATCCTCATCATCACAACGCCGCACGACCAAGCAGGGTTTCAGCGCCTGCTCGGGGACGGCAGCCAGGCGGGGCTCGAGATCACCTACGCGGTGCAGGAATCGCCGGACGGGCTCGCCCAAGCGTTCATCATTGGGGAAGAGTTCATCGGGAACGACTCCGTGGCGCTCGCCCTCGGTGACAACATTTTTTACGGCCACGGTCTCGTCGAAGCCCTGCTTCGTGCCGCCAAGCGAGACGATGGCGCCACTGTCTTTGGCTATTGGGTGAGCGATCCCGAACGCTATGGCGTGGTTGAATTCGACGACGATGGCCTTGCCCTCGAAATCGTCGAGAAGCCGGAAGACCCACGCTCCAACTACGCCGTCGTCGGCTTGTACTTTTACGACAACTCTGTGGTCGAGCGCGCAAAGAACCTCAAACCCTCGCCGCGGGGTGAGCTCGAAATCACCGACCTCAACATGAAGTTTCTCGAAACCAAAGAACTCCAGGTCGAAGTTCTCGGGCGCGGCATCGCGTGGCTCGACACCGGCACCTACGAATCGCTCCAGCAAGCGTCCTCTTTCATCCAGACCATTCAGGAGCGACAGGGCTTGAAGGTCGCCTGTATAGAAGAGATCGCCTTTCGCCAGGGGAACATCACGCGCGACGAACTGATCGCCCGGGGCGAAGCGCTCAAGAAGAACAGCTACGGCGAGTATCTGCTGCGACTCGCCAAGGAGTCTGCGTAGCCTCATGGACTTTCACGCAACCGACCTACCCGGTGTGATCCTGGTGGATCCGACCGTTCATCGCGACGACCGCGGCTACTTCCTCGAGACCTATCACGCAGAACGCTACCGCGAGGGCGGAATCGACGCGGACTTCGTGCAAGACAACCAGTCGCGCAGTAGCTACGGGACGCTGCGCGGTCTCCACATGCAAACCAACCGCCCGCAGGACAAGTTGGTACGGGTGTTGTCGGGCGAAATCTACGATGTGGCTGTGGACGTTCGCCGCGGCTCGCCACACTACGGCAAAGCCTTCGGCGCGACGCTTTCGGCGGAGAACTTCCGCCAGCTCTTCGTACCCAAGGGCTTCGTACACGGCTTCGTGGTGACAAGCGAGATGGCCGAGATCGAGTACAAATGCAGTGACTTTTACGATTCGGGCGGTGAGCTTTCGGTGGTGTGGGACGACCCGGAGCTCGGCATCTCATGGCCGGTCGCAGACCCACAACTGTCCGCTAAAGACGTTGCAGCCCTGCCACTGAGTGAAATCGACCCGCAGCTGCTTCCAGAGTACAAAGGCTAGACGCGCGGCGGCAGGCGGAGCACGTTCTCAAAAGTCCTCTTCGACTTCGAGCGTCTCGACGTCCTTGGCGATGACCTTGTAGACCCCGCCGCAGTACCCGCAAAAGACTTCCTCACCAACCCGTTCGTCACCCTCAATCAGCAATTCGCTATCGCAGGTGGGGCAGGATACTTGGGTAGCCATGGGGGGGGGATCGGGTTTTCCGCAACGCGACTTAACAGCTTCCCGGTTCCCTTTTGGGAAATACTTCGATCGCCCACGAAAAGATCGACCGCCTACCCATCATCAATAGGAAAGTCACCATCCATACGCGGCGTCGCTTGCATTCTCATCATTGCACCCGGTGTAAACGATCCGGTGAGCAGCGATCGGCGCCTTGGACCATTTGGCTACGAAGGGTTGTCGCAATTCGAGCAGTGACCGTAAAGCTCGTGGCGATGGCGCAAAACTTTGAAGCCATACTCGACGGCAATCTTCTCTTGAGTGTCTTCGATGAGTTCTGATTTGAACTCGATGATCTTGCCGCATTTCAGACATACGAGATGATCGTGATGCGCGTGCTCGATTTCGTATCGAGTCAGCCCGTCGTCAAAGCGCCTTTCCTGAGCGAAACCTGCGTCCACGAGCAACTTCAACGTCCGGTAGACCGTCGTGTACCCAACATTGGGGGACTCTTTCCGGACTTCCTGGTAGAGCTGCTCGGCGCTCACGTGTTCCTCGCTTTCGAGGAACGTAATGAGGATCGCGTCGCGTTGCTTCGTGTGCTTGAGCCCCATCCCGTCGAGATAATCTGCCAGAGCCGTGAGTTCGGTTTCATATTTCATGGGAGGGCGGATTACCTTCGATTCCTGGAGCGGTCTGGGGGCGGGCTAGGCGAGCTTTGCGAGAATGTCTTCGGCGACTTCGGCGATATCGTTGTTAAAGTCCTGGGAAAGCACACGAACCTGGCTCTGCACGCCCTTGCTGAATTCTGCGTCGTCTTCACCAGCCAATAGCAGCATCGTTTCGAGCGCTTCGACGACGAGTGGCGCCTCCTGCGAGTCGAGAAAGATTGAGAGCAACGCGATTTCTCGGGGCATCCCAAGTTCTTCGCGAAAAGTCCGACACACCTCGGCGAGCTCTGGCGTGCCGTGGGAATCGCGGAGGCGTTTCACGAGCGCTTCGGCTTCTTCGCTGCGGCCGCTGGCCGTGAAGAGACTGTCGAGTTCTTTCACGTAGGACTTCGTCGCCTGGTTGGCGCGCGCCGCTTCGCGTTCCTTCCAACTGGGCTTTTGGTCGTCGTTCATGTCACGAACCTCCCAAGAACTGGGTTGCATCGGCTTGTCGCTGGTCTTCGGCCGCCGCCCGCGCGGCCGCCAAGTTCTGGGTCGCTGCAGTATTTTCGCAGTCGAGCAGAACCGCCTGCTCAAATGCTGCCAAGGCTTTGGTGGACTGTCCGGCGACGACGTAGGCCAAGCCGAGATGGTTTTGAATCTCGCTCGCTGCAGGCTGGAGACGACTCGCTTCGCGGAGCTGCGCGACCGCCCGCTCGCCATCACCGGCGTTCAACGCTTGGGTTCCCGATTGATACAGCTGCGCTGCGCGCATGCTCGCACAGCCAAGCCACCCTGAGAGGGCAGCGAGCAAAACGAACCCTGCGATGGCGACCGGCTTTTGTTTCATGTTCGAGACCCGTTGTTGCCCGGACGATCGGCGGTACGCAGCGGCGGCGGGAGGGCGTGGAAGTAGCGAGAACCCCGTCAGCATAGACCATCTTCGGTCGAAACCCGCCCAGACGATTGCCCCCACGGCGCTCCCGTGTTAAAGGTCCGCCTCCAGCGGAGGATTCAAATGATAAGCATCCAAGTAGAGTTCCGTCGAAATCCCAATCGACGCTTAATGCGCACCTCTTAACTCGCGCCCGGCACCCTAGTTCACCCGCGGCACCTCTCGCTTATCACCTTCGCCTAGCCCGCTAGTTCCACTCCAGCAGGCTCGCCGATCAAGTCCCAGGTCCCAGGACTTCGGATCAGTCTGAATCGCGCGCAATTGCGACTTCGACAAAGCACGCGTTGTCACATCTGGAGCCACCGGCATGATCCATTCGAGCGACCCCGAGCAAAAGCCCATACGCGACGACCGCCCGCGCACTTCATCTGTTGAACGGGGTGGTGTGCGGGAAGTCCTCATCCTCGCGATCCCCGTCGTGTTGACCCACATCTCCATCACCGGGATGCAGATCGTCGACAGCGTGATGGTTGGCCAGCTTGGTTCACCGCAACTCGCAAGCGTCGGCTTCGGCGGGGTGTGGTTGTGGACGCTGGTCTGTTTGTTCGTCGGGACCACGACGTGCGTGCAGACCTTCGTGTCTCAACACTTTGGCTCGGGAAACCATACTGCGTGTGGCGCATGGGCGTGGCAAGGGTTGTACGCCATTGTGCCGGTATCGCTTTTGCTTGGGGTTGGTCTCTTCGCCGGTTCCGGCGCGTTCGTCACCTGGCTAGAACCCGACGCTTCGATCACACCCTTTGCGATCGACTATCTCACCACGCGCGGCTACGGCGTGCCCGGGTTGGTTGCGGCCGTCACCTTGAGCTCGTTCTTTCGCGGCTTCGGCGACACCCGAACGCCGCTTTACGCGACCGTCTTCGCCAACTTGGTGAACGTGGTGCTCGACTACGGGCTCATCTTCGGCAAGTTGGGGCTCCCCGAACTTGGCGTCGCGGGTGCCGGCATCGCAACTTCGATCGCAGAATGGGCAAACTTCTTTGTGTTGTTTTTCTTCTTTCGAAGCAAAGCACTCATGCGCGCCTTTGGGACTCAGTTCATCGGGCCGAATCGCGAACAGATTCGTCGCTTGCTTCGCACCGGATTACCGGTCGGCGCTCAGTGGTGGCTCGAGATGGCATCGTTCGCGATTTTTCTCACCCTGGTTGCCCGCATGGGCGACGCACCGATGGCGGCGAGCCAAGCCTTCATTTCGTTGCTTTCGATCTCATTCATGCAGGCACAGGGGCTCGGAATCGCGGTTACAACACTAGTCGGCCAATACATCGGTGCGCGTGACTTTGACGCCGCAGAGCGAAGTTTTTATTCAGGCATTCGTCTTTGCTTGATCATTGCTGGCGTTGTTGGCGCGATGCTCGTGCTGATCCCAGAGCCCTTGCTTGGGCTCTACAGTGACGATCCTCGTGTGCTCGCTTTAGGCCGGCCGCTCATGCTGGTGGGCGCCGTGTTTCAGATCTTTGACGCCCTCGCGATCATCGCCGACGGTGGTTTGCGCGGCGCGGGCGACACGCGCTGGCCCATGATTGCGCGCTTCCTGCTTTCGTGGTTTCTCTTCCTACCCGCCGCGTACTTTTTGGGCGTGGTACTCGAAGGTGGGCTCACGTGGGCATGGGGCGGTGGTGTGATCTACATCGCGGCGTTGACATGGCTCTTGCTCGCACGCTTTCGCAGCGGTCGTTGGAAACACATCACGATCTAGCAGGCGGGGCGCTTCGGCGCGTTTAACCGGCGGTGATGCGAAGCGGCAGTTTCACCCGTGCGACGACGGGCAGGTGGTCCGACGCGCGGCGCGCCGAAGGTGTGTTGTGGGAATACACTTCCTTCACTTCGGCGTTCATCGAATAGATGCGGTCGAGGGCGAGCACGGGTCGTGGCGCAGGAAAGGACGCGGGCCAGTTGTGGTTGTCGTGGCGCGAAAACTCGTCGTCGAGGGTTCGAGTCGCTTTGCATTTTCGCCACGCATTCATGTCGCCCAGCAAGACGGACGTGCCGGCGTTGAGTTCGGGGTGATGCAGGAGCGATCGGACCTGGCGCGTGCGCGTCCGGTCAACCAGCGAAAGGTGTGTGGCGATCGCAGTCAAGCTGCAATCGGCGTCGCCGAAGTGCGCCGCAAGCACGCCTCGCTTTTCGATACGAGAATGGGAGATGTCGAGCACCGAACAACTTTCGATCGGGAAGCGCGAGAGAATCGCGTTGCCGAGTTCACCGCGTTTGTGGACCCGGGTCGTTGCGAAAACAAAGTTCAGTTTCAGCGCGCTGCAAAGCGCTTCGAGGGGATCATCGGCACCCGTCGGGCGCAGTACTTCCTGCAGTGCGATGACGTCAGCATCGAGTTCGCTGATCACGAACCCCGCGCGTGCAGGGTCGGGAGCACCACGGCCATTCACCCCGGTCCAGCGGTGAACGTTATACGTTGCAACCGTCGTTTCCTGGCCAAGCCGCGCACCAGGGTCCGTACCTTCCGCGGTGAAAATCGAAAGCGGAGGCAACTCGCCTTGGCTCTTCGCCAGTCGTTTGGCGCGGCCACGAGCGAGCGCCTTGGCGAGCCCGCCTTTCTTCCGCGACTTGCGCGGCGTCTTCTTCTTCGCGGCTGCTCTTTTTCGTCGAATTGCCAAACTTACTCTCCGGACTTCGGGGCGAACCCTGCCTCAATTGACACCACAAGTCTGCAACTGGGGCCCCTTCTTATCGGAGAATCGAAGCGGTTTCCAATCACAATGCTGATCGGTACCTACTTCTACACATAGAAAGTTCTCAAAACCAGACGGCCGAATCGCCGCTGAGGTGATTGTCCCATGACCCCCGTGCGCAGCGAGGGTTCATAAACCGGCAAGTCCAGGGGAAGCGCGCAGGCAAATGTTGTTGTTCTCGAACGCACGCAAGGCCGAAGCTGAGTTCGCCGATAAAACCCGGGACATGGCCCGAAAGAAAACGCTGTCTCCGATCGATTCTCTGGTAGAAGCCGAGCCCGTGCGCGAAGCCGCGCGCGCGCTTGTCGCGGCGGTTCAACACGAAAGTGCGAATCGTACCCTCAGCGCGAAGTCCTACGACAAGTGCATTCGAGAACTCGAACGCATGCGGGGTCGCCCGCTCATGATGCCCATGCTCACGTCGGGCGCAGGCAAAGGTGCTCGCGTGTGGATGGCAGACGGCACGATGAAGCTCGACTTCATTGGCGGGATCGGGGTCTATGCCTTCGGTCATAACGACCCGGACCTACTCGAAACCGCGGTCGTCGCCGCAGCGAGTGATTCTGTTTTTCAGGGTCACTTGATGCCTGGGCCCGAAGAGCTTCGCATTTCGCGCGCATTGCTTCGACACGCGGGCGAACGCATGAAGCATGTTTGGCTTTCGCTCTCGGGAGCGGTCGCAAACGAGAACGCGCTCAAGATGATCTTTCAAAAGCACGCGCCCGCAGACAAGATCGTTGTCTTCGAAGGCGGCTTTCACGGACGCACAATGGCGATGGCGGAGTTGACCGATCGGCCTGCCTTCCGCGACGGGCTCCCTCTCACCGGCAACGTGCTCCACATCCCGTTCTATAACCCCGACGATCCGAACTCGACTGACCAGACGCTGCAAATATTGGAAGGCCACCTCAAGCGCTTCCCCGGGCAGATCGCGGGCCTTTGTGCCGAGATCATTCAAGGCGAAGGCGGGTTCCGCACCGCACCGCGAGAGTTCTTTGTCGCGGTAATGGGACTGTGCAAAGAAGCCGGCATCGCAGTTTGGGTCGATGAAGTTCAGACCTTCGTTCGCACAGGCGAACTCTTTGCCTTCCGCACGCTTGAACTCGACGACTACGTCGACATCGCGACCGCGGGCAAGCTCTTGCAGGGAAGCGCGACGATCTTCACAAAGGACTACAGCCCGCGCGCGGGACTCGTCGCAGGAACGTATGCCGGCAGTACTGTGGGCATGGCGGTCGGCACGCGCATCATCGAACGACTCGAGAGCGAAGGCTACCTCGGTGAAGAAGGACGCATCGTGCTGCTCGGCGGTCGCATTGGCCGACGCTTCCGGTCGCTCGCCAAGCGAATGCCCAAGGCAATTGGTCCGTGCGTCGGTACGGGTGCCATGCAGGCGTTCGTCCCTTGGAACGGCGCGCCCGAAATAGTGAAGGCGGTGGTCGATACCGCGTTCAACGAAGGGTTGATCCTGCTTTCCGCAGGCTCGAACCCCGGCAAGATCCGCATGCTTCCCCCAGTAAATACGACGGACGAAGAACTCGAAGCTGCGTTCTCAGTCCTCGAAAAGTCGCTCGCCCATGTGCGCGAGGAGTTCGGCTTGCCATGATGATCCTGCGCCCCGTCGCGACCGAAGACTTGGATGACCTGCTCGAACTCGCAGGCGGACTCGATTCGATGAACTTGCCCCGCGACCCAACGTTCTTGAGCCAGCGCATCGCGCTTTCGAAACGCTCATTCGGCCAGCAACTCGCTAGCGATGAATGCGGCGTTTACCTCTTCGTGATGGAAGACGCCGAAGCGCAGCGCGTCGTCGGCACTTCGATGGTGATGGCGAAGCACGGCGTGCCGGGTCATCCCTATTACTGGTTCGAAGTGTCGAGCGAAGAACGACGCAGCGACGAACTCGACAAGCGCTTCGTGCACACGAAACTCCGTCTGCGCTCGACCGAAGATGGCCCGACCGAAATCGGAGGCTTGATTCTTGAGCCGTCGTATCGCCGACACCCGCAGATGTGCGGCAAGGCGCTTTCGATTGTTCGCTTTGCCTACATGTCGATGCACCCCGACCGCTTTCAACGGGAGATCACAGCCGAGATGCTGAGCCCGTTCAAAGAGTCGGGCGGCAACTTGCTTTGGGATGCGTTCGGCCGACGCTTTACCGGGCTCGAATATCGCGAGGCCGACCATCGTTCGGCGCGCAACAAACAATTTATCGCCGACCTTTTCCCGCGCGACCCGGTCTACGCCACGCTCTTTCCCGAAAGCGTTCAGCAGACGATCGGCATGCCGAACGAAACCGCCAAGGCCGCGGTCCGCATCCTTGAGAAGGTTGGTTTCCGCTACCTCAATCAAGTGGACCCATTTGATGGCGGCCCTTACTACGGCGCCGCACGCGACGCGATCACTTCGGTTCGCGAGCGACGCGAACTGGTGCTCCCCAGTGCTTGCAACGAAGACAGTCACGACATGATGGGGCCGCTCGCTTTGCTTTCAACGGAAACGGGGCGCGGGTTCCGTGCGACGGTCGTCTCGATTGAAGAGTGCGGAACGCCAGTGGTGACGAAGCGGTGCCGCGAAGCCCTCGGTGTTGCGGCCGGTGAACGCGTCACCGTCACGCCGCTTCCGTAGCACGACCATGCCACCCAACTGCAACGACGAGATTTCCGATGACCGACCTACTGATCAGTACTTCTCCTGCAGAACCGGAACTGGAACTCGGCCGCTTCCCGGTCGCGGATGCCGAGGATGTTGCCGCAGCGGTTGAGCGCGCACGCCGCGCCTTCCCCGACTGGCGAGACGCTGGCTTCGAAAAACGCGCCACGATCCTTCGACGCTTCCGTGACCTCGCAAACGAGCACGCGCCCGAATATGCGCGCCTGATCGCGATGGAATCGGGCAAGGCGATGTGGGACGCAACGGGTGAGTCGAAACTCGTCGGAGCCAAAGTCGATGTCAGTCTTGGCGCGGGGATGGAACTCGTCGCGACCCAAGACGTGGGCGGCGGCGCCCGGGCAACGCATCACCCTCGCGGTGTTCTCGCCGTTTACGGACCCTTCAACTTTCCCGCGCACTTGCCCAACGGCCACATCGTTCCCGCGCTTGCGACGGGCAATACCGTGGTGTTCAAACCCAGCGACTTAACGCCTGCCTGCGGCGCCTTCATGGCCCGACTGTGGGAAGAGGCGGGCCTGCCCGACGGTGTTTTCGAAGTCGTGCAAGGTGGTGTTGAGACCGGCAAGGCGTTGGCGAGTGCGGAGGCAGTGGACGGGATCTTGTTCACCGGTTCTTCTTCCGTGGGCCGAGTGCTCGCCGAAAGCGTGCTCGATCAGCCGCATAAGATCCTCGCACTCGAGATGGGGGGAAAGAACGCTGTCGTTGTAATGAACGACGCGGAACTCGATCTCTCCGTGGCAGAGACTGCGCTCTCCATCGCCGTCAGCACAGGGCAGCGATGCACCTGTACGTCTCGCATCTTCGTCCACGAGAACCTGATCGATGGTTTTACAGAGCGACTCGCTGCGACGCTGAAACAAATTCGTATCGGCCACCCACTTGATGACGGCGTGTTCATGGGTCCGTTGATCTCGCATGATGCGGCGGATAAGGTGGCGCACTTTCGCGAGCTCTCGAAAGAAAGTGGAGGCGAACGAATCTTGGATGGCGTGATCGATCGGCCGTCGCCCTACGTCGCCCCCGGACTCATGCGCTTTGCCACCACGACCCAGCACCACCCCTACCAGCGAGAAGAAATCTTTGGCCCCGAAGCCGCGCTCTATCCCATCACTGACCTCGACCATGCCATTTCTGCAGTCAATAATTCTGACTATGGCTTGGCAGCGAGCGTGTTTACAAGCGACCGGCGCAAGTACGAAGTCGCGATGGGGCGAATTCGCACCGGCATCTTGAACTGGAACAAGGGAACGACGGGCGCGAGTGGCAAGCTTCCCTTTGGCGGCCTCGGCAAGAGCGGGAACGACAAACCCGCTGGCATCTCGGCTTCGCTTTATACAACCTACGCGCAGGCCCATATCGAAAGCGAAGGCGGTTTCGACCCCGCAACGCTTCCCCCCGGTTTTCCTCGACCATAGGACGCGTAGTTGAAGATCCAAAACGAAAACGAGCCCTGCGACTTCCAACGCACGGTCTTGATGGGCGACCCGAGTCACTTCAGCGTGCAGGGCGGCGCAAACCCCCACACCCGGACACGTTGGGGACGCAAGCGAACCGTCAACCGCGAACTCGCCATCAAACAATGGGACGTGCTCAAACACACCCTTGAAGACCTCGACATTCGCGTCATCGTGGTGCCGCCCGCTGAAGAAAACCCGGGGCTCGTGTACCCCGCGAACGCGGGATGCCAAAGCGACGTAGACCACGCCGACTCGGTGAGTTCAAAGGTCTTCACTCTTTCGAACCTGCTCCCCACCCGCGCCGGTGAGAAGGCGCACTACAAGAAGTTGCTCGAAACCAACGGTTTCTATGTCATCGAAATAGACGAGCAGTACCGTTTCGAAGGCGAGGCCGATTTCTTCCCCGCCGGCGATGTCTACTTGTTTACGTACGGCACGTTGGAAAAGCAGCGATTCGTGCCAACACTGGGCATCCCCCCTTGGAAGCGCGTCTATGGTTTTCGAACCGATGAACGCATCGAACCGCTCCTTGCGAGAAAAATCGCGCCTGTCCCGATCATGAAAGTGGGCCTCGTACTCGAAGCGCACTACCACGGTGACACCGCTCTTTGCGCGTTCGGGCCTCAGCGGCGCGAGCTACTCGTCTACCGCGATGCAATCGCACCCGCAGACATGGGCAAACTCGAAAGCCACTTCGGCGATCACATCATCGAACTATCCGAGAAGGACGCTCGCTACTACGCCGCCAACTCCTTCACCTACGAACGAAACGGCGACTGCTTCTTGATTTTGCCCGAAGGCGTGTCGGAAAACTTGCTCGCGCAGATTCGGGAGCGCGACGTTACGCCCGTCACCGTCAATGTGAGCGAGTTCCTGAAGAAGGGCGGCGGTAGCGTGAAGTGCATGATCGGGGATCTGGGATTGTTAGCGGTGAGCAAGACGATGCAAACATCTGCTGATTCGGTTGAATCACAGGACGGCGAGCCCAAACGCCAGTAGCCCAACTCGCTTCAACACTGAACCGCCCCGCATGCGGATGCCGCCGATCGAACGGCGTCATGGTAAACCCGACGTCAGCTGACGCGAGAACCGCCCCAAAACCTCTTGCGCTTAGCTTCCCTCGCCCTTGATGCCGTAGCGCTCCATGTAGAAGCGATACCGCTCTCGTTCGGCGTCGGCGTCCAGGCCCGATTCCGCGAGTGAATAGGCATGCGCCCCGCGCGACCCTTTCGGTTTATTTTTCGCGTAGTCGCCGATGCCCGTTCGTACCGTATCGTCGATGGGCCATCCGAGTTTTGCGTATACGCCTTCGATCGTCGCAACCGGCTCTTGGACGATGTCTTCGAACTGCACGTCGATGAACTGCGCGTCGGGAAGCGCACCACTCGCGCGCTGTTCCATCTCTCGTTGGTACACGTAGGCGTAACCAAATGCCAGCTGTCCGGGAACCTTTGACATGTCGACTTCGTTGCACCGCATCCATTTCAGCGTGCCCATCAGGCTCAGTGATGAAGCGAGCGTCTTTAGGGGGTCGCGATGCGTGCGGACGACACGCGCGTCGGGATAGACGTCAAAGAGGGCCTGGAGTTGGAAAATATGGCTCGGCGCTTTTAGGAGCCAGCGCTTGCTTGCCCCGCGCTGTTGCAACGTCTTCAAGAACTCTTTGTGGTAGCGATACGCCGGGCGCTGGTCAGCCTTCTGCAGGTAGCGGTCGTAACTCGGGACGTTGTGGTTGCCGCCCCAATGATCCGAGAGAAACTCGTGCAAGGTGATGAAGATGCATTCATTCGGGAGATAGCCCGAATTCGCGTGCATGGTTTCGTATTCGGGCTGAAGGTTGTGCCAGAACTTCTGCAGCATGTCCGCGGACTCAGCGACGTCTTCGCCCGCAAGCGCTTCGACGGGATGATTCATTTCCCACATGAATGGCACTCGACTCGCCGGGTCTTGGGCCATGAGTTCGTGGAGGATCGAAGTCCCCGATCGCGGACTTCCAATAATAAATACCGGCGCCTCAACGTTGTCGGCAAGGATGCTGGGCCGCTCGCTCCAAAGCGCGGCGAGTTTCAGTCGGTTCGTCAGCGCACGAACGATTTCCGTGCGCACGAGGATGCGACCGACGAGGTGGAGGTTCGATTCTTCTTCGAGGGCGCGAACGAAGATGTCGAAGTGTTGTCGCCAGTCTTCCCCGCCAAAGTCCGTGAGCCCAGTCGTGGTCGTTGCCGCACGAATCAGGTCTTCGCCGTCGAGCGAAACGAGGTGCTGTGCTCCCCCGAGCGCGTTGCCGTGCTCGATCATGCGCGCGGCCCATTCGGGGCGCGGGGGCGGTTGCCAGTTCAAAGTTCATTCCTCGCCGCAGTGCCCACTACAAAAACCGGTTCCACGTGACTTCACGACGGTGTGATATCGACTTGCGGCGCGCGGCATCGTCGATCACCGGATGATCTCCCGGGACGCACGACCGCACTTCATCGATGTCAACCACCTTCGCCTCGGGCATGGGGTTGTTGCGCGCCCATACCCAGCGATAGACCAGCAGGCCGCGTTCTCGCCCGCCGATGTCGATCCAGTTCGGAACGCCGGGGTCGCGATGAGCGAGTACGACGCGCATACGATCGTCGCGGTCGAAGTGCATTTGATGCCCACTCAAGCTTGTCTGTCTGTCCGCGAAGTCTGCGCTTTCGAGCCACCCCATCGTGTGAATCGTGAAGCCCCAATAGTCGGCGTCGGGTCGATCGCATTCGAGCACGAGAGCTTGTTCGGGGGCAAGCTGCCAAAAACAACTGCCATAAAGGATGTTGTCCGCGCCGCCCTTGGCCGCGCCCGCTTTGCCAACCGCGTTCGGCGTCGCGTGGTCCCAACCGCGTTCCGTATAGGCGTTCCAATAAACTGCGGTTTTTTCGATCCAGTTCGCCGAGCGGTCAAGTGCACGACTCACGAATTCCGGCGTCGGGGCGGGTCGCGAAATCCCCTCCGCGCCGACGCGCTCAATGTGAAAGGGCGGAGCGGTGTCGCGTTCCCAGTCACTCTGATAGATGCGAATGGTAAACAGCCGACCGCGCGGATCGGTTTGCATCCAATTGCTCGGCTGTTCGTCGGGGGAAAGGATGATGGAAAGCTCACCGTTCGGCCCGACGTCGAGTTCATCGAGCGAACATTCGCCGAAGACGCCGTATTCGCCCAACTGCATCTCACCTTCGTTCAATGAGAAGATGGCCTGGCGCATGCCTTTTACGTTGGCCCAGATGCGATAGGTACAACTCGGGTCGATGTTGGCGCGCAAGTAAACGTTGTCGGGGTTCGGGCCGCCCCACTGGTTGTGCGGAGTTTCGTATCGGATGAAGAACGGGTGCTGGGTGTCCCCGGCTTCCACTTCCATCTGAGTTGCGTGCACGACCAAGCGCGAAAGCCAGCGCATGCCTTCGGCGCGGTCGCCGGCCGCTTCGGGAAAGCCCTCACCCAGGATCGCTTCGCCCGACGCTTTGAGACGGTCGCAAAAGTCGCGCCACGATTCGCCCAGCAACTTCTTCGCCTGGTCGTTTGCTTCCGATGACTGGGTCATGGCCTCGTCCTTCATCTATTGGCGTGGGTTCTTAACGATACAGCCACGCGACGTCCTTGCACGAGGGTCCGCGCTCGCATTCACGCTGCGCGCAGCTGCCAAGACGCTGCACATAACGGCCAGAGTGTGAACGTTGCGATGAACTCCAGGCTCCTCCAGACTTTGACCCTTAAGAGGAGCAGTACATGGACTTTGTTGAGACAGATGAGACGGGCTTCGAAGCCCCAGCGCCGCTTGGACATCCCGGGCGCAAAGGACTGCCTGCTGGGCATCCCACCGGACCGAAGATTGGTGAACGGCTGCCCGACTTCGACTTGCCAGACCACACGGGCAAGCGCGTTCGGTTCCACGAAGACCGTGGCAACGCAAAGGCCGCGGTGGTGTTCTTTCGCTCGGTGGTCTGGTGACCCCCGTGCATGACGCAGCTCGTTGAGCTGCGCGACGGATACCAGAAGTTCGCCGACGCTGGCATGAAGCTCTACACAATTTCATACGACGACCCAGAAGCCATCGCCGACTTCGCCACCGCACACAAGATGCCTTACCCCATGCTTTCCGATCTGGGCTCGAACGTCATTCGCGACTACGGCATCCTCAACACCGAAATTGAGCCCGGCGACCTCCCCGTGTACGGCGTCCCTTTTCCGGGAACCTATATCGTCGATGAACAGGGTGTCGTGACCGACAAGTTTTTCTACGACACCTACAAACGACGCGACGGACCGGAGAGCATGATCGACTCTGCAGTCGGTCGGATTCAACTCGATCCGAATGAACCCACTGCCGCGTTCACGGACGAAGGCATTCGCGTGAGCGCCACACTTCATGGCGCGGGGGGCGTGCTCAAACAGGGCTCGATGCGCAACCTCGTAGTACGCTTCGAACTCGCTGAAGGGCTTCACATCTATTCCGACCCGGTTCCAGAAGGGATGATCCCCACGACGGTCGAAGTGAATGGGCCAGACGGTCTGGTTGTTCAGGAAGCCATCGTGCCCCCCACCGAGACGTTCCACCTAAAAGGGCTCGACGTTGAGCTGCAAGTTTGGAGTGGGGTCGTGGACATTGTGATCCCGGTTTACCCCAACGCCATCTTGCTTTCGGAAATGCGCCCCCTCGAAACCAACGAAACCACAATCGACGTCAACATTCGCTATCAGGCGTGTGACGACGACACGTGCTTGTTGCCGCGCAATCGAAGATTGACCCTGACAGTTCCGATGGCGCCGGTGGACGTTCAGGCCCTGCCGTTCCACCAGGGTCATGGGCAAAACGAATGGGATGCGAACTCGAAGAAGCACATGCTTCGACTTGTGTTCCGGATTTTTCGTCAAAATCCAAAAGCGTTCTTCGGTGGCGTTTTGCGTCAAATCAAGTTGGGACGCGCGGCAAAAGTGCGAGAGCAAGAACAGAAGCGCACCTCGTCATCGCGAACTCGCAACTCGGATCAAGGCGCCTTATAGGATCGTGCCCTCTCGTGTTTGGCGATGGATGTAGTCGAACAAGATGTAGGTCAGGCAGACGGTTACCACTGTCGAGCAAGCGAGCGACACAAAGGAGCGGGACACTTCCTCATGCTGACCGTGGCAAGAGGCCGCGTAGCCAGGCGGGACGGTGACTTATCCCAGAACCGCCTTTCTTTACGACTTGCGTAACGACCATGACGATTCGGTGAGCGGTGACGTCATCGATTGCGGTCCTCAACGTCGTTACGATGTCACGAATATTCGTCGCATCCGGAACCTTCTCAACGAGAAGTCGAGTACGTGGGCCGCGCTCTGGTAACCTCGACGTTCATCAATTGGCACCATGGTGGTCAGCAGTTTATGATGCAGCGCGCAAAAGCAAACGACGCCCATGTGTTGGGGGGCGACCCGAAGATGCTTCTCGAGATCGCGCGGATGAAGATGCCCTTCGGCCGCTACGAAGGGCGGGTCCTGATCGACTTGCCCGAGCCTTACATCGTCTGGTTTCATACGAACGGGCTGCCCAAAGGACGCATTGGGGTGTTGCTCGGACTGCTCTATGAGGTCAAAGCCAACGGCCTCGAACCTTTGTTCGATGAGCTTCGAGACCCACCGCGTCGGCCAGACCTCGAACGTCTCGAGCCTTCGGTTCGCGACGAGTTGGCACGCATTCGGCGCGGTACAGGTCAGAAGTGAAGCTGTAGCAAGGGGCCGCCTTGCAGATACGCCTGTCCCTCGGTGCGGTTGTCGCTGCCGTCGAGGATCAGCGCAGTATTGCGCGAAAGCGTAAACCGCTGCGCGGTGCCCGCGCGCAAGAGCAAGCTTCTACCCCCAGTTGTTCTTGCAGTTGAATTGAATGGATACATTTAAACACCGGCGCACTCACTCGGTCTCGAAAGAACTGTTGCCATTCATGTTCGTGTCGTTCCGCTGTTTCTCTGCCTGCTGCGAAACTCTAAGTGGCTGCGTTGCGTCATTGAGTATGAAGATGGAAAAGGTGGGGAGCCATACCGTGCGCAAAGTTTCAACGTACCGGGCTCGCGTTCGATCCCTTCGATTGCGGGGGTGCCCAAACACGACCTAATCTCGGTTTCCCGTTCAAAGCAGCCTTCGCATTTGAACGTTTGATGGAGAGCCCCCAATGGACGAAGCCGCACGCGCCATCGCCTTTGACGCAAACGAAATGCTCGAGGAAGCGCGCACGAACGCCGGGCTCTCCAACTTTGGATCCAACAGCTTTCGCGAACCTCTCGAAGCCCTGGTTCGTACCTATGACGCGAACCACACCACGCTAAAGGGACGTAAGAAGGCGTATCGGCGCGTCATTGGCTTGCTCGCGACGCGACTGCGGATCGAAGAAGCGCTGCGCGTGCATCCCGAAATTAAACAGCGTCCGGTCAGGAGCCCCATGGTGCTGACGGGAATGCCGCGGTCGGGAACATCGGCGCTATTTAACCTGCTCGGCGCCGACCCGGACGCACGTCCCTTGCTGCTCTGGGAAACCCAGTTTCCCGATCCCGTTGAAGGGCTCGAACCCGGCGCCAAAGATCCGCGCCACGCCGCCATCGAGGCCTACTACGAACAGAGCCGAGAAACGAACCCGGAGTTTACGAAAATTCATTTCGCGAGCGCGGACACCCCTGAAGAATGCGTGCTCTTGCATGCGTTCACCTTGAACGGCGTCCACCACGGCACCGAAGTCATGCTCGAACCGTACGCGAGCTGGTACCGCGATCAGGACCTCGGCGAAATGTACAGCTACTACAAGATACTTTTGCAGATGCTCGACTGGCAGCGTCCTGGCGAACGCTGGCTCCTCAAAGCGCCCGCCCACATGTGGGCCATCGACAAACTGATCGACACCTTCCCCGACGTTTCGGTCGTGTGGAGTCACCGCAACCCGTTGGCGTGCACGGCTTCCATTTGCTCCATGACCCATTTGTTGATGGAAGACCAGGTCGACATGCCAAAGGAAGTACTGGGCCCAATCGTCATGGACTTCTACGCGACTTCCCTCGAGCGCGGCCTCGCGGTGCGCGACCAGAGTGACCCGGCACGCTTCATCGACGTCAACCACGACGACTTTGTGGGAGATTCGCTCGGCACGGTCGGACGCATTTACGAACACTTCGGTTTGCCCATTGGCGACGACGCGGCGGCTTCACTCAAGGCGCACATCGAGGCCAACCCTAAGGGGCGACACGGGAAGCATGAGTACAACCTCGACGACTGGGGGCTCACGGCAGACGATGTCGCCAAGCGCTTCGAGCCTTATGTAGAGCGCTTTGAAATTGAAATGGGGTAGGGCGTCCACCGCCCAACTTGTTTTGGAACGTTCATCCCAATAGAAGGAAGAAGGGAGCCCAGATGTCGAATGATCCGGTGGCCAAGATCGACAACGCCGAAGCGTGGAACGATTTCTGCGACCTGCTCAAGAAGGGCGGCGATGTCATTTTGCGCAACGACCTCGAACTTTCGACCTTCGACCGCGCCGAGGGGATGCGGTATCTCGGCAGACTTCTGCGCGCAGGCCTGTTTTCGTTCTCGGAGAGAACCGGGCCCGAATATCCGAAGTTCCGTCCCATGCCGGAACTCGTAAAAATGGGACTCGACAACCCGGACAACTACTACGTCAGCACCGGGGTCAACCCGCGCTATCGGTACCGCATCCGGGGCAATCGCCGGAGCATTCACTACATGAGCTTCGCCGCGACGAACCAGAACTTCGCCGCGAAGGACAAGATCACGGGTGGCGCCGGTCATCTCAACGACGCAGAAATCGAAACGGATGCGGACGGGAACTTCGAGATCATCGCGAGCCAGACCGAAGAGCCAGGCAACTGGCTCCGCATGGCTGGCGACACCAAACAGATCTTGTTGCGACAGACCTTCCTGCACAAAGATCGTGAAGCGCCGGTCGACATCGAAGTCGAATGCATCGATCACGCCGGAGCACCGCCCCCTCTCGACCCCACGCATGTAGCTGGCTCGTTGATGGGCTCGGCGATGTACGCCATCGGGTGTGCGCAATGGTTCGCCGACTGGGTGCGCGATTTCGAAAGCAAGGCATCCGTTAACACGTTTCACCTCCCGACCGAGGAGGAGCATCGCTTCGTCGGCGGTGATCCGAACGTTCGCATTTGGCTCGGCCGTTGGAAGCTCGAACCCGACGAAGCGTTGGTGATCGAGATGACTCCGCCCAATTGTCACTACTGGAACTTTCAGCTCGCGAACATCTGGGCTGAGTCCCTCGACTACGACTTCCGCCAAGTACACATCAACAGCGGCGGGGCAGCACTTCGAGCTGATGGCTCGGTGCAACTCGTTGTGGCGAATGAAGACCCCGGCACCGAAAACTGGATGGACACGGCAGGACATCACCACGGGACGATGTGTGTCCGCTGGGTTCGAGCAGATTCGCATCCCGAACCAAGGTGTCGCGTCGTGAAGCTCGCCGACCTGTAGCCGACCGTTACGCGGGGAGCGCAGCCGAGTGGTGGCTTCCAAGCGCATAGCTCTTGGTCGCGTCGTGGGACACGCATTCTTGGTACACCGACTACGGGCTTACTGGATCGCCACGCCACGCAGATCATCACCGAGACCCTTCTCGCCCATTTCAACAGCTACAAGTCTTCGAAGGCGAAGCTAAGCAGATTTTTGCCGTAACATTTCATGCGCTGCGGCGACATATTGGGAGAGTTGTTACACATGGGTGATAATACCTGGAGGCTTCTCGCTGTTCGGCCACATGATTCGTGCTAAGCTGGGTGATATCGCCCACATACGATGGCACAGCGGGACGACACCACAGGGGAACATGTGAAGTTCCGCAAGAGCAAATACCGCCAATTACTATTGTGCGCGGCGATCGGCGCGGTTGCCACCGTCGCTGCCGCATCCGCTTCCGCGGTCATCATTGATTCGGGCGATGGGACGGGAAATACCACCGCACCCGCGGACGATCCGGGTTGGAGTAACATCGGTACCAAGAGCGGGCTGGGCGTCGTCTACTTGCGCAACGGCTGGGTCATTACAGCGAACCATGTGGGTGCAGGCGACATTCTGCTTGATGGCAGCACCTACTCGTTCGTCCCAGGCACCGCGGTTCAACTCGATGACGGTGCCGGTATGCTGGCGGACCTCGTCGTGTTTGGCATCACCCCGCTGCCGACTGTCGCCGACCTTCCCGTCCGTACGAACACGAGTCTGCCCACCGTCGATGTCATCATGGCAGGCCGGGGGCGCGACCGCGGCGCCGTGACCGATTCGGATGACCCGGGCGTCTGGACTGCGCCTCCCTCCAACCCAGTACCGGCGCGCCCCGGCTACTACTGGGGTTCGACGACAGCCCTGCGCTGGGGAACCAACAAGATCGAAGGTAACTGGGTCCCGACCCCCACCATGAGCCACTACACGCTTTTTGACGGACCTGGCCCGGACTACACGACCCACGAAAGCCAGGCGACGATGGGCGACTCCGGTGGAGCCGTCTTCGCAAAAGAAGGCCTTACCTGGGAACTGTCGGGAATCATCTGGGCGATCGCACCGTTTAACGGTCAGATTCCGAACACCTCTGCACTCGAAGGCAACGCGACATTGATCGCCGACCTTTCTTTTTATGCGGCCGACATCAATGCCATCACGGCGGTTGCGGTACCGGAACCCAGCGCGCTGCTGCAGCTCGGGGCCGGCGCAATGTTAACCAGATTGATGTATTGGCGACGGTCGCGCGCGTAAACGCTCTTGCTAATCGAAGCCGGTTGGGTGAGACGCAATCTTCAGGGCCGGGTCGGCGACCTTGACTTCGTGACCCAACGCTCAGCCATTTCCAAAGCACCGTCTAGATGACTTTGATTCCGAACTCTCGGCGAATTTCTGCGAGCGGCACATCGAGATAGGGCTGCCATTTCTTCCATGGCCACTTCTTCGACATCTTCCGCGATCGCCAAGCGAGCCGCGGGAATTGAAACACGAAGGCGATCATCACCGGGATGATTCCCCACTGGATCGTGCTCTTCATGATCTCTTTGCCTTCATCTTCCTTTACGAAGTCGCTCACGTACTGTTTGACCGACACGTCAATGGCGAGGAAGGTCCAAGTGTCTTGTAGCATCTCTCCGCTAAGACTTGTCCCGGTGCCGAACACGACATGGCTCACGTCGTGGTTGTTCATGTATTGGCCAAGCGCTTCGCTCGATGTCTTGGTTGAATCGAGCAACCCGGGATTCGCAGCGAAGTATTCGTCGAGCCCTTGCTGCAGAGTCAAGATGCTGTCTTGCGCTTGGTATTTGAGGGCGGGGGTTTCGTTCCGCTTAGACATCTTCCACTCCTCTCAACGCTCGCGACGACGAGGCTAGCAACCCGGTTGGCCTCGGCGAAAGAATCGGCAACACCCATGAAGTCCCACAGTGGCTCAAGGCTTAGAACGCCCACGACAGCCCCAGTCACAACCTCTCGCGACGTCATGGACTCAAACCCTCGTAAAAATGTCGCAATCACGAGCGGCAAGAAAATCAACACACCACGCAACACTCACGGCGACCCACCGGGAAAGACCGCCGCCCCCGATCACCTTGGTTAGCGAGTGGATGTTCAGGTGGGGCGCCATCGCGACGACAATCCGATCTGGCCCAGTGCGACAATGACTCGGCTCACCGTCACGATGAAGAGAAGAAACCAAGCCACTGTTTCCCGTCAGCAGTTTTCGGACATTTGGACCCCCGGCGGGCTCATCCGGTCATCGCAACAGTTCTGCAAGTTTCTCTGATGGTTTCATCCATCCGAGTGTTTGTCGAGGTCGATGGTTGAGCATGTGCGCGACTTGTCGAGATGCCTGACTGTGAACGAGTCACAACGTTGAAGCGCCGGGTCGCACCCTCTTTAGAGCGCAGTTCGGCTGTTATGTTTTCCACTATTCCCCGATTCCTTCCGCGATCCCTATTTATCATTTTGGCGCATCGCGATTTTCCAACTCGCTGATATTGCTAGCAAAAAACAAAGGAAATCCAGATTGGCCCATTTATTGCGTAGTTTGTTCTCTCATGGGGAGGGCAGAACCCGTCGATGTATTCGCTGATTGCGTGCCGCGCGTCCTGGCAATCGAGCCACGGTCGTCGGTAAATCAGCTCAATGTTCAACGTGCCGAAGAAGTTCTCCGCCACGATTTCAACCGTTGGCTCGCTGCTCATCCTGCATTCTATGGCGTGGACCTTGAGTGCCGAATTTGGATTAGAGAGGGAAGGAGACTTCCCTCACGAAAGAATTTTCAGCTTAAACAGCTCTCAGGCCGCCTAGCACGGAAGTCTTCGAGTCTCGCGAAATTATTCGCCACTTTTTGATTTCCACGGCCACTTCTTAACAACGGGAAAGGCGCCTGGATGAGGGGCGCAGTGTAGTTGTGCCAAAAAAGGAGGTCGAGATGGGACGGAAATACAAGAGAGTCGCGATGACGATCACAGGAGCCCTCTTCATCGGCGGCGTGATCAACTTAGCGCTTCCAGTACAGGCTCAGCGCGGCCCGGTTGCGGACGCAGACATGTGCGTGCGGCAGACCCACGAGGGCATGGTGGTCCGACCCTGCGCCGAAAAACAGGCACGATTCGCCAGCGTGCTGGCCAGCGCTTTCGCAGATCAACAGACAAACTTTCGGGAGCCGATCTACTAGAGACTCT
>DUBZ01000071.1 GCA_012960035.1 Myxococcales bacterium | reverse complement strand
CGCGAACGAAAGCTGAATGGTGCTCCGCGTGTTGCTGTGCTCGGCATTCAAGTGAACGACCCACGCCACGATGACGAAGCCAACGCCCCAGGCGATGTCCACAATGCTTACGTTGCTTCGCGCGATGCTGACAAACCAGAACACCAGCATGTAAACGGCAACCGCGGTCGCAGCAGTTGTGAATATCTCGGCAAACATCGCTATTCCTCCGGCGGGTATTGCTGATGGATCTCGCTCTGCGGCCGAACCGTAGCAGCGAATAAGCCTGCGGTGCTTGGGAGGCGGGTTGGGTCGCTGGCCCGAGCCCGGGCCCTTGATGTAACTTTCGCGCTCAGAGCTCGAGATGGCTCGAAATCGGAGAAGACACGTGCCCGACACATTTGTACTGACCCTGAAATGCCCCGACCGCATCGGCATCGTGGCGGCGGTGAGCACCTTCCTCGCCGAACAGGGCGGATGGATCACCGAAGCCCACCATCATTCGGACGATCGCGACGGCATTTTCTTCATGCGCCAAGAAATGCGCGCGGACTCGATCCCGAGCAGCATCGAAGAGTTTCGAGAGCGCTTCGTCCCGATCGCAGAACGCTTCGACATGGAATGGAAGATTACCGACCGCAGGCAACCCAAGAAGGTCGCGTTGTTGGTGAGCAAGCACGACCATTGTCTGTCAGATATTTTCCATCGCTGGCGCATCGGGGAATACAACATCGAAATTACTTCGGTGATCTCGAACCACCCAGATTGCGCCGACCTCACTGCGATGCACGGCATCGACTATCACCACATTCCGATGACGAAGGACACCAAGGCTGCGGCCTTTGAAGAGATCGAGCAGTGTCTAGAAAAAGAACAACCCGAAGTGATCGTGCTCGCGCGCTTTATGCAGATCATGCCCCCGCATTTGTGCGCGAAGTACGACGAGCAGATCATCAACATCCATCACGGGTTCTTGCCGTCGTTTAGCGGCGCTAAGCCGTACCACGCGGCTTACGACCACGGGGTGAAGCTCATCGGCGCGACCTGTCACTATGTGACCGAAGATCTCGACGCGGGGCCCATTATCGAGCAGGACGTCATTCGTGTGGACCATGCCGCATCAGCAAGGGACATGGTGACCCGGGGCCGCGACGTCGAGCGCAGCGTGCTTTCTCGTGGCGTGCGATGTCACCTCGAAGACCGAGTGATCGTGCACAACAACAAGACCGTGGTGTTCGGCTAGATCGTTGCCGTCGGGTCGGGTGCCAAGCTCTTCGACGAGGCCGTACCCGCTGGCGAGCAGTTCGAGTACGTGTGGCATGGAGTTTCTCCTTTCGTGTTGGACGATGGCTTGGCTTATGTGGTGCTTTATTCGCAGCATTCTAAAGGTGAGACCTAATCGTTCGCTCGCACGGAGTTTCGCACGAACAGCAGCACTAGCGCTGCGCCCACCGCCGCGGGTGCAGCGACGAGCATCGTAAAGCCGACGCAACAAAAGGCAATCGCGGCTTGAATGTCTTTGTTTCTAGCGAGTCGTTCAAAGGCGAGGGCGACAAAGAGTCCGGCCATGGCTGCGAAAGGTCAGTGCAAAAACGGTGGTACTGGCCTCGCTCAACGTTGCATTGGGAACGCGAGTTTCAGGGTGCTGTGATACGGTCCCATCGATCTCGTATCATCGCGATCCGCTCGGGCAACGACTCGGGTTCGGTCCTTACACATGGGTATGGGAGTCTCGGATGTTGAACCTGCGGCAACCCGGTACTGCAAAGCAGAAATGGTTTGCGTGCACCTTCGCAATGATCTTGGTGATGCTTACGTTGGCATGCGGTGAGCCCCCTGCGCCCGAGGGTTCGTTCGCCGTTGCACCGGGCGCACCCGCGCCGGTTCCCGAAACTCCGTGCGCGGACCAAAACCCACTTCGCAACGCATACTTTGGTGACCTGCACGTTCATACATCGGTCTCGAGTGACTCGTGGATGTTCAAGGTGCGGATGCTCCCCGACGACGCCTATCGCTATGCGTTCGGAGGATCGCTGATGCTCCCGCCCAACGACTCTCAGGGAAAGCCGACCCGCGAAGTGAGCATCGATCGGCCGCTGGACTTTATGGCGGTCACCGATCACGCAGAGTTTTTGGGTGAGATTGATCTGTGCACCGATGAGACGTCTAGCGTCTACGACACCGACTTTTGCGACACGTTCCGAAAGGGAGACGGCCGCTCGAAGCAACTTGCCTTTCACATCATGAGCCCAATCAACTGGCGAGACGACGAAGTGTGCGGTGCTGACGGAGCGCGCTGTCGTGAAAAACTTCGATCGAGTTGGCAACGCACGATCGATGCTGCGCAGAATTGGAACGATACGAGTGACCGTTGCGAACGGACAACATTCGTGGCGTACGAATACAGTTCGTTTCGCTTGGGCTCGAACCTGCACCGCAACGTGATCTTCAAGAACGAAGTTGTTCCGATTCAACCCGCAAGCTACCTGGACGTTCAGCGGGAGTGGGAACTGTGGGATTTGTTGAAGAAGGGTTGCAGGGATAGCGGCACGGGCTGCGACGTCCTCGCGATCCCGCACAACTCGAACATCAGTAACGGCCGCATGTTCGCCGTCGACTACCCGGGCGCCAGTTCGGCAGAAGACCAAGCCGCGCGGGCAAAGCTCCGGATGGAAATCGAACCCATCATCGAGATCATGCAGCATAAGGGCGACTCCGAATGCCGCAACGGCATTGAAGGCGTGCTGAACAGCGAAGATGAGCTGTGTGACTTCGAACGATTCGAAAACAATGCGTTCGAAGCGATCGCAGACACCGACGATCCGGGGACGTGTTACGACGGCCCATGGGCCGACAAACTTCCGCACCTCGGTCCCAACTGTGTTTCAAAACTCAGCTATGTGCGCTGGGCTTTGACCGAAGGTCTGAAAGAAGAAGCACGAATGGGCGTAAACCCGTTCAAGTTTGGAATCACCGCGAGCACTGACACCCACAACGCGCTGGGCGGAGGCGTCGAAGAACGCAGCTATCCCGGTCACCTCGGGAGCGGCGACGAAAGTGCCTCGATCCGTACGAACTACAGCGACGAGAATGCGGGCAACGCTAACAATAACCCGGGTGGCTTGATCGGGATTTGGGCTGAAGAGAACGACCGCGCATCGCTGTTCGAAGCGATGCAACGCAAGGAAGTGTTCGGAACCAGTGGTCCCCGGATTGTCCCGCGCTTCTTTGGCGCGTGGGACTTGCCCGCCGGGATGTGCGATGACGCGAACCCTGCCGCAAGTGCGGACACGCTCGCCGTCGCGATGGGGAGTGATCTCGCCACATTCCCGGGTGCCGGTGCGGCGCCGGCGTTCTTGACCCTCGCCCTCGCGGATCCAGGCACGGTGGCTGCGCCGGGCAATCCGCTCCAACGCGTTCAAATCATTAAGGGTTGGTCGGACGACGAGGGAGCCACTCGACAGGCCATCTACGACGTCGGTGGTGACGCAAACAATGGCGCGTCGGTTGACGTGAATACTTGTGAAACCCAGGGCAGCGGCTTTCAACAATTGTGCTCAGTCTGGACGGACCCGGACTTTGACCCGAGCCGCCGCGCCGTCTACTACATGCGGGCGGTTGAGAACCCAAGTTGTCGCTACAACGCTTGGCAGTGCATTGGCCTGAAAGGAACGGCTCGCCCCGCCGACTGCGACGACCCCGATCGCAAACGCGTCATTCAAGAACGCGCTTGGTCTTCGCCCATCTGGTACACGCCGCAAAGCAGCGGATAGATCGCCGCGGCTTACGTGGCGAGATTCTGAAAGCACGGACCGGAATAGTCGACAAACGCCGCAAAGCCTTTGTGTTCTGGCGCGAGGGCTCGGTGGATGCGGTGTTTCTGGAAGAAACAACGTGCCCACGCCCGTTGTTGGAATACCGAGGCTTGGATCCCCCAATAGGACGTCCAGATCAAAGGGTGTGGAGGTCTTGAAGTAGATCACGCCTTCTTGGCCATTCGAGAGATCGTCAACCGAGGCGGGGAACTCTGGGAATGCAGGGACCGCTCGTTTCACCAGCGATTCGGTAAAACAGCCACAACTCAACACGTACTATGTGGCGATTATACATATAAAGGTCTCCAGCTTCTTCACGTTTGATCTCCGAAGAATCGAATCGCTTACGTTAGCGAAGCAAGCGGGGCTGGTTTCCGAACACCCTGCGCCAATCATGGGGTCCGATTCAACAGTCGCTGATCGATTTAAAGTTCGCGATTTCTGGCACGAAACGACATTTCATTGCACTCTCTGCTCGGCCGTCGCCCCCGCCTGGGCTTAGCGCTTTCTACTGCGCTCGCGACCGTCGCAATTCCAAGGTTACGCGTCCCGCGTGCCTGACTCTACGCCGAGCATTATTCCGTACGCGGGCCCACGCATACCAAAATATTGAAAGAGGAATCCCAACATGGCAGCACGAAAGACGTCAGCAAAGAAGTCATCCGCGCGCGGACGTAAGAGCGGCGCGAAAAAGTCGCCATCGAAGCGGAAGACGACGCGACGCAAGTCAAACGCGAGCCTGGCAGACCGAACTCGCAAAGCGGTCGAGACGAACCTCAAGGATCTTGAGAAGCAGCTTCCTAAGAACGTCGCAAAGATGGTGAAGGACCTACGTGGCAACCTGAACGATCTTCATAAGCAGATCGAAAAGGCGCGCAAAGAACGTGAAGCCCAGTGGGACAAGCTTGAAAAGCAGATTCGCAAAGACACCACCAAGCTGATGCAGCGACTCGGCCTTGCTTCAGCTCCGAAGAAGAAGGCGAAGAAGAAGGCCGCCGCGAAGAAGAAGACTGCGGGTAAGAAGAAGGCTGCTAGCAAAAAGAAAGCCCCAAAGAAGAAGGCTGCGGGTAAGAAGAAGGCCGCTAGCAAAAAGAAAGCCACCAAGAAGAAGTAGTCAGGCGTGCAGGCGCGTCGCGCCCACGCAACCGCTCGCGGCGTAACGCTTGGATCCCATGGCAAATGCGCCCCGTGCTGACACGCAAGGCTCGGCGCATGTCCCTTGGCCGCTTCGAGTCCCGACACCACCCCAATATCGGGAATGGACACGCACCATTCCAACAGAGAAAGCTGCAAGTGCGGCCGTCGTTCCAGTACGCCAAAAATCGGAGAAGTGATGCCCCATTACAATTACGACCGCCTGTCGACCCAGGACAATTCCTTCCTCCTGATGGAGTCGGCCAATTCGCATATGCACGTTTCGTCGACCTTGATCTACGAAGCGGGTCCACTGCGGACCGCCGATGGCGGCATTGATATTGATCGCATCATGCGGGCAACTGAGAGTTATCTGCATCTCATTCCCCGTTACCGGCAAAAGCTTCACTTCATTCCGTTCTTCGATCACGCGGTGTGGGTCGACGATCGCCATTTCAAACTCGACTACCACGTGCGCCATACGGCGTTGCCCGACCCTGGCACCGACGAACAGTTACAGGCGCTTTCGTCTCGTGTGATGGCCCAGCAACTCGACCGCGCGCGTCCTTTGTGGGAAACATGGATCATCGAAGGTCTTTCGGGAGACCGGTTTGCTGTGATCACGAAGATCCATCACTGCATGATCGATGGTTCGTCCGGTGTCGACCTCGCGCAGATCATGATGTCCCCGTCTCCCGATCGAACCCTCGGTGAGGTTCCGAATTTCTACCCGAAGCCCGCGCCGTCGCGCGGTGATCTCGTGCGAGACGAAGTTGCGTACCGCCTCAACCTGCCGATCGAGGCTGCACGCAACATCACTGAATTCGCGCGTCAAAGTGAAGACGTTGTCGAAGAGATTACGAAGCGGGCGAAGATCCTTGGATCCATGTTTGGCATGGGGCTGACCGCAAGCGACTCACCGCTCAATGGTCCGCTTGGCCCGCACCGCAACTTCAACTGGTTGGAAACTCCCCTCGACGACATCAAGGCGATTCGTCGCGGTTTGCAGTGTTCGGTCAACGATGTCGTCCTGACGATCGTCACGGGCGCGATTCGTGCCTATATGGTCGGAAGGGGTGTTGATCCCGCGGCGAAGGACTTCAAGATATCTGCGCCTGTGAGCGTCAGACGCGAAGAAGAAAAGGGACAACTTGGGAATCGGGTTTCCTCGTGGATCTTGCAGCTACCTGTCGAAGAAGAGAAGCCCCTCGAGCAACTGCGAAAGATCAATGAGACCACGCAACACTTGAAGTCAAGCAATCAGGCACTCGGCGTAGAAATGATGATGGCGGTGGCCGAATGGACCCCAGCGAGCTTGCTGTCCCTCGGCTCGCAGTCGTCGAGCGGCCCCGTGAATTCGATCGTCACCAATGTGCCCGGGCCTCAGATTCCGCTTTACATGCAGGGTGCCAAGCTACTTTCCATTTACCCGCAGGTTCCTCTTCTCCAAGGTATGGGGCTCGGTTTCGCGCTCATGAGCTACGACGGTAAGATTTGTTGGGGCTTCAATGCGAACCCCGACGTTGTTCCCGACTTGCCGGAGTTCGTCGAACTCGTGCAGCAGTCTCTGGAGCGTGTGGCCGGAGACGCTGGCGTTGTGCTTTCTGCCGTATCGCAACAGGCTTTTGATTTGTCTGGCAATGTAGACACCTAGGGTTTGGCGTCGTGTCGTCGCAACTGACGAAGCATTTGCGTCGCGTCACTTTGGCCCGGGTAGATCTCGAGCACGCGCTTGAGCATCTGCGAAGCCTTCGATCTGTCTGCCTCAGTGGGGTGTGGCTCGTCTATTGCGAGTGACGCTGAATAGCCCAGTAGCGCCATGGCGGCGTCCGCATCGATCGCGAGTGCTTTCGAGTAAGCGTCGCGTGCTTTTTGCGGGACGCCGGTGCGACGGTATTCGTTGCCAAGTGCCGCATAGGCATCTGGCGTCGGGAAAACTTCGATGCTGCTTTCAAACTGTTCGATCGCGAGGCCTGGTTGCTGCAGCTTGGAGTATTCGGCTCCCACGTAGTTGTGAAGCGAGATCGATTCGCGCCCCAACCAGCGGATCCGTTCGAGTGCGTTGTTGATGTCGTCACTTGACCTGGCGTTGGGCATGTGGACCTCGGTCTCGTAGAGATGAAGGACGGGAACCAGGACCGAGAGCGCGCATGCAGACCAGATGATCTTGGGAACCCACTTCCCGGTGCTTCCGCTCCGCTTTGGGTTCGATTCGCTGGACGCGTCCGCCGAACGCAAGAGGATGTTGCTGACGCGCCCGTCTCGCAGCTTCCAAATTGCGCCGTCCATAATGAAGTGATGAAGATTCACCATCGAAAAGACGAGCCCGGCGAGCCCCGCGTCCCATGGCGTATTGCCGAGTATCGCCGGAGCAAAGAGCAACGCAGGAAGTATCGTGATGCCCGAGCCCGCAAGGAACGACTTCCCGAGGAAGCGCGCGGAGCCTTGCTGGGCATCAGAACGCTTTGCGAAGTAGGCGCTCACCCAGAGGTACTGCGCGGAGTGCGCCATCGAAATCCATACGGGCGCAAAGGCCAGGTTAATTTCCCCATTCGTATAGATGCGACCGGCGACAACGGGAACTGAGCTGAAGAACGCCTGGGTGAGGATCATTAGCGTCGCGGGGCCTACGAGTCGAAACCCAGAGCCGCGCAGGCGCACGAGCGCCGCCCCGAGCGAGCCCGCGTAGAGCACGCCGAGTGTCCACAAAATCGGGACGGCGTATTCCTGAAGAAAGGCAAGTTGAAAGACTTGCGGGGTGCCGGGGGCCGGGAATGTGGCGGGTGCAAAGACCAACTCCGAACTCGCCGCCTGTACGCCCTCGATCGACATCGCAGTCGCAAAAATGAACGACGCGTAAAAGAGACGCTTGGTTGTGTCGTCGAAGTCGACGCCTTCGCGTCGCATGAACATCAACAGCAAGCCGTAGTTCTGCGCGGAGAAATGCCACGGGCTCCAAGTCACGTACGCGGTAATGAGCGCTGATGCGAGCCAGATGTTGTGAGTCGCAATCACGAAGAGCGCAGCGACAGCGAGGGTGACGTACAGCGTAAAGAAAACGTACTTGCGTCGGTCGTGCTCGCGTTCGTATAACCGAACGAGCGTGGCGCCGTAGTGAGGGGCGTTGATCGTGATCCCAAGGACGACCGTGAGCCCGATCGACCAGGACTGAATGCCCGTCCCGATAGATAGAGTCAATAGGAAGGGAAGGGATAACGTATAGATCCCACAGCAACCGATCAGGAGATCGATCGAGCGTCCGTAGAGCCACGGGCTAGCACTAGCAGAATTGCGAGCTTCGGGTGACGCAGCAGCCATCCAGCGAGCATAATTCGCTCGGATAGCAGTTGCGAACAAGCCGCAATGCGAGTGAATTGGCAGCGCCTCGCTTTGCTAGGGTAACGCCCGCGGTCGAGCCGGTTCAAAGGCTCAATGACTCGGAGCAAATAATGATCCAGGCCAGCCGATGAGTAGCAGCAAACAGCGCGTAGAAGTGAAGCATCGTTACAACGCAAGCCCTGAAGCGGTGTGGAAAATCTATGTAGACCATGCGAAGTGGAGTGAATGGGCCGGAGTGGGTCCGTCGCGGTTGGTGACTGAGGGAAGCCCCGACCGGAATGGTGTCGGCGCAGTGCGCGGGTTTTCCGCCGGGACCTTGGAAGAGATTCTGAGCTTCGAAGCGCCCAAGCGGATGACGTACACGCTCGTCGGGGGTCTGTTTCCGATCAAGAACCATCTCGGAGAAGTGACCCTCGAAGCGGATGGCGACGGAACCCTGCTTCGGTGGCGCTGCGAGTTTGAATCAAAAATCCCGGGCTTGGGCGGACTCTTCCGGCGCATGATCACGAAGACGTTTACCGGCGGACTCGAAGGTCTCGAAAAGCACTCCTTTTCGTAGCGCAACATTCGTCGGCGACAGGGACGTGACTTTGGCAGATGATCATTACACAGGCGAGCCGGGTGGAAGCCAGGACTTCGTCGCGCGCCTGAGCAGTGGCTTTGCCGCTGTTGCTGGCTGGTCGTATGACAATCGCTGGTGGGTGCTCTCGATCGCGGTTGGCGTGCTCGCTGGAAGTTTCTACTTGGCAGCAAGTGCGGAAATCGACAGCAGCTACGAGGCTTACTTCGATGCAAACGATCCCACGTTTCTTCACTACGAAGAGTTTCGCGAAGACTTCGGCTCCGACGAAGTGTCGTACATCCTTTACGAAGCGCCGGGGATTGAACATGGACCTTGGAACTACGAGGTCATGCGCAGCGTCGTCGCGCTAACAGAAACCCTAGAGGACGAAGTTCCGTTCATTTATGAAGTGCAGAGTCTCGCGAACGCCGAACTGATGGTGGGCCGCGACGACGCGATCGATATCTATCAGCTCAGCGACGCGTTTCCCGACACTCAGCAAGAGCTTCTCACGCTTCGCGACCGCTACCTCAATAAGCCCATGTTCGTGGGCGGGATTTTGAGCGAAGACGCGAAGTACGCTGCAATCATCATTGAAATGGATCGGTCGAGTACCGACCCGCTAGACGAGATTCGCCTCGATCCTGAGCAAGGCGACGCACTGTCGAATCTGTATCCCCAGGCGACCAACGACGCGATCGACGAAATCCTCGCCCGGCCCGAATATTCGAACCTGCGCTTCTACCATTCGGGCGACGTGCCGCTGAACGCCGCGTTTAACGTCGTGATCGCCGAAGAAAGTGCGTTTCTCGACGGAATCACCGCTGCGGTCGTAGCGCTGCTGTTGTTGTTCTTTTTCCGCAACGTGGTGGGCGTAGTGGGCCCGATCCTTGTCGTGCAGATCAGTGTCATCGCGACGGTCGGTTTTGTGGTGCTCATGGGCTGGAAGCTCGACATGAGCTTCGGCGGGATGCCCACGCTGCTGACCGCGATCGGCGTCGCCCATTCGGTCCATATCTTGTCGGAATTCCGCGCTCGCTTCGCCCAGCTTGGCGACCGACGCGAAGCACTGGTCCAGACCATCTACTTGGTCGGCGCTCCCTGTCTTTTTACGAGTGTGACGACAGCCATCGGCTTTGCCTCGATGAGCTTTGCTCCGATCAAAAGCATTGCTCACCAGGGGGGGTATGCCGCATTCGGCGTGATGGCATCGTTCTTTCTGTCGTTCACTTTGCTTATGGCGCTGCTTTCGTTCGGTCGTCGTGTTCCATCAAAGCCTGCGTCGCCTGAAAAAATCGAGGCGTCGAAGGGCGGCGCCGTAATGCAGCGCTTCTTGAATCGTGTCGTGGTGTTTGTGTCGCGACAGAGAGTGGCGCTCCTCGCAACGTTCGGTGTCACATTTATTCTGTCGATCGTTGGCATTAGCCGCATGGTGGTTGACTCGAACTGGCTAAACGACTTTTCCGATCGCATGCCGCTCAAGCACGTCACCATCAAAGTTGACGAAGTGATGGGGGGAGCGGCGAATCTGATCTTTCTCTTTGACGGTGGAGCGTCGGACTCCGTCCTTGAGCCAGCGGTTCTCGCTGAGATCGACCGTGTTCAAACGTGGGCGAGCGACTACGAAATCGTGCGCAAAAGTTATTCGATCGTAGACGTCCTCAAAGACCTCAACCAAACGTTCCACGGCGATGACCCTGCGCACCACAAGCTGCCGGAAAGCCGAGAGCTCAATGCCCAGTACCTGATCCTCTACGAAAGCGCGGGGGGGTCAGAGGCCAACAAATTGATTTCGTCCGATTATCGAAATGCGTCCCTCGAGCTTCGTCTCGCCCTTGCAATGACGAGCGAGACCGCGGAGATTGTTGACGATTTCTATGAAGAACTCGAAACGACTCCCCTTGAGGCGTCCACGACGCGCTTGACGGGAATCGGTGCGTTGTGGGTAAAACTCCTGGACTACATCGTGTCTAGCCAGGTGAATGGCTTCACGCTTGCGTTCGCAGCGATCGCCATCGTGATGTGCGTGTTGTTTCGGTCCATCAAGGTGGGCTTGATCGCGATGGTGCCGAATATATCGCCCGTCTTACTGACTCTTGGCGTGATGGGATGGTTGGGGATTCCACTTGACTACAACAAGGTGGCCATTGCGTCGGTCGCGATGGGAATCGCGGTCGACGACACGATTCACCTGATGTCTCGAATACGGCACGAGTTCTACCGGCTTGGCAACTACCAAGACGCGGTGCGAGAGGCGATGACCGACGTAGGCCGAGCCTTATTGATTACTTCGGCCGCGCTTGTACTCGGCTTTCTTGTTTTGAACTTTTCACTCTTGAACAGTAATGCGGTTCGTGGGTCGCTCTTGGCGACCACGATCTTGGCCGCGCTGATCGCTGACTTTTTGCTTATGCCTGCTTTAATCTTGACCTTCAAGCCCTTTGGTGCTGAGAAATCGCCTCAGGCCGCATAGCACCCAAGTTGTGGTCGCGGTCTTACCATTCCCCTTCGACGCGTGGGAGCTGCCATGAACTGCCCGACTATCCGTTATCGATTCGACCCCGCTGTGATCGTCGCGACCCTGTTGACCGGCATGCTCGTCGGGACCGTCGCTTCCGCAGGCCCGCGCAACGTAATTCTGATCATTGGCGACGGCATGGACGATCATCAGATTACGATCGCCCGCAACTACTTGGTTGGCGCAGCGGGAAAGTTAGTCTTGGACGAGTTGCCGCTACGAAGCGTGGCCCAGGTGCTGACGGTCACCGACACCGTGCCCAGTGAAGTCATTTACGTGGCTGATTCGGCGAATACCGCGACTTCTCTCTCGACCGGCATCGTGACAAGTCGCGGCCGCCTCGGGACCACCGCGGGCTCCGACCGGGACGTGACGAACATTGTCGAACTCGCTCAGGCAGCAGGGTTGAAGACGGGCATCGTTGCAACGTCGAGCGTCACGGATGCAACGCCGGCCGCGTTCGTTGCCCACATCAGTCGCCGTTACTGCGAAAGCCCCGCGGCAATGGTCGACGTTGCGTACCGCGGGATCACCCTTGCTGATTGCACACCCGACCTTGCAAGTAACGGCGGCAAGGGTTCGATTTCGGAGCAGATCGCGGCTTCGCAGGTAGACGTGGTGCTGGGCGGGGGGGCGAAACATTTCGCGCCCAACGTGGCCGGCGGCGATCACAGTGTGCTCGAGGCTGCGAAGAAAAACGGATTCCACGTGATTACCAAGGGATCCGAATTGCGAAGTGTTCCCGCAGACAAGAAGCTTCTCGGCGTATTCTCCGAAAGTCACTTGCCAGTTCGCTTGCAGGGTGAAGATGGACGTGTTGCGGAGAAGCCGAAGAGTAGCTTCATGAATCAAGTGCATCGCTACCTGGGCAGTGTGACTCTGCCGGAGCCCATGCGATGCGAGGCCAACCCGGCCACGGCAGGGGTACCGAGTCTCGAAATGATGACCGAAGCCGCACTCTCGCATCTCGCCAACGAGCCCGACAAGGGATTTTTCTTGGTGGTGGAATCCGCGTCGATCGACAAGCAGTCGCACGTGCGAAATGCGTGTGGATCAATCGGGGAACTCGAACAACTCGACGAAGCGCTCGCGAGCGCACTTGATTTCGCCGAGCAATATCCCGAAACACTGATTCTGGTGACCGCCGATCACGGTCACGCAGCACAGCTTGTGCCCAACGAGAGCCTGTTCAGTGAGTTTGGGGTGCCGGTCTACACGCCGGGACATTTGGCGCGCTTGGTAACGCGAGACGGTGCCGTGCTTGCGATCAATTACGCTACGAATTCGTTTAAATTGGAAGAGCACACCGGAGTGAATGTCCCCTTGTATTCGAATGCCGCCGGACAGGGGCGGGTAAAAGGGATGGTGACCCAACCCGAATTATTCGACATCATGGTCAAGTACCTGGGCCTGAGTCGCGCGCTCGCTCTGCCAACACCATCGCAATGAGGTGACCGAACCGAAATGGACGCGGCGCTTCCCATCGCGCCCGAACCAGAGCTTCTGCTCTCTTGCCACGTCGCCAAGCTCGAAATAGCGAACGCTGTATTCGCAAATTGATGTCGTTGCGGAAGACAATGAGGCCGACCCCGGAGCTGTCGATACCCACCCGACCGCTCCCCGAACTACGCGGGGTTGTTGTGAATGAAAGCGATCATGGTCGCAGCGCAGTCTTCGCCATTGTCTTCTTGCAGGAAGTGTCCCGCATTGGGGATGGTCACGTGCGATTGGTTCTTCGTACCTGGAATGCGTTTTTGAAAGACAGCTTCGCCTCCTGCTGTGACCGGGTCACTGTCACTAAACGCAGTCAGAAAGGGTTTGTCGAACTGTGCCAGAACTTTCCATGCCGCGCGGTTGGCGGGCAATTCGGGATCGTCCGGAAACATCGGCACGAGGCTCGGAAAGATGTGCGCTCCAGTTCGGTAGCTCGCGTCGGGGAAGGGGGCCTCGTAGGCGGAGCGAACTTCGCTCGGCGTTGGAATCGTGCCAAGACCTCCGACGATTTCGCCGATCGGAAGTTCTTTGGTTTCAGCACAGAACTTGCGCCAGTAAAGAAACCCGGGAGGGCCATCCTTTTGAGCGAACCGCTCGGTGAGTTCGCCGTGTGCAACAACCGGCAGCGATTCGTAGATCTTTCGGACCGATGGAGCCATTTCTTCGGTGATCGGCGACGCGTACGGAAGGCCGGTGTTTGCAACGACCACTCGGGCGAATCGATCGGGGAACGCGGCTACTAGCCGCAGGCCAATGAGACCACCCCAGTCCTGACAGAAGAGGGTGATGCCGTTCAAGTTGTTCGTGCTGAGCCAGTCGCTCATCCACTGCACATGGCGCGCGTAGGTGTAGTCACTGCGACGGGTGGGTTTGTCCGAGCGGCCGAAGCCCACCAGGTCTGGTGCAAACACGCGATAGCCCGACTCGACGAGGATCGGGATCATCTTTCTATATAGAAAGCACCACGAAGGTTGGCCGTGCATCAGCAAGATGGGTTCGCCATCAGCGGGGCCTTCTTCGATGTGATGGATCCGCAACCCGCCGCCTTCCCCGTCAGGCACTTGGGTGTAGTGCGGGGCAAAGTCGTAACCCGGTAGATTTTCGAATCGTTCGTCGGGGGTGCGCAGAGTTTCCATCGTGGGGTCCTTGTCGAGGAGCGCGTTGCGGCTGTCTTCGTGAGACATTATGACACTCGAAGTGACGAATCGTCTAGAGCGGCTGAGCCGCTGAAGAGGCGCTCAGGGCTTCCTGATCTTGCTGGACAATTGGTCAGACGGTAGATAGTATGCCGCCGGACAATATTTGGGCCGGACGCCAAAAGGCGGATGGTCCACTTCGATTTTAAGTACTGCCCCGTGAAGTACTTCAACGAAACGAACAACCAAATTAAATTGAAACAACGGAGCCCCCCAATGAGTGAAGTCGTCATCGTAGAAGCCGTCCGGTCCCCTCTGGGTCGTCGCAACGGCGGTCTTTCAACCTGTCATTCCATCGACGTGCTTGGCACGGTGCAGAAGGAACTCTTCGAACGCAGTGGCGTGGACCCCAAAGAAGTGGGCCAGGTCGTCGGCGGCTGCGTCGGTCAGGTCGGCATGCAGACCATGAACGTGACCCGCAACGCTTGGCTTGCAGCGGGTCTTCCCCTTGATGTTGCCGCGACGACGGTAGACACCCAGTGTGGGTCTTCCCAGCAGGCCACGAACCTCGCGTACGCACTCGTCGCTTCTGGAGTCGTTGACTGCGCAGTCGCATGCGGCGTCGAACTCATGAGTCGCGTGCCGATGGGCGCCACGATTCCGCGCGAGCCCTCGAGCGGCGTTCCGGTCAACAAGAACTACCGCGAAAACTACGAATGGACTTCTCAGTTTGATGGTGCCGAGCGCATCGCTAAGCAGTGGGACATCACCCGCGACGACACCGATGCATTCGCGAAGCGGTCCCAGGACCTCGCCGCGGCAGCATGGGAAGCAGGTGCCTTCGACTCGCAGATCGTAGGCATCGACGCTCCGGTTCTCGGCGAAGACGGCAAACCGACCGGCGAAACCAACCGCGTCGAGCGAGACGAAGGTTTGCGCGAGACCACAATCGAAGGTCTCACCAAGCTCAAGACCAACATGCCCGACGGCGTGCACTCGGCCGGTAGCTCTTCTCAGATCTCTGACGGTGCCGGCGCAATCTTGCTCATGACCCGCGAGAAGGCAGACGCTCTTGGCCTCAAGCCCAAGGCGACCATCGTAGACACGTGCCTCGTCGGATCAGACCCGGTGTTGATGTTGACGGGTCCCATCGGTGCCACGCAGAAGATCCTCGAAAAGAATGGCTTGCAGATGTCCGACATCGGCGTCGTCGAGATCAACGAAGCGTTTGCTTCCGTCGTGCTCGCTTGGGAGAAGGAACTCAAGCCCGACATGGCGACGGTCAACCCGAACGGCGGCGCGATCGGCCTCGGCCATCCACTCGGCGGCACGGGCTCGATCCTGATCACCAAGGCCGTGCACGAACTTGAGCGCTCCGGTAAGGAGTACGCCTTGGTCACGATGTGCTGTGGTGGCGGACTCGGAACCGGCACGCTTCTGCGCCGCGGTTAAGCAAAAAACTCGCAACACCCCGTCTTCTGAAAAAGAGGGCCTGTCCCCCCCCCGGCTTTTTGACATGGCAGAACCTTCAAAGCACGAGCTCGACGCTCCGCCTTGGCTCCGGGTCGAATCGACATTGATGTCGTTGGCCCGGGGTATTCGGCGCGCCTATGACCTGCGCTTGCAGGAGCTTGGCCTGAATCTTTCCGAAGCCAGCGTGCTCGCCAAAGCGTGCGAATCGGGGCCGGCGATGCAGGCTGACCTGGCCAAACACATGGGCATGGGGCGCGCAGCCATGGGGTCGCTGGTCGATTCCCTCGAAGCGCGAGATCTGGTTGAACGTCAACCCAAGCCTGGGGATCGCCGCGTCTGGTTGGTTGCTGCGACTGCGCAGGGCGAAGAAGTCTCCAAACAAATTACGAAGATCGACGAACGCCTTCGCGCTGAACTTCGCGCGGGCATTTCACGTAGAGAGCGGCGGGAACTCACCCAACTGCTCAATCGGCTGGCCGTCAATGTCTCGAATGTCGTTGCCGACTAGCGAATCGGAATCTCGAAATCACGAACACGAGCGCGAGACTGCGCTCCACAAAATGGAAGCATGAAGGGGAAGCAAGATGGACGTCACAAAAGGCTCGGCAATCGTTACGGGCGGAGCATCGGGACTCGGTGAAGCCTGCGCGCGCAGGCTCACAGCAGCAGGGGCACGCTGCGTCATCGTCGACATGAACGAAGAAGCGGGCAAGAAAGTCGCGGCCGAACTTGGGGGTGAGTTCGTCAAGGCCGACGTGTCGAGCGAAGAGCAGATTCAGGTTGCGTGCGAAACCGCACTCGGCCTCGGGCCACTGCGCGTGCTGGTAAACGGCGCAGGCATCGGCAGTGCGGGACGCACGGTCGATCGCAAAGGCGAACCCTTCAAGCAGGACGTCTTCGAATTTGTCATTCGTGTCAATTTGCTCGGCACCTTCAACTGCATTCGACTCGCCGCTGCAACGATGGCGAAGATGGAGCCCGTTGATGACGAAGGCCAGCGCGGCGCGATCGTCAACATGGCGTCGGTGGCAGCCTTTGACGGCCAAATCGGACAATGCGCCTACTCGGCGTCGAAGGGCGGTGTGGTCGGGATGACGCTTCCCATCGCTCGTGACCTCGCCGCGATCGGCATTCGCGTGAACACCATCGCACCGGGGCTGTTCGACACGCCGATCTACGGCAAGGGCGAAGGCTCCGATGCCTTCAAGGCGAAGCTCGGAGAGAGCGTTCTCTTCCCGAAGCGCCTCGGCCACGCCGACGAACTGGCTTCGATGGTGATGGAGCTTTTGACGAACGATTACATGAATGGCGAAGTGGTGCGTGCAGACGGTGGCGTGCGACTTCCCCCGAAATGATTTGAGGATTAAACGATGTCTGATGAAGTTCTAGTAGAAAGGCGAGACCGAGTGCTGCTCATTACGCTCAATCGCCCGAAGGCAAAGAACGCAGTCAACACTGCGCTGGCCCAAGGGCTGAGTGCGGCGATTGACGAACTCGACTCCGATGATGGCCTCACGGCCGGCGTGCTCACGGGGGCCGGCGGAAGCTTTTCCGCGGGGATGGACCTCAAGGCGTTCGCAACCGAAGGACCGCCGGTCGGCTTCGACAAGTTCTTGCGCGACGGTGCGAAGAAGCCTCTCATTGCAGCCATCGAAGGGTTCGCGCTTGCGGGGGGTCTTGAGATGGCACTCAGCTGTGACTTGCTCGTGGCCGCGAACAACATCCGCGTCGGTATCCCCGAAGTGGGCGTTGGGCTGTTGGCTGCTGGTGGTGCTTTGATGCGACTCCCGCGGGTTGTGCCGTACGGAGTTGCGATGGAGATGGCGCTGACGGGTGATCCGATCAGCGCGCAGCAGGCGTACGAATACGGTCTCATCTCGCGCTTGACTGAGCCCGGTAAGGCGGCGGACGAAGCGATCGCACTCGCGACTCGCATCGCGAAGAACGCGCCGCTCGGCGTCGCAGCTTCCAAGCAACTCATCATCGACTCCACGGGACGCACAGAAAAAGAATTCTGGGCGCACCAAGTTCCCTTCATGCGGGACGTGTTCGCGTCGGAAGATGCGAAGGAAGGGCCCCGCTCGTTCGCCGAAAAGCGAGCGCCAAAGTGGCGCGGCAAGTGATATCCATTCGTCCGGTACGGGACCGGGCGGCGAACGACTAGCGAGATTTAACCCTCAAATAAAAAGGTTTTCTCATGAATTTCGACTTCTCCGAGGAGCAGAAACTGCTTCAGCACACGGCGAGGGAATTCCTCACCGAAAATTCTTCATTGGCACTCGTTCGCGAGATCCTCGAATCCGACGGCGGATACAGTCAGGGACTCTGGAAGGGCGTGGCCGAACTCGGTTGGCTCGGCGTTTCGATCCCCGAAGAGTACGGCGGCGCGGGCTATGGCTACCTCGAACTCGCGATGATCGCGGGCGAGATCGGCCAGTCTCTTGCGCCAATTCCGTTCTCTTCGACGGTGTACGTGGCCGCGGAAGCAATTACGCGACACGGCGACGCGGACCAAAAGAAGAAGTACCTGACCGGCATCGCGGCGGGTGACTTGATCGGAACCCTCGCAACGTCCGAAAAGCCTGGCAGCCTGAGCCAACGTTCGATCAGTGCCACCTTCGCAGACGGCAAGCTCTCGGGGACGAAGATCCCGGTTGTAGACGGTGATCTCGCAGACTTTGCGATCGTGTTGGCGAAGGAAGGCGATGGTCTTTCCCTCGTGATCGTGGATCTCGCTGAAGCAGGCGTCGAGCGCAAGCGACTTAAGTCTCTCGACCCGACGCGACCCCAGGCAAAGATCGTTTTCAACGACGCTCCCGCAACGCGCCTTGGCGCAACGGGTGAGGGTTGGGCGATCACGCAAGACACGCTGACACGGGCAGGGGTTCTCATGGCGTTCGAGCAGCTGGGTTGCGCGGATCGCGCGTTCCAGATCACGTTCGACTTCGTGATGAACCGCTTCGCATTCGGCCGGCCGATTGCTTCGTTCCAATCGCTGAAGCATCGGATGGCTGACCTTTATGCCGATCGAGAGCTTGCACGCAGTAACTGCTACTGGGCAGCCTGGGCACTTGAGAACGACCACGAAGAACTCGAAGTGGCCGCGGCGAGCGCCAAGATCAGCGCAAGCGACGCGCTAGAAAAAATGACGGTCGAGATGATCGAAATGCACGGCGGCGTTGGCTTCACCTGGGAGTACGACTGCCATCTCTTCTACCGGCGCGCGAAGGTTCTGTCCCACGTCCTGGGCACGACCGACGAATGGCGCGAGAAGCTGGTTGCCAGACTTATTGCAGACGCGGCCTAACCCGGCTCGATCCTCTTTCAAAGCATTAGGAGAACATCATGGACTTCAATGATTCACCCGAAGAAGCGGCGTACCGCGAGAAGGCTCGAGAATGGCTGGACGCGAACGCGAAATCGCGAAACCCCGACGACGCAAAGGGCACCATGCTCGACGAAGCCGAAGGCGATGTCATCGCACAGGCCAAGGCGTGGCAGCTCACCAAGCACAAAGCAGGCTGGGCATGCTTACGCTGGCCCAAAGAGTTCGGCGGCCAGGAAGCAACGGCGATGGAATCGGTGATCTTTAATCAAGAAGAAGGTCGCTACCAGGTGCCGCCGTCGATTTACGGCATTGGCCACGGGATGCTCGGTCCAACCATCATGGCACACGGTAACCAGGAGCAGAAAGATCGCTTCCTGCCCAACATGGTGCAGGGTGACGAGGTTTGGTGTCAGCTCTTTTCCGAGCCCGACGCCGGTTCTGACCTCGCCGGTCTCAAGACCACGGCGGTCCGTGACGGTGACGACTGGGTAATCAACGGCCAGAAGATCTGGACCACCGGTGCACAGTTCTGCAAGTGGGGCATGATCGTTGCCCGCACCAACCAAAACGTGGTCAAGCATGCGGGGCTTACGTACTTCATCATCGACATGGAAGCTCCGGGCGTAGAAATTAGGCCGATCAAGCAGATGAGTGGTGCGAGCGGCTTCAACGAAGTGTTCTTCACCGACGCCCGCACACCCGATACGAATCGACTGGGCGCAGAGGGTGACGGTTGGCGCGTTGCGATCACGACGCTCATGAACGAGCGATCTTCAATCGGAAGTAGCCTCGGCGGTGGCGCGGGGATCAAGGACCTGATCAAACTCGCGCAGAACGTCGACATCGGGGATCGACCGGCGATTGAAGACGGTGGGGTGCGACGCAAGATCGCCAACTTCGCAGTGCGAAAGAACGGGCTGAAGTTCACAGGGCAACGCGGACTTTCCGCTGTGTCCCAGGGAGCAACGCCCGGTCCGGAAGCTTCGATCGGCAAACTTGTTGCGGCCATCATGGGTCTCGAGATGGGTGCCTTTGGGATGGAGCTACAGGGTGCGGCTGGCGTTCTTACCGACGACGAGTCAGGTGTTGATGCCGCGTGGCAGCACTCGTACATGGCGATGCCTGGCCTGCGACTTGCGGGCGGTACGGATGAAATCTTGCGCAACATCATCTCCGAGCGCGTACTCGGGATGCCCGGTGAACCGCGCATGGACAAGGACAAGCCCTTCAAGGACATCCCGACCGGTACCGCGCGCTAAGCGGAAACCTGCAAATGTTCTTTTAGGCAAGAAATGGCCCCGGGGCGTCGCGACGAAAGTCGGCGAGGCTCCGGGGTTCTTCTTTGTCGTACGCACGCGCTCTTTGCAGCACGCGGGCGCCTTCCGACATCCACGTGACGACTGGCACGATCGCTTGGCTTCTCGTCCACATCTATTCCCTCGTCGAGGTCACAAATTGTCTTTTCGTTGATCAGCAATGGAGATAGGCTTATTTGCGCTTTCCGGCGCGGCTCCCGTCTGGTCGTAGACCGAGACGGGCGTCCCCCTCCCGACGACGGATGCAAGGGACCATTTGGATCGATCGAGCTAGGATTCGTCGACGCTCCGAGCAGCCTTGCTAGGTGCGACTCACGACTAGGAGACGACCCCAATGATCAAAGGCTATGCAGGCCGAGTTCTCGAGATCGACCTCGCCGCACAGACGTTTTCTTTTGAACCGCTCGATGAAGAGATCGCGACGCTCTACATCGGCGGGAAGGGGTATGGGACGCGACTTCTTTACGACCGAACCGAAGCTGGCATTGATCCACTGGGCCCCGAAAATCCATTGATCTTTGCGACGGGGCCGTTGAACGGTTCGGTCGCTCCGCAAAGCAATCGCTTTGCCGTGGTGTGCAAGAGCCCGCTAACCGGCGGGATCGGGAACGCGACCTGCGGCGGAAATTACGCATACGGAATGAAGCGCGCCGGTGTCGACGTCATTGTCGTGAGCAATCAGAGTGCAAAGCCCGTGCGCATCGAAGTCAATGGCGATCGTGATGAAGTGAAGTTCATTGATGCGGCCGAGTTGTGGGGCAAGGGGACGTACGAGACTCAAGAAATACTCGGCAAAAAGATGTCCCACTCCGTGATCGGGCCGGCTGGCGAAAACAAAGTCCTGTACGCGGGCATTGTGTCGAACGAACGTATCGCAGGCCGCACGGGCGTCGGTGCCGTGATGGGCTCGAAGCAACTCAAGGCCATCAGCGTGACCGGCACACGGAAGCTCGAAATGGATGACGCCGCGGCATTCAAGAAGTACACAAAAGAAGTTCGCGAGATGTTCAAAGAACATCCCGTGCTAGGCAGCTCGATGAAACGATTCGGCACCGCTGGGATCGTGAACACCACCAACGGTCGCGGCATGTTGCCCACCCGCAACTTCCAGCGTGGCCACTTCGACGACGCCATGAATATTTCGGGCGAGTACATGGAAGACAATGAACTCGTTGGCGTGAAGAGCAGCTGCTTGCACTGTCCCGTGACGTGTGGGCGCGACGTTGAAGTCGAAGGCAAAGGCAGGGTGAAGGGTCCCGAGTATGAGACCGTTGCGCTGTTGGGCAGCAATCTCGAAATCGGCGACCTCAAGAAAGTCGACGAATGGAACTACCTCGCCGACGACCTCGGCATGGACACGATCAGCCTCGGTGGCAGCCTGAGCTTTGCGATGGAATTGCAGGAGCGCGGTATATGGGACGCGGGAGTGAGTTTTGGCAATGCTGAGGGCATTTCCGAACTGATCAAGGACATCGGCCATCGCCACGGGGTAGGCGATGAACTCGCCAACGGTTCAAAGAAGATGAGCGAGAAGTTCGGTGGGCATGAGTTTGCCATGCACGTGAAGGGGTTGGAGTTGTCGGCGTATGATCCCCGTGGATCCTTCGCTCAAGGGGTCGAGTATGCGACTACGAATCGGGGCGGTTGCCACGTACAAGGCGCGAGCATGTACCTCGAATCCACCGGCCCTCTGACCATCAACCCGCAGAACTTGAAGCTCAAGGCGGACATCCCGGTCTTGATGCAAAACACGGCGTGCACGATCAACTCGATGGTGCTCTGCATCTTTACGACATATGGGATGATTCCCAAGGCGATTCACGACATGGACCCGAACTCGCTCACCCACCGTGTGATGGCGAAGGCGATCGAGAACGCCGGCCCCATGATGCGAATCGGCATGTCGATGAAGGGGAAGCCGATGCTCTGGTACGAAAAGTGGTTGACCTACATCACTGGGCAGACGTTCTCTTCTGGACATCTGCAGGAAATCGGCGGGCGCATCTTCAACCTCGAGCGCATGTACAACTTGCGCGAAGGTCTCACGGGGAAGGACGACACCCTGCCTCCGCGGATCTTGAACGAATCGATCTACGAACATATGGATTCGGGCCACCCGCTTGGAGACTTGCTTCCGCGTTACTACAAGCTCCGCGGCTGGAATGCCGATGGAGTCCCGCTGCGTACGACGCTGGAAAAGTTGCAGGTACGCATCTAATCGCTGGGCAGGTCGCTTCGGTATCGCAACGACAGACAGAACGAGGACTTCAGCATGAGCATTCGCGTCGAACTGACATATGACATGGGCAAGGCCCTGGGAACGTCAAGTTTTGACGTCGAATCGGCCACCACGGTTTCGGAAGTAGTCGAGGAAACGCGCAAGCGGTTCCCGGGTGGCGGCGATCAGTTCGCCATTCTCACCAAGGTTGCCGCCGTCGCGGTGAACGGCGTGTTGGTCAAGCACAAGCAGGGCATGAAGACCAAACTCTCGGATGGCGATCGTGTCGGCTTCGTGAAGGCTGCAGCCGGGGGTTGAATTCCGCAGCGCCATGAAGGAAGGGCACGGCCCTTGATCTGCGTGCGCCTACACCTTACGCGCTGCGACCTGCTGCCCCGTGACGCGCCCAAAGTACGTCGCGTCGCCAACCGACATGCCGCTGCCGTAGCCGGCGGCCGTTCGCGGCAGCCCGCATGACGTTCGGCCCGCAGCGTACAACCCTGGGATCACCTCGCGTTCCATCGTGAGGACTTCGCCGGTCGGGAGGGTATCGAGCCCGCCTAACGTGAAGTACGGATACAAGGCGCCGCTCCCGGGTGTGCAGTTGAGCGCGGCGTACGGCGGTTCGATCGGCTTGAGCCAGGCTTCGTGCTTGTGAAACACGGGATCGTTTCCCTTTGCCGCGTTCTTGTTATAGAACTCGATCGTGTGACGAAGCATGTCGGCGTCGAGTCCGATCTCTTCGGCGAGTTCTTCGATGCTCTCGCCGGTTCCGGCGACGTCTGCGTTCAAGAATGGCGGATGCTCGTAGTCATCGTGGTTGACGATGAGGAAGATCCCATTGCCGACCTGATTCAAAATGTGATGCGCCATGCGCGCGTGATAGATGTCTTCATTGATGAAGCGTTGGGCTTGGGCGTTCACAAAAATTCCGAAAGTGAGCGAGCCCGGTGGATAGAAGGGGAGGGTGATGAAGGCTTCGTTCATGTGAATGAGGGCGCCGCCGACACCCTGGCCCATCAAGATGCCCGCCCCCGTATCCCCCGGGTTCCCGACGGGCACGTTGCCAACGCTCAATTTTGGCACGTACTTCTTGAGCATCTCTTGGTTCATCGCAAAGCCACCGGCACAAAGGATCACGCCTTTGCGCGTACGCACGTTGCGTTCTTCTCCGTCGATGCGAACGACGACGCCCTGAACCGCATTCTGATCGTCGGCGATCAGTGTGAGGGCGCGCGCGTTGTATTCAATTTGGATCGGTCGTTTTTCAACGTTCTTGGTCAGCACACCCATGAGCATGGGACCGCCATTGTCACCGACGACTTCGAGGTTGTGCCCACGCGGGCAGGGCTTCGCGATCTCGCGGAAGGGGTGAGATTTTTCGTTGCCGGTGTAGAGCAAGCAGTCGTCGGTAACTGCCATGATGGCTCGCTCTTTGTATTCGCTGTTCTTGTATTTCGCGCCCATCTTCACGAGCCAGTTGAAGTGGTCGACACTGTTTTCGCAGTACATGCGGATCTTGTCTTCGTCGGCCAGTTCTCCCTGTGCGGCCATCAAGAAGTTGAACATGTCCTCGGTGGTGTCTTCGTACCCACACGCCTGTTGGACGCTCGTCCCACCGCTGCCGCCCATGTAGACTTCGGCGCTCGAAAGTGCGGTTGATCCACCACTCGCCGAAGACACCTCGTAGATAATGACTTCGGCGCCCGCGTCACTGGCTTCGATGGCCGCGCATGCACCCGCGCCGCCAAAGCCCACGATCGCGACATCGGTTTCGGAATGCCATTCGGTGATGTTCTGAACGCGGCGGGGTTGGGTTGGAGAAGCCTTGGGCGTATCGGTCACGGTGCAGTTCCTTTGGGTCGATTGACTCGATGGTTGATGTTCGCGCTAGCGCGTTTTCGACATCACTCTGTCTGCGTACTGGCGAAGCGCGGTGAGTTTCGTTTCCAAGGGCTCTGTGTCTTGGCCTTGGGTGTACGAGTTGCGGAAGCCGACCATGACGTCGGTGATCCCCATGTCTTCCAGCTTGCGAATGCCGTCCGGCGAGTACGCGTCCATGGAAATCACGTGGATCTCGAACGGGTCGTTCTCCTTGCCGTATTCGCGTCGCAGTTCGCCCATGCGCTTAAGCAACACATCGAGTTCGTCGGCGTTGCCTCCGGCGTGAATCCAGCCGTCGCCCTTGAGAACCGCTCGTCGCATCGCGGGCTCGCTGTGCCCGCCGATGATAAAGGGCACCGGCTTCGTCGCGACCGGACAGATCTTGATGCTTGGAACTTGGAAAATTTCACCGTCGTATTCGAAGAAGTCTCCCGCGCACAAGCCGCGGATGATGTCGAGCATTTCGTCGAGCCGCTTGCCGCGCCGAGCCCAAGGGACATCCACGGCTTCGTAGTCGTCGGGCCAGGGGCTAAGGCCGACGCCGAAGGTAAGGCGGTTGTTCGCAAGGAGTGCAGTCGAACTCAACTGCTTCGCGAGGAGTACGGGGTGACGTAGCGGCAGTTTGACCACGGACGTGTTGAAGCGAATGCGTTCGGTGATCGCCGACAAGTACGATATCAACGCAAATGTTTCGACAAACGGCTTGTCTTCGAGAAACTCTCGGCTGCCATCCGCGGTGTAGGGGTACTTGCTGTCCGAAACCTCGGGATAACAAATGCTATCGGGGATCACGAAAGCATCGTAACCGGCTTCTTCTGCCGCGAGCGCAAGCGGTCGCATGAAGCCGGGGTCCGTCATCGTTTCGAGATAGCCAAACCGCATTGGTGTCTTGCCTCGCTATTACTTGGTCAATGAGTCGGTAGCGGAATGGGCTATTTGGCCGGCTGTTCGAAGGTCATGTCCGCGAGGGTCCAGTAGCCACGCAAGTTGGTGAGCTTGCCCGCGTCGTTGAGGTGGTACGTAAAAAACCCGCGTACGCGAGTCGTCACGCCGTTCGGCAATGTTGTGTTGAGGGTGAGTAAGTGGGCGGACTCGTTGCCCGCCGCGCTCGATTCGTGGGTTTCGATCACGAGGGTTGCCGGGCCAATGAACGAATCATAAAAGGCGCTGACTTCTTCTTTGCCGCGCACGCCTTTGCCGGTCGGGTTCGTCGGCGCTTCGCCGATCGGGTCTTCGATGCAGACATCGTCGGCCATCAAGTCGAGCCAGCCCTGCTTGTCGTGGGCCTGAACACAGCGCCAAGAATTTTGTGCGGCAGCAATTGCGGGATGAATTTCGCTCATTGGGGGGATCCTTTTTGTAGCTCGTGGGTGTCGTTCGTGAATGGATAGAATCTTGGCTCGCTCAAGTCCTTACAGAGCGTTTGCAACCTGGGCCCCTTCGAGGGCGGCTTTCCGAATCAAACCCAGCCCAGTGCAGTCACCGACGGCGTGGACTTCGGGGAGTTGATCTTGCAACTGGTCGAACAGAGTCGTGTCGGCTTCGACTTTTCCGGCGAGGATGACGTTGTCGGCGCGGACGACATGAGTCCCGCCTGACTTTAGCAATAGAACTACGCCCCCGCGTTTGATTTGGTCGATGCATACACCGACGTTGACCGCGATTTTTGCACGATCAAGGCTCATCATGTGTTCGTCTCTACGCTTCATCCCGACTTCGGGTGCGATCTGTTCCCCGGTTTCGAGCACGCTCACGTGTCGTCCACGAGCCGCCAGAAACTCTGCAAGTTCGATTGCAGCGAGATCGGCGCCGATGATCACGATTCGTTTGCCAAGAGGCATAAAAACCCGGGTCGCTCGGCGAAGAACGTTCGGTTGCATCCACAGCTGTACCGGTCCGCCCAGTAATTTGGCCGCGGCGCGTTGCCAGGTGGGAAGTTTTGCTGCCGATTCGGCGGTGACTTTGCCAGCGAGGAGTTCGCGCATCTCACTGCCCGTGCGCACGTGCGGGAGGTCGTCGCCGCTGATCTTGGGTGCCACGACGCGGCCACCTGTGGCGACAATGACAGCATCTGGCGCAAGCGCTCTGACGTCTACTGCGTTTAGTTCTTTACGCAGGTGAACCTCAACGGGAAGCCGCTTCACTTCACGCAGGAGATAGTCGAGGAAGCTTTGATTTTCTTCGTGGACGGTCGACGCCATCACGAGCGCGCCACCGAGCTGTCCATTGCGTTCGTAGAGTGAAACGCGGTGGCCCCGCTCGGCTGCGACTCGCGCGGCTTCGAGGCCGCCGGGCCCAGAGCCAATCACAACAACATGCTTGCGTCGGGGCGCCGGGCGCAGTTCGAGTTCAGCCTCGCGACCTGTGCGCGGGTTGACCGCGCACTCCAAATAGAAGCGGCTCTCTAACGAGTCGATGCAATTTTCGCAGGAGATGCATCGCCGGACGTCTTGCGCTCGCCCTGCCTTGATCTTGTTTGGAAGCTCAGGGTCCGCCAAGAGCGGGCGGCCCATTGCGATCAGGTCTGCGCGACCTTCCTGGATCATTTGTGCGGCCATCTCAGGATCGTGAATTCGCCCGACCGCGATCACAGGCACATCGACCGCGTTGCGGACGGCTTCAGCGCATGCGGCATTCAGGCCGTCTTGATAGTGAGCGCCGTTGACCATTTGCGTAACGAACCGATCGATGACTCCACCGCTTACATGAAATGCATCGATGCCAGCCTCGGCGAACGCCGGGGCGATGCGCGCGGTATCGAAACTCTCGCGTCCGCCCGCGATGCGTTCATAACCTGAAATGCGAAGTGTGATGGGAAAGTCTTCTCCGACTTCGGTCTTAATCGCGCGCACAACTTCGATGATCGCGCGGGTGCGGGTTTCTGGTTGGCGCGCCGCATATTCGTCTTTGCGTGCGTTGCGCCAAGGCGTAAGGAAAGAGCCGAGCAACATATATCCATGAGCGGCATGCAGTTCGATACCGTCGTAGCCCACGCTACGAATGCGAACAGCCGCCGCGCGGTACAGGTCAACGACCTGCTGGAACTCTTGGGGTGTGATGGCTTTAGAAGTTGTCCCAGTGAGATATGACTGGACGCCCGATGGGCCTAGTGCCTCGACTTGGTGCATTTCTGGGCCAAGGCCGTCGGGGCCCGCATGGGCGATCTGGGGTTGGATCTTCGCACCGTGGGCGTGCACGGCTTCAACGAGTGCACGGTGGTCAGAAACCACGTCGTCGTTTGCAAAGTGAAGGGAAGTCGGAACTTCTTTGTGCTTTTCGTCGATCGCGCTCGCACCCAGCGTGATGAGCCCGACACCGCCTTTGGCTCGGGCTTCGAAATATTGGATGGAGCGTTCGGTGGGACGGCCGTCTTGAGTGCCGAAGCTGTTTTCCATCGGCGACATGACGAGCCGATTGCGCAGCTCCATCGTTCCAATGCGGATCGGCGAAAAGAGAGCCGTGTAGTCAGTCATTGTTCAGTGCTCGCCGTGGCTTCGCGAGGGGGCGCCACATGGAACGCGCGCGCGACTTGCTCCTCGAGATCGTTCGCGACTTGTTCTGGGTCTCGCTCCATGCCGCCTTCGAGCCAATGGGCGAGTTCAACCTGTTGCATCGACACCACCATGCGCGCGATCAAGTACGGGTCGCGATCGATGAAGACACCTCCTTCGATGCAACGTTGGCAAGCGGCTCGCAAGCGCTCGAGTGCGAGACGCCACGATTCTGTGCGCCCTTGGCTCCCCGACGCGCTTGGCTCGGTTCCCCAAGTGAACCCACCATGCAGACGTAGCTTTAAGAAGTTGGGATGTTCGAGAAAGTAAATCGTCGTCGCGCGCAGGCCGGCCAGCATCGCGGGCAGAGGCTCAGGTATGGACTGTGACCCTTCCACGGCTCGCCGGTGAAGTGCCTGGTCGCCCGCTTCTTGAATGGCCTGGTAGATCGCCGCCTTGCCGGGGAAGACCGAGTAGAGGGTCTGCAACGACACGCCCGACTGTTCGGCGATCTCGCCGATCTTGGCGGTGTCGTAACCCTTGTCGGCAAACACGCTCTCGGCCGCGTCGAGGATCAGCTGCCGGTACAAGTCTTCCTTCGCCCGTCGCGCTTTTCCCTTGGCGCCATTTGCACCGCTGGTCTGCTGGGCCGCCATCACAACTCCCGACTTCAAAGCCCGTCCGGCATTTGTCCAAATGCATCCGAGCGAGAAAAACGAATTGACGATTCTTTTTTTATAGACTAATAATCTGTAAATCGCAACTACTAGTCTGTGCCACTTGGCACGTGCTTTCCGGCATTTGGGCACTTTGCCCCGGCCCGCATTTGGAGAACCGACCGTGAAATTCAACCTCACCCTCACCTTCAATCCGATGGAACACTACGTGCCGCTCGCCAAAGCCGCGGACGAACTCGGTTGGCATTCCGTCAACGTCGGCGACGGGCTCTTCTTTTATGACGAGACGTCGGTCGACTATCCGTATAGCGACAGCGGCGCTCGCTACTGGAGCGCGAACACGCAGTTCCTCGATCCCTTCGCGGTGATCTCTGCGATGGGCATGGTGACGAAAAATGTTCGCTTCCTCATCAATGTGTTGAAGCTGCCCGTTCGCAACCCACTGCTCGTTGCGAAGCTCTGCGGCACGACCACATTCTTGACCGACGACCGACTTTCACTCGGCGTTGGTCTGAGTCCTTGGCCCGAAGATTTCGAGATCTGCGGCACCGATTGGAAGACCCGTGGTGCGCGCTGTGGTGAATCGATCGAAATCATCAAGAAGGCGCTCAGTGGTGAGTTCTTCGAGCACAAGGGCGCGCACTACGATTTCCCGAACTTGTCGATTAACCCCGTTCCCAACCAAGACATGCCGATCTTGATCGGCGGCACGGCAGAGCCCGTGCTTAAGCGCGCAGCCCGTATCGCGGATGGCTTCGTGTCTCCGAACACCACGGCGGACAACATCGACGAGATGATCAAGAAGATCCACGGCTACCGAAAGGAATACGGCACGGACAACAAGCCGTTCCGCATGGTTTCAGTCGCCATCGACGCATTCGACCTGGACGGGCATAAGCGCCTTGCCGACATGGGTGTCGACGAATGCTGCGACATGCCGTGGCTCTATTACGGAGGCAAGTTTAAGTCGCCGGTCGAAGAGAAGATCGAGCACATGAAGCGCTTTACGGACGAAGTTATCGCCAAGATGTAGGGCGCTCGTCGCAAGGCCGTGTCTACATGACTGGCCGTGAACTCTGCCATGGATAGAGGATGTTCCTATGAAGCATTGGGTCTCGCTCGTCAACGTTCCGGAAGTCGATCAGTACATCGATATCGCCAAGCACGCCGAAGAGGTTGGCTTTTACGGCATTTCGATTGCGGACCATCTCGTGATGCCAACTGGGGAGCTCGAGTCGAAGTATCCCTACACCCCGGACGGCAAGATGTGGTGGCCCGAAGATGTTCCGTGGCCCGACCCGTGGGTCACGCTCACCGCGCTTGGGGTTGCGACCCAAAACCTGCATCTCGCGACGAACATCTACCTGGCGGCACTTCGCGACCCCTTTACCGCGGCACGCGCCATCTCGGCGGCGTCCGTCTTTACGAACGGGCGCGTTCACTGCGGTGTGTCGGCGGGTTGGATCAAGGAAGAATACGACTTGATCGGGGTCGACTTTAAGTCGCGGGGACGACGGCTCGACGAGACGATCGAAGTGATGCAAAAGCTTTGGACGGGCAAGAGTGTCGACCACAAAGGTGAGTTCTTCGAATTTCAGAATGCGTTGATGAGCCCCGCGCCTCCAGTCAAAATTCCGATCTGGAGTGGCGGAGCGAGCAAGGCTGCCTTCCGTCGCGCCGCGGCCAATGATGGTTGGCTCGGTGTCCCGATGATGGCCGACGCACTTATTGAAACCATCCACGGTTTCAAGGCTGCGCGAGAAAAGATCGGAAAGGAAAACCAGCCCTTTGATGTTTGTTGCAGCTTGATCCAACCTCTCACCGAGAATCTCGAAGGTCAACTCGAAGAACTGGGCGCACATCACAACATGACGCTGCCCTGGGTGGTGACGCCGTGGGGACGCGCGCCGTGGCTCAAGGAGGGCGAGGATGTCGCGGACCTCGACACCAAGAAGCGTGCAATGGAACGCTTCGCCAACAAGGTGATCCACCGCAAGTCGTAGTTTTCTGCTGCGCGAGAGCATTCGCACGAAAGAGAAGTTTCCGCGACCAACCAAGGACCTCCCATGTCAGAACTCAGTGCCCTGTTCAGCCCCATCAAGATCGGTTCGATGGAACTCGAAAACCGAATCGTGATGGCCCCCATGACGGTCGACTACGGTTTGCCGGATGAAACTCCGTCTCCCCGTCATCTCGCTTACTACGGTGAGCGCGCTTCAGGTGGCATGGCGCTGATTGGTCTCGAAGTGTGCAGCGTAGACGCCGATCATCGTTATCAGCAGCATTCTCTCGGCCTTCACAGCGATTCGCAGATCGAAGGTCATAAGAAGCTGGTCGACGCGATTCACGCGCACGGCGTAAAGGTTCAGCCCCAGATCTCCCACCCTGGCCCCGAGTCACTGGCGCCGTTCTTCAAGCAAATTCAACCGATGGGCCCGTCGGTGTGCCGAACCGAAACCACGAAGCAGGTCTGTCGCGAGATGGACCTTGAAGAGATCGAGGCGGTCATCGAGATGTACGGCGAGGGTGCACGGCGTGCGCGCGAAGCTGGCTATGACGGCATCGAGCTCCACGCGGCACATAACTACATGATGTTGGGTTCCTTTATTTCGTCGCTTCGAAACTTTCGTACGGACGAATACGCCGGCAGCAAGTTCGAAGGCCGCGCAAAGTTTCCGCTCGAGGTTCTCGCCCGCATTCGCCAAAAGGTCGGTGACGACTTCCCGATCACCATGCGGGTTTCGGGCTTCGAACGGCAGAGTGGCGGTCGAGAGATCAATGACACCCAGCGGCTCGCGCCCTTGCTGGCTTCCGCGGGAGTGGATTGCTTTCATGTAAGCGGCGGCGTCGGCGACGCGAACATTACGCAGATCATCACTGGGCCCGAATTCGGCGCCGGCTACAACGTCGCAGCGGCAACCGCGATCAAACAGGTCGTTGACGTGCCGGTTCTCGTCGTTGGCCAGAACATGGACCCGGTCGAAGCAGACAAGATTGTCGCCGAAGGTCGAGCCGACTTGATCGCGATGGGGCGCAGCTTGCTCGCCGATCCGCAGCTGCCCAACAAAGCCCGTGAAGGACGTCTGCGAGAAATCAATCGTTGCAACTTGTGCCAGGGTTGCGTCGACACCATGACGGCCGACTTCAACGGTGCAGGCTGTTCCGTGAATCCCCGCGCTGGGAAGGAAGAGCAGTTTCCCCTGGAAGCCGCGGCGACTTCGAAGAAGGTTGTCGTAGTGGGTGGGGGTCCAGGTGGCATGGCGGCAGCGATGTATGCGTGCGAGCGCGGTCATCAAGTCACGTTGATCGAAAAGGAAGCTGAGCTTGGCGGCGCTTTCCGTTGGGCTTCGGTGCTTTTCGAAAAGAACCAGCTGTTTCTCGGCTACCTCAAGGCACGCGTGACTGACTTGCCCGTCGATGTTCAGCTCAACACGGAAGCGAACGAGACAACGCTCAAAGAACTTGCTCCCGACGCCATCATCTTGGCAACCGGGGGCCGTTTCGAAAGCCCCGAAATTTCAGGCGACCAAGCTGCCCACGTGATCCGCGGCAAGGGGGTCGTTGAACTTGTGAAGCGCGCCAGTGCGAAGGCGAACCTTGAAGTCGGCAACAAGGTTGCCGTGATCGGCGCAAACCTGATTGGAATCGAACTGGCCGAAGTTCTGGCGCAAAGCGGACGGAGCGTTCATCTCATTGAACCCAGCAGTCGCATGGCGACACCGGCCGGTAAGAAGCGCCGAGCCGATCACTGCAAGAACCTCGACACTCTGGGCGTACCGGTCAATACAGGAGTGGGCGTGAAGGAGATCACCGCCAACGGTGTGACCCTCGAACTCGCCGCGGGGCGTACGAGCGAGGTTCTCGCGGACACGGTGATCGTTGTCGGTTATCCAGAGGCGGACTCGAGCCTGGCCAAAAAGGTACAAGACCTGGCGTCCGAGGTGCATTCGATCGGCGACGCGACGGGCTTTGGTTTGTCGAAGAAAGCTGTTCAAGAAGCGATGGAGATCGCGTACGCGATTTAGCTAGGCTGCTTCGTTCACCGCCCGGCAGTGACACACATGAGCCGGGCCAACTTCTATTGCACGCTCACGCGCAGTAATCGAAGGAACGAAAACCATGCGGTTCACCTTGAACGTCACCATGCTCGACCCCGCGCAGTACGTCCCCATTGCGCAAGCGGCAGAAGCCGCCGGCTTCTACGCGGTCAGTGTTCCCGACAGCATCTTCTATCCCGAAGAAGCCATCGGCGAATACCCCTACCACGAGGGCCGTGAGTTTCTCGAAGACAAACCCTTCGTAGAGCCCATGGTTGCGATCGCCGCTATGTCGCAGGCGACCACGACGCTTCATTTCAGCACCTTCGTCATCAAACTCGCAATACGCGACGCCCTCATCGCAGCCAAGACCGCGCTTTCGGTCGCCGTCATGAACGGCAATCGCTTGACGATGGGTGTCGGGATCAGTCCGTGGCTCGACGATTTTCAGTACTGCAACGTGCCCTTCGAAGGCCGCGGCAAACGACTCGACGAAATGATCGAAGTTCTGCGTGGCGTGCAAAGTGGCGATTACTTCGAATACCACGGCGATCACTTCGACTTCACGCGCCTCAAGATGTGCCCGGTGCCTGATCAACCGGTGAAGATCACAGTGGGTGGACATTCCCCACCGGCGCTTCGTCGCGCTGCGAAGCTCGGGGATGGCTGGGTGGCGGCCAATATCACGCGCGAACAAGCGCGCGGTCTCGTCGGCATGCTGAACGGGTATCGCAAAGAGTTTGGCTCGGACGCCAACGCTGACTACATCGTGCAGGCCATGTTGACCGACATCGACGTCTTTTCGCCCGATGGTTATCGCGAGGGGGAAGACATCGGGCTCACCGACGTAACACTTTCGCCTTGGGGTGTCTACGACACCGAGCAACTCGAACTGAGCGAGCGTCTCGATCGCATCAAGCGGTTCGCAGACGAGGTTATCGCCAAGTACTAGCGGCCTACCGCATGTCCCCATTTCGAATACGGAGAGATTCATGAGTGACGAACTCGCTGCGGCACTTCCTTCATGGGAAGAGACTTGCGCCAAACTGACGGGGCCGGATGGCCCTTTCGAGACCGTTGAAGAAACCGTTCTCGGCGAAACGATGCGCGTCTACAAGAACCGCGTACATTCGCTCCGCGAGTTGCTTGTACGCTCCCAGGCATTTGCAGGCAATGATTACCTTGTCTTCTCGGACGGGCGCCGCTGGACATACGCAGATCACCTGCGCGACGTTTCTTCCGTTGCTGCGGCGCTGCGTGATGAGTACGGCATCGGCAAAGGGGATCGCGTTGCGATCCTTGCCGCCAACGCACCCGAATGGATCTTGACCTTTTGGGCGACCGTGTCGCTCGGTGGGGTGGTCGTCGCGATGAACGGGTGGTGGGCCGCAGATGAAATCCGGCACGCTCTCGACTTGACCAAGCCCAAACTCCTTGTCGCCGACGCGCGACGGCTCGAGCGTCTTGAAGGCGAAGCCCCTGGCATGTCGGTTGCTGTCATCGAGCAAGACTTTCAGCGCTTCCTTGATTACAACCCTGAAGCGTCGCTTTCCGACGTCGCAATTGCGGAAGACGACCCGGCAGTTGTCTTGTTTACCTCGGGGACGACCGGACGGCCCAAAGCTCCGCTACTCAGTCACCGCAACATCGTTTCCTTCGTGGGCTCGACGTTTCTGATCGGCACCGCGCGCGCCATGACGGAGCCCCCGCAAGAAAGAAGCCCGGGTGCCATTCTTGCCCCGTTCCCGTTGTTCCATGTATCGGGTTTGTTGGGCACCACAGTGGCGTCATTGGCCGGTGGTCAGAAGACCGCTTGGCCGTCTGGTCGTTTCGACCCCGCCGCCGTCATCGCACTTTGCAAGAACGAAGACGTTTCGAGTTTTACGGGTGCGGCGACTCACGTGTTCCGCGTGCTCAATCATCCCGATATCGAAACCCTGAACCCAAAACAGTTCACGAACGTCGGCGCCGCGGGTTCGGCGACTTCACCCGAGCTTCTACGCGCGATCCACGAACGCTTCCCACACTTGGGCAAGGTTGTGGGCACCGGTTACGGCTCAACGGAGAGTGGCGCGTTGATTTCATACGCACCCGGCGCGATGCTCGAAGAAGTCTCGAATTGCGTGGGGACCCCACTTCCCGTCGTAGAGGTCAAGATCGTCGACGAAGACGGCAAAGAAGTTGCGGAAGGCGAAGTCGGCACCATTTGTGCGCGGAGCCCCATGGTGATGCTGGGCTACTACGAAAACCCGGACGCCAACGAGAAGACGATTCTGCCAGGACGCTGGCTCGACACCGGTGACTTCGGTCGCCTGCGCGAAGGGCGTTTGTACATGGAGTCACGTCTTCGCGACTTGATCATCCGGGGCGGCGAGAACATCTACCCGATCGAAATCGAAAACCGCCTCGAAGAACATCCGGCGGTCATGGACGTTGCAGTGTTTGGTGTTGACCACCCGGAGATGGGACAGGAAGTGAAAGCGGTCGTCGTTCCGCACGCAGGGAAGAGCATCAACGAAAAGGAAGTTCGAGACTTCGTGGCGGAAAGCCTGGCCTACTTCAAGGTCCCGGCACACGTTGAAGTGCGTAGCGAACCCCTTCCACGCAATGCGACTGGCAAGGTGTTGAAGCATGTGGTCTCGGGTGATGCAGAGAACAGCTTCGTCGAAGAAACGTAGTGAACGCGGGGCCTGTCGCATCGACTTCCGCCTCGGCCCCGATGGCGCAATGCAGCGGTGTCTACTTCATCGTCAACGACGCCCATGCGCGTGCCGATATGCTCGCCGAACATGGGTTGGCGATTTGTACGCCAGCCGATCAATCGTTGATAAGACTCAGGGGTTTGAGCGTCGTCTGGCAGCGAAAGGTAGTCAGCGACGACACATACCCGAGGTTTTGCCCCGCTCCGAACGCGGGAACTAGCGTGGTGCGCTTTCTCTAGAGCCAACCCCGTCGCGAGCCTTCTGGATCCGGACGGCAATCGAACTCATTCGTGGAATCCCCGAGTATGGATCGAATTCCTTCCGGTTGTCGATCAAGCGACCCGTGGTGCTTCCGATCTCGCGAAAGTCTTTGTCTCGTTCTGGCGCGTCTCCGAAAGCGTGCGCCATCGACACCACTCCACGGCGCAGACCTTTTTCTTCCGCAGCGATCCCGATGATCATGCCGCGCTCCGATTCGATCTGGATCACGCTCCCGGCCTCGATGTTCAGTGCCTGGAGATCGTCTGGATTCATGAACGAAGGGTTGTAGGTGTTCTTTCGCGAGAAGTTGGGAAGGTCGCGGCCTGCGGAGTTGTAGACCCCACGTGATCGGCGTGAAATGAGTCGGAAAGGAAAGTCATCACGCGCTCGCTTGTCGTCTTCGTCGCGAACGTCCACGAGTTCGCCAAGCATGGTTGGCTCTGCGAGTTCGAGTCTACCGTCCCAACCCGGTTCCTTTGCGGCAACGAGGGTTTCGCCATTGTCGAATACTGCACCGCCTTCACGCTCTCTCAGGGTCGAGAGAGGGATGCGTGTCCCCGCGAACATGAGATCGAGTAGTTCTTCGGTGGTTGGCTTGGTTCGCATGTCGAGTGCGAGGGGCTTGTTCGCCGCGCGAAGCGGGCCGGCCTCCGCCCGAATCGGATACAGCGAGAGCGGCAATTGCTGTCGCTTCGCAAGGCCATAGAAAAACTCCCACTCCTCAATGACGTCGGACCCATTGGGTGGATCAATCAACGCCGGCGTGTACTGACCGTACGCTCTTGAGTAACCGATCCCCGGCCACATTTGTTCGGGGGCTTCGACTTGGTAAGTCGTTCCGGGGACTTCCAATGAAAGCTTGGGCGCAATGACGTAGTCGGACAACTTCGCGGTTGCTGACATCTTGATGTCGAGGGTGACGCACAGTTCGAGTTTCTCGAGTGCTTCAAGGGTGAGCTTTTGATCCGGCCAAGCCACGACGGGGTTGCCGCCGATGCAAACCAGGGCGCGAATCTGTCCTTTGCCTTCAAGCAAAATCTCTTCTGCGAGCGCGGCGGTTGGGAGTCCGGCTGCGCAATTTCCGAGGTCTCTCACGCGGAGCTTCTCTCCGAAGCCCCAGCCTTTGCGCGGAGACATCGCCTGCGCGTTCGCTTTGGCGGGGGACATCAGGACGCCGGGGTTCGGGAGGGCTTCGCCTTCGCGTCGCCAATTGCCGCACAGTGTGTTGAGGCACAGGATCAAGTACTCAGTGAGGTTCCCGCGCGGCGACATATTGGGGCCCGTGCCCGCTGCGGCGGCGGCCTTTGTGCCGCCCGCAAACATCATTGCGGCCGCAACAAGGTCGTCCTCGTCGATGCCGGCTCTTTGTGCTGCATACCCGGGTGTAAAATCTAATACCGCATCGGCAAGTCGTTCAAAGCCTTGGGTGTTGCTCACGACGAAGTCTTTGTCGTACAACCCGTCGCGAATGATTACGTGGATCAACCCAGCGAGTAGCGTTGGATCTTCACCAGGGCGCGACTGCAAGTGAATGTCTGCGTGACGAGTCGCGTCAGACTTGCGCGGGTCGACCACGATCAACTTCTGACCACGCTTGCGCGCTTCGGTCATGCTGCGTGCGGGGTTCGCGCACGACACCGTTGCAACCATCGAAACTTCGGGGTTTGTTCCGATGAGCATCCAGGTGTCGGCTTCGTCGTACATATAGCCGCCGCCCAACCAGCGGCCGTGCAGTGCGTTGGCGATGTGTTTACCAGGTTGATCAATCGTCGAAGCGGCGAACACCATTCGCGAGTCATTAGCGATCAACCAGCCGACGCCGGCTGCCGCTGCCGCTACATATTGGTTCGATGAAGTTCCGATGTAAATCGCAACAGAACGAGGGCCATGCTTCTCAACGATCTGCTGCACTCGCGCGGCGACTTCATCCATGGCTTGTTCGCTCGAAATTGATTCGAAGCTGCCGTCCGCTTGTCGCTTTTGTGTATGAAGCAAGCGATCTGGATGCGTGTGTTGGGCGGGCAGGTCGCGACCGCGCGAACAGGTGTAACCGCGATAGACCGGATTCTGCGGATCGCCCTTTACCTTGCGGGGCACGCCGTCTTCGACTTCGACCAGGATCGCGCACGCGGCGTGGCAGAAACGGCAGATCGAATGATGGGTTGTGAGAGGGGGGGGCATGGCGCGTTCAGTGTACCCGTCGACATCGGGCGGCGCGCAGTCGTGTACCGAGGGGGGGGGGACTGCGAATCAGTATTCGAAGTCTCCAAACCACTGAAAATAAACGAAAAACAAAATGCCCCGGAGGGACATGGCGTTGAATGAACTGTCGCTCGATTCGGATCAACCGCCTACGATTCCGCGATGATTGATCTCTCTCGCGATGGCGACGTGTTTGTTCTGCGGCTGGATCACGGCGAAAACCGCTTCGGTCCCGAAATGATTGAAGCCTGGAACCAGGCACTCGACGAAGTCGAAAAGGCCGACGGAGCCAAAGCATTGGTGACGACCGGGACGGGCAAGTTCTATTCGAATGGCCTCGACCTCGACTACATGATGTCAGACGCATCTGGCGACGCGAACACATACTTGAGTCAGGTAATGGGCATCATGGAACGCGTCTTGTTTTTTCCCGCCTACACCGTTGCTGCAATGAATGGCCATGCGTTCGGAGCCGGCGCGCAGACCGCACTGGGTCACGACCTGCGAATCATGCGAACGGAGCGCGGATATTTCTGCATGCCAGAAGTCGACATGAAGGCCGACCTGCATCCGGGCATGACCGCGATCATTCAAGCACGCTTGCCCCATCAGACTGCACATGAAGTGGTCGTGACGGGCACGCGTTATGGCGCGGAGCTCGCACTCGAAAAAAAGATCGTGGACGTGATCTTGCCCGAAGAAGAAGTTCTGCCCCATGCAGTCGCGGTTGCTGCCTCGTATGCATCGAAAGCGCACCCCATTATGGGCACGCTCAAGCGCGGCATGTACCCGGCAACCGGCGAGGCGATGCGCGCTACGATCGACTTCCGAGGCATGCCGTAGCGGTTTTCAAAATCGGCTCCAGGCGGCGTTTGGAGCCGGCCAGAGGCACTTTGGAATTACGGAATCAATTGGAGGAAGAGGGCATGCTTCGAAAGCTTGACGAAAACCTGTGGGTCATCGATCACGAGTTCGCGATGCCGGGTGGGATTCAGATCGGAACCCGGACGACCGTGATCCGTCTTTCCGACGGCAGTTTGTTCGTACACGCGCTAGGTCCCGCAGACGATGGGGACCATGTCGAGATTTCGAAACTTGGCAACGTTGCGCACGCGGTCGCGCCGAACCTGTTTCACAACGAGTTCGTTGAAGACTGGCGAGCGCGTTATGACGGCGCGAAGTTCTATGCGCCGGAAACGTTTGAAGAAAAGGTGCCGTCGCTCGACTTCGAAGTGCTCACCGACGAGACACCCGGGGCTTGGTCGGCGGACATCAAGCAAGTGAAGGTTGAGGGTGCGCCGGTGCTGGGCGAGATCGTCTTCTTTCACCCTTCGAGCCGAACCCTTTTACTCACCGATCTTTGCTTCAACATGGTGCATTCGGATTCATTCATCACACGGCTCGTGATGCGCATTATGGGCGGATACGGCCATTTTGGCCCATCCCGCCTCGCAAAGTCCTTCATGAAGGATAAGGCTGCGATTCGCCGCGGGATCGACAAGATCCTCGAATGGGACTTTGACCGCGTGACGGTTACGCACGGGGTGGTGCTCGAGCGCGGTGGCCACGAAAAGTTTAAGCAAAGCTACGCGTGGCTAAAGGGCTAAACGATCGAGCTGCGACGCGAACCCTTTAAGCGGGAACGACTTCCGAAAAGAGTTGGTCGTATCCAACCGGGAAGTAGGTTTCATCGAAGACACCCTTTGCAACCAAGAAGTCGTGAAAGGCTTTGAGGTTGTAAAAAGGGATGCCCGAATGGAAGTGATGCTCAAGGTGGTAGTTGAGGTTGAAGGGCGCAACGAACGGCTTTTCGAACCAGCGTACAATCGTAGTGCGCGTGTTGAGCCGCGGGTCCGGATCGTACAAATCGGGAGTCCCGCCGTGTTCGGCCACTTGTCGCAAGCGTGCGATCAACATGTACGTCGTCAAGAACGATGCGGGCCACATGAGATACAGCCAACCTTCGCCCGCCATGAGAAAGGCACCGAACATCAAGCCGTTAACAATGATGTGACCGCCGAGTGCATTCTCTTTCCACGGCGCACCAAAGATCCCAGCCTTGCCTCGGCGCCACGTAGCACGAAGCGCCTTCCATCCGGTTTGTCCGGTCAAGTCACGCATCACTTTGCGGCCGAAGCTCGAACGACTGATCGGGTACTTGCTGTAGTTGGGGAGGTCGGGGTCGTCTTGAGTGCCGGCGAGTGCGTGGTGGCGCCGATGCCCGGCGGCATAACGCGGCAAGTCTGACAGGATCGGATATGCGCACAGCCACTGGCCGACATGGAGGTTTGCGGTCTTGTTCGCAAACAGAGTTTCGTGTCCACAATCGTGCATCAAGGCCGCGAAACCCAGCTGACGCCCCCCTAAGAGGGCGATTCCGACCAGGATCGTGATTGGGTTCGTAAACATCGCAACGCCCGCAAAGATCAACACCACCATCAACCAGTTGAAGGCGATCGCGCCGATGGCTCGCAAATCGCTGCGCTCGGTAAAGGATGCGAGCTCCTTTGGAGTGACGAAGTCGGTGATGCGTACGGGCCGGCGTGTGGGCTCGGCGGTTGCGGTTGTCATGGTGTTTCTCCTTGCAATATCTCGACAGTCATGGGTGACCGTGTGAAGAGCGGGTGGCGCGAATGAGGTTTCAGGTGCTCGCCAACGCGGGCACTTCGCTCGGTACGGAGTCGAGGGTCCCCATGTCGACGGGGCTTCGTTCGAGTTCAACTGAGGCACCGGCCCATTGCTTCCAAGCTTCGCGACCCACGCGATCGTACTGCCGCATGGCTTCGACGACCGCGCTTCGAGCCGCGGTGTCGATGATCTCTTTCGGGAGCAAGGGGTCGAGCACAAGTTGTCGAACAGCTTCGCCACCAATCTGAAACGACTCGGCCATCGCTTCGTCGACGGATAGCTCTGGAAAACGTGCAGTACTGCGCTCGAGGTTGGCGCGTGTCTCGGCATATCGCGCTTCAAGGTCGGCTGTCGCCCAAAGGTTGCGCGCACGTTGCTCAAGCTCGGGGTCGAGGTCATTCAATTGAAAAAGAACCGGCGCCGGTGCAAAGCCAAGTTCGACGAGGCGTTCGCGACAAGTCGTCGCCCCCCCGACCAAGTTGTTGGGTCGCACCATCAGCGCGGGCGAAAGCCGTTCGAAGCCGAGCAAGCGAAGCGCGCGATCACGCACCTTCGCCCCTCGACGATCGCGGCGGTGGAGGCCGCTGGTTTCGACTGCGAGGTAACTCCCATCCCAATCGCAGGCGCCTTGCTCGAGGGTGGGCCAGCTGCGCACCTTTCGATTGACCGGCTGTGCCTTGCGACTCAGGCGATAAAAGCCGCGGGTGTCCGATTCGATCGACGCACTCGAACGCAGCCGTGCGAGTGCCACCCGCATGCTGTTCTCGCCGATTCCGAATAGCGCCGCTGCGCGCACCAGGGCCCCCACCGGGACGGGATGGCGGGCGGGCATGGTTGAAAGCAGATCGATCACGAGTGTCTTTGCGGAGACGGGCTTGGCCTGCCTTGGGTACATGAGTGAACCTTGTGTGCGAAAGTCGTTATTACTATATCGATAGATAGTGACAGAAAGAGACATAATGAATCGAATTTCAAAAAAAATCTACTAACCTATTGAAATTAAAGATGAAATTATATTGTTCTGAAAGAGAAACCTGCTTGAAACTGAGATCTAGTGCAGCTCGGTCCAACTTGCGCGCGAGGTTTGCTCGCCCTAGGCGCTCGCTCGCATACGCGGCACCTCGTGAACCCGTGTCCTACCGTGGGTCCCAAGCGCTTGATTCCCGGCAAGTTTTCATTCATCGCTGAGACAACATCGGGTTCATCAATCTACAAACACGCACACGTTCGCGATCCACTGCCGAAATCGGTCCGGAGCCCAAAATGACCCGCGCTGAAGGCGACAACACCCACGATCTTCCACTGATCGATCACCCCGATCGCCTTACCCCCGAGTGGCTGAGTGGTGTGTTGGCGAACAATGAAATCAACGCATCCGTGACGGGTTTTCGATCGAGTCCCGTCGGGACCGGCCAGATGGCGGACAACTATCGCCTCGAACTCGATTACCAGGACAAGCCTGAGGGCGCGCCCGATTCGTTGGTCGTAAAGGTCTGCTCGACGGATCCCACGAGCAGAGCGTCGGGGGCCGCGGGCGGGTACGTCACCGAGGTCAACTTCTATCGAGACCTCGCGTCGCGTCTCGCCGTGCGCACGCCGCACTGTTATCACGCAGACATCTCCTCAGCCAACGACGTGTTTGTTCTCGTGATGGAAGATCTTGCACCGGCGGAACAGGGCGATCAGATCCGCGGTTGCAGCCCCGATGAAGCTCGGCTGGCTTTGCAAAACCTTGCCGGCTTGCACGCTTCAAGTTGGTGCGATGCCAAGCTTGACGGGTATTCGTGGTTGAGTCGCGTGACCCCCGAAGTCGCGGCGCTCTTTACGAACATCCTCATGCCAGCGACGGAAGGGTTTATCGAGCGCTACAAGGCGAGGCTTTCGGATGAAGACGCTTCCGTACTTCGTCACTTTGCCAACAACGCCGAGCGCTGGTTAACCGGACGGGGTGATCGCTTCGCGCTTGTGCACGGCGACTACCGCCTCGACAATCTCCTGTTCGGTACGGAGGCCGGTGGGGCCCCTGTTGCCGCAGTGGACTGGCAAACCGTGACGCTTGGACATGCGGGCCGAGACACCGCCTACTTTCTCGGCAACTCACTCGTGATCGAAGACCGCATCAAGTACGAGCAAGACTTGATTCTTGGCTATCACGAAGCGTTATGTGCAGGCGGGGTCGCCGACTACACGTTTGCCGAGTGTTTCGACGATTATCGTTACGGTCACTTCCAAGGCCCTCTCGTCACGGTGCTCGGTGCCATGGCGGTGATCCAAACCGATCGCGGTGACGAAATGTTTATGGCCATGTGCTCACGCGCATGCCAAGCGATCCGCGATCTCGAAAGCGACCAACTGATCTAAATAGACCCGCTGTCCAACACGGCGATCATCCACACCGATCACAGGAGAAGGCATGCTCTCAAAATTTGACGACTATCCCATTCACCAGACTTCGGAGCCGTTGATCCACCCTGCGTCGAGCGATCGCAATGTCTATGACCGTTACTGGTTCAACGGCTATCAAGACGATGGTGCCTTCTACTTTGGAATCGGTGCGGCCCTCTATCCAAACCTGGGCATCATGGACTGTGGCCTGTCGCTTGTAATCGATGGCAAGCAGTATGCATTCCACGGCTCTCGCCGCGCGCCGGTTGAGCCCACGGACCTGAACATCGGCCCATTTTCAATCGACATCCAAGAACCGATGAAGCGCTTGAAGGTGACTCTCGACGACAACGAAACGGGAATCGCGGGTGAACTTCAGTGGATCCCGCGAACAGCGAGCATCGAAGAAGGGCACCAACTCGCTCGACGACGTGTCGGCCGGATGGAAGCCACGCGCTTCAATCAGTTTGGTCATTGGGAAGGTGAAATCCGCTACGAAGGCAAGTCAGTCAAGATCGATCCTTCCCGGGTGTTCGGCACCAAGGATCGCAGCTGGGGCTTGCGCCCCGTTGGCGACCCAGCGCCCCCTGGCGCACCACCGACCGAACCCGGCGGCGTCTTCTTTCTATGGGCGCCACTGCACTGGAAAGATCGCTGCACCCATCTCGGGCTCTTCGAAAACGAACACGGCGTGCAGTGGCATTTCGATGGAATGATCTGTCCCGTCTACAAGGACGTGAGCGACATCCCCGGCACCGAAGATCCCGCAACGCAGTTCCTTGCCGGCGGTGAACACAACATGACCTTCATCCCGGGAACGCGTCGCGCCAATTCGGCAGACATCACCCTGCACACCCTTGACGGCAAGCGCGAGGACATTCACCTCGACCCGGTTTTGTGTTTCCGCATGAAGGGGATCGGGTACATGCATCCTGAATGGGGTCACGGCAAGTGGAAGGGCGAACTCGCAATTGGCGGCGAAAGCTGGAAGTGCGACGAGGTCGATGAGAACGCTTACGACAACGTTCACATTCAACAGGTTGTGATGGCGACCAGTGGCGATCAAAAGGGGATCGGTGTTCTCGAACAGATCCACATCGGTCCGCATGCGCGCTACGGCTTCAAAAATATTTTCGGAGATTGAACCTTGTCTGATTCAGCCGTGTTGGTGACGCGCAAAGACGAGGGCGGCATCTGCACCATTAGTCTCAACAGGCCAGACGCCCTTAACGCACTCTCTCTTGGGGTTTTCGAGGAACTCGAAGCACACGCCAAGATGCTTGTGCAACAGACGGATGAAGTCGGTTGCGTGATCTTGCGCGGCGAGGGGCGGTCTTTCTCCTCGGGCAATGACATCAAGTCGTTGCAAGCGGGCGATAAGGATCCTCATCTCCACTACCGAACCGATGTCATCAACCTGCTCGAGGGGTTGCCGCAGCCCGTCATCGCGAGTGTGCGCGGACATTGTTATACGGGTGCGCTTGAGCTTGCGTTGATCGCAGACTTGCTCGTCGCGAGTGACACGGCGAAGTTTTGCGACACCCACGCGGGCTGGGGCATGGTGCCGATGTGGGGGATGACGGCGAGACTGCCGCACCGCATTGGTGTGAAGCGTGCCAAAGAACTGATGTACACCGGTCGTGTCTTGAGCGGAGACGAAGCTGTTGAGTTCGGGCTCGCGAATGTGTGCGTGTCCGATGCCTCTCTTGAGACCGCAACCCTTGAAATGGCGCAGCGCATCGTTGAGCAGTCATGGCATTCGCTTCGCGAAGGCAAGGCGTTGATCGACGCCGCTTCGCGCATGACGTACGAAGAGGGTCTTGCGTGGGAACGGGCCAATAGCAAAGGAACGACTCCCGATCTTGAAGCACGTCTCGCAAGCTTCGGTAAGCGGAGTTGATGCGCGCCGCGCGCACTTGACTTTACGCCCGCGCGACGAGAGACAGCGAGACGCAGCTTCGCACGCGCCAACTCGGACCATTGCACGCAATGTCTCGCCGCTCGCGAATCTTCGTTGAATCGGTGCGCTTCGAAATCGTGCTGATCCTACCCGCATGCTCTGCGTTGAAGGAGTGCTGTCGAATTCGTCAACCCGCGCAATACGTCCCCGCAGTCAATTCGAGAACCCGCGGCTCACAGTTGCGGGGGCCCCACGGTTTACCGCAGCATGTCCTGCAACACGCCCCAAACTCGCTTGGCGATCAACTTGTGGCCTTCTGCAGTGGGGTGGATGCCGTCGACTTGATTGAGACCCGGCCGCGCGGCGACGTCTTCAAGCAAAAAAGGAATTAGCTGTGCAGCGTACTGGTTGGCGAGGTCCGTATACGTCGATTCGAACTTCTGAATGTAAGTTGAGCCCAGATTCGGCGCGGCGCGCAGGCCAGCCACCAAGAGCTTCACGGTCGGGTTTGTGGCCCGGGTGCGCTCGATGATCTTTGTCAGGTTCTGCCGCATGGCGTCGGGGTCGAGGCCTCGGAGCATGTCATTGGCTCCGAGTTCGAGTACCAACACCGAAACGGGGGACTGCAATAACCAGTCGATGCGCCGTAGGCCGCCGGCGGAAGTGTCTCCGCTCACGCCCGCGTTGACGACGCGGAAATTCAAGCCTTCTGCGTCGATCTCCTTTTGGATCAGAGAGGGGAAGGCTTCTTGGGATGGGAGGCCGTAGCCCGCCGTCAGGCTGGTGCCGATAAATAGGATCACCGGCCGATCGTCAGCGGCGATCGACGCATTCGACGCGAACAAGACGAAGATCATCGCGAAGACCGTCGCAGCAAAGAATGTCATGTTGCGAGCGATGGCGCGGCCCAGCGAGTATTGTCGGCGCCAACGTTTTGTCGGAATCTTCATCGTCCATGATCGTCGCGCGGAACCTGAGTCAGCGCTACCCGCGTGCGGGTGGCGAGGGGCCGTTGACCGTGCTCGACGACGTTTCGATCGAGGTCGCGAAAGGCGAGATCGTCAGCATCCTTGGCCCTTCCGGTAGCGGGAAGACGACTTTGCTCGGGCTACTTGCCGGGCTCGACTTGTCGTCGGAAGGTTCGGTCGCTCTGGCTGGCTCAGACTTGTCGAACCTCAATGAAGATGCGCGTGCGGCACTACGCGCCGATGCAATTGGCTTTGTGTTTCAAAGCTTTCAACTGATCCCAACCCTGACCGCTCTCGAAAACGTGCTTGTCCCGTTGGAGCTTCTGCCCGCCCATCGCGCGATCGACCGCGCCGCGGCACAAGCCCGCGCGACTTCGCTCCTTGAGCGAGTTGGGCTCGCGAAACGTTTGCACCACTACCCCGCGCAACTTTCGGGGGGCGAGCAGCAGCGGGTTGGTATTGCGCGCGCATTCGCAAACGAGCCGCGCATCCTATTCGCTGACGAGCCGACCGGGAACCTTGACGGGGAAACCGGGCGTGGCGTCGTTGAACTTTTGTTCGATCTGAACCGTGAGCAGGGGACGACCCTCGTGATCGTTACCCATGACACCGAACTTGCGCGACAGACAAATCGCATCATTACCCTGAAGAGCGGTCGAATCGAAAACATCGAGCAACGCGCAGGTGCTGGCTCCGCCATCGGGACAGAGGCAAAGGCTTGAACACCCGCTTTGTTGTGCAGATGATTCGCCGCGAGGCACGTGCGTCTCGCAGGCACATGCTTCTATATGGGAGCTGTATGGCGCTTGGCATTGCGTCGTTGGTTGGCCTCCACGGTTTGCGTGCGGCGACGGAAGCGGCAGTCGACCTACAATCGAAGCAGTTGCTTGGCGCCGACATTCGTTTCGAAAGCCGCTCGCCGATCGAAGGCGAGGGTGTCGAACGCTTGCTCGAATTTGAAACGGGCGGCCAGGTCAAATCGACCCGCATCACGCGCTTCGGGTCCATGGCAATGGCCCGAACATCGGGCCGCAGCCGGCTCGTCGACATCCAAGCGGTGAGCAGCAACTTCCCACTTTATGGCGCGGTGATATCAGAGCCTGCGGAACGCTTTGCGTCCCTTCATGAAGAAGACGCAGTACCGCGGGCGCTGGTAGACCCAAGTCTCTTGATTCAACTCGACACTGCGGTCGGTGAGACCCTCGCAATCGGCAAGGTCGAATTCGAAATCGCCGGCACCATCCAGAAAGCGCCCGGTAGCATCGGGATGCAAACGCAGATCGCACCGCGGGTCTTGATTCCATCGTCTCGGCTCGCGGGCACCGAACTCATTCGTCCCGGCAGCTTGGTCGAATATCAACTTTTCTTGAGCGGCCAGCACGATACGCTGACCCAGTGGCTCGCACAGAACCGTGCGCCTCTCGAAGACGCGCGTCTCGAAGTTACGACCGTGAAGGGTTACCAGAACGAACTCAATCGAAGTTTTGCAGTGCTGACGCGTTACCTCGCACTCGTGGGTCTCGCCGCCTTGGCGTTGGGCGGTGTCGGTGTTGCGGCAGGCATTCGCGTCTTTGTGCGCGAGAAGCTCGAATCGGTTGCGCTGTTGCGGTCTCTCGGTGCGAGCAGCTACGACATCTTTGCGGTCTTCGGTGTGCTTGCCCTTGGGCTTGGTGCACTGGCGGGGCTCGCGGGTTCGCTCGTCGGGACCGCGATGCAGTGGGGGCTTCCTGTGTTTATGCGCGGATTGCTCCCGGTTAAAGTTGAATCCGGGGTTGAACCCACTGCAATCATCACCGGCGTCGTGTTGGGTTTATGGGTCACGTTGCTGTTCGCGGCAGGGCCGCTCATTGATCTCGTGCGCGTGCCTCCGCTGCGAGCATTGCGTGCCGATTTTTCGGCAGAGCCCATTCCGCTCGGCGGGCGCACCGCACTGCTTGTCGCCCTGGTCATGAGTGGGATCGGGGTGTCGATTTGGCAAGCGCCCAGAGTGCAAGTTGGGCTCGGCTTTGCCGCCGGACTCGCCGTGGCGTTGGCAGCCCTAGGCCTGGCGGCGCAACTCACGATGAGATCATTGCGGGGCCGGGCCTTCAAGCGCTCGCCGTATTGGTTACGACAGGGCATCGCGAATCTCTTTCGCCCTCGGAACCACACTTTGGCAAGTGTGCTGACCGTCGGCTTTGGCCTGTTCTTGGTTCTGACCCTTCACGGGGTGCAGGTCAACGTGATGCAGCAGATCGCGGTCGACACCGATTCCGACAGACCCAACCTCGTGCTCTTCGACGTCCAGCCCGATCAACTCGAAGCGGTCGAAGCCCTGCTCCTTGAACGCAATGCATGGGTGACCGATCGCGCGCCGCTGATTTCGGCACGAATTGGCTCAGTTGCAGGGAAGCCAATTTCGATTTGGCTTGATGGCCAACCTGACAACCGAGAGCTTCGATGGGCGTTGCAGCGCGAATATCGCCTCACCTACAGCGCGACACTACGCGATACCGAAACCGTGGTCGAAGGCGAATGGTGGGGCGACGTCGCTGCCACTGCGTCTCCCATTCCCGTTTCGATCGATACAAGCATCCACCAATCACTCGGGATCGGTGTTGGAGATGCGATCGAATGGGACATTCAGGGTGTACCGATACAAAGCGTCGTAGCGAACGTGCGTGAAGTGAATTGGGATAAGCTGGCGACCAACTTCTTTGTTGTCTTCCCGCCAGGTATGATCGAGGCAGCACCGCGAACGAGTGTCTTGCTTGCGCGCATTGCGGAACCTGCTGCCCGGGCGGAACTCCAACGCGATCTGGTGCGCAAGTTTTCGAATGTCAGCGTGCTGGACGCGACCGCGATCCTCGCTGCTGTTGACACGATGATGCAACGCATGTCCGTCGCGATTCGGCTGCTCGCGATGTTTACCCTGGCAACCGGGCTGATGATCTTGGTTGCTGCAACGGTGAGCGCACGGGAAGAACGTGCAGGCGAAGTGTTGCTGCTGCGCACCCTTGGTGCGTCTAGCAAGACGTTGCGCCAGATCCTCGCAACCGAAGTCTTCCTGTTGGGCGCGCTCGCAGCCGCGGTGGGGTCGTTGATCGCCGTCGCGTCAAGTTGGGCGCTCGTTCGCTTTGTGTTTGAGCTTCCCTTTAGCCCGCCGTGGCGTGACTTCGCGCTGCTGGCACTTGCGACGATCGCGATCAGCGCCGTACTCGGAGGTCTGGGAGCAGGGCGCCTGCGTTCAATGAGCCCGCTTGCGAGTCTGCGCGAAAGCTGAGCCGACGTTCCCCGCAGGCTACGTGGGGAAGCCTGCTGCGATGTCGCCTTCCATCGTTTCTTCGATAAAATTCAGCGCGGCGCCGCGAGCGATCTCGCGGGTTCGGACGTAGGCACCGCGCGGCAACTTCGCGAGTCGTTCCGCTTCGGCGAGTCCGACCGACAATAGGTCGTCTGCGTTAGCGAGTTTGTCGTAGAAGCCCGCGGTCACTGCGCGATCGGGCGAGTAGATTTCCGATTGCACGATGCTGCAAAGGTATTCGGTGACCGGCATACGAGCGCGCGCCATTTCTGCGAGAAAAATCGGGGTCGTCATCCCAATGGCGACTTCGTTGAACCCGATCTTGAAATCACCTTCACAGCCAACGCGAGTGTCCGCGGCCATTAGCAAAACAGCGCCCATCGCGAGCGCATGTCCGTTCGACGCGATCACGACCGGTGCGGGAAACCGGGCGATGCGAACGGCGAGCTTTGCACCACTCACGACCATGTCCTTGGCGGCAGCGGGCCCCCCTTCGCGCATCACGCCCAGGTCGAAGCCAGCGCTAAAACGGTTGGGCCTGCCGGTGATGAGGACTGCGAGTTCAGCCTTTTCGGCTTGGTCGAGCGCTCCGTTGATGGACGCAATGACAGCGGGCGAAAGCGCATTGGCTTTGCCGTCGTCGAGTCGAATGGTGGCGACGTCTTCAGAAGATTCAAACGTAACGGCGTCCGACATAGGGGGTCCTTTGCGCCCGGGGTGATTGTGGAAGTGTGGCGTGGGCCAGACGAGCTTAACACGGCGAACTAGGGTGGGGCGTGATTCAGCGCTCGCGTGTGGGCGTGAGATGAGTCTCGGTCGCACGATCTTCGGGCCGAGCGAAGTCCAACCGTATCGCTATGATTTTGCTTCGCGTTTTTAAAGTCGTCTCCCCTCATTCAATTGATAAGAAGGAGTCACCCCATGGCTCAGTTCGCGTTCCAGTCCGCTTCCGAACTCACCCAGCAACTGCGTGACGGCAAAGTCAGTTCACTCGAACTCGTTGACTACTTCATCGCACGAATCGAAAAGTACGATGGAGAGATCAACGCGGTTGTCGTACGCGACTTCGATCGCGCGCGTGTTGCGGCGCGGAAGAGCGACGAGGCCAGGTCGGCGGGCAACGCGCAGGGTCGTTTGCATGGCCTCCCCATGACGATCAAGGAGTCATACGACATCGAGGGGCTTCCCACGACCTGGGGCTTCGAACTCTTCAAGGACAACATTGCGACTCGCGACTCTCACGCAGTGGCCAAGTACAAAGAAGAGGGCGCGGTATTCATCGGGAAAACAAATGTTCCGGTCGCGCTCGGAGACTTCCAAAGTTATAACCCGATCTACGGAACCACAGGGAACCCTTGGGACCTTGAACGAACTCCGGGAGGTTCATCGGGTGGGGCCTCGGCTGCGTTGGCGGCGGGCTTGACCGGACTCGAGTCCGGTTCAGACATCGGGGGGTCGATTCGAAATCCCGCCCACTTCTGCGGTGTTTACGGTCACAAACCGACTTGGGGTGTTGTTCCTCCGCAAGGTCATGGTCTGCCCGGGATGATCGCGCCGACTGACATTGCCGTGTGTGGGCCACTTGCTCGCAGTGCTGAAGACCTCGAATTGGCCATGGGCGTGATGTCCGGAGCCGAACCCCTCGATAAACCGGGATGGCAACTCAACTTGCCGAAGTCTTCGCGCAATTCGCTCTCAGAGTTTCGAGTGGCGATCTGGCCCACCGATGCGAAGTGCCCGGTCGACGCCGAGGTCGAAGCCCGTGCCCTGGAACTCGGCGATACGCTGCGTAAGTTGGGCGCAACCGTTTCCGATCGCGCGCGCCCCGACTTCGACGTTGCGCGCGAACACGCGACCTACCTCACGACCTTGCACTCGATCCTCGGCGCGAGCTTCACCCCCGAGCAGCGCGCCAAGTCGCAAATGATCGCAAACGGCAGCGACGCGACGGACATGTCGGATGAGGCCGTATCTCACCGCGCGATCGTCTTGAGTCATCGTGAGTGGCTCGCCGCAAACAACGAACGCGAACGCCTGCGTTACATCTGGCAAGATTTTTTCAACGACTGGGATATCTTGATCTGTCCACAGACGTCGACCCCTGCATTCCCCCACGACCATCGCCCGTTTGCGGAGCGGACACTTCCTGTGAACGGAACCGATCAGAACTATCTCGATCAGTTGTTTTGGGCAGGCGTGGTGACTGCTTCGTATCTACCGAGCACAGTGTTCCCAACGGGGCCGTCAAGCAAAGGACTCCCGATTGGATTACAGGCGGTGAGCGGGGAATATCGAGACTACACGTGCATCGAGTTCGCCAAGCTCATGGCGAAAGAAATCGGTGGCTTCCGTGCCCCAGAAAAATATCCAGAAGTTTGAACGGCCGGCGGCGTTAGAGCGCCGCGCCCCGTTGATTTCCAGCGCCGAAGGCTGGGCATTTGCGGGCTTTGTTGGGGAGCGTGCTCAAGTCGAGAGGCGTTGAGATCTCCTCTTTTGTTGGGCCCACTTTGGCCGCGATCTTCGCGAGCGCGTCGATGTCGAAGCCGTAAACCTTTGCGGCATTGGTTGCGAGCATCATGTGCACTTCCTCTTCAGGAACGCCGGCCAACGTCAGGCGAAGATGTTCGCGGCTAAAGGGATAGGAGCCTTCAGTGTGGGGGTAGTCGCTGCCCCACATTAGCTTGTGGACTCCAATTTCGTGTCGATTTTCGCAATCGAGTGGAGCGAGGAAGCTCGCACCGAGATGAACTTGGCGTTCGAAGTATTCGGTCGGCGTCAGCGACAACTTCGAAACGGCGGGGCCGCCGAAGATGTGTTCCGAAGTTTCGGTTTCGTTCTTCATCTGGTTGTAGAAGTGGTTGAGCTCGCGAAGAACTTCCGGTGCCCAACCCGCGCCGACTTCGGTTAAGACGAACTGCAAAGACGGATGTCGTTCGAACACGCCGCTAAACATGAGATGCCAGAGTGCGCGATGCGCCCACCATTTAACTTCTAACATGTACATCGTGAGGGATTCAGGCATGTACTGGCCGAAGTGGGGAACCGCAGCGCCGGCGTGATGATTGAGCGGCATGTCGAGTTCGTCGCACGCGTTCCAGATCGGTTCGTATTCGGGTGCATAGAGCGGTGGAACGCCCGAGCCGGGAGGGGCACCGGGTAGAAGTACGCCGCCAGTAAGACCGTTTTCTTTCGCCCAGCGAATCTCTTTGACCGAATCTTCGACGTTGGGCAGGTAGATCTGAACGATCCCGGCTCGACGTCCAGGGGCTTCGGAACAGAAGTCGGCAAGCCAACGGTTGTGTGCCTGAATGCCGGCCCATCGTCGATCGAAGTCACGGCCGATCTCCGGCTCGCCAAATTCGGTGAACAGGCGCGGGGAAAACGGCGGAGAGGTGTTGGAGAAAATCACTTCGGCGACGACGCCATCGGCTTCGGTCTCCGCGAGTCTACGCGCGCTGTCCCAGTTGCGTCCGCCGTCGACTTCTGGGTCGCCGTTGACTGCGATGCTTCGCGGACCCATCACGGTTCGCATCTGCACGATCCATTCGTCGACTTCCTTAGCCCAATCGTTAAAGTCGCCTTGCCACTTTTGCTCGAGGTAGTTGCCGTACGTGCGATGCTCAGGTCCCGCGTGGGAGTCCGAGGTGATGAGCAGGTAGCGGTCCATCTCGTTCAAGACATTCGTCATGCGGGGTGATTCCTTGCTGGAAAAATGTGGCGGCGCGGCCAAGATCATACCCAAGGTCGGCGGGCACGGGGGTGCCGACCGGGTCTGTCTTGACATCGTGGGTGTAACTTTGATGTTGCGCGCGGCTGCAGCTACTTGCGGTTGGTCTCGAGCATCTGCGGGTTGAGGCCCAAGAAGGTGTTGAGCTGCCGGTCAAGACGACTTGAGGCGCCATGTTTCACACTGCGCAGGTATGGCCTCCAGCGGGGCGGTTCCGCGGCCTGGGGCTGATCGCCCATCACGGTGGCGCGCTGAATAATACGTTCTTCTTCGAAGTCGTTGATGACGTAGTGCTGTGTACACCGGTTGTCCCACATCGCGATCGTGCCTTCGGTCCAGTTGTACCGAACCGTAAAGCGCGGGTTCGAGACCCATTTCGTGAGATAGCCCAGCAACATGTTGCTTTCGTCGTGGCTGAGTTCCACGATGCGTCGGGTAAAGTGCTCGTTGACAAAGAGCGACTTGCGGCCGGTCTCCGGGTGAACTCGGACAACCGGATGGGTGGTCATGGTTTCAGACTTGCCATGCGGGTCCGCGTCGTGCAGGGCGGTCAAGCCGAGACACAGGTCTTGCAAGGGCTCGCTTAGTTCATCGAACGCCTTGTACATGTTGGCCCAGATCGTGTCGCCGCCGACTTGCGGGCAGCGAACCATGTTGAGGATGGCGAAGATTGAAGGCTCGGCTTGGAAGGTCAGGTCGCTATGCCATTCGTCTGCGATCCCGCCGCGCGTCGCAGCCAGTTCGAAAATCTCGGGGGCGTCGATAAAGGGGTTCGTCAAGTTGGGGTGTCCCTCGAGTTTTCCGAAGTGCCGCGCAAAGGCGACGTGGGTTTTGGGGTCGAGGAATTGTTCGGGGAAGAAGAGGACCAGATGTTCGGTGAGGAGCGCCTTGATTTCGTCCGCGGACGTTTCGTTTACATCGCCGAGTTTGATGCCTGTGATTTCGGCGCCCAATGAACCCGCGAGTTGTACAACTTCCATGCCGCTCTCCTCTTTTTGCCGCAGGGGGATACTGTGCCGCTTCGGTTCTTTTGTGCAAGCTGGACGGTGGCCGCGAAGGGGCGTGGCCCACCTGGCAATTGAAGACACGAATAGACCTTCCCAAAATCTTGTATGTAGACGCGTGGATTCGGGTTCGATTGCATTTTGTGCTCCGTGGCCTCGCCGCATTCTCCGCTATGTTGCACGACCCGCGAAAAATCATGCGCCCCGCGGTTCGCCGCGAACACGACAGGAATAGGAGTGGATCAATGCCCGTGAACTACGTCGACTTTCAAACCGCCAAGGACGCGGACGGCCTGCGGATGGTTGTTGTGACCGGCGTGCCATCGCCGTGGGGAGAAGCGGCAAAGGGCATCTTGCACGTGAAACAGATCCCGTGGATGGCCGTGAAACTCGACCAAGCCAATAGCGCACTGACCGAATGGTCGGGCGAACGCACCGGGCCGGTTGCGGTGTACAACGACGAAAAGCCGCGCGCCGGCTGGGCCGAGATCTTGTTGCTTGCAGAACGTTTGTCACCGACCCCCGCGCTGCTACCGGCCGATGCGGCGGAGCGCGCCCTGGTGCTCGGGCTGTCTCACGAAATCTGTGGCGAAGGCGGCCTAGGTTGGATTCGCCGGCTGCAAGGTGTTCACGCTGGGCTCAATGGACAACCCGGCTTTCCGGCTGGCATCGCAGAATACCTCGGCAACAAGTACGGCTATCGCGCAGAAGAGGGCGATGCGATCCAGGGCCGTGTGATCGGGTTGTTGAATATGTTGACTGGTCGATTGGATGCTCAGAAGCAGGAAGGAAGTCGGTTTCTAGTTGGAAGTTCGCTGACGGCCGCCGATATTTACTTCGCTGCATTCATCGCGCTCTTTAAGCCGTTGCCGCCTGACCAGTGCCCGCTCCCCGATGCGATGCGTCCAGGCTTCGAAGCGATGGACGACGACACCGCGAAGGCGCTCGATTCATCGCTGCTCGAACATCGAGACTTCATCTACAACGAATATCTAGAGTTGCCGCTAACGCTATAGAGACCGACCTTTCGAGCAAAGGGACCGCCATGCTGAACGGAGTGCGAGTTTTAGATCTTTGCGACGAACGCGGCTACGTCGCAGGTTGGATGCTCGCGGAACTTGGCGCCGAGGTTGTCGCGATCGAACCCACAGGCGGGTCTCCTGCGCGAAGGTTGGGTCCGTTCGCCGGTGGGAAAAGCGACGAAGGCAAGACCGATGCATCTCTTTGCTGGTGGGCGTACGCGCGCAACAAACGCAGCGCGGTCGTGGGCGTTTATTGGTGGCAGAAACGAGCGAGCCACTTGCGCTCCCAAGCCCAACATTGAATCCTCGCAGCCCAATGGCTTCGAACCTCCCGGACACAGAACCGACGCTCCACAGAATCAACGCGAACGGCATTGAGATCGCGTGCTTCGAATGGGGAGTCGAATCACGCGGAACGCTGCCAACAATATTGATGACCCATGCCACGGGGTTTCATGCCCGGGTGTGGGACCCGGTGATCGGGCTTCTTGGAGACCGCCACGTGATCGCCGTTGATCAGCGCGCGCATGGACGGAGCGAAAAGGCGCCGATCGTCGATTGGAAAGAAGTCGGACGCGACCTTGCTGGGGTGATCGATCACTTCGAACTCGCGGGTGCGATCGGAGTCGGACATTCGATGGGCGCACACGCGAGCGTTGATGCAGCCGCACTGCGACCGTCGGCGTTCGCGCGGTTGTTGTTGATCGATCCGGTGATCCAGGATCCAGAGGAATATGAGACCACAGGTTGGAACACCAACACGGTAGACGGAGAACCGCACCCAACCGCCCGACGGAAGAACCGCTTCGCTTCGGTTCACGCCATGATCGAACGCTTTAAGGACCGCCCACCGTATGCCGGCTTTCACCCCGATGCCTTGCAGCGCTACTGCGAATTCGGACTGGTCCCCGCCAGTGACGGCGATGGCTTCGTGCTCGCTTGCTCGCCCGAGAGCGAAGCAAGCGTATACATGACCAGTCGTTCGAACCGTGAGATCTATACGAGTGTTCGCGCGATCGACGTTCCCGTCATGGTGATTCGCGCGAAGCGGCCTCCGGAAGACCGAGGCATTATGGATTTCAGTGCATCGCCTACTTGGCCTGGGCTTGCCCGCGAGTTTCGCCATGGCGAAGAAGTCTTTCTGTCGGACCGAACGCACTTCATCCCGATGGAAAGCCCTGAACTTGTCGCGGAGTATGTGCTCGAGTATCAGCCCGGGCGTTAGAGGCTCTTCTTGATGCAGTCTTTTGCCGCGGCGAAGGCTTGACGGGCCACCTCTTCGGGCGGAAGCGCCGCCAATGTTTCGGAAAATACTTCGACGCCAAGCGGCGCGGTCGATCCACCACTTCGGAGCGCACGAATGATCGCGGGGACATCGGCATCTCCTTGTCCCGGAAGCAGTCGCCGCTGCGTCGTTTCAGCGACCAGGTTTTTTTCGGGCTCAACAGGTGCATCGTCGAGTTGAACGCCAAGGATGTGTTTGGCTGCGGCCTGAACATCGCTGGCGGTTCCGCCCGAACGGTACAAGTGCCATGCATCGAGCATGATGCCGCCATTGGGACGATTTGCGGCTTCGACGATCGCGAGTGCGTCACCAACAGTGCGTACCGGCGAAAACGGGATGAACTCGAGGTGGACAAGCAAGCCGCGTTCCGCAGCGTGGTCGCATAGGGCTGCGAAAGAGTCGATGAGTTCATCTTGTGAAGGTGCGGCCGCAAAGACGACGGCCGTGACCGAACGCGCATGGAGCGCTTCGGCATAGTCGAAGGCTTGCTCATTCGTAAAGCCAAGGAGGCCGGGTCCCTGGGTCGCGCTTGGAAACCAGTTGGACACCATGTCCATCTCCGCAACACCGAGTCCAGCGTCAGCGAGGCGCTTGCCAAGTTCTTTGGGCGACACGCCAGCGGCTTCGGCTTGCTGCACGTCGGTCGTGAAAGACGAAGTGCCTTGAAAGCCCGCCGCAAGAATCGCGTCGATGCGATCGAGGATCGGTGTTGACTGCAATGTCCCGGCGCACAGTACAAGGTCGTCCGACGTCAGGCTCATTGTAATCGCTCCATGTCCAATTTGTTAAGCACTTGATGATTCGCGATTTGCATGCGATGAAGTTGCCGATGCACGAATCAGTCTTGGGATCGTATTGCGCGTGCCTTCATAAAACATGTTAGTGAGTTCGTAATCGCGCGCACCTTCCCCCCCCGGTTGCCCAAGTAAGACGACCGCCCCCGGTCAAGTCAATTGCAGACTTGACGGGGATATTGCTGCTTGTTGCCGCGTGGTTTCCACATACGAATCGCCATCGCGGTCGCGCCCATCGCGATGACGACGGGCTGCGAGACGCTGGACAAAAGCGATCCATTCCTTGCTCGTTGGAGTTTGCGGGGTGTGTGGATGCTTCCCGCATCGATCGATGGATCGCGCGCCTTCGAGTCCTGAGTTTGAGCACGCTTCCGGGGACTTGATCGGACGTCGGTTTCTTGGCAGGGTGGCCTCTTCGGAGGATCAGTTTATGACGTACCAAGCCATCGAAGTCAGCGAGCCCGCTTCGGGCGTTCGCTTCATCACACTCAATCGCCCGGACAAGCGCAACGCCATCAACAACACGATGCGCGGAGAACTGCTTGAAGTGCTCCAAGCCGCGGACAATGACGACGACGTGCGCGTGTCGATCCTGCGCGGCGCGGGTTCTTGTTTTTCTTCGGGGTACGATCTCAAGTCAGATCTCAATGCCGACCAGCCCTATCACACGTCGAACGTTGGGATGCAGTGGGCACGGCACGTGAGCGAAGGTTGGATGTCGATCTGGGATCTCGCGAAGCCGGTCATTGCTTTGGTTCATGGGTACGCGATGGCGGGAGGCCTCGAATTGGTGGGGGCTTGCGATCTCGCTTACGGGTCGACTGAAGCAAAATTTTCTCATCCCGTGCTGCAGTTCGCTGGGCTTCCCGACTTCCCGTGGTTTCCCGCGATGCTTCAGTCGAGACATGCGATGGAACTTCATCTCACTGGACGTGTGTATTCAGGGGACGAAGCTGCATCCGTCGGGCTTATCAATCAAGCTTTTGCACCCGACGAACTCGAAGCTCGCGTGCTGGAAATCGCGAGTCGAATCGCGCAGACCCCGCCCGCGGTGGTCACGGTGAACAAGCGATTCGTACGGGCCGCTCAAGAAGTGCAGGGCGCCCGGTCAATTATTCGGATCGGTGGCGACTTGCAAGCGGGTCCGCACATGCAGGCACTCATGCAAGGCGGCGCTGCGACCCTCGGTGATGACATCAAGACCGCGAGCAAGAAAACGAAGTAGCGCCGCACGCGCTGCACGGCGGGGTCGCGCTAATGTCTCGGGACTTCGGAGGAGGCTGCATGAGTGGAGCGAATCAAATACGCGAGCAGGTAGATGCGGTGGTGGTCGGTGCTGGCTTTGCGGGCTGTTACATGCTTCATCGCCTGCGCGGCGCGGGTGTGTCGGTTCGTGTTTTCGAAAAGGGGACCGGCGTCGGCGGTACTTGGTATTGGAATCGCTATCCCGGAGCACGCTGCGACATCGAGAGCATGGAGTACTCCTACCAGTTCGACGAAGATCTCCAACAAGACTGGGAATGGACTGAGCGCTACGCGTCGCAGCCCGAGATCCTTGCGTACATCAACCACGTGGCAGACCGCTTGGATCTGAAGCGGGACATTCAATTCGAAACCAGCGTCGTGCGTGCAGTCCTCGACGAAGAGAGTGGGCGCTGGTTGGTTGATACAAGTGCGGGCGACCTTCTCTCCGCACAATTCTGCATCATGGCGACCGGTTGTTTGTCGTCGACGAATACACCCGATGTTCCTGGCCTTGACTCTTTCGAAGGCAATTGGGTGCACACCGGTCAGTGGCCTCATGATGGTGTTGATTTTACGGGAAAGCGAGTTGGCGTGATTGGAACGGGGTCTTCTGCCATTCAATCGATCCCGATCATCGCCGAACAAGCAGGTCACCTGACCGTGTTTCAGCGGACGGCCAACTATTCGGTGCCCGCACATAACGCCCCGCTCGACCCCGCAGTGCAAGCGAAAGTCAAAGGTGACTACGTTGGCTTTCGCGCGCGCAACAAAGAAATGCCCTTTGGTGCCTTTGCTGACGTTGAAGGACGCGAAGAATCAGCACTTCTTGCTTCGCCCGATGAGCGCGAAGTGCACTACGAAAAATGGTGGAACAGCGGCGGACTTACGTTCCTTGCGTCGTACGCTGACCTCATGTTCGATGCCAACGCGAACGACACCGCTGCGCAATTTGTGCAACGGAAAATTCGCGAGACGGTGACGGATCCGGTGACAGCCGAGATGCTGATCCCCGACCAAGTCCTAGGCTGTAAGAGACTTTGTGCGGACTCCGGGTATTTCGAAACCTACAATCGCGACAACGTCGACCTTGTGGACGTTCGAAAGGCGCCGCTTCAGGAGTTGACGCCCAACGGTTTGCGAACCCGCGACGCCGACTTCGAACTCGACACGATCGTGTTTGCGACCGGGTTTGACGCCATGACGGGCGCACTCCTCGGGATTGACATCCGCGGTCGCAATGGGCTTACCCTCGCTGATAAATGGAGCGCCGGTCCGCGAACGTATTTGGGTCTCATGACGGTTGGCTTTCCCAACTTGTTTACGGTGACAGGCCCGGGAAGCCCCTCGGTGTTGGCCAACATGGTGCCTGCGATCGAACAGCACGTGGACTGGATCGTCGCCTGCATCGTCGACATGCGCGACGCGAGTCTTCAGCAGATCGAAGCCACAATCAGTGCCGAAGACGAGTGGGTAGATCACGTAAACGACGTTGCAAGCCTCACGCTCTACCCCAGCTGCAACTCCTGGTACCTCGGTGCCAACGTTCCGAATAAACCTCGGGTCTTCATGCCCTATATCGGCTTCCCGACATATGTCGCCAAATGCGAAGAAGTGGTGGCGAACGGTTACGAGGGTTTCGTGCGTACTTGAACGTCGTGACGCCGGTGAACGTCGTGACCGGTGTGAATCGCGTGAGCATCCGGCTCGACGATCGAAGGTCGTGAAGCATCTTGCGACCCGCGCCACCATGTCTTTATCCGGCGCGCCGCGTCGGGGCCAGCCATCAGCGCGCCGACCCAAAACGTGATCTCCGCGAGAACCAGGAGTGCCCCGACCGCGGTGACTCGCGCGCCGTTCGAATACGGGAGAAAGGGCACCACGAGCACCAATGCCCAAAATCCCATTGAGCCGAGCATGAGCGCCCAACCCGCTTGGGCGGTCTTCTGCTGTAGGTACGTTGGCGCATCATTTTTCGAGAGGTCGTCGTTCACACTCGGGAACCCTATACGCAATTCGAGGCGAGATCGATTACGAGATCGAGCACGAAGACAGCGGGCTGTCTTTTTCGATTTCCGTTGCAATGATCTTCGCGCCCAAGACGCTACGCCATGTATGCGCCACCGCTCACACTAACCATCTGCCCGGTGATGTAGCTCGCTGCATCCGAGGACAAGAAGAGAGCAAGGTTCGCGATGTCTTCTGGCCTGCCCAGGCGCGGGATCGGGAGACCGCTCATGTTGTAGAGCGTGCCGTCCTCCAGTTGTTTGGCCATGTCGTCTGGCCGTCCCATCGTTTCGAAGCCGAATCGATTCCAGAAGCTTCCCTCACCAACCGTGTCTGCGTCTTCTGGGACGATCCAACCTGGGCAGATGTTGTTTACACGTACGCCGCGTTTTGCCCATTCCCATGCGAGCGCTTTGGTGAACGAGTTCACGAAGCCCTTGAGGCCGCCGTAGTGCACGACGTTCATCGCGGCTTCGCCTAGCAGCGACGAGTTACTCGAAATATTGATGATCGAGCCGGTGTTGCGTCCAAGCATGTCTTCCGAAACAGCTTGGCAGCAGTTCACAACGCCATCGACATTGAGGGCAATTTCCCAACGTCGCGCTTCGTCGTCGAGTTCTTCGAAGGCCGCCGGATGCGCGACGCCGCCGGCGTTGTTCACCAACACATCGACCGGGCCGAGTTGATCGCGACATTGCGCCACCATGGCGTCCACGCTTTGGCGCTTGGTGATGTCGGTTGCGATCGGAAGCACAGTGCCCGAAAGCCCCTGGCGTTTGGCTTCGACGGCGATTTTGTTTCCAGTTTTGACATCTCGGGACGCGCTTACGACGTGAATACCCTCTCGCGCAAATTCCAACACGAGACCTCGACCGATGCCTCCGCTACCGCCGGTGATGATTGCAACCTTGCCGGCAAGACCTAAATCCATGACTTCTCCTCCGCTGCTGAATATGTAGAAACCGATTGATGGTTCGCGCCAACCTTAGATCTCGTTGGGCACGCGATACGCTTCTTGGTACTTGCGGAAGAACGCCCGCTCGGAGAGCTCGTTGTCGTCGACTGTATATTTGTGGACGCCGAATTTGTCTTTGGGTTTGTTTGCGAGGTATTCAGTCATGCGGGTCTGGGCGTCTTCGCTGAGCGTCATTTCAAAGTGGTCGTATATGTTCCGCACGCAACCGATGGGGTCGTCCATCAAGTCCTGAAAGCGGGAGTCGCACATGCGATCTTTGGGGATGACACCGCTTTTCCGTTGCGACATCACAAATTCGAGGCGCTGCGCGGTGGGCTCCCCTTTGATGATGTCTTCGAACGCATCGGAATCGAAGGGCAAGTCACTGCGCATGTAATAGAGGCAGCCCATCAGGCTGGTCGTTGACGCCATGCATTTAATCGGGTCGCGATGGGTCTGGATAATGCGGGCGTCCGGATAGGTATCGAGCAACGTGGCGAGATGGGTCTGATGTGCAGGGGCTTTTAGCAGCCAGTGTTGTCGCGGGTTTTTCCACTGCAAGATCTGAAGGATCGTCTTGTGGTCCGCGTAGGCGGGACGCATGTCGGCGGCGTAATAGAGGCTCGAATATTCGGGCGCTTGGTGAAGCGAGGCGACATGATCGCTGATGAAGCTGTTCGCCATGATGAGGCCACATTCGGCGGGGATCCGGCCGCCCATCTCGTGCATCGTCGCGAACTCGGGGACGACGCGGTTCCATTGGGTCGACAACTTGTGCGCACGTGCGATCCGCGGGTCGCTGTCATAGGTCTCCGCTGTGGGCGGAGGGCAGGGGAACATGGCCTCCCAGGTCTCGGGCACTCCGCCGGCGGGGTCGAGCGAAAGCAACTCGAATAGAATTGAGGTCCCCGAGCGCGGAAGTCCAACGATGAACATCGGGCTTTCGATCTCTTGATCGCGAATTTCCGGATGTTCTTTGAGCAGCGCCCTGATCTGCAGGCGATTCGTCAACCAGATCAAGAGATCGCTACGGGTCATCAACCTACCCATCAAGGTAAGTTCGGCGGGCCCATCGATGTCGCGACACAAGGCTTCGAAAGGGGTACGCCAATGGTCCTCACCAAAATCACTGAGCCCTGCATTTAAACACGCGGCCTCGATCAATGAGTCCTTGTCGAGAGGCACGACGGTCTTCATGTCGAGGTGTTTGCCTTCGTCATTTAGAGCGGCGAGCCACGGAGGACGCGCGGGTGCGGTCCAGCTTGACCGTCGATCAACATTCCCATCGAGGCTTTCTGTTGGAGGCTCGCTCATATGAGGTTCCGTTGGGCCAGTTCGCAGAGCATTGTTTATTTGGGACGCGCGTCCTAGAATGTCGAAAGTCTATGAAACGATATCGCGCCTGGCAATGCGTCAAATGTGTTGCCGGGACCTGGGAAGGAATTCCGGAAAGCCGCAATGCCCAAGATCGTCGACCATGAACAGCGCCGCGCTGAGATCGCCGAGACGGCCGCGAATTTAATCGCGAGGGGCGGGTTGGAATCCGCGACGGTTCGCGAGATCGCAAATGCGAGCGGCTACTCGAAGGGCATCGTCGAGCATTACTTCGACGGCAAGAGCGAGTTGATCGCCGCCGCGCTCGCCTGGGCGAATGAGCAGTACTTTGAGCGAGCGGCCATCGCCACCAAAGGGAAGCGCGGGCTTGCCGCCCTGCGTGCGCGTCTGGGGGCAACCATTCCCAATAGCGCGTCTTTACGTGCCGAATGGAAAGTGCGGCTCGTGTTCTGGGGAATCGCGGCAATCGATCCCGACTTGCAGAAACAACAGGCTGCCCGAACTCGAGACGCGATCGCGCACTTCGCGGGCGACTTAAATGACGCTCGAGAGATCGGCGAGTTGTCGTCGCACGGCTCGGTGACGTCGGCCGCACGCCACGTCCTGTTTGCCGCGACCGGCCTGAGTTGCACGATTCTCCACAGCCCGCGTGCATACACCAAAAAAGTAGTGGAAGCGGAAATTGATCAGATCGTTTCCACCACTGTTGCCCCGATGAGGTAGAAGCCAATGTTCGGAGATGGAACCGACGACGAAATCTTGCGGTCAAGTTGGCACGACTTCTGTGACGAACTGAAGCGAGCAGGCGACCTCGTGTTTCGAGATGGCGCCCCTAAAAACGCAGTGAGTCGTGCGGTGGGCATGCGACAGCTCGCGCGTAATATCGGCTTGGCATTGCAACTCGAACTCGACAACGCAGACCCGGAATACCCCGAACTGCTTCACTACTTCGATCCTATTCGTAAACAAGGCGGCGACAACACGGACGCGCTGTATCTGGGAGGTCCGGTCAACGGAACGGATACGTATCGCGTACGGGGGAACCGCGGTACTGCGAAGTACTTCGCGGTGACAGTGCTGGAGAACGGCAACACGCCTTGGGGTGGGCAAGTCGTGGGCACCTTGATCGACGATCAACTGCACATTGAAGAAGACGGAAGCTTTGAACTCGTCGTGAGCCCCAACGAGCACCCGGGCAACTGGATTCAGTCGACTCCCGCGACGTACCGACTCACCTTTCGCCAGTTCTTCGCCGACTGGAACACCGAAGAACCGATGGTTGCGACGATTGAACGCGAAGGCGCAAGCGGCGCCCCCGCACCGCTCACAGCGGAACGTCTCGCAAAAGGTCTGCATGACTCCGCGCGTTGGGTTCATACTTCCGTCGAGTACTGGGCCGACATGCTCGACAAATGGAAGGCGCGACGAAACGAGTTCATTGCCTATGGCGAACTCGAGTCCAACAAGATCGACTTCACGCCGGGGGGCGCGCCCCTGATCTGTTATTGGCAAGTTCCTCGCGACGAGGCCGTAACGATCCGCGTCACACCACCCAACGCCGCGTATTGGGCGGTTGAATTCGGTAGCTATTGGTGGGAGACGATGGACTACCGCTACCGGTTGTGCAGTTTGAACATGCACCACGCAGAACTCGAACAGGACGGTTCATTGCTTGTCGTCGTGAGTCACCAAGACCCTGGGCTTCCCAATTGGCTTGACCCGAGTGGGCATGACGAGGGATACGTGACGTTCCGATGGATCGGTGCCGATGACTACCCGCGTCCCCAAGTGGAACAATTCCCGGTTTCGCAATTGGAGGAGAGGCTTCCGGAGAACGCGAAGCGAATGAGCCGGGAAGAACGCGTCGAGCAGCTACGCCAACGGCGCTTGGGCGTCGTGAAGCGCTTCGGGACTTAAGAACCGTTTTGGGAGGCGGTCCTCGCGTCTCGTCCCTTGATTGCATTTCGTCTTGCGGCGTGGTTTCGTCTCGCCTTCATCGGCACCGCGCCCGGTCCTTAGGGAGAGAAGCCATCGTGTCTACCCTCGAATTCTTTTTTGACTATGGAAGCCCATACAGCCATCTCGCCAACGGTGTCATTGAGGGTTTTGCGAAGTCGGCCGGTGCAGAGCTTGTCTATCGGCCAATGTTGCTCGGCGGCGTGTTTAAGGCGACCGGAAACCAATCGCCAATTTTTGAAACCATCGAAGCCAAACGCAACTACGGTGGCGGCTCGCTGCGCCGAACGTCAGCGCTCCACGGTGTGCCCATTGTCATGAATCCACACTTTCCGATCAACAGCATGGGACTCATGCGTCTTGCGGTTGCCGCGAAACACGAAGGCGTTTTTGAGGCATATCACGCCGCCGCATTCGCCGGCTTGTGGCAAGAAGGGCTGAATCTGGGTGATGTCGAGGTCCAGGCTGAAATGATTCGCGCCGCGGGCCTCGATGCAGAAAAGCTATTTGCACGTTCGGGCGACGACGACGTAAAGGCCGAACTCCGCGCGACGACCGACGAAGCCGTTGCCCGAGGTGCTTTTGGCGCGCCTACGTTCTTCGTCGGCGACGAGATGTTCTTCGGCGTCGATCACCTGCCGTATCTCTCGCAGTGTCTGAGCGAGCAGACTTCTAGCTTAGGTAGCCCAGGTATTCGGCCTGCAACTCGACCATGACGTCTACCAACGTCACCACGCTGTCGACCTTGTCCACTACAGGGTCGACAAGAAGGGCCTGCACGACGAGGTCTTTCGATCCTTGGATGACCGCTTCTGCCGTCAGGTCGTGCACACCGACTTGGTTCGAAAGTAAGCCCGCGAATCCCTGAGGCATTGCGTCGAGTCGAATGCCCTCGACGCCCTTGCTGTCGATCCACGCCGGGACTTCGACAACCATGAAGTCGGGAAGCTGCTTGATATAGCCCTTGTTCGGAAGGTTGACCGCCGCCTCTTCGTAGCGTTGCCCCGTCAAGATGCCTTCCGCAATCTTCACCATGCGTTCGGTTCGCGTTTCTCGAATTTCCGGATCGCCGCGTAGGGTCCACTTCTTGTAGTAGGTGTAGAAGTCGAGCACAGCTTTGTGATCTGAAACTGCATTGCCCCACTGCAAGTACTCACCGATATGACTGTCCGTCGTGATCGGGAGGCAGTGAAATTTTTCGAGCAGCACGCGGAACGCACCGCGTTCTGCCCACGGCGCGGCGCCTTCGCGCAACGCGGCCTCACTGAACGGAGTCGAGCCCGCGTGAGATGCGAAGAGCTGCTTGAGGATGCTTCCCATGTCGGGAAGATTCTCGAAGTAGTCCGCGGCTTTCGCGAGAACGTCCGGGTATGCGTCGTGGCCCGAGTCTTTATACTGCGCCTCGACGAGCACGCTGAAGTGATTGAGGCCGCCTGCGCGGAACGCGATGTTGGACATCGGCGTGTCCAAGATGTGTGGGAGATGTTGATAGAGCGAAACGATCTCGTGACACAACCCCGTAAAGCGAAGCTCGGGGAAAGCGCGATGCACGGTTGTGCAGATTCGGCTCATCGGGTTGCTGTAGTTGAAGACCCAAGCCTCGGGGCAAATTTTCGCGATGTCGGCGCAGATGTCGAGGATCGGCTTGATGACTCTCAGTGAATGAAACAGCCCACCCGGTCCGCCGTTCTCGCCGAACACTTGTCGGAAACCGAACTGCCGAGGGATCGCTTGATCTTGCTCCCAAAGTGCGAACCGATCCCCCACTTCGATCGCGATCACGCAAAACGTCGCTCCCGCGAGCGCATCGGGTCGCGACGTGGTGGACGAAAGTGTGACGTTAAGCTTATGGGCTTCGACGTAGTCGCTCGCGGCTTTGTGTACGCGTGCGAGCGAGTCGGCGTTGATGTCGTGAAGCACGACGTGGCAATCGCGCAGGACGGGGCTCTGGAAGATATCGCCCAGCATGTCGAAGCCAAATTGTGCGCTGCCGGCGCCGATCAATACGATTCGAACGGGCATTCTTCTTCTCCCAACGCGACGGTCACAAGAACGAGTCGCTCTTCATCGGCGCTTTCATCTTCTGCTTCGCGACGGCCTGTGCGACGAAGTCGACGACCGAGTTTTCGTAGAACGCCCGCCAGGCTTCGAGACTTTCAAGCAAGTCCCGCTGTCGGCATAGCTTGCCGCGCGAGACGACCGCTTCAAGGGTCGTAAAATCTTGAAGGCTCTTGGTCGAGTCTTCTCGGAATATTAACAGGTCGGCGGGCGCGCCTTGGGGGAGCCGGCCGAGGTCCTTGATCCCTACGCCGTCCGCGCTGCGCCATGTTTCATGTGCCAAGGCACAGAGTGCAATGGCGAACCAAGCTCGTTGCAGATTCACAATCGAGATGGAAGCGAATTTCGTCCATTTTCGAACCCAGGCGATTGGCTTTGCCGAACAACCGATCGAGCGGCCCGAAACCGGGCCAGCCGCGTTCTGAGTCCGCTGTCACATCTCTGGGCTTGTCTTCGCTACGCTGCGCGGCTCGCAAGCGTCCTTGATGAAGGTGATTTAGGCATGACACAGCATTTTCGCGTCGCAGTTCTCGGTGCAGGTATGAGTGGCATCTGCATGGGTGTCCAGTTGAAGAAAGCCGGGGTCAACGACTTCGTGATTCTTGAGAAAGCCGATTCGGTCGGCGGAACTTGGCGCGAAAACACCTATCCGGGTGTGGCGTGCGACGTTCCGTCGCATCTCTACTCGTTTTCCTTTGACCTCAACCCGAATTGGAGCCATTCCTATTCGAGTGGAGGCGAGATCTGGGGGTACTGCGAAGAGGTTTCGCAGAAGCACGACCTCAAGCCTCATCTTCGCTTTGGCTCCGCGGTAGAAAACGTGAAATTCGCCGACGGGTGTTGGACGGTTGATGTTGCGGGCGGCCCGACGCTCACCGCCGACATCGTGGTCAGCGGTCTTGGCGGGCTGCATCTCCCCAACCATGCAGACATCGAAGGGCTCAATACCTTCGAAGGCGCCAAGTTTCACACCGCCCAGTGGGATCATGAACACGACTTGAAGGGGCGCCGAGTCGGAATCATCGGGACCGGCGCGAGTGCCGTACAAGTACTTCCGGCCATCGCCGATAATGTGAAGCAGGTGACCGTGTTTCAGCGGTCCGCAGCGTGGGTGTTCCCGCGTGTCGCAAGTGACATCCCGGACAGTCGCCGATCGCTATTCAACAGCTTCCCGCCACTCATGCGCCTTTACCGTTGGTTCCTGTTCGCACTCATGGATTTGCTCGGTGTTCTGTCGCTCCGCCGCAATAGCTTCCTATCAGGCCGCCTGAAGAAAGTGGGGCTCGACCATCTCGAAGAGTCGGTGAGCGATCCCGAATTGCGCGAGAAGCTTACCCCCGACTACACGCCGGGCTGCAAGAGACGCTGCATTGCAGACGATTACTGGTCGACATTTAATCGCGACAACGTTCATCTCGTAACCGAAGCCATCGACCATGTGGAGCCCGGCGGCATTCGCGACGCGTCAGGTACGTTGCATGAGCTCGATACTATTATCGAAGCCACGGGCTTTTGCCCCTTCGACATCACGGACTACGTCAACATCGAGGGTCGTGACGGCCGCACGCTGCGCGACGTCTGGAAGGATAAGATCGAAACCTTTCGCACGATCATGGTCCCGGGCTTCCCCAATTTTTTCTTACTGCTGGGACCGAACAGTGCAACCGGCCACACTTCGGCCCTGATCATGATCGAATCTCAAGTGCAGTACATCTTGAAGTGCCTGAAGTTGATGGAGCGCGAAAACATGTCGCACCTCGACCCCGCTCCTGACTTCGTCGCGAAATACAATGCGCGACTGCAGCGCGACATGAAGGGGATGGTGTTTAGCGGCGGATGCAACGCGTGGTACACCGACGCGCACGACCGAAACTTTACGCTGTGGCCCTACTCGGCATACCGCTTTCTTGCTGAATTGATGAGCGTCAAGAAGACGGAGTTTTTGCAGAATCGCTAGTGGGGTATGGCGTGAGGCTCGGCCCGCTGTTCACGGCCAATTGCCCACGTCAACTGTCCACCGCCGACTCCAGCGTGACGATGGTACGTCCCACGGTTTTGCGCGCCCGCATGTCTTCGAGGGCCTGTGGCAACTGTTCGAACGAAACGGTTTTGCCGATGACCGCCTTGATCTTTCCCGAGACGACGCGGTCAACGATTTCACTCATCACACTTTCGCCGAGCTTGTCCGGTACGAAGTTCCAGCCCATGGCCTTCTTCATCATGGGGCCAATGTTCTCGTCCGCGTAGGCGAGGAGGACGCCACAAAGCCTGAGGTTGCCCGCCGAAACGCTTCGCGGAACGACGAACTTCTCATCGGCATAACTCTTGTCTGAAGCGAAACCCATCATGAGGTAGCGACCGTTGTATGCGGTGCACTTCATCGAAGCATCCATGACTGCTGCGCCGACATTGTCGAAGACGACTTCGACGCCGCGGTTGCCCGTCGCTTCCATCACGATCTCTTGGAAGTCCTGCTCGCTGTAGTTGATGACGGTGTCTGCTCCGAGATCGCGACACAGTTGCATTTTTTCTTCGGAGCCCACGGTGGCGATGACGGTTGCGCCTACATCCTTTGCGATCTGGATCGCGGCGGAGCCCGCCCCGCCCGCAGCAGCATGAATCAAGACCGTTTCCCCAGCCTTTAGCGCTGCGCGGTCGATCAGCCCGAGCCACGCCAAGTGAAACGGAAAGTAGAGCGCGGCTGCGTCGGGGAGCGGGACCGAGTCCGGCATGTCGAACGCTGACACCACGGGGCAGATCGCATAGTCGGCGAAGCCGCCGGTGGCTTGCTTGGGCATTGCGACGACGCGCCGATCTTGCCATCCATCGACGCCATCACCGCAGGCGGCGACGCGCCCCATGACTTCCATCCCAGGTGTGCACGGCAGCTCGGGGCGAACCATCATATTGCGCCCGTTGACGCGTTCGATGTCGTTGAGGTTTAAGGGCAGGGCTTCGACTCGCACGAGCAGCTCTCCCGGGCCCGGCACGGGGACTGGCACTTCGTCGAGTCGCAGTGCCGTCGTGAGATTTTCGCCGTACTCGTGGACGCGGTATGCGCGCATGGTTTCGGGGAGGGCGTCGTTGCTCGTCATGCTGGGTTCCTTCGAAGCGGGAGACTGTTACGGCGATGCGGTGCGGCTCGCGTTGTAAACTCGAATGATTGCGTCGCGATACACTAACGCGATCAACATCGACGAAGAGGTGAAGCATGACGGATATCATCGAAAGCCGCGAGGCGTTTCGCGAGTTCCTCGCATTGGCCGAGCGCATTGATGGCGAGTTCTTGAGCGAAGAACGACGCGTCACCGAAGTCGCCGATGTCGCCGAAGGCGAACACATGCTGCTTCATCTCATGAAGGCCGCGATCGATATCTGGGTCGACAACGATGCGTCGCGCCCGCGCTTCGCACCGCTAGCAAGTGCGACGCTGAAGTGGGGTGGGGAGGGCAGCGACAATCCTTCCCATTGTGCGCCGCTAGACCCGGGGCGCCGTTACCGAATCCGCGGTCGCATGAAAGACGAGGTGTATATCAGCTTCACGATCTATACCGGCAAAGAAGAGGGCGACTGGAACGACGGTGTTGTGTGCGCCCTCAACCACACCGAGTTCGCGACGGATGATGAAGGTCGCTTCGAAATTGAGGTCGGGGCGGCACCCGCAGAAGGCGCGCTTCACATGGAGTCCGGCAAACCAAACTGCATTATCGCACGTCACTACTTCGAAGACGAAATCTGCGCGCTCGCAAACCCCGCGCTTCGCTGCGAAATCGAAATCGACTGCATCGACGACCCCGGCTTTCCTCGACCGTTGGGCTCTGTTCGTCTCGCGGAAAAACTTCGCAACGCGATGACGTTCATGCGAGGCCAGACCCTCGACCGTCCCTTGATGGACCCGAGTTCGGTCCCGCCGTGGTTTTCGTTGGTGCCAAACCAATTGCCCCAGCCCATGAAGTGGGAGCCCTCGGAAGGCGGTGGCGCAGGCGCGGTCGATAACGCGTATTGCGCGGGGTTGGTTGTACTTGCACCCGACCAAGCGTTGATCGTCGAAGGTCGCTGGCCCGAATGCGTTTACGCCAACGTGATGTTCTGGAACCGCTATCAGCAGGGCGCGGACTATCGCTACCGCAGTTGTTCCCTCAACCGAAAGCAAATGCGTGCCGACGACGACGGACGCTTCGCGTTCGTTGTCGCCCACAGCGACCCCGGCACACTCAACTGGATCGACACCGAAGGGCACTTTGCCGGAACGCTGTATTGGCGATTCCTGTTGCCCGAAGGAGATATTGAACAACCAGAGTGCCGGGTCGTCGCGCTTGCGGATGTCGCGAAAGAACTTGGAGATGAATCAAAGTGAATGCAACGCATCGCCCGCTTCGCGTCATACAATGGTCTACTGGCAACGCAGGAAAGAACGCGCTGCGAGGCATTCTCTCGCACCCGGACCTCGAGTTGGTTGGCATTCACGCCCACTCCGCCGACAAGATTGGCAAGGATGCAGCCGAACTGTGCGACTGGCCGGAAGCGACAGGCATCATTGCGACGGACGATGCCGACGCACTCCTGGCGTCGGGCGCCGACTGTGTTTGCTACACCGCGCAAGGCGAAACACGAATGCGCGAAGTGATCGACGAGATGTGCCGCATCTTGGCGTCGGGGATCAACGTCGTGAACACGTCGATCGTGTCCCTCGTATATCCTCCCGCCGCCAGCCCGCGCATGATTGCGCGGCTGACCGAAGCTTGTAACGACGGCGGGTCGTCGTTCTTCACTTCGGGCTTCGATCCCGGATGGTCAGGCGACGTCATTCCTCTGGCTCTCGCGCAATGTAGTGAGCGTGTGGATTCGATTCGAATTTCCGAACTGATGGACTACTCCACATACGAAGACCCAGGCTTTACCGGGGTGTACTTCGGCTACGGCCGACCTCTCGATTACGCTGCACCGCTATTGCAACCCGGTGTGTTGAAGGGCGGGTGGGGAGGCATGATCCATCTCCTTGCCGACGCGCTCGGAATGGAACTCGACGAGATCCGCGAAGAGCACGAACGCTTGCCGGCTCCGGAAACTTTCGAAACCGCGATGGGTACGATCGAAGCCGGGACATGTGCGGGCGTTCGGTTCGAGGTGCAGGGCATCGTTAATGGAAAGTCGGCGCTCGTTGCCGCGCACGTCAATCGGTTGCGCGACGACATCGGGCCCGATTGGGACCGCTTATCTGCGGGCAAAAAATCAGGCTATAAGATTGAAATTTCGGGTTCGCCGTCGTTCCGCTGCGAAATCGAACCGGTTGGCGAAGATGGCGACCACAACTCCGCGGGGATTCTCGGTACCGCGATGCGCGTCGTGAACGCGATTCCGGTTGTATGCGATTCTGACCCGGGCGTGCTGTCGATTCTTGACTTGCCCATGTTCACGGCCAAGACGTCGTAGCGCCGGGTTCTCGGCTAGCTCTCGAGTGCGCGATCAAGCAACGAGTGGAAGTGTCGAATCTTCGTTTCTTGATAGCTCGAGAACGTGACGTGTTTGTGCGCAGCACTCCGCAGCCCGATCTGAACCTTCGGCAAGTTGATCGTGTCCTGATCGAAGACCTTGCATAGAGGCCCGAGTTCCGGTGCTTCGGTCCACGGCTCGTCAACGTCGAGCCAATGCACCGGCGCAGGGGCCGGCGCTTTCCCCCGAAAAGGCGCGAGGTAGATGACTTCCATGATGCATGAACCCGGGTCGTTGCCGTTGGGTCGAAAGCGATAGTTGAGCTTGTTGTACGCACCCCAGGGATGGAAGTTGGGAAACAGCGTGTAGTAGAACGAGTCGTTCATTTCGGCGTCGGAAAGTTGCGTGACTGACGGTACGAGGGCCTGCAGTCGCATACGCGCCATCTGCGCCATGAGTTGACGCGCTGTCATGTTTTCGGGGACTCGAATCGGCGGCTCGCTGTCGAGGCTCGTGGTGAACATGGCCTGCAGCTTTTCTTGTTCCGTCGGTTCGTAGTCGAGGTGCGGGCTCGGTGTCATGTTCGGCGTGATGGCGCGGGAGAAGTTGTCCCACGCGTCGTACTGAGAGTTTGAATCGCCGATGCCAGCGAGCATCTGTGGATGGGTCGCGACGACGTGGTAGGCCTCCATAAAACCCTCTTGGGCAACCTTCCAGTTGCAATGCAAAGTCTTGGCGACGTGTGCCTGGACGTATCGCTTGTCTAGCGGCCAGCGATCGAAGTGGTTTGGCAAATCACCCAAATAAGTTTCGAACGGCTCGGCGTCGTCGCTCATGTTGATGAACACGAATCCGCCCCACGTGCCGACTTTAAACTCGGGCAGCTTGTAGTCGGTCTTAGACACGTGTGGGAAGTCCCAATGACATGGAATCGACTTCAGGCTTCCGTTGAGGTTCCACGTCCAACCGTGAAACGGGCAGCGCAATTCTACGCTGCTTCCGGGGCGATCCTTGAGCGCGCGGCCGCGGTGCAAGCAAGAGTTTGGAAACGCGCGGATGGTTTGGTCGCTACCGCGAACAATGAGCGCCTGGAGGCCCGCGATTTCATAAATCGTATGGTCGCCGGGTCCTGGGATCTCTTCTTCGCGACATGCGAATTGCCAGCAGCGTTTCCAGAGTCTTTCAACTTCGAGGTCGTGAAATGCTTGCGAGGTGTAGCGATCGATCGGAACTTGCACGGCGGGGAGATCTTGGGTGGCTTGCAAGCGCAAGACATCCGGTACAGGACGCGTGTCCGTGTCGAGCAATGTCTGGTAGTCGATGCCCGAAGAGCGTCGCTCCCCCGTGCCGGTTACTTCTGTGCCCGTGTCATTCGCCATGGCCAAACCTCAAGAAAAAGAGTTAGTACCCAACGCGCTTCGTGAACCCGCCGTCGACCACAAGGTTCGAGCCGGTGATCAGGCTGGCTGCTGGACTCGCCAAGAAAACGACCGCCCGGGCGACTTCCTCGGGCGTGCCCATGCGCCCGATCGCGCACTGTGCCACGGCACCGTCGTACATGGCGGGCATTGCCTGCTTGATCATTTCCCAGTTGCCGCCCTCAAAGTAAATCGGACCCGGCGATACGGCATTGACGCGAATTCCTTGCGGTGCGAGGGCTTGGGCCATGTCGGCTGCGTGGGCAATGACGGCCGCCTTCATCGCGTTGTACGCCTGTGGGATGCCTAGGAATTCAACGGCGGCTGTCGATCCAATTAAAACGGCTGCGCCAGCTTCACTTGCGGCGAGAAACGGCGTTGCGGCATGGATGCCTCGAACCGCGCCCATGACATCAACGTCGAACGCAGGCTGCCAACCTTGGAGTCCCGGCCCCCCGCCCGCACTGGCGTTACTCACGTAAATGTCGAGCCCGCCCAAGGCTTCACCGGCTTCGCCGATGAACGCTTCGAGTGCGTCCCCGTCAGCCACATCAAAAGCCTTGGTGAAGACCTTTGCGCCACGACTTTCGAGATCTTTTCGTGCCGTTTCGAGACCGGCGTCGCCGCGTGCGCAGATCGCGACGTCGCAACCTTGATCGGCCAGGGTTTGTGCGATGGCGAGGCCGATGCCTCGCGTTGCGGCTGTGACGAGTGCTCTCTTGCCGTCGAGACCAAGATCCATTTCTTTGCTCCTTTCTTCTCCATCGCGTCGATGGGTTTTGAGGGTTGGGGCCGCAACGCCGGTATGTGACTTTGCGGTGTGAGTCGTCATAGATGTTTTGCGATCGCGTGCTGCGTGGGCGGCGATAAAGCTCAACATGTGGATGTCTGCGTGGCGCAGGTCGCCATTGACCCATTCTCCGGAACCGCGAAACGTCCCGCGATTTCCGTCAGAGGTTTCGACATCCACTGTGCCGTCGTCGGCGAGCGCATAGGTGTCACCTGTAAGCGAATGGCGAAGCTTCATTCGGGCAAACCGGTTGCGCGGGGAGCGTTCGTGCTCCCGGGGCTTGCCGTGATTGGGTGGAGAGATCGCATGCGCCTCGTTCTAAAGCAGTGGTTTATGACGGTCGGGGTTGGATCTAGGCCCGACGCCGGTTGTGGAAGCGTACGGGAACCCCGCGATACGCGAGTAGACCATTCTAACGCGTCTATTTCCATTTCTTTGTCCCGCCGCCTCGGTTGCTCGCTAAAAGGCGAGTCGTACAAGCGCCCGGGGATCTCCCCGTCTCCCACTCAATGCTCTAGAATCGGCGCCCCGGTTGCGCGAAGAACCGCAGCCTTCCAGTTTTGACATTCACAGGAGAAGCAAGATGAAAGCAGCGGTCATGCGCGCGAACAACGCCCCTCTCGAAATTGAGGACGTTGATATTGATAGCCCCGGTCCGGGCGAGGTTCTAGTAAAGACTGTCGCCTCCGGTATTTGTCACAGTGATCTTCACGTGATTGAAGGGGGGCTGCCGATGCCTCCGCCTTGCGTCCTCGGGCATGAACCGGCCGGCATCGTCGAAGAAATCGGCGAGGGTGTGACGGACGTCGTTCCGGGCGATCACGTCATTGGCTGCATTACTTCTTGGTGTGGCGTCTGCAAGTTCTGCACGGGTGGCAGACCTTACCTCTGCCCGACTCAGTACGCCGGGCGACCTCCGGAAGCCAAGTCGCGCCTTTCCGCGAACGGCGATCCCATTATGCAGTTCGCAAATTTGTCTTCGTTTGCAGAAAAGATGCTCGTCCCGCAGCGCTCGCTCGTGAAAATTCGCGACGACATGCCCCTCGACCGTGCTTCATTGATCGGTTGTGGCGTAACGACGGGCCTCGGTGCTGCGCTCAACACCGTCAACATCCCGGCTGGTGCAAGTGTCGTGATCATTGGTTGCGGCGGCGTTGGCTTGTCGGCGCTGCAGGGTGCGCGAATCACGGGCGCGGGCAAGATCATCGCGGTCGACGCGCAGCCCTGGAAGTTCGACATCGCCACGAAGTTGGGGGCGACCGACTGCGTCGACGCCTCCACGGATGATCCAGTTGCGGCGGTTCAGGCACTAACAGGCGGTGGTGCGGACTTCGTGTTCGAATGCATCGGCCTGGTTCCCACCGTGCAGCAGGCTGTCGCCATGACGGGCCGTGGTGGCACCACGGTGCTCGTCGGTGTCGTGCCGGTGACCGAGATGGTTCCGATCAATGCAGCGGATTTGACGCTGCAAGAGAAGAACATCACGGGTTCCTACATGGGCTCGAACGCCTTCCGCTTCGACATGCCGAAGTACATCGAGTTCTATCTCGACGGTCGACTTCACCTCGACGAAATGATTTCGTCGCGCATCAAGATCGAAGAGGTCAACGACGCTCTCGACCTCATGCGCAAGGGCGAAGCCGCGCGACAGGTGATCATGTTCGACTAATCGGCTTCGGCTGATTCGGTGTAACAAGTTCAGTGTAACAAGCGGGCCGCGACGATCTCATCGTCGCGGCCCGTTCTGTTTTCTGCCCTAGGAGTCTGCGCGACAGAAGGCGCACGCGCCCAAACGTGGGGGGTGGATACCGGAGAGCCGAGCAGCGACGCCTCGATCACGAGACTGCTCGCGATCGAGTTGGCGAGTAGACCCTGGCCATTGCCAACGGTTGTGATCTTATGCGCCATCGTTCCTGGGACACGCCTGGATCGCAGCGAACCTCCAAGCGCAAACGCCAGTGCGAGGGCGGCAAGAAACAGTAACGCGATCAACATGTTGGCTTCTCCGTTGGAGAAGCTTTGCGTAGCTGAACCGAAGCAGGTTACGCGCCCCGGTTCATTTGTGAGCCGCGGCGAGGCCGAATCGTTCGGAAAGAGGGATCGGCCCCGTGAGGTCGTCCCCATATTGCTCGCGAAGGGTCCCCTCGGTTTCGAGCACGACCGATGTGAACCCGGCGGCCAGGACATCCGCCCCGACATCGGCGGCGTGCAGTTTGTTGACGTGAGGCTCGCCCTTCTTCTTTAGATACTCACCACTGAGCTTTTCCAGCTCGACGTATCGCTCGGCGAGGTCGCCGTAGGGACGCAAGTAATCAAAGGCGACTTCACTTCTAGGGGCGAGCACCGCGTCTAAATCGCGCAAGGCCGCTTGGGTGACGGGGCGTTCGAGGTAGTAGGTAACCCCCATCCAGCTGATGAATGCGGGTTGATTTTCGTCGAAAGCCGAGTCGTTGAGGGCATCGATCATGGACGTCTGTTCGAAGTCGCACTCGGTGAAACTTAGATTCGCAGGAATCTTCCAACGGAGTGCCTCGATCCGCTTGCGCTTCCATCTTTGGGTACTCGGATGGTCGATCTCGATGATCGACAAGTCATCGAACCCGTCGGGCTGACGAAATGCAAAGGAATCGAGCCCAGCGCCGAGGATGATGTACTGACGCAGCCCGGACTCGTAAGCGCGCGCGAGTCGGTCTTCCACCCAGCGTGCACGTAGTGGAATGAATAACCGGTTTTCGAGGAGAACCCAGTGCGCATCGTCACCGGACCCGTCGATCAAGTCTTGGTGCTCTTCGCCTAAAAGAGACAACGCGGGTTGGTCGTCGAGCAAATGGGGCGCTTTGTCAAAACGATTATGGGCGGCCCGGGTCGCGGCCACATGAATGGCTGTGTAGCTTGGATTGCCTTCGATCATAGTTGGCCTTTTTTTGAACTCACGACCGAAACCTAGTTTGCGCCCGCGAGTCAAAAGGAGCAATTGATGAAGCTTGAATGGTATCGCTCTGGTATGCGATCAGTCGTCCCATGTCTGTTGGTCGTCTTCTGCGCCGGAATCTTTGGCAGGGTCGCGACTAGCGGAGAGACAGCCGCGACCCGCAAAATCAACTTTGTCGCCCAAAATGCGATCGCGACCGCCAATGGCGAGTTCCACAAATTTTAAATCGCGGATCGCCACATCGCATTGGATGCTCTAGGCGAGAGCTTTGTGGTTGTCGAGGTGGATGTCGCCAGCGTTGATACAGACAACAAGGACCGCGACGACCATCTGCACACCGCTGACTTCTTCGAAGTCGAACGCTGGCCGCTCGCGAAGGTTCGCGTTCACAGTGCCGAGCGCATCGAAGGCGTGCGCTACCGAGCGAAGTTCGACGTCAGCATTCGCGACGCGCAAAAGACCATCGACGGCGAATTCGAAATCGTGAGCGAAGACCCGCTGTCGGTAAAGGGGAGCCTCGTGATCGACCGGATGGACTTCGGCATCGGCACGCCCAAAACGCGGAGCCCGATGTCGATCACCAACGAAGTACCGGTCACCTTTGAAGCGTCGTTGGCGCCGTCAGTAAATTTACGGGCCGAGCCCGCCTTCCACCATCGTCCAAGCGGTTGGCCACGCCGCGAGTGGGTCGAAGCCCGGGTCCACAAGCGCCTGTAAGAGCAGGCCCTCGACGAGCGCCGTGATCGAAGCCGCGGCCTGAAACGCGTCGCAGGGTTTGAGTTCACCGCGGACGATTCCACCTTCGATCGTAGTCTGGAGTCGTGCGCGCGATTGATCGTAGACCGACGCGAAGCGCTCCCGTGCCATCGGATGCTTTAGGAACTCGCTCCAGGTTTCAACGAATGCGCGGTCGCTCGTAATCGATTCGAGCACGACTTCGGCCTCGCGTTTTATGGCTTCCAGTGCGGGGACACCTTCGAGGTCGTCCCAGGCCCCGAAAATCGCGCGCTCGAACTCGTCGAAGAGCGCCAGAAAGATTTTCTCTTTGCTCTTGAAGTGCCAGTACAAGGCACCTTTCGAGAGTCCCGCGGCCGCGACGATGTCGTCCATCGTGGTCTTGTGATAGCCCGCCTTACCGAAGCAACTCTGCGCTGCCAGCAAGATTTGCGCGCGACGTTCTTCGGGAGATGCGTGAGTCGCCACTAGCCAATGGCCTCGGCAGGCTGCTGGGCCTTTTGTTTCGCGAGGCGTTGGGCGCGATGCTTACGGTAGAGCGCGATGGCTTTGTCCGAATGCACGAACGCGTGAGGGAAGTCGTCGATCGTGCCTGGTGTCATGCCCGCAAACACGCGCCAGTCTTGTTTTTGCACGACGCGAAGTTCGCTCTGCACGGCGAGCCAGGTAATGAGCTTTCCGAGCCACGCGCTGCCCACATACGACTGGCAGTAGCGAAACCACATCCAAGTGTGTTCGTCGTCGACCGGAGTTGAACACAAGGCAATGCGCAAGTTCGGGCTGAGCTCCACCATGCCGAGGTTCGGAAAGATCATGTCTGCCCGAAACGTCGCGCCTTCGGTTCGGCCCGCAAGCGCATTTTTTTCTCGCACCAACGTTCCCGTCGATGAGATGCGGTCGCCGTCGATGTGGGCATCGAAATTCATCATGCGCGAACCCACCGGGAAGACGTTCCCGTGCACGAACGGAGTGTGGTGTAGGTCGAGGTTCGTTTCGACCATGCGCGAGTAGTGGTAGGGAAGGATGTACGACGTTTCGGTTGCGCCGCCGCGATCGTTCAAGTCGTCGAAGTAGGGTAGGGGTGGAAAATTTTCTTGGATGTCTCCCCACCACATGAACACCAGGCCGTGGCCTTCGCGCACAGTCACCGGTTCGAGGTTGAGTGCACGCGGGATCTTGGCGTCCGGACCTTCGCTCGGCATCTGGGTGCAGCGCCCGGTGCCGTCGAAGCGAAACGCGTGCCACGGGCACTCGATCTCACCGTCCCGAACTTTGCCATCTGACAAGGATGCCCCTCGATGCGGACACGCGTTCGGCAGCGCTCGGGGTGCGCCTGAGGCGTCCCTCCAAAGTGCAAAAAACTCCCCAAACCGTTTGATTTTAAGAGGTTTCTTGGCGAGCCGGACTGACTCAAGGACGGGATACCAGTGATTTCTAAGCATGGCGTTCTCCAAAACTGACTTGTAAGTCTTTTGATAGACTCATTGGTCAGTTTTGTCGAGGCGCAACGTAAGCCATACCAGGTCAGCCCAATGCGGCGACGGTGCGGGTGGGCCGGAGCTCAGGCCTTTGGCCGATCTCCGGCGAGCACGTCCTTGCCGATCGCGGGCTCGACGAATTGGGAAAAGTCTGGACCGCGTCGCAAGGCGTGGCCGCCGTCGACGTTGATCGCCGTGCCGGTGACCCAGCGCGATTCAGGGCCGATCAAAAAGCGTGCAAGGTTCCCAATGTCATCCGGCTCACCGACTCCGTTCATCGGCGTGTTGTCGATGTAGGAGCTGTAAACCTCGCTGTCGCGAGGGATGCCTTCCATGATTTCGGTTGAAATGAAACCCGGGCGAATCGAATTGAAACGAACCCCGCGCGCACCGAATTCGTCGGCTGCGTTCTTCATCATTTGCTCAATGCCCGCCTTGCTGACGCAGTAGGCGCCGAAGTAGGGATGTGTCACGTGGCCGGCAATCGAAGACATGCCTACGAACGATCCGCCTCCGGCTTCGACCAGATGAGGTGCGGTGTGCTTCACGCTCAACATGGTGCCAAGCACGTTCAAGTGTAGAACGCGCAAAAATTCGTCGGTGTCCTGGACGTGATAGGGGCCCATGCCTCCCCCCCCGCCCGCATTCGCCACGCAACCGTCGAGGCCGCCTGTCGGTTCAACGGCCTTCGCGACAACGCGCGCAACGTCTTCTTCATTCGTGACGTCGCCTACGACGTAGTGAATGCTGCCACCGTGTCCGGCGCTGGCTTCAATGCGCTTGGCCGCGTCCGACAGTTTGGATTCCGTCCGCCCGCAAATCGTGACTGCGGCACCGTCGGCGGCACACCGCAGCGCACACGCCGTGCCGATGCCGGTCCCCCCACCGGTCACCAGGACCGCCATGCCTTCGAGTCCACCGCTCGGAATCGTTCCCTTCGCCATGCTGATCTCCTGCTCGTGTAGAGCCAATTGCGTTCGTTGAATTTAGGTTCGAATTGTCGCTGTCATCGAGGCCCGACATGAATCCATGTCGATGAACTCTGGATGAAATGAGGCTCGCGAAAATACCATGGTCCGATCGCGACAACGCCAAACAAAGCGAAACAACGCGAAATGCGAGTTTTCGCGCTACGGTGCCTTTTTGGTACGATTTTGCGCCCGTAGCAAAGTGGCATCCAAAGTGGACTCATCCGCCGCGCGATTCCCGGACCCGAGCGACCCAACCCCATGCACAGCCCCGAAACTTCACCGATTCGTCTGACGGACATGGCAGTCGGACAGAGTGGAGATCTCACACAAGCGATCGACGACGCCACGCCTGCGCGCTTGCAAGAACTCGGGTTCGTTGAGGGGACGACCGTCACGCTGGTTCGAACCGGCCCGCTCGGCGATCCGGTGGAACTCGAACTTCGGGGATATCGCATCTGCCTGCGACGCTCGGATCTCGCGGGGCTCGAAGTCCAGCTTTGTCGAGAAGGTGCGCAATGACGACCGCACACGTTCAGCTCGACACCGCCCCCCGCGACGGCGACATCGTTGCACTCGTAGGCGCTCCCAACACGGGCAAGACCACCTTGTTCAACGCGCTGACGGGTTCGCGCGCAAAGGTGGGGAACTACTCGGGCGTGACCGTCGAACGTCGCGAGGGCAAGATCCAAAAAATTAACAACGCAGTCCGCCTCATCGACCTGCCCGGGACCTACAGCCTCAATCCCGAAACCCTCGACGAACAAGTTGTTGAAGACATGTTGTCGGGCCGTTTGGACGGCGAACGCAAGCCCGACGCAATCTTGATTGTTGCGGATGCGACAACGCTCGAACGCGGGCTGGGTCTCGTGTTGCAGGTCTTGGGTGCGCACCCCGATTCGCCGGTAGCGCTCGTTGTTACGATGATCGACGAACTCCGCGCGCGCGGTGGCCGAATTAACTTTGACAAGCTTGCCCGCAAGCTCGGCATCACGGTCTTCCCCATTGTTGGAAACCGTGGCGTGGGCATGGACGTGTTGCTTCGCGCGTTTGAAGCGCCGCGCGAATGGTCAAGTGGGTCGACGATCGAAGTCGTCTCAACCCCCGCTGAACGTTTCGTTCAAGTGGATGCGCTTTGGGGCGAAATCCAACAGCAATCTCTTCACCGCGACGAACGCACCGATCGCATCGACCGCGTCTTACTTCACCCGGTATGGGGTGGCGTCATCTTCGTGGCCGTCATGCTCTTTGTGTTCCAGAGCATCTTTACTTGGGCCGCACCCGCGATGGATGGCATCGATTCGCTGTTTTCCGAACTCGGTCGCGTTTCGCGCACTGTGATGCCTGCGAGCTTGATCACCGACCTTTGGACGGATGGCATCCTCGCCGGAGTCGGCAGCGTCGTGATCTTCCTGCCGCAGATCATCATCCTGTTCACGTTGATTCATTTTTTGGAAGACGTCGGCTACATGGCGCGCGCGGCGTTTTTAGTAGATCGCGTGATGGGGTGGTTCGGGCTTCAGGGCCGCTCGTTCATCGTGCTTCTTTCTTGTTACGCGTGCGCGGTGCCCGGCATCATGGCGGCGCGCACGATTCCGAATCCACGCGATCGCTTGGCGACCATTCTCGTCGCACCCTTTATGACTTGTTCCGCGCGGTTGCCCGTCTATACGCTGCTCATTGCGGCCTTCGTCCCATCGGCATCGATCGCGCTTGGCCTTGGGGTCCAGGGGCTGGTGATGTTCGGGCTCTACATGCTCGGTGCGCTTACGGCGATCGTATCGGCGGCGCTTCTTAAGGCGACAGTGGTTCGCGGGCATGTCTCGACCTTCTATATGGAGCTGCCCCCCTACCGTTTTCCGTCGCCGCGGCTTTTGGCATCTCAGGTCGCGCGCAGCGCAAACGCGTTTTTGCGCCGGGCCGGGAGCATTGTTTTTGTCGCCTCGCTCATCGTTTGGGCGCTTCTCAACTTCCCGAAGGCGGACCTCATTGAAGGAGCGAGCGAAGCGGCCCAAGCCCAGGCGAACCTGGAAGCGAGCTTCGGCGCGCAGATCGGGAAAGCGATCGAGCCCGCGATTGCGCCGCTGGGCTACGACTGGAAGATCGGAGCGGGCTTGGTCGCGAGCTTCGCCGCCCGAGAGATTATCGTCGCCACGCTTGCCCAGATTTACGCAGTCGGCGACGTCGAAGATTTTGAAGGTCTGCGCAGTGCTCTGATCTCCGACATCGATCCACGCACGGGGGAGCCGGTATTTAACCTGCCTGTGGCGTTGTCACTGCTTGTATTCTTTGTGTTCGCGCTTCAATGCACGTCTACCATCGCGGTGATGGCGCGCGAGACGGGCGGATGGAAGTGGCCCATGTTTGCACTGTCGTACATGCTCGCGCTTGCATGGGGGGGCGCGTTCGTGACGTACCGAATATCGAGCTATCTCATTTGAATCAGGCGCACCCCTGAAAACTCGGTCGAACCCGATCGCAGTGGAGGATGAAAGAACGACATGGCTGAAAACATCGAGATCACGGAAGAGATGCGCGCAGTCATCGGCATCGTGTCCGCACCTTGGACCCACGAAGTCACCACCACAAGTGTTCGCGCGTTCGCGCGCGGAGTCGGTTACACCGACCTTGTTTACTTCGACGAGGCGGCAGCAAAGGCTGCGGGATATCGAAGTCTGCCCGCTCCGCCCACTTATCTCGGGACGCCGATCTTTATCCCCGGTGAAAGCAGCGACACGTTTAGTGGGCCGAAAGATTCGGGGCCAAGCATTGATCATGGCCTTCCGAACCTGCTCGACGGTGGCACCGAGACCGAGTACTACGGCGACATCTGCGCGGGCGACACTCTGACGGTGACGTCACAGATCGCAGACCTCTCGACGCGGCAAGGTCGGTCGACCGGCATGATGCTGATCACCACGCAAGAAACCCGCGTTGTAAACCAAGACGGCGAGCTTGTCGCAAAGCAGCTCGGCCAGGCGATCTTCTACTAAGCGGGCTCGCCCCGTGAAGCGCGAAAGGAATACGATGATGCCGAGAGCATGGGATTCAATCAGCGAAGGCGACACGCTCCCCGAACTGACCAAGAACCCTGGGGTCACGCAGCTTGTGAAATACGCGGCAGGGGGCGGAGACTTCAATCCGCTCCATCATGACTACGGCTTTGGGCAGTCGAAGGCAATCGGCTCCATCATCGTCCACGGTCGCTTCAAGTACGCGTCGCTGGGAGAGTTGGTTTCCAACTGGCTCGACCACGGCGGACGCATCAAGAAGCTCGAATGTCAGTACCGCGGCATGGATCTTCCCAATTCGGAAATGACGCTTGGCGGAACCGTCAAGCGCAAGTGGGAAGAGGGGGGCGAGAAACTCGCCGAACTAGATCTCTACGTAAAGAACGAAAAGGGCAAGAACACGACTCCCGGTACGGCGATCGTTCGCTTCAACTGAGCGGCGTCGTTACGTGTCGTATTCGGGCTCTCGCGGGCCGGCGGCGGTTAGGCCGTGCCTTCGACATCCGCTTCGAGGAACGCGTCCCCGAGCACTTGCTTGCCGTCGACGCTCTTTACCTTGCGGTTCACCGCATGGACGATGTCGCGGCTGAAAATTATGCGGCCGACGTGTCGTCCCGTGCAGAGTTCAAGCGCGCCTTCCGCCATCATCTCGACCGGTTCGGCCATGTCGGGGTTCTTACGTGCAATATCACGGACGTAGGCTGCTCCCGACGTCAGCACGATCGACGTCGGCGCCATCGCGTTGACGAATATGCCGTCGCCCGCGACCTCCTCGGCAAGGGCTTCGGTGTACCGATTGAGCGCGCTCTTGGTCGAGCCGTACGGACCGATGACCCAAGCCGCAAGCTTCGAGTCGCGATATGGAATCTCGGGTTGTCGCGCGGTCGCGCTGCTGATGTTCAGGATCCAACCCGCGCCCTTCTCCTTCATGTTCGGGATGGCCTGCTGCGCGAGGTCGATTGGGCCGTTGACGTTCATGTCGAACATGAAGCTTCGCTCTTCGGTCGTGCACTGGCTTGGTAGCTTCATGTGAGTCCCGGCCGCGTTGTTGACCAGGATGTCGATCGGGCCGAAAAACTCGGCGGCGCGTTCAACCAGCCCCACCCGAGCGGCCGGGTCAGACAAGTCGCACGCAATCGCGGCTGCCTTGCCCCCATTCGCTTGAATGGTTGACACCGTCTCTTCGAGGGTGCCCTGCAAATCGCCGTGGGAGCCCATCCGCGACGCGCAAACAACAACGGCGGCGCCTTCGGCGGCAAAGCGATAAGCGATCGCGCGGCCAATGCCTCGGCTCGCGCCGGTTACAAACGCGATCTTTCCGTCACATTCACCCATGTTCTGTGCTCCTGATATTAGCTGGGGACGATTGCACGAAGATCAGGCTACCATGGTTTTTGGGCCGTCGCGGCCAAGTGCGTGAAAGGCGAGCGCTGCGGTGCGACGCACTTCACGACGCAGAACACGAGGGAGTTCGCTTGGAGTTCGTCATCAGTTACGACATGCGCGCGCCGAAGTTTGGCGCGTCGATTCACGAACTCTACGCGGCAGCCCTTGATCAATGCGCTTGGGCGGACGACATCGGCTTTGATGCGGTGGGTCTCGGCGAACATCACGGGGCGACGGATGGCTACCTGCCTTCGCCGATCCCGATGGCCGCCGCGATTGCGGGCCGCACCCGCCGCATCACGTTGCGTCCCAACGTTTTGCTCGCGCCGCTGTACGAACCCATCAAGTTGGCCGAAGACTTGGCCGTGTTGCAGACCCTTAGTCAGGGGCGACTCGAAGTGGTGATCGGTGCTGGCTATCGGCCAAGTGAGTTCGCAATGTTCGGCAAGCGACGTGAAGATCGCAAAGTCCTCTACATGAACGCCTTTGATGTGTTGCGAAAAGCTTGGACGGGCGAGACGTTTGAATACGAAGGTCGCGAAGTTACGGTGACGCCGGTGCCCGACCCACCGCCGCGTTTATTGCTCGGCGGTTCGCATCCCGCGGTCGCAAAGCGGGCGGCAAAGATCGCCGACGGTTTCTATCCACCGGGTGGCGAAAACTGGGACGTCTACCGCGACGCGTGCCTCGAGTTGGGAAAGCCAGACCCGGGTAAGGTTTTTAAAAAGTTGGGGCCAATCTACACCCACGTGAGCCGAGACCCGGACGCCGATTGGGAGCGAATCGGTCCCCACGCAGCCCATGTGATGCAGTCCTATTCTGATTGGACAATCGAAGCGTACGGTCGTGCGGCCGGCCCTTTTGCAGCCGGTGTTGATATCGCGGACTTGCGCGCAAGCGGTGCCTATCAGGTCCTGCGACCGGATGCGGCAGTCGAAATGATCCGCGGCCTCGGCCGCGACCGGACCTTCATCTTGACGCCGCTTTTGGGCGGCCTCGACCCGGCACTTTCCTGGGCGGGGCTCCGTCTCTTCGAGGAAGAAGTCTGGCCCCACGTGCGTGATCTGCAGGGGGAACGGCACATTTAGCCCGGTTGGTTTGGGCGGGTAGACCCCGTCGCCGTGGTGGACTATCCCTCTTCCATGACTTTACGCGGAACGGGAACGGGCGGGGCGATCAGCCGCGCAGTGGAAGCATTTCAAGTCCTCAACGGTGCCGGGTTTTTGAGCCTTGGTTTTCTGCGCAGCCTGCGGGCGGCACAGGATAAGTTTGGTTCTTCGAGTGCCAGCGGATTTTACGCTGCGGCACTTCGCGAGCCTTCCTCGGTCGCGATCATCGACGACGTCGGGCAGTTGACCTACGGCGAACTCGACCGATCGACCAACGCGATTGCGCGCGGGCTCGCCGAGGCCGGCGTCAAGGCGGGAGACGGTGTCGCACTCTTTGCGCGAAACCATCGCGGCTTCGTGCAAGCACAAATGGCCCTCGACAAACTCGGTGCCAACGTACTGCTGCTCAATACCGGTTTCGCGGCACCGCAGCTCGAAGAAGTGTGCAAGCGCGAAGGCAGCCAAGTGATTCTTTATGACGAAGAATTTCGAGGCATCGTCGAAGCCGGCGCAGCGAGCAAACTCACTCGCTTTGTCACCTTTGCCGAAGACGGCACGACTGAAAAAACGCTCGACGATCTCGCTGCAGCGCATGACGACTCGGACATTGAGCCGCCCGCAAAACCCGGGCGCGTGACGATCTTGACGTCGGGTACGACGGGCACGCCGAAGGGCGCGCAGCGAGCGATCGCGAAGCCGGGCATCGATACGCTTGTCGGCATGTTTGGGCGCCTCCCGCTCGCCAGGGGCAAGCGAAACTTGATTGCAGCGCCCACCTTCCATTCTTGGGGCGGGTTGCATCTGTTGCTTGGCGCGCAACTCGGTTGCACGGTGATCCTGCAGCGGCGCTTTGATCCCGAGGCGACACTTGCCGCCATTCAGGAGCATCGGCCACAAGTGCTCGTCGTTGTGCCCGTGATGATGCAGCGCATTCTTGAACTCGACGCCGACGTCATCAGCCGTTACGACACTTCGTCGCTCGAAGGCGTGTGTGCGAGTGGCTCGGCGCTGCCGGGCGACCTTGCCCTGCGTTGGATGGATACGTTCGGTGACAACGTCTACAACTTGTATGGCTCTACCGAAGTCGCGCATGCGTCGATCGCAATGCCCGATGAATTGCGCGCTGCGCCGGGCACCGCGGGTCGTCCGCCGCGCGGCGTGATCGTCAAGATCCTTGACGACGAAGGACGCGAGGTTGAGAAGGGGGCAACGGGTCGGATCTTTGTCGGGAACGACACGCAGTTCGACGGATACACCGGTGGCGGCAACAAAGAGATCATCGAGGGGCTCATGTCGAGCGGCGACGTCGGACACTTTGATGACGATGGCCGCTTGTTCATTGACGGCCGCGATGATGACATGATCATCTCCGGCGGTGAAAACGTCTTCCCTCGCGAAATCGAAGACATTCTTTCAGACCACACCGACGTCGCCGAAGCCTCAGTGCTGGGCGTTTCTGACGACGAGTTTGGCCAACGTCTCAAAGCCTTCGTTGTATTGAAAGAGGGCATTGCCCCCAACGAAGCGGTGCTCAAAGATCACGTCAAGACAAACCTCGCCCGCTACAAGGTGCCAAGGGAAATCGTCTTTCTCGAAACCCTGCCGCGCAATCCCACTGGGAAGGTGTTGAAGCGGGTTCTTCTCGAAGAGCATTGATCTAAAGCAAGGGAAGTACTCGTTCGCTGTTGCTTGTGGTCCTGGCGCTGTGCGCTGTGCAAGTGTGTCCTGTTGCGTTTAGCCACATTCGATTTGGCGGCAACTGCCCATCGATCTCATTTGTAGTTACTCGCGATTGGAGCATGTTGAAATGAAGCTCATCACATTTACTCACGGTGGCACCACCCGAATTGGGGTCGTCAAAGGCGACGCGGTCGTCGACCTCAGTACTGCCGCTCCGGATCTCCCGCGAGAGATGGTCGCGTTTCTCGAAGCTGGCGATGCCGCGCTCGACGTAGCACGTGCTGCCAGTGACGCTGCTTCGTCGACACTCGCGCTCAGCGATGTCCATCTCGAATCCCCGCTGCTGCGTCCGCCTAAAATTTTGGCGGTCGGCTTGAACTACGCCGACCACATCGCGGAGACCGGGATGGATACGCCGAAGCATCCCATGATCTTTAACAAGCAGTCGACTTCCGCGCATCCGCCCGGCGATCCGTTTCACGCGCCGCGGGTTTCCGACAAGATCGACTATGAGGGCGAACTTGGCGTCGTGATCGGCAAACGATGTCGTCACGTGCCAAAGGAACGCGCAGCTGAAGTGATCGCCGGTTATACGGTGGTGAACGACGCGACGGTTCGCGATTGGCAAATGCGGGTTCCCACCATGACGATGGGGAAGTCATTCGACACGCATTGCCCGATGGGGCCGTGGCTGATGACTGCCGACGAAGTCTCGGATCCCCACTCCCTTGAGCTCAAGACCTGGGTCAACGGCGAATTGCGACAACATTCCAATACCAAGCACCTGATCTTCAACTGCTTCGACTTGGTCGAACACCTGTCGACCGCGTTTACACTTGAGCCTGGGGATGTGATCGCAACCGGCACGCCTTCGGGAGTCGGCATCGGTTTCAAGCCCCGCAAGTTTCTCGTCGCTGGCGACGTCGTGCGGATCGCAATCGACGGCATCGGCGAGATTGAGAACGCGGTCGTGACCGAACCGCCGGAAACAATTTACATCGGCTGAGCGTCGTTTCTTTTTTGCCGAGTTTGAAGTCGTCTTCGGCGACTTCGATGTAGATGCTCTTGAGCATGTTCGAAAGGTAGGGGGGATGTATCTGCTTCTTGATCTTCCGCGCTACGAGCCCGAAGGCCGATAGGTAAATGAGAAACCGATTCCGTAGTCGGGGCTGCTCTTTGAGAGACCCGCCAAACCATAAGGCCCAAACGACCAGAGTTTCCCCATCTTTATCGATGCAAAGCCGACAAAGTCTTGGGTGTCGCTGATCCCTGATGTTGTGGCTTCGAACCAGTCGTAGGAGATCCCGATGCTCATCTTGTCGATCAGTTGAAAGCTCGAACCGATCGATGCATAGAGTCGGTCGTCGAGACGGGTACCGGAATAGAAAGTACGACCGAACTGCGTGAAGGGTGTCACGCGTCCGTATCGTTTGAAGGCGTCGGCTTGCAACGAAAATGACCACTTGCCGCTACCGAGGGCGTCGTCCGATTCGCTCGGTGCTGACATTCTGGTTGAGAACTCGAACCAAGGCGCCGCTTCGTGGAAAGGCGCGACGAAGTAGCCAACGCGTGCCGTGATCTGACCAAGCCCATTGGTTGCTTCGGGGTCGGTGCCCGTTTCATTGTCGTTGGCATCCAACGCGATCGCGGTCGGGCCGTCGATCGCGATGAAGGGAAGGGTGACTTTGCCACGAAACATTCCGTAATTCGCTTCGATACTCAAAGGCACATAAAAGACTTCGGTTTCGCGATCGATTCCGTAGTCACCGCGGCTGTAATCAAACCCCGTGGCGTACTGGAACCAGACTTCACTCGATGCCGTCGCCGCAGAATTCACGAGCCCTGTGCTTGCAAGGGCTGCACATAGAGAATGCACGAGTGCTTGAGTGAACTTCGACATTCGTTGGGTTTCCGGTTCCTACGGTTTGGAAGTACGGGGATAGCGTAGGCGAGGCGCTCAGGGTGTCGGCGCCATTCTATTCTCGGCGCCGCCACAAGGTTAGAGTTTACCCTTCGTTGGGCGGTCCCCGTCGATGCCAACGGGGTCGTCGTCGACCCGGACTTTGAGTGGGTCAGAAATTGAGAAGCTCCTGTGTCGTGAAGACGGTTACCGAATTTCGTTATATCGCAGTTGGAAGGTTCTTTCTTTAGTGAAAGACGATGTAGCGGGGTCTCAGCGCTCCGGCAATCCGCTACTGCGAAAAGGAGGGGTTGTTAGCCAAGCCCAAGGGGCTTACTTCGGCCTCGCAGCCACAGTTCGCTTCGGCAGCGTCGGCGCGGTCGAGCAGGCGGTGGATCTGCGCCGCGTCTCGGTTGCCGTTCTAACTCAGCCGGTACTCGGAAAAGATCGGCCGCTTCATCTCACGACGAAACTGGCTAGGCAACCATGGATAGAGGTTCGGCAACCCATTCTTGTCGAGATACCAGCTGTTGCAACCCCCGGTCGCCCAAATGGTGTGCGGAACGGCTTCGCGAATTGCTTGATTGTAGGTATCAAATGCTTCCCTGGATGGGGTCATTGCTTCTGCGCGGTGATGCTTCATGTGATTGAAGCAGTCGATCATATAATCGACCTGGTACTCGCTGATGGTGATGAGAGATAGATTTCCGATTGGTCCGGTGGGTCCCTCGAGCATCCAAAAATTGGGAAAGCCAGGCACACTCATCGCGCGATGTGCACGGGGCACGCCGTCCCAGAATTTTTCGAGATCGACACCCCCTTCGCCGGTAACGCGGGTAGGCAAGATGAAGGCTGTCGGGTCGAAGCCCGTGGCGTACACGAGCACGTCTAGCTTATGGGTTCGCCCGTCCTTGGTCACCACACCTTCGGGGCTGATGTGGTCGATCCCTTCGGTCACGAGTTCAGAGGTTTCGCGACAGATCGCCGGGTAGAACGACGAGCACAGAACGAGTCGCTTGCACGCGGCTTGGTAGGTCGGGGTCAAGCGATCGCGCAAGTTGCCTTCTGGAACGTTCCGGAACAGATTTCGAACGCAAAGGTCGGCGATTCGCTTGAGCGATTTCTGGTCGCCTAGGACCGCGCCGCCAATTCCTCGGGTCATCGCTTGATAGTAGAAGTGATATAGAAACGTTTGGACAAACGGAAACCAGCCGAGGAAGCGTTTCCAGCGTTCGCTATAGGTTTTTTGTTGCAGCGGCACCATCCATTGAGCCGTCCGCTGGAACACACTGAGTTTTCCAACGCGCCCCGCGATGTCGCCCACAATCTGCGCAGCGGTTGAGCCCGTTCCAATGACGCCAACCCGCTTGCCGGTGAGATCCACCGAATGATCCCAACGTGCAGAGTGAAAAGCGTTTCCCTCGAAACTCGACTGACCCGGGGTGTCGGGAAGCACGGGCTGATGCAGAATTCCTGTCGCGGTTATGATGATGTCGAAGAAGCTCGTGTCGCCCGCTTGCGTTACGAGGCGCCACTGCGGCGCTTCGTACGTGAGACTGGTGACCGCTGAGTTGAAGTGCGTGATCTTCGAAACGCCAAACCGCTCGGCCGTGTCCTCCATGTAGGCCTGAATTTCGGGGCCGTATGAAAAGCGATGAGACCAATTCGGATTGGGCGCGAAGCGAAACGAATACCAGTATGAAGGAACGTCACACGAAAGGCCTGGGTAGCTGTTGTCTCGCCACGTCCCGCCGACACGATCGGCCTTTTCGAAAACCGTAAGGTCGGTGTAGCCGGCCTTGCGCAGCTTGACGACGGCGGCGATCCCACTCATACCCGCACCGATGATCGCAATCTTCGGAGTTCGTCCTTCCTGGGTCCACGGGCCCTTACGCCCCGACGCCTCGAACTCCATCGACTCCGCTGCACTCATGACGCGCTCCACAAATTAATATCGAAGTAGAACAGCATACGGTTGTGGGCTTTTTCTGTCTGCTCATGTTCCCACGGGTCATTTTATCTTTGAAGTCCACGCTTTCGCTTGGCTCTGCCCATGGCGCGAGAACCGACTGAGGTCGACGGTTTTTCCTTCTGGAGTTGACTCTTGGATGAGCCCGTTCTGGCAAAGTTGCGAGACATAATGACCCATACTGGCATGGGGTCGAAGTTCGTCGTGCGCTCGGCCGGAAAAGCTAAGCGTCTGGCTGCGTAAGATCGAAGCGATCAATGTAGTTTCGGAAAGCACTGCGAACCGTCTCGGGTACCACGCCATATTGCTCGGGAGAGTACTCGTGAACGCCATGTTTGCCTTGAGGGTTGTCGCCGATAAACGCGCGCATCCCATCGGCGGCTTGTGGTGTCATCTCTAGACCGAAGGCGTCATAGATGCTTTCAACGACGTTGAACTGGTCTTTCACGAAGTCGGTGAAACGCATGTCATAGAATACGGCGTCGGGGTATTCGTTCTGGCTGCGAACGCGGATCGCATGTTCGAGCACGTGGACGAGGCGGGCGGTCCAGTCTTCGGCGATTTCGAAGCGATCCACTTCGTCGCTTCCCATCGAACGAACGAGAGACGTGAGGCTTGCGTACGAGGTCATCGACTGAACCGGGTCGCGGTGGGTGAAGACGATCCGCGCGTCGGGATAAGTGGCGAGCAGGTGTTCGAGGCCCCACATGTGGGCGCCCGTCTTTAGAACCCAGCGATCTTTCGCGTGCCTGGACTGCAAATGCTGTAGCTGCTGAAAGTGGAAATCATAGACGTGGGACCAGTCGGCCTCGCGGTCGACCCAGTCTTCATACGCGGGAACGCGAAATTGATTGTGAAAGAGCGGGGTGCACATCGTTTCGCCCATCATGGTGACGCATTCTTGCGACAGGGTGGCGCCCATCGGATGCATGGCCTTGAAGCCCGGGATCATCTGGTCAATGTCGGGGAACGTCGCAGCACAAGTCTCGATGCGCGGGTCGGTTTCAAAGTTTTCCGTTTCGGGAGGCGGCGACGGAAACATGGTCTCCCACGTGAGTGGCGCGCGGCTCCTTGCGTCCTGCGCGAGGATGTCGTGCAAAATGGTGGTGCCCGTGCGTGGCAGTCCAATAATGAAGATTGGTTTGACGATTTCTTGAGCGGCGATGTCGGGAAACTGCTTGCGATCGTTTGTATAGCCGAGCCGGTTTACCGTATGACTGAGGATACGTTCGCGTGCGATCACGCGGCCGATCGTGTTGAGGCGCGCTTCGCCTTCGAGCGATTCGACCAGCCGACCTAGGGGCTCGAGGAACGGACCTGGTCCCAAGTCCTCGAGGCCACCCGATCGACTGTGGGCTTCGTCCAAAAGGTTTTCGAGTTCGAGGCTTACGCCGGCGTCGCTCATCATGGCTCCTTGATCGCTCGTGTAGATTGCTCGTGCATTGTGCAGATGCGAATTCGCGCGGTGCACATGGGTGTCGTCGGTGCGGTGGGCGCTATTGTCGCTTGCAGTCGGGTTGTTGCAATACCCGGGAGGAGTGCTCATGAATTCCAGAACGTCGCCGATTCGTGAAACCGCCACATTCTGCCGGGTATGCGAGCCGGCATGTGGTTTGATCGCAACTGTTGAAAACGGAGAGCTCACCGGGTTACGTCCCGACAAAGCCAATGTGGTGACACGTGGCTTTGCTTGCAACAAGGGGCTCGCGGGAGACGAGATCCACCGAGATCCTGACCGCGTCAACTACCCAATGAGGCGTCGCAAGGACGGAACCTTTGAACGCGTAACCTGGGACGAAGCCATCGGAGATATCAGCTCGCGTTTGCGTGAGATCATCGACAAAAACGGCCCGAACGCTTTCGCTCCCTACATTGGGAATCCGACGGCCTTCAACACCCTGGCCGGCCCCGCGATCGGAGCGCTATTCGCGCAGATCGGAACCAAACGCATGTTTTCGTCGGGAACCCAGGACTGCGCGAACAAGTTTGCGGGTAGTGAGGCGGTGTTCGGCTCGAGCACCATGCATCCGGTGCCGGACCTCGACCACACAGAACTCTTTTTGTCGTTCGGTGCAAACCCTCGGGTAAGTCACGCGAGTTTCTTGTCTATTCGCGACCCTATTCGTGTCATCAAGAGCGTGGTCGCCCGTGGCGGTCGCGTCGTCCACGTAAACCCACGGCGCATTGAAAGCGACAAAACGAAGGCAGGCGACACGCTGCTTATTCGTCCTGATACAGACGTGTACTTGCTCGCCGCGCTCATCCACGAAATCGATCGCGGTCCTGGATTCGACGCCGCCGTGGTGAAGACGCACGGCAAACATGTTGCAGAACTACGTGCGTTCGTGGCGAACTACCCGGCGGAGCGTGTCGCGGGTGTCACCGGCATTGACGCAGATGAGATTCGCGCGCTCGCCCTCGACTTTGCAAACGCGAAGGCCGCTTCTGTCCACATGTCGACGGGTGTGAACATGGGCCGCCAGGGGACGCTCGCCTATTGGCTGCTCCATATGTTGAGCTTCGTGACGGGAAACCTCGACCGACGCGGTGGCAACATCCTGTCGGTTGGCTTTTACGCGAGCGCCAAGGCGGGACGCCGGCCGTACAGCCAAAGTTTTATAGAATCTGAATTTGGAACGCTGCGCAAAGGAGCGCTCCCCGGCAACTTGATGCCCGACTACATCGAAGCGGAGGACGACCCGGTTCGCGCGATGTTCGTCGTCGCCGGAAATCCCGTGCTGTCGATTGGTGGAGAGTCGCGCCTGCGCTCTGCGATGAAGAAGCTCGACCTGCTCGTCGTGATCGACTTGTACCGCAACGCGACGGCAGAGTACGCAGACTACGTCTTGCCCAGCGCCGACAGCTTCGAACGCGAAGACATCAACATCACCGGCCTCGGTCTGCAGTTCGAACCCTGGATACAGTTCACCGAGAAGGTCGTCGAGCCTTATGCTGAAAGGCGCGAGGAGTGGTGGATTCTTGGCAAGATCGCCCAGGCGATGGAGCTGAAGTCTCCGTTCGATCACGAACCCCTCGACGGCGGTGAGGGTGACGGCGATATGAGTGAAGCCGAAGCGCGCGGTCTGTGGGGGCGGATCGATCATATGCTTCGCGGGCGTAGCCTGAGTCTCGAAACGGTGCGCGCCGAGACCCACGGTCTGAAGTTCGAAGGGCTCGAACCGGGTGCCTTCTATAACGAGCAGCTGCAGACCGACGACATGAAGGTCGATTGTTGTCCGGCTGCCTTCGCTGAAGCCTTCGCACGCTGCGCGAATGAATTTGAAGAACTCGAACAAGAAGCGGGAACGCGACTCAAGATGATCACGCTGCGAGACCCGTACATGCACAACAGTTGGTACGCGAATCTCGACCGGATGAAGGGCGGAACGAAGGATCGCAACTACCTATTCATACATCCCGAAGACGCCAAGGTGCGTGGGGTCGAGGACGACGACGAAGTCCGTCTCTTTAATGAATGGGGCGAGGTGATCGTTGCGCTTCGAACCAATGCCGACCTTGCACGCGGTGTCGTTGCCCTGACTCACGGTTGGGGCAACGGGCAGACGCCCGGGATGCAGGTCGCACAGAGAACTCCCGGCGTGAATCCAAACGCGCTGCTTCCGACGGGGCCCGGTAGCTTTGATCCGCTATCGAATCAGGCCTTCATGACAGGCGTGCCGGTCGAAGTCGAGCGCAGACTCCTAGCAGGAGACGGCTAAACCCGTCGCGTTCCCGCGATGAACTCTTCGGTGTGCCGATGCGCGTCGTCGTCGGTGCGCTGTTCGGGCGGGTGCTTCATGAAGAAGGCCGACGGCGAAAGCAATGGCCCGCCAATGCCTCGATCCAGCGCGACCTTTGCGCAACGAATGGCGTCAATTGAGACGCCCGCTGAGTTGGGTGAATCTTCAACCGAGAGTCTGAGTTCGAGGTTCATCGGGACGTCGCCAAACATCTTCCCCTCCATGCGGAGGAAGCAGACCTTGTTGTCGTTCTGCCAGGCGACGTAGTCGCTGGGGCCGACGTGGATGTTGTCGTCGTCGATGCGTTCGGCTGCGACGGACTGAACGGCTTCTGTCTTCGACTCTTTCTTAGATGCGAGGCGATCGCGATTGAGCATGTTGAGGAAGTCGGTATTGCCACCGGTGTTCAGCTGATAGGTGCGTTCGAGTTTTACGCCGCGCTTGTGGAACAAGTCGGTGAGCATGCGGTGCGTAATGGTGGCGCCGAGCTGCGCCTTGATGTCGTCGCCAACAATCGGGAGACCCTGATCTTCGAAGCGCTTTGCGTAGGCCTCGTCACTTGCGATGAATACCGGGATGCAGTTCACCAGCGCGACACCGGCTTCGAGGGCGCAGTCGGCATAGAATCGGGCAGCCTTTTCGGAGCCGACAGGGAGGTAGTTGATCAAGACTTCGGCGCCGCTTTGTTGCAGGGCATTGACGACGTCATTGGCGGTGGCTTCAGGTTCGTCCGAAGGCACGAAGGTTCGCGCATCGGGGTGATCCGTCATGTGGCTCGCAACACCGTCGAGGATGCAACCCATCTTGACCGGCACCTTCGCTTTTGGGAGAGATCCACAGAAAACGGTGGTGCAGTTCGGCGGCTCAAAGATGGCTTCGTTGACGTCCTTGCCCACCTTGCGCACATCGATGTCGAAGGCCGCAACCACTTCCATGTCAAAAGGGCGATACCCGCCGAGGTCCCAGTGCATCAGGCCGACGGCGTCTTCCGGGCTCTTGTCTCGGTAGTGCTCAAGACCCTGAATCAGGGAGCTGGCGCAGTTTCCGATACCAGCAATTGCGATTCGGATCTTCTCCAACGCTCATGTCCCCCTGATGGCACGCGTGTGCTGCTTGCTCTCGCGCTTTCGAAAGTTTTCATGCTGCCGTGTACTGCCCTGTTCGGCTGTGTTCTGCAGTACTGGACCGGTCGTCGTCTTGAATCTTCACGACGTACCGCGACTTAATCCGGTGTGCGACGACTTCAGGTGGGTAGCCGATTTCGAGGTTGACGTCGATTGGACACAGTGCAGGCAAAGCGTCGAACGAACCGTGGCAGCTCGGTTTCGGAACCGACTGGCGCCCTGTGGGTTCCCCAGCTTATGCGCGACTTAATGCGCTCCCGTCGAGGGTGATTCGGTGCATCAACCGCATCTCGCCTTGATAGTCGTTCAGTGCGTAGTGCCACGTTGCACGATTGTCCCAAAACGCGACTGACCCCGCCTGCCACTGAAAGCGGTACGTAAATTCAGGTCGCACTGCATGGCGATAAAGAAACTTCAGCAGCGGGTCTGATTCTTCCGAGTTCCAATTTTGGATTCCGATCGTGAAGCCCGGGTTCACGTAGAGAGACTTGCGACCGCTCTCGGGGTGCGTGATCACCATCGGATGTATCGCGTCTTGGGTCGCAGCGGCGGCGTTTCCGATGCGGCCGTCGAATTCTCCGCTCTCGGGCATCGCGCTGCCGAAAACGTGCCGGCTCGAGTGCACGCCGTTCAATCCTTCAAGGGTCTCTTTGAGGCCGTCCGACAGCGCGTCGTAGGCGGCGTACATGCTGGCGAAGAGGGTGTCGCCTCCAGTTGGCGGAACTTCACGGGCGAGCAGGATCGACCCCATTGCGGGGATTTCGTCGTAGGAGTGATCGGTGTGCCAGCTACCGCCGATGTTGATGGTCTGTCCGGGTTCTTTCCGCACCTCCGCGATCCGGGGATGCCCCTCAAGCTTGCCGAAGAAACGGTTGATGTTAATCGTCCCCCAGCGCTCGGCAAATGCGATGTGCTGTTCCGGAGTCAGCTTCTGATCTCGAAAGAAGATCACACCGTGTTCAACGAATGCGCTTCGAATTCGTTCGAAGGTCGAATCGGGTAGATCGTTGAGATCCACGTCGAGGATTTCGGCACCGAGGGCGTGGGCTGTGGGGCGAATGTTCAAATCGGACATTTGGAGGCTTCCTTCTGTGGGGCGGGGTGACAGAAGGAGTATGCCCCGAAATCGGGTTCGGAACAGTCGCTTCGCGGGATGGCTGGCTCGTGTTTCGCGCCCAGTGTTGTGCGCTTGCGCGGGTACGGGGTGGTAGCGTCGCGTTCGATTTGTGGTTGCGAGTGGTGCTCTCAGCGTGGGGGCGGACTCGATGTGAGGTTGCGAAGTCATGCGAAAAAGTTGGATCGGGTTTTTACGCTCGCGCCAACCATCGTTGGGTGTGGGGCAGATCCCGACCCGTGATGAACGAAGACACCCAAATTCACCAGGGCTTCGACCACTACGCAGGCGCGGCAAGTGCCAACGTCGAACTCAAGAAGGTCAACGTTGCGGGTCCGTCGGCGCGAGAAATTGAACTGCAAATTCGGACCGGTGCGGACATCACCCGCAACGGGATCAGTTTCATCCGCAATAACCGTTCGAAGCCGTTAGAGTTGAGATCAAGGCGGTCAAGTTACTCAAGTTAGCTGGCGCACCGAAACAGGTCGTCGCGGTATTTCGAAACAGCCTTGCAGAATTGAAAGCGGGGCGCGCGTTGCGTGACCCCGCCGGAAAGTACAGCGGACGAAGCCAAATGAAGTTAGACAGGAGTGTGGGATGACGAGACTCGCGGGAAAGACCGCCTTCATTTCGGGAGGCGCATCGGGGATCGGTGCCGCGACTGCACGGCTCATGGTTCGAGAGGGCGCGCGTGTCGCGATCGGCGACCTCCAAGACGAAGCGGGGCAGAAGCTGGCTTCGGAGCTTGGCGAGTCTGCGGCGTTCGTTTCCCTCGACGTGACCTCGGAGTCGAGTTGGGAAAGTGCGGTTGCCGATGCGGAAGCGCAGTTGGGTGGCTTTCACATTTGGATCAACGCAGCGGGCATTAGCGTCCCGGCCGCGATCGACGGCGCAAGCTTCGAGCATTGGAAACAGACGATGAACGTCAACGCGGACGGCGTCTTTCTCGGTTGTCGCGCCGCCGTCGAAGCGCTTCGGCGCAGCGGTGGCGGGTCGATCGTCAATATTTCATCGACCTTGGGCATTCGCGGGGGCTCGGCATTCCCGGCGTACAGCGCGAGTAAGGGGGCGGTGCGAATGCTCACGAAGTCGGTTGCGCTTCGCTGTGCCGAACAGCAATGGAACATTCGCTGCAACTCTGTGCACCCCGGTGCGACCGAGACGCCAATGGTTGAGCCCTACGTCAAGATGGCGCCCGACCGCGAACAAGGGCTCGCGATGCTGGCGAGTGCACATCCAATGGGGCGCGTCGCGCAGCCTCAAGAGATCGCGGCTGCGATCGTCTTTTTGGCTTCTGACGACGCCAGCTATATCACCGGCGTTGAATTGCCGGTGGACGGAGGTTTCTGCGCATGAGCGAGTCAACGAAGGTGCTTGGGGACTTCAACCCGTTCGATCCGGCGGTGCTTGAGTCTCCGTTCGAGTTCAATCGCATGCTGGTGAGTGATGCCCCCGTCTATCGCGACCCAAACACGAACTTGGTGTTGGTGTCTTCGTACGAGCTGGTTCATGAAGCACTCAAGCGCCATGAAGACTTTTCGAATCGTTTCGGCCAGGCGATGGCGGGAAAAGCGGCGCAGGACGAGGAACTGCGGGACGTCCAAAGTGAGGGGTACCCCAACGTCGACACGATGCTCACCGCCGACCCGCCGGAACACAAGCGATTCCGCGGCTTGGTCAACAAGGCGTTCACGCCCCGGCGTGTCGACAAGCTCGAGCCAAACATTCAGAAGGTCGCCGACGACCTCATCACTGGCTTCATTCAAGACGGTCGCTTTTCGGTACTGCGCCAATTCTGTGTTCCATTGCCCCTTTCGGTGATTGCGGATCAGCTCGGGGTTCCAAGCGAAGATTTGCCGCAATTTAAGCGCTGGACGGATGGTTTCGTTGCCCAACTGGGCGGGATGGCGAGCAAAGAGGAGCAGGTCGAAGCGGCGCGGCTCATCGTCGAGTATCAGCATTACTTCGCTGAGCGCCTCGCCGAAGCGAAAGCCGCCCCACGAGACGACATCATTTCGGATCTTGTTCGCGCAAGACTCGAAGGCGAACGCCCGCTGAACACAGCCGAAAGTCTTTCAATTATTCAGCAGCTCTTAGTCGCCGGGAACGAAACTACGGCGTCGACGATCGCCGCGGGTTTGCTCTTGCTCATTCAACACCCGGATCAAATGAAGCTTGTGTGCGAAGACCCCGGGCTCTTGCCCAACATGATCGAAGAAGTTACGCGCCTCACGACGCCCACCCAGAATATGTGGCGCGTTGCGACGAACGACTGCGAGCTCGGCGACTTCAAGGTGAACAAGGGTGACTTTGTATTCATTCGCTACGGCGCAGCCAATCGCGACCCCGCGCGCTTCGAAGACCCCGACCGGTTCGATGTTCTGCGCGAGAATGCAGCCGAGCACTTGGCCTATGGCCACGGGATTCACTTCTGCATTGGAGCGATGCTCGCGCGCAAAGAGATGTTGGTTTCGTTCCGTACCCTGCTCGCGCGGCTCGGCGATTTGAAAATCGCGGACGGCCAGGCGATTGCGCACAAGCCCAACATGTTGCTACGCGGCCTACAGGACTTCGAAATCGAGTTTCGCGCGGTGTCGTTGGTGTAGTTGGTGTCGTTCGTGCAGTTGGTGCAGTTGGTGCAGTTGGTGCAGTTGGT
>DUBZ01000070.1:39101-280822 GCA_012960035.1 Myxococcales bacterium | reverse complement strand
AAGATCGCGCGAGCAATCGAGCGCCCCTGCAGGCCAGCGGGAATGTTCTGGCCTTCGGCGCGACCGTCCCATTTGGAATTGAATACCGGGAAAAATCGGAAAATTTCACACATTTCCGAACTAGGGGAGGGAAAGGAGGGAGGCCTTCGCCGCGTGGAGCCGACTCGACGCCTAGATCATCGCGTGGATCTGCTTCCAGAGCAGATCGATCCCGTCCCCGGATTGCGACGAAGTGGGCACGACCGCGTGGGTCGGTGCCGTGATGGACTTCTTGAGCATGCCGATCTGGTTCTTGCGCTTCATCGGCTTGAGTTTGTCGGCCTTCGTCACCACCACCATCGAAGGCACGCTGCGCTCTGCGAGCCACTCGAGCAGGAGGATCTCGTCTTCAGAAATCTTCCGTCGCAGGTCCTGCAACAACATGGCCGCGCGCAATTGCGGACGCCCTTCTAGATAGGACTCGATCAGCCGCTGCCAACTGTCCCGTTCCTTTTTCGAGACCTTCGCCCAACCGTAGCCGGGTAAATCCACGAGCATCAGTTCGGTCTTGCCAATTTCCACGCGGAAGAAATGGATCAAGCGCGTCTTGCCCGGAGTCGAACTTGTACGCGCCAACTTCTTGCGCTGCACCAGCGCGTTGAGGAGGCTCGACTTGCCGACGTTCGATCGCCCGAGAAACGCAACTTCTGAAAGCCCGGTTTCGGGAAACTGCGATGGACTCGAACAAGAGATCACAAGTTCGGCACTGCGGATCTTCACGTCCTACTCCCAGCGGTTTCAAGAGCGCCCGCGGCTTCGGCTTCGAGTTGGGGAAGAACGCGCTCGAGTTGGTCGAGCGCTGTTTCGAGGGTCGACTCGGAGACGGCGTAACAAAAGCGCAGCTTCCCCTCCCCCGCCCGGCCAAAGTCGATGCCGGGACAGACGCCGACATGCGCTCGTTCCAGGATCTCGCTCGCGAGTTGCTTGGAGTCGACACCGAAGCGCGACGCGTCCGCAAACAGGTAGAAAGCGCCCTCCGGCAGCGTCGGGAGCCCAAAGCCGAGTCTCCGCAGACCCGCCGCCAAGAAGTCGCGGCGGCCTTGGTAGACCGTGCGCATGTTGGCGACGTCTGCAGCGCCGGATTCGAGCGCGGCGATGCCCGCGTGCTGAACGAAGCGACTCGCCGAAATGAAGAGGTTCTGCTGCATGGTCTGGATCCGGCGCATCGCTCGCTGTGGCGCGATCACCCAGCCCAAGCGGAAGCCCGTCATCGCGTAGCGTTTTGAAAACCCGTCTAGGACGTAGGCTTCCGCGTCGAATTCGAGGGCCGAGGTGACCGCCGCATCGCCGTACACGAGCCCGTCGTAGATCTCGTCCGAGATCAGAGGCAGACCCAGCTCACTCAGCGCCTCGACAACCTTTCGGGGCTGGATGGCACCGGTCGGGTTCGCCGGGGAACCAATCAAGATCGCCCGGGTGCGCGGGGTGATCGCACGCCGAACGGCTTCGGGATCGAGCAGGTAGGCGTCTTCGGCCGCAGTCTCGACGAAAACGGGTACGCCTCCGCAGTAGCGGATGAAGTTGGGATAGCAGGGGTAGCAAGGCGCACCGAGGACGATCTCATCTCCTTGCTCGATCAGCAGCGAAAACACCAGCAGCATGGCGGGAGATGTGCCGCTCGTCACCATCACGCGATCCGGATCTATCGATACTTGAAAACGCGTTTCGACGTCGTTTGCGATGGCGGTGCGCAATTCGATCAAACCGCGGCTGTCGCTGTAGTGCGTTTCGCCGTCGCGCAGGGCCTGAGCGCATGCCGACACGGCGGCTTCCGGCGCTGCGAAATCCGGCTCTCCAACTTCGAGATGAGACACGGAAATACCCGCTTGCTCCATCGCAAACGCACGCTCCATCACCTCCATCGCGAGAAACGGTTCGAGCACGTCGGTGCGGCTCGCGAATGGATGTGGGGCGGGGTCGGCCATGGGGGCGAGTTAACGGAGTTGGCTTCGCGCTGTCAAGGCGAAATCTCTCGCAACATGCTGAAATTGAATAACAATTCTAATCGAGTTCCTTTGACACCCCCAACCCCTAATGATACGCTCCGCGGCTAACGGACCTGCTTGCCAAGGGGCATTCAAACCATCCCTTGAACGCGGGTTCGAAGCATTGTTCGAAGGCTTATCTCGAAGCAAGCCAAGCACGATTCGCTGCTTCGTTGACCCAGAAGATCTCGACAGATCGAAACAGTTCGCACGATTTAGCGCGCCCATCAGAAACGAAAGAAACACGAGAAACTACGATGACCAAAGGCGTTCAACTCGCACTCGGCGCGACCCTCATCTTCAGCCTGCTGGGCTGGTACGGCTATACGAATCTCGAAGTCCCGAGCACATTCCAATACTTTCAGACCCTCGACGAATTCCTCGCGTCTTCCTCCGACTCGCAAGCCATGTCGGGAAAGTCTCTCCGGGTGCACGGCTACGTCGCAACTGGCAGCATCGACCGCAACCTTCAAGCCAAACACGTGACGTTCAAGGTGCAGAACGACCCTCCCCACAAGAGCGGCGCAGCGGCGTCCACCCTGTTCGTTAAATTCCAGGGGCTCGAAACACCGGACCTGTTTCAAGACGGTGCGGACGTCGTGGTTGAGGGCACGCTCTCAAGCAGCGGCTCCGACCAAGTCTTCCTGGCCGACAACGTTCTCGCGAAGTGTCCTTCAAAGTTCGAAGCCAACGCCGAAGTCACAGCAAGCATTCCACAAGGGGATGCGACGAGTCTTTAGACCCCGTCACGCGCAACCCGGGTCCCTTGCAACAGCCGCGCTTCGGCACGCGTCGGATGGGCCTTGCACCTCGACAGCCGCAATCGTTTCCGCTTGATGCGGCCAGATAGACGCCAACCTTTCCTGGCAACACCCCCTGGAGCCCCACATGGCAGACATCGGCCAACAAGCGCTCACCTTTGCCTGGCTGATCGCGATCATCGGCACCGGGATGAGCGCAGCTGCCGGGATCAACCGCAAGGACGCATGGACCCAGGTCGCCGAACGGTCCCTCTACGTCGTCTTCTTTGCGATCACCGTTTCGATGGCCGCGCTCTTTTACGCACTTGCGAACCACGACTTCAGTCTTTCCTACGTCGCAGCGCACTCGTCTCGGGCGATGACCTTGCCCTCTCGGCTCGCTGCACTGTGGGGCGGACAAGCGGGTTCTCTCTTGCTTTGGGGCTGGATGGTTTCGGCGTACGGTGCCGCCGCGGTCTTCCTCAATCGCAACAGCAACCGAACGCTCATGCCCTGGGTTGTGATGTGTGTGCTCATCAACCTGCTCTTCTTCACAAGCCTGTGCAACTTTGTATCGCTGCCGTTCGAGCGGCTTGGGCCTCTCGATGTTCGGTCAGACGGCAACGGCCTTAACCCGCTGCTCCAACACCCACTCATGACCATTCATCCTGTGGTCCTTTACGCGGGCTTCACGGGCTTCATCGTTCCGTACGCGTTTGCTTTCGCGAACCTCGTCACGGGCGAACTCGGGACCCATTGGTTCCAAACCACACGACGCTGGACCCTGTTTGCTTGGACGTGTCTCGGTGGGGGCCTGATCCTCGGTGGACGTTGGGCGTATGAGATCCTCGGGTGGGGCGGGTACTGGGGCTGGGACCCGGTTGAAAACGCAGCGCTGATGCCCTGGATCGCCGGGACCGCGTACTTGCATTCGGTGATGATCCAAGAAAAGCGCGACATGTTGAAGACCTGGAACCTCGTGCTGATCGGGCTCACCTATCTGCTTTGTGTGTTCGGCACCTTCCTGACGCGGAGTGGTGTTGTGCAGTCCGTGCACGCCTTCACGAACAACGGACTCTTTACACCGATCTTTTTTAGCTTTGTCGTCGTGACTGCCGTTCTCTACTTCGGGATGCTTCTGTACCGCCTCCCCCAGCTCAAGAGCAGCAACAAGCTCGAGTCGATGGTGTCCCGAGAAGCGGGCTTTTTGATGAACAACTGGGCCTTCATGGCGATCTTGGTCGTTGTGTTTTGGGGCACGCTCCTTCCGGTCGTTTCGGAAGCCTTGAGCGGACAACGCACAACGGTTGGCCCGGCCTTCTTCAATTCCCTCGAAGGTTGGCTGACGCTCTTTCTCTTGTTTTTGACCGGGGTCGGCCCCCTGATCGCGTGGCGCCGTGCAACCATTGCAAGCGTGCGAAGGCAGTTCATTGGCCCCGCGGCTTTCGGCGTTGTCGTGGGTGTGGCACTTGGCGCAACCTTCTGGGAAGGCGCGACGGTTTGGGCGCTTGGCTGTTGGACGCTTTCCGCGTTCGTCATCGCGACGATCTTTCAGGAGTACTACCGCGCGATTGGCGCGCGCGTGCGCAAGCGCGGCGAGTCGGTGCCCGTTGCGTTCTACACCCTGCTGCGACGCAATCAACGTCGCTACGGCGGTTACATCGTGCACCTCGGCATCGTGCTGATGTTCATCGCCATTTCGGGTGCTGCGTTCAATGAAGAGCGCCTCGAAAACTTGAAACCCGGCGAATCGGTGACGGTCAACAAGTTTGAGCTTCGCTACTTGACCGCAACCGCCAACCCCGAACAGAACTACGGCGGAGCCACCGCTCGGGTCGCGCTCTACAAAGACGGCGAACCGGTCGCAACGATGTTGCCGCAGAAGCGTTTGTACTGGCTCGAACAGCAGCCGTCTTCGATCCCGGCCATCTACTCGACGTGGCTCGAAGATCTTTATCTCGTGCTCAACGAAGTCGAACCGGACGGCTCGGCGACGTTCAAGGTCCACCGGAACCCACTCGTCAATTGGTTGTGGATCGGCGCCGCCATCGCGATCTTGGGGTCGATCTCAATCATGTGGCCGCATCCCGAACGCGGCCCACAAGGCAAGCAGGCTTGAGCGTGACCGGACGCCGACGACACAGCAATACACGCGCGCGCCCCCCTTGGGTCCTGTTGGGCCTCGTCACGACGATGCTCTTCGTGGGCAGCACGGCCTTCGCGCAGAACCCGCACGAAGGCCTGGGCGCAGAGCAGAGCATGCCCGACGTTCAACCCGGTGCCGCCGCGATCTACGGACAACTTCGCCACCCCGCCGGGCCGGACAAAACCGAAGGCTCAACTGTGATCCTGTACTCACTAGCCGCCGACGGCAGCCCCGGTGTGCGCACAACCGCAGCGGACGGGAACGGTGGGTTCGCCTTCGAAGCACTCTCGGGTGCGGCGGGCATCACGTATCTCGTCGGTGCGAGTTATCAGTCGATCCCGTATGGCAAGCGGGTGGTGTTCGAGCCCGGGCAAACAGAGCTGACGTTGATCCTTGAAGTGGACGATCCGGTTTCGGACAGATCGCGCATCCACGTTGGCGACTCGTCGCTGCGTCTTGAATGGATCGGCGCGAGCTTGGGCATCGAAGAAGTCCATCAGCTGAGCAATAGCGGTGAAGAAGTTGTGTTCGTTCCGCCTGAGATGCGCGAAGCCACGGGCCCAATGTTTCGTACGCGTTTGCCCAAGGGAGCCACGCAGATCGACACGTCGCTCAGTGGGATCGCCGAAGGCTATGTGGTCGAAGATGAAGAGCTCAAATTCTATGGCCCGGTCTACGCCGGCGGCCTCGAGCTCAGATTTCGCTACGTGGTCCCCATCCAGCGCGAAGAAAACACGGCCGGCAAGGACGAGATGTCGCTGACTTGGCAACTCGATTCCGGCAGTACCCGGGCAACATTGCTTTACCCCGCTACGGGCCCCCTGCTTTCGGTGGCGGGCTTGTCGCGTGGCAAGGACATCGTCCTCGAAGAGCGCCCGTATCACAGGATCGACGCCGGCAAAGCCGCACCGGGCACTGCAATCCAAGCCTCGGTCGCCCTGCCCGCGATGTCGGACGATCGCAGCGCCATTTCCATTCCCCGCACCGACTACTGGCTCGACGCGGACGACACGTTCTTGCAGGTCAACGTCGAAATGAGCTTGGTCATCGCGCCCGGCGCCCAGCTGGCGGGCACCCGCGAAGACCCGCTGCTGACCTTCGAACTGCCCGATGGATCCGAATTTCTCGGCTACGCCCAGCAGGCCCAGAGTATCGGCTTGTTTCGGACGGCCGACGGTGACCTGGGTATGACCGGTCCGCTTTCACCCGGCAACGTCAACATCAGCTTTCGCTATCGCATGGCCGTTGCCAACGAAAAACCAGAGATCGACCTTCACTTCCCGGTGGCCGTAGACGTGCTCAACGTGTTGATCGCAGACACAGGCGTCGCAATCGAAACCGACCGACTTCATCGCCGGCGTCCGTTCCGCGAAGGCCGGCGCATCTATCTTCATCGCGAGGCATTTTCGGTAGAGCCCGGAGAAGTGATTTCGATCGGGCTCGGTCTTCTCGACAGCGGCTCGCTCGGGCGCACCACAAACCTGTTTGCGACAAGCTTGTTCGCAGCCCTCGGTGCTTGGTTCATTGTGGCGCCCCTTGTACGAGTCCGGCGCACGTCGGTAGGCGAGTTTGAACAATCGCGAATTCGCAGCGAGCGGGAACTCGTCTATCACGCGATCCGCGACCTCGAGCACGACTACGAAACCGCCAAGATCGAAGAGGCCGAATACACAACGATGCGGACTGAATTGCGCGACCGGGGGATCGCGCTCTTGAAAGCAGCCCGTGATGTTGCCGGCCCCGTCGTCGAAACGGATGAACCGGCCGCAGCTCCGGTTGCCGCGTTGTGTACTGGATGCGGAACCCAACTCGACGCCGCCTGGCAGTTCTGCGCGAAGTGCGGGGCCCCCGCCGGCGCGGATACGAACGTCTCCAACCAAACCAGCGAAGTGGAGCCCAGCCAGTGAGCGAAGCGGCGCTCATCGCGCGTAGCTTGGTAAAGCGCTTCGGCGCAGTCGCCGCTCTGCGCGGGGTCGAGCTCACAGTCGCACAAGGCTCGATCCACGCGATCCTCGGCCCGAACGGCGCTGGCAAGTCAACGCTCCTCCGCATCCTTGCCGGCCTCTCGCATCCGACGCACGGCGAAGTCGAGATCGCCGTTGGTGACGGCACCTACGACCGTCCCAACAAAGTCCGAAAGGCGATGGGCTACGTGGGACACGCCACCCTTCTCTACCCCGAACTGAGTGCGCGAGAGAATCTCTTATTCGCCGCCAAACTTTACGGCGTCGATCGCGCAGACGAACGCGCAGATGAGTTGCTCGAAGAAGAAGGACTCACCCAGGCCGCCAACTTGCGAGCTGGCGCGTTTTCGCGCGGCATGGCGCAACGTCTCTCCATTGCCCGCGCCCGAGTTCACGACCCCAAAATTGTTCTGCTCGATGAACCCTTTACCGGGCTCGACCGCCCCTCGTCTGACCGACTCGCCGCAAGACTCGACGGGCTGCGCAGTCAAGGCTGCGCGCTTGTCCTCATTACCCACGACCTGCGCGTCGCCGCCCAGCTCGCAGACTGCGCCGAGGTGTTGATCCGCGGTCAATTCGTTCACCGAGAAGACGGCCCCAATATTTCCGTGGAACAACTTGAAGCCGCCGTCATCGAGCAGACCACCTGGGGTACGGCGCAATGAACACCGCGCTCGCGATCCTGTGGAAAGACCTGGTGACCGAATGGCGATCTCGAGACCGCGTGATCGCGATGCTGTTGTTCTCGCTCTTGGTCGTCATGGTCTTTCACTTCGCGCTGCCGACGGGAACCCAGGATGGCATCGCGGAGAATGCCGCGGGGTTGCTCTGGGTTGCGTATGTCTTTGCTTCGATCATCGGACTCAACCGCTCGTTTTCGCTCGAACTCGAAAACGACGCGCTTTCGGGGCTCGCCCTCGCCCCGGGAGAGCGCGGCTGGATCTTCGTGGGGAAGGCTCTCGCCAATTTTATCTTGATCGGGATCGTGGACACCGTGACGGCCTTCGTCTTCGCGATCGCGTTTGACATCAACCTGCTCGACATCGCGCTCAGCCTTGCCGGAGTCGTCGCGCTCGGGAATCTCGGGATCTGCACCGCCGGGACCTTGTTTTCTGCGATGAGTGTCCGCACCCGCCTGCGCGAGGTTTTATTGCCCATCCTGTTACTCCCGGCGCTGTTCCCCGTACTCGCGGGCGCGGTCGCCGGCACCCGAGACTTGATCGTCGAAGGGGCCGTGACCTTTGAAGCGATTCAGCTCCTGCTCGTGATCGATGGCATCTATCTAGTTGTCTCGTTTCTCAGCTTCGAGTACATCCTCGACGAGTGAGCATCGTCGACATCGCGATGTCACCCTTCGAAAGATCGCCCGCCGACAGAGGAACCCATGACCGAAGCTCCGACCCCATCCGGTTCAAACGCAAATAGAACAACCGAGACGATGAGCCTGCCGTCCGCCCTTGAGCAAGGGGCTGCGCGTTTGCGCGGTTGGCTCGGCATCCCGATTGTGGTGCTTCTGGTCGTCTATGCGTACATCGTCGTACAGGCACCGATCGACAACGTGCAGGGTGTCATTCAAAAGATTCTCTATGTCCATCCGCCCCTGGCGTATGGCACGTACCTCGGTTTCATCGTGACCGCGGTAGGCGGCGCACTCTATCTTTGGACGGAGCGCGAAGACTTTGACCGCATGGCGATCGCGGGTTGTGAAGTCGGCGTGATCTTCTGCACGCTGATGCTCATCACCGGCCCCATCTGGGCCAAGGGCACCTGGGGCAAGTGGTGGAGCTGGGACCCGCGTCTGACGGTCACTGTGCTGCTGTGGTTCATCTATCTCGCCTACATGCTGCTGCGCAGCTTCAGCGAAGGCGGCACCCGCGCCGCGCGCTTCGCGGCCATCTACGGAATTGTAGGGCTCGTCCTGATTCCATTGAATTACTACATCATTGAAATTTTCAACAATCGCTCGATCCACCCCGACAACTTGTCTAGCGGGAGCCTCGGCGACGGGATGGGTCTCCCCTTCCTGATGGGCAACCTCGCGCTTTTCTTCGTGTTTGCGTACCTGGTCCTGCTGCGCTGGGAGGTCGAGAGCTTACGCACGCGGGCGGCGCTCGAGGAGGCCGAGCAGTTTTCGGCCCAATATTCGGGCTCAGGTGGCACCCCATGAACTACGTAATCGCCGCCTATAGTGTGACCATCGTGGCGCTCGTCGTCTACGGAGTGGGCCTCTTTCGGGAACGCAAGTCCCTCTCGAAACATCGAAAATCAAATAGCGGTTGACAGCTTTAGGTTGATGCAGGTATAAGCTCTAAGAAGCCTAGTTCCGGAGGTAACACCGGAAAGACATACCGAAGCTCAACATGTCACTCAGAGTGACGCATATTCCCCAGACCTTTCCTAGGTCGGTCTCCCTTCAGCCATGTGCATATTTGCGATGGGGAACGGGAAGCGGCCGCCGGAAGGTGAGCGGATGTCTCGCAGCCATTGAGCGCGACCGAACGTCGGGCAAGTACCATCTGCCCAAGCGACTTCGAAGACCGAGACGACGGTTCCCTGGGGCAATACCGCGATCAAAAGATCGCGCGCAATTTGGCACCAGTGCCGTGATCGGTCCACGCAGTGTGATGTGGACTGCGCAGCAACCGGGGGGGGGAAATAGATCGGTTCACAATTGTGCTGGCATCACGAGTTCGCTCGTCGCTCCTGCAATGCAACTCTCGTGTATCTCTCTTGCAGAAATGCTTGCAACCCAGCGCATCCAAACACATGGCAAACAGATCGGTTCAATCGATCGAGGCTTGGCACATGACTTGCTCTATTATCCATCCAACTGCCCGGGACGGAATGAACGGCGAGTCGAACTTAGGTCACCCCGAACGAGCACGAGATCCAAAGTGTGACGAGACCCGCAAGTGAAGCAAGAAGAGCAAGACCCATAACCCCAGGGCCAGGAGAGGCCAGCACAGGATGGCGAGTATGAAACGCGGTGTAGGCTATTGCGAGAACACAGACTGCGAAGACTACGCAAAGGGAGTCTTCCTTCTCAATCATGGCGACACGTTCTACTGCCCCCGCTGCCGCCAACTCGGCAAGGTCGAGAAAGAGCGCGGCTTCTATACGGGGAATTCGGACATCTTCAAAGAGGTTCGTGTCGAGTACAACTTCGACCCCATCAACGGGGTGTATCGCGAAATTGCCATTGTTCGGGATGAAAGTCTCTGGGGCCGGAACAACGTCTATACGTTGCAGTCGCCGCTGATCAAGACGGAAAAGCGCGCATTGAAAGTTGCCGAGGCCATTCTCGCCAACCTCAACCGCTACCGCGGGCTGCTCAATGGTGACGACATCCCCCGAACCACCGAGATTATCTTGTCCTTCGACGACAGTTTCGATGAGTTCTCCCGGAAGCTTGCTCAGCTGAGCAAGGAATGGGAGGCCAGCGGGCTGCGAGAGCAGCGGCGCTAACGAACGAAAACCCCGAGCTCCGCTCCGAATTCCCAAGGAACGCGGCGATCGTCCCCAAGAAACGATTCGCCAGAGCAACGGACACAGTGAAGCCCCTCTCGGGAACGGCCCCGATTGGGGCTTTTCTATTGCGCGAACGCCGGGGACAAGCGCAGAATGTCTAGGTCGCTGGCCCGCGCACTCCGCGCTCGTAGCAGCCGACCGGAGGAATTCGCCATGCCCCGCCCCCTCGAAGGGATCCGTGTCATCGACTGGACAATTTGGCAACAGGGTCCTGTCTCTTCCATGATGCTCGCCGACCTCGGCGCGAACGTGATCAAGATCGAGGAGCGGGAGAAGGGAGACCCGGGACGCGGCGTCGCCCGGGCTTCGGGGCAAGACGTTTCGAGCATGCCCAACTTCTACTTCGAAGCGCATAACCGGGGCAAGCGAAGCGTGACGCTTGACTTGAAGAAACCCGAAGCGCGGGAAGTCATATACAAGCTTGTCGCCACCAGCGACGTTTTCATTCAGAACTTCCGCCCCGGCGCAGCCAAGCGGGCGGGCCTCGACTACGAAACGCTGCGCACCCACAACCCAAAGTTGATTTATGCGAGCGGCAGTGGCTTCGGAAAGAATGGACCCGACGCCGAACGTCCGTGCATGGACTATCTCGGTCTTGCGCGCAGCGGCATCATGAACGCAGTTGGGGGCCCAGACGATCCGCCGATGGCCGTGCAAGGTGCGATCGCCGATCAGATGGCGGGGACGATGTTGTCCTACGGCGTGATGACCGCGCTGCTTCATCGCGAACGTCATGGCGAAGGCCAAGAGGTCGACGTCTCGCTCTTGAGCGCGATGGCGTGGTTGCAAGGACTTAGCGTCGCGGCGCGACTCATGATCGGAAACGAACTCCCACGATCAAAGCGCGACTCGACCTTCAACCCGCTTTGGAATCACTACCGCTGCGCGGACGGGCGGTGGATGGCGTTCGCGATGGCGCAAGCCGACCGCTGGTGGTCAGACTTTGCCAAAACCGTCGGCATCCCCGAACTAATCGACGACGAGCGGTTCAGCACGATGATGAACCGGGGCGTCAATGCTGCTGCATTGATCGAGATCCTCGACGAGGCCTTCGCAAAGCGATCTTCAGAGCAGTGGTGCAAGGACCTTGATGCCGGAGGCGACTTTATCTTTACCCTCGTCAATTCCGTGACTGACCTGCCCGACGACCCTCAGGTCCGCGCGAACAATGTCATCGCACAGGTCGAACATCCCAACCTTGGCCCGCTCGAGATGCTCAATCTACCCGTGACGTTTTCACAGTCGCCAAGCGAGATCACCTCAACCGCGCCTGAGTTTGGGCAACACACCGAGGAAGTTCTCGTCGAAGAGCTTGGCTACACATGGGATGAAGTCGCCGCACTTCGCGAGAAGCAAGTAATCTAGAGATCCACTTTAGCAGCACCTTCTTACACAGCCGGGTCGGGAGCTTCACCAGTTGCAATTCGCACTATCGGTCGCGTTCGCATGCGGCATCTTCTTGCTGATTGGAAGCGCGCTCCTGCGGCCTTTCCACGCGCGCCCGGCGACCGCACTGCCATTTACGTCAATCTACTTCGCGCAGATGTTGCTTTGGTTCTCGAGTTATCTCTTCCTCCCGGCCGTAAACGCGATTTTGATCCCCATCACCGGCATGTCGGGATCGATTCGCAGCGTTGTCATCGCAATCGCGGTGGCCGTACTCCTGAACAAGAGCTTGCGCTCAGCTGATCAAAACCGCCCAACGACGAACTCTGGATTTCACTTCGGGCATCTCATTACGATTGCTGGCACAGCGGCGATTTTGAAAGTCGCGCTCGCGTATTCGTCGCAGTCTCACATCGGCGCGCTTGGTCTCGACACGCATCAGCATCTTTATTGGATCCGTCAGATCCTCGACGCGCAGTATGTTCCCCTGGTCGAGCGGGGCACGGAAGTCCTTTCGCTTTACCCGAAAGCGTTTCATCTCCTAACGGCGATCTGGACCACCACGGGCTTCATGGACCAACCGGGTTCATGGTTGAAACTCATGCCGTTTCTTCAAGCATTCTTGCCGTGCATCGCAGTTGCTGAACTCGTCTTGGCGCGAGCAGCACGGGACAACGGCAGCGACGCGACGCGACCTCTTCCCGCAGTCGGCTTTGCGAGCGCCCTGCTCCTAATCGCCTTCGCGATGAGCCGCATGGTGTATCCGAACTACGATCTTGGTGGGACGCCCCGCTTCGCGTCGAGCGGTGCCTTGTTCTTCCCTTACGTCTTGTTCCTCGCCGGGTCGATTTTCGAGCACCGCCTTCTTCGAAGACTCGGCTGGATTCTTTTGCCAGCGACCGGCGTTCTCTTGCTCGCAATGAACGCCATCCTCGTCGTTCAGCTGATCGTCCTTGTGATCCCGCTCATGCTTGTCTCCCAGCAATTGATGCCGACCGAGGGCTTCGACGAAGGCGGCGGCGTTCGACGGTGGATTTATGCATGTATTGCGCTCCTTCCGTTTGCGATTGCGGTCTCCGACCCTTGGATCGTCGCGCAGTGGACCCAACCGCTCGGAAGCGCTGGGGACGCGTGGCTAAACTTGTTCGGCGTGCTTAGCCCCGAACGCGCTGCGGCATTGGGTTTGATTGCGACAGACGAACTTGTGGCCGAGACGACGGATGCCGTTGTGCACGCGGGTGTGCTGGGCATTGCAAAGTTGTTCGTCACTTCGACGCTTGCCGGCATCGTCGGGTTGTTTGGAACCGGCTGGCGGTTTCCCTTCTTGACCGACCTCATGACCGACACCGGACGCGTTGCAATTCGCGTGGCGTTCATTGGCTGCGCGGCCGGGGCGATTTACTGGACGCGCCGTCAACGAACTGATGTCGCAAAACGTGACGCTGGCTTTGCATCTCGACTCACGGCGGCTCTGACCGCTGGATCCGTGATCGGCGGCGCCGCACAGATCGCGACATTCGAGTTCGCGAACGGCCTTTCGATTGGACGCAGCTACACGTTCGAGCTTTTGCGGAACTACTGCGAGATTGCGCCGAGTCACGTTGGGTTGGTCGCCGGAAGCTTCGCGCTAATCGCAGTGATTTATTGGGCGTCCGATTCGGCTCCGCCGATTCCCCGCCTGTCCAAGGTCTTCGTTCATCCCGCTAGCATCGTCACCTTCTTGGCTCTCGCAGCGGCGGCGCCGTTTACGCTCTATGGCACGACCGACGTCGTCGAGCCCGACAAGAGTTTCTGGGCTCCCGTCACCGACAAAGACCTCTTGAGCCTGCGACAAATCGAAAACCACATCCCCAATGAAGACCGTGTGATGGCGCCCGCCAATACATGGGGCATCGGAGTCGAAAACTGGATTATTCCACAGGGCCCCACCGCCGGCGTCCTCCCCTTCTCGACCAAGCAGTTTGTTTTCAATAGTCGCTTGGGCACCAGCGTTTTTTTCAACTGGAAGGACCTCGCGAACTTCTGCCGCGGAACCAAAGAACATCGCGCCGAGTTTTTGTCTCGCAACAACGTGCGCTGGTTTTTACTGAAGGGCATCGGATCGGATCAGGAAGCGTTCTATCGAAAGATGAAGATGTGCAAGCTCAGCCTGCCCGCGATGGGGGTCACCTTTCCTGCTGCATTTACGGCCGGAGAATTGGCGCTTTACCCGATCGACCCGAGCACGGTGAAGGCATCGTTTCGCGAACGCACTCGAACCGCACCCGGCAGTTGATCTCGGCTGTCCGCGACGTTCAACTCGTATTAACCGACACCGTTGTTCGTCATACGCATTGCGAGATCGATTCGGATGGCCTCAAAGATGGTCGCGATCCCTTGGTCGTTCTGCTTCGACACTGGCAATCGCGATTGATCACCAAAGGCGTCGGCGAGGGGCTCATGGAACCACGGAAAAAGCGTGTCGGGCATGGCGTCTAGAGAAAACCAACGCAGGTCCAGGGTTTCCCAGTTGGTCGAAAGTTTCCCACCCGTCTGGCGGCACAAAAAGACCTTGGCGGTGTGGGGACGAAATCCGGTTCGCACGTAGTCGCCAATGAAGCGATCGACTTCGACTTCGATCCCGGTCTCTTCCCAGACTTCGCGGCACACAGCGGCTTCCGGGGTTTCCCCTTCTTCGACACTGCCGCCAGAAAGTTCCCAACCGCGCAGGTCGCTACGAACTGCGAGCAGGATTCCTTCTTCGCCCTGCACGATCGCCTGGACAACGACGAGATTCTTTCGCACTCGGGGCATCACTAGCCCCCACCACCCGATCTTCGCGTAGGTGAACACTGCGCCGATGAGGCTCAATGTTTTTCGGATCACCGCGCTAACCGACGATCTTGTTGAGTGGGGACTCGACGATGCCGCGCGCCCCAGCTTCGACTAACCGCGGGAGAAGTTCGCGTACAAGTTTTTCTTCGATCACCGTGCTGACGTCGACCCAGTCCTGATCGGCAAGGGTCGATATTGTCGGCGTATTGAGCGCAGGCAAGAGTGTAAGTACCGCTTCGAGATTGGAACGCGGCACGTTCATCGCGAGTGACACGCGCGACGCCGCAGCAATTGCACCTTTCAGTAGTAGGACAAGACGATCAATCTTCGCCCGAACCCATTCGTCTTCAAGCGAAGCCTTGTTGGCAACCAGCCGAGGCGTGCTCACGAGGATCGTGTCGATCACCTTCAGGTTGTTCGCGCGCAAGCTCGAACCGGTTTCGGTGACGTCGACGATCGCGTCCGCGAGAATCGGAGGCTTAACCTCGGTTGCGCCCCACGAGAACTCGACGTTGGCTTCGATTTTCTTTTCTTCGAGATAGCGGTTCGTCATCCCGACGACTTCCGCTGCGATTCTTCCGCCTTGCAGGTCTTCGGGCTTTTCGAACTTCGAGCCTTCCTTCACCGCGAGGATCCAGCGCACGGGTACGTAGTTCGGCCATGGTGCTTCGAGATTCGCCATTTCTTCAACGTCCGCACCAGATTCGATCACCCAGTCGCGACCCGTGATCGCGCAGTCCATCACGCCCTGCTCGACGTAGCGCGCCATTTCTTGGGGACGAATCAAGATGCATTCGATTTCGGGGTCGTCGATGTCCGGGTAATAGGACCGACTCGCAATGCGCACCGTGAAGCCCGCGAGGGCAAACAACTTGATGGTGGTTTCTTGCAAGCTGCCCTTGGGCAAACCCAGTCGCAGTTTCCGGGTGCTGCGGTCGCCGAACGACTTGTCGCTCATTTCTTGTAGACCTCGTCCGGGTCAAATACCTTCACGCCGACGTCGATGTACGCGTCACCGTCCACTTTGCGAAAGAAGCAGTTGCGACGGCCGGTGTGACACGCGGCGCCGCCGATCTGTTCAACTTGCATCAGCACAGCGTCACCATCGCAGTCGATGTACAACGACTTGACCTTTTGCACGTTGCCGCTCTCTTCGCCTTTGCGCCAAAGCTTCTTACGGCTTCGGCTCCAGTAGACGACCGAGCCGGTCTCAAGGGTGAGGCGCAAGGACTCTTCATTGAGGAAGGCCACCATCAGGATCTCACCGGTACTGTGATCCTGGGCAATCCCCGTTACGAGGCCGTCGTTTTTTGTGAAGTCAATTTCGTCAAGCAAGCTCATTGGGCGCCGAGCCTACCTGTAACGCGGCCTGATCGCTACCAGCTCACCCCGGCTTCGACCGCCGCGAGTAGCCCCCCAATGCTACGCTGCGCGCCATGTCGAACGAGCTGAACAGCCTCGATGCCACGGCACAAGCCGCCCTGGTTGCAAGTGGAGAAGTCACGGCAAACGAACTGGTCGCCGCCGCGATCGACGCGACGAAGCGACTGAACCCGCAACTCAACGCGGTGATTCACACGAAGTTCGACAGTGCGCAAAGCGATGCGGCGGGAACCCTACCTGCAGGTCCTTTCCGCGGTGTCCCGTTTTTGGTGAAGGACGCCGTCTGCCATACCGCCGGCGATCCGTACCACGTCGGAATGCAGTTTCTGAAAGACCGCGGCTACGTGGCAAAAACGGACACCGAACTCGCGCGACGATTCCGCGCCGCGGGGTTTGTCTTTGTTGGCAAAACAAACACGCCCGAACTTGCGCTGTCCGTCACGACCGAACCTCTTGCTTACGGTGCGACCAAGAACCCATGGAACCTCGAGCACTCGACGGGCGGATCGAGTGGTGGCTCTGCCGCGGCGGTTGCCGCAGGACTCGTCCCCGCAGCCCATGCGAACGACATGGGAGGGTCCATCCGCATCCCTGCTTCCCATTGCGGCTTGGTGGGCCTCAAGCCAACCCGTGCCCGCGGCACTCTTGCGCCGCATTTTGGCGAATATTGGGGGCCGCTCACCCACGAACATGTCGTAACGCGCAGCGTGCGCGACAGTGCGGCCATCCTGGATGCCATCGCGGGACCTGCCCCCGGCGATCCCTACAGTGCGGCGCCTCCGGTGCGACCGTGGCGCGTGGAAGTCGACCATGATCCGAGCCCGCTACGCGTAGGGCTGCTCGACATCCCGTCCGACGTTGAAGTGGACGACGACTGTCACGAAGCCGCTGCAGCGACCGCCAAGCTACTCGAAGCGCTCGGGCACGAAGTCGAGTTGATGTCGCTGCCCTGTCTGGATCAGCCCGAGTTTGGCCCCTGGATTCAAGCCGGCGCAGCCCGCGATCTCGATCGCTGGTCCGCGATCCTTGGCGAACCGATCGGCCAATACGATGTCGAACCTTTGAACTGGGTCTTTGCCGAAGCGGGTCGCAGCCAATCGGTGCCCGACTACATCGCCGCCATCGAGCGCGCGCACTCGTTTGCGCGCCAACTTTGTGAGCCCTGGGCGAACGGGCTGGATCTGCTCGTTACGCCGACGGCGACCACGCCGCCCGCCAAGCTCGGCTGGCTCGCCCCCGACGTCAGCCTCCCGGATCTCATGTCCCGCCTCGGCGGCGTGACTCGATTCTCGATGCCCTTTGATGTCACCGGACAACCGGCGATCTCACTGCCTCTACACTGGAACGCGGACGGCCTCCCGATCGGCGTGCAGTTGGTCGCCGCAACGGGTCGCGAAGACATCTTGTTCCAGGTCTCAGCGCAACTCGAACGCGCACAACCTTGGAACGCGAAACGCCCGTCGGTGTTCGCGTAAACACCGACCGGTTTTCGATCGCTTCACGTTTGCGCACAGCGTGGAGCGACACTCACCAGACGAAGAACAGAGGACGAAACATGTTGACGGCACTCGACCGCATCATCATCGCGACTGGCGACCTCCCTCGCGCACAACGCGAAATGATTCACGTGCTGGGGCGTAGCCCGTCGTGGGTAGGGGGCTATCCCGGCGATCAAACCGAAAGCGTCCTCTGGAAGCTCGACAACCTTTGCATCGAACTTCTCGCACCCGTCGGCGACACCGCGGTATGTCAGCAGCTACGGGAGCGCATCGATTCCGCTGGCGGCGGAGTCTACGCCGTGGTCCTCGCCTGCGAAGACATCGCGGCGACGACCCAAGAAATACGAGAGAACGGGCTGCATCCAACCGAACCCACCGAAGGTCTCACGAAGGACGAACCTTCGGGTGCATATCGACGCTTCTTACAGAGCGAACTCGATCCGAGCGAAACAGCTGGCATTCGAATTTTGATCGCTGAGCACTTGTCCGAACCCGGCGAGTTGTCGCCATCGCTTTCGGTCGAGGGAGACGACGCTGCCGTTTTCGCTGGGGATCACGTCGTCATCATGACCGCCGCGCCCGAACGCGCACTCGCGCTGTTCGCAGATATGCTTGGCATCCGACTTGCCCTCGACAAAACATTCGAAGGGAGAAAGACCCGCCTCATTTTCTTTCGACTCGGCGGTTTCACGATCGAGATTGGTGCACCGCTCAAAGACCCAAGCGACGAGCCCCCGGCGAATGATCGCCTCTGGGGCATCGCGTACAAGGTGAACAACATCGAAGCCACGGCTGATCGAATCACGCGTGCGGGCCTCGAGACCACGAAGATCCGGGACGGCAACAAGTCGGGGACTCGGGTCTTTACGGTGAAGAACGAACCCGCAGGTGTGCCGACACTGGTGATCAAGCACGACTGAGATTGAAACGGAATCAAAGGCAACTAGGCGCCGAACGAACCTCGGAGCGGGCCCGACACGGCGAGTTCTTCCTGCAGTTCCTCGAGCGGCCTACGATCGAGCACCACTTCGAGTACCCGCTCTTGCCCTTTGGGTTTGCCTTTCTTGTCGAATAGGTCGGTCTGGTGCTGGATCAAAACGCCGCGACTCACGAGTAGGTCCGTGGCGTTCGCGTAGGTGGTCGGATTCGCGGCTTCGGCTCGATTTACGTCGCCGAGAATGCCTGCGCTTTCCACCGCGGCCGAAACCTGGTCGAAAAAATCTTTTCGCGGCACGACGTCCGACAGTGACCCCGCGACTTTGCATACCAATGTGTAAACGTCGATCACACTACGTGTTTGTTCCGCGAGATTTTCAAAAACCGAGCGGCCGGTGCGCGTTGGCACCCAGATGCCGTCTTCGGACGTCATCCAACCTTGTGCGGCAAAGTGACTCAAAAACGCTTCGCAGTTGGCGGCCGACACGCCGCCCTTGGGCGAATAAAATTCGTGGTAGTAGAGCTCTTGCCAAGTGGCCAGATCGCGTCTCAGCGTATCGCCATCCACGCCCGACAAGATCCGCCGCGCCAGAAAGCTCGGTGCCGCGAGAAAGTGCGCGATGGCGTTTCGGTAGATGTCGAGGGCGGGACGTCGCGACTCTTCGAAATACAGAATTTCGCCGGCGTCATCTTCGCGGCTCTTCACGAGATCGTTCTTCAGCAGAAACGAAATGGATTCATCCAGCGAGCTGAGATCCGCAATGAGCGCCTTCGTGATCCGTGTCTTTTGAGCCTGGAGCAACCCGACCATGTCTCGAATGCGCGTGGTCAGTTCTTCGCGGCGAATGCCGCGGGAGGACGCGCCCATCAGCACACTCGCCGCCACCGACGTTGCATTTGCAACGAACGACCAATTAATCTGTTCGACGATCTGCCAGCCGAGGTCACGAACCAGTTCACGCTTTTCCGTTTCGACCTCGATGTCATCTGCATGGGCCTCGCGAAACTTGGTGCGGCGATCACCCAGAACATCAGCCAGCGAAATGGCATCCCCGAAGTTGACGTGGGCGCTCCCGAACCGGCTCTGCAAATACTTTCGAGCACGAACCAGGTTCAACATACTCTCTTCGGTTTTTTCCGCGCCCGACAGTTCTTCGAGAAACGAACTCTCTTCTACGAGACGCTCGTACGTGATCGCAACGGGGATAAAAACCAAGTCTCGCTGGTGGCTTTCGATGAAGGCGTCGACGTCCCAGGTGAGCATCCCGAGCCGCGGCGACATGGTCTTGCCCGTACGCGAGCGGCCGCCCTCGATAAAAAATTCCTGGGTAAAGCCTTCGCGCACGAGGTACGCGACGTACGAACGGAAGACTTCTTTGTAGAGCGGGTCGTCGAAGGTCTTGCGCAAAAAGAACGCGCCGCTGCGTCTAAAGATGAAACCGAACGGACCAAACGCCATATTCTCGCGCGCGGCGATATGCGGGGGCGTCATGAAGTTTCCGTACAGCAACACGGACAAAATCAAGAAATCGAAATAGGAGCGATGGCTCGGTACCAGGATGACGGGCCGTTTTTTGACGTTCTCCACCACTTTGTCAAGACCGTCGATTTCAATCGATGAAAACAAACGGCGAAACAACCAAGTCAGGAGCGAGTTCATGATCGCGAGGAACGTAGAGTTCATCGATGCGGCGATTTCGCCGAAGATCTTCTCTGCCTCGGCTCGGGCGCGATCGTCCGTCCAGCCGAGTTTGCCCGCGCGACTTCTCATTGCGTCGACAACGCCAGAATCGGAGAGGACTTCCCGTTGCACGCGAAAGCGCGGCCGCAAGGTCGGTCCCTCTACGACCTTTTCTTCTCGGTACAAGTAGATGAGGATCGACCGCCGGATCTTCCGCGCGACACGCCCTGCCCCCTCGTCGCGGTGGCTCGCGATAAAGTGTTGCATGTCGATCGCATTGCCAACCTTGACCGACAGGCTTCGATACGTCGCCAGAAAGGAACTCACCTTGGCGATGTCGGACGGCCGGAAGAGCGCGCCATAGCTCAGGTTCAAGAAGCGGCTTTCGTTGCGTGGCCCCTTGCGCCAAAAAAGCGTCACGGGCACGACAAACACCGGTCGATCTGTGTCCCACACGGCCTCAACCACTTCTTGCAATAGATCGAGTTCGTCCGAGCGCTGGACGCCCTTGCGTCCCTTCAAGAAATTCTTGACGCGCTGGGTGCGCAAAAAAAGAAACTGGGATTGGCCGCCCAGAGACAAGCAGCGCGCGTACTCCCGGTCGGATTCTCTCTGCTCCGTTGCGGTCCGGCTTCCGGATCCACCCAATGACAATCGCAATGCATTGAGCAACTTGCCGAAGTATTGATAGTGGATGCCATTCGCAAACGACGAAAGGCGAAGCCCCTGCCGGGCAAGCAATGTGTTGAGCAAGAAGTAATCGAGACGGCTCGAATAACGCATCACGTAAACAACCGCGCCGCGGCTTTCCATGTCGCGCAGGTTCTTCACCGTTTCTTCGTCTAAACCGAAGTGCCGGAAGTAACTACGCGCGAACCAACGCACGAACACATTGAACGCAGGCACCATTGCCGTAAGCGGGTCACGGCTCGACGATCGCTCGACGGTTGGGTCCAGCATCTTCGGTACGGGTTCAGGCTCGGGGGTTTTTTTGATTTCTTCGACCATTTTTTCTCGTCGGTTCGTGTGGATACAACTCTACCTTGCGCGCGACAACGGGAAAACAAGCCTCGCGGTTACACGGAACTCCATTGAGCCTTGGGCGCGAATCCGAGCGCTCCGTCGAGGGGCTTAGTCTGGAAGGAGTATTTCCCCCGCCTGCATCTGGGCAGCGATCTGATCCGCAGTCCAAAGGCCGTCGTCGACCTTCTTTGTGATCCCGGTGTGCGTCACGACGCGCATTTCGGCAATGCGGCCACCCCCTGCAAGGAAGGTCTTGCCCGTCATATCGCCGGACAGACTGCTCGCGAGATAGACGAGCAACGGCGACACCGCGGCGGGGTTCATCGCCTCTTTGATCTTATCACTGCTGAAACCGCCGAGATCTTCGGTCAAACGCGTCAGCGCAACCGGCGCGAGGATGAATGCGCGAATTCCGTACTTCTTGCCCTCGATCGCGAGGCAGCGGGTGAAGCCCGCAATGCCGGCCTTGGCTGCGCCGTAGTTGCACTGGCCAAAGTTGCCGTTGAGCCCGGACGTCGACGATGTATTGATAATCACACCCCCCGCAGCGCGCTCCTTCATATGAAGAAACACCGGACGCGTCACGCAGTAGGTTCCCTTCAGGTGAACCGCGATGACGGAGTCCCAGAGATCTTCGGTGGTGTTCGAAAAAGATCGATCCCGCAAGATCCCCGCATTGTTGACGAGAATGTCGACGTGATCGAACGCATCGAGAGCAGTCTTGAGAATGGCTTCGCCGCCTTCGACAGTTGCGACGTTGTCGTAGTTCGCCACGGCTTCTCCGCCGAGCGCCTTGATTTCGTCGACGACGTCGTCGGCCATTGCGCTGCTGCTGCCCTCACCGTCCCGGGCACCCCCGAGATCATTGACCACGATTGCCGCGCCTTCCTTCGCCATCGCGAGCGCGTGCTCGCGGCCAATGCCTCCACCCGCGCCTGTAATGATTGCCACCTTGCCGTCGAGAAGACCCATCGATTGATTTCCTTTGCTCTAGATTGAGAATGAAGTTTGTTGCGAATCGCGTCGGCGCAAAATGTGCGACGCGGAGAGACTGAGTTCGATTCGAGTTCTGTGTAATTTCGTGTGCGTGGCCGGGACGACGACAACCGGAGGCCGGCGACTGTCAGCCAACCCAGCAGAGCAGCCAATTTCGTTCGAGTTTGCCGGACTTCGCAGCGAGGTTGATGCTACCCCGCGATGCTCCTCGCCGAACCGACAAAAAGCAATGTTCGCAGACGCGCAAACGAGCGAAACCCGAGGCCACGATACAGATTCAATCCCGGTTCGTTCCCCTCGACCACCGCTAACTGCACATGATCGCCACCGGCGTCAAAGGCTTCTTGCACGATTCCCGTCATCGCGGCTGCTGCGAGTCCCTTTCGGCGCATTTGGGGCCAAGTAAAAACACCTTGGATCAGCCAGCCATCGGGACGGCGAACGTCCGCGTACCCGACGAAACCAAGTTTTCCGCCAACTTCGATGACCCGGGCTCGCGGGATCCGCCCGCGCACCCAGCGTGCGAACCCGACCGAGTCGCGCTCGGCGGGGTCCGGCCGCTTTTCTTCGCGCAGACTTGCCCGCGCGGCGTAGACGAGCTCGTCGAGATCTCCCGCCTGGGCAACGCGCAACGTTGCTCCTTCGGGAATAGTCGTCGGAATCAATTCACCAGGCCGAATCGAAAACGCCGATTCGAAACGATCGATAAGTGACCGCCTTCCGGTTTGTTCGAGCCGCTGCCAAAGGTCGCTGACAACCGTGTCGAGGCTTTTCAGCAGCCCGGACTCGATGCTGTTGAGATAGGGCAGGAACGCTTCAAGCGCATCGGGCTTGAGGTGCGCGTCGAACAGCAGGCTCGGGCGCAAGGACGCGACGCCGACAACTTCTCCGGCTTCCCACGCAATCAGCACCACCGGTTCCGACTCGAACGACGTGCGCTCTTCGCGGTCGATCAGGTCGAGCAACTGCAAGTTGAGCGATGGGTCCGAACACAAATATCGCAGGACCTGGTTTCGGTCCTTCGATGTCAAAAAGGCCGCGCTTGGGCCCTGTTGCCGTGAGCCCGAGTTTGTGGCCGATTTGCGAGAAAACAAAAAATCGCTCAGTCGAGGACGGCGAGAATGTCGCCTTCCTCCACGTTGTCTCCTTCGCTGACGCGAATTTCCCTGACACAGCCGGCATTGGGCGCTTCGACCGGGATCTCCATCTTCATGGATTCGAGAACTAGAATCGTGTCTTCGATCGCGACGAGGTCGCCGGCGTTCTTCTCGACTCGCACGACGCGGCCCGTAACTTGCGCCTCTACAGACACTCCCATCGATCCCTCTCCTCCCGTACCCGCGCGACGACTGTGTGTCGAAGCAGTGTTTGTGCTGACGGTCGCTAGCAATCATGCACGGCCGGCCCGCCCGAGGCAAGCGGGGCCTGCTAAAGTCCTCGTCCCGGAGGAATAGAGTGCTCGAAACCGTTACTGAAGGATTCAAGAACGCAACCGAACGGCTGCGCGGAATCCAAGAACTCACCGAAGACAACATCGCCGATTCGATCGCGGATGTGCGCCGCTCTTTGCTCGAAGCCGACGTCGACTTCAAGGTTGCCAAAGACTTCTTGATCACCGTCAGCGAACGGGCACTGGGCGAAAAGGTCAAGACTACCGCTCGCGAACGCGGCGGGCGCAAGGTCAAGGTTTCGACCGGCCAGCACTTCATCAGCATTTGCGAGCAAGAACTCGTCAACTTGATGGGACCGGTCGACACCGAACTCGTCCGCAAGGACGGTGCAACGTCGATCATGCTCGTTGGGTTGCAGGGTGTGGGTAAGACGACCATCGCCGCGAAGCTCGCAAAGTACCTCGAAGACAAGGGCCGCAAGCCACTCCTCGTCGCAGCGGATATTTACCGCCCTGCCGCTGTCGAGCAGCTGATTACGCTCGGCGGTAAGATCAACGTTCCGGTGCATCGCGGAAGCGACGGTCAGCTCCCCCCTGAGATCTGCAGGGATGCTCGAGATCGCGCTCGCAAAGAAGGTCGCAACGCCATCATCTATGACACCGCCGGCCGGCTCGCGGTCGACGACGAACTGATGGCTGAACTCCAGCAGATCGATGCCGCGGTTTCGCCCGCGAACACACTTTTGGTCTGTGACTCCCTCATGGGCCGCGACGCTGTGAGCCACGCCGAAGCCTTCAGCGAAAAGCTCACCATCGACGGCATCTGCATGACCAAGCTCGACGGCGACGCCCGCGGTGGTGCGGCGCTGTCGGTGAAGGCCGTGACGGGCGTTCCGATCAAGTTCCTCGGCACCGGGGAAACCGTCGACCGGTTGGAAGAATTTCGACCCGAGGGCCTCGCCTCACGCATCCTTGGCATGGGCGACATCGTCGGCCTGGTCAAAGACTTCGAAGAGGTTGTCGACGAAGAACAGGCCGAAGCCGATGCCGAGCGCATCCTCAAGGGTCAGTTCACCCTCGAAGATCTGATCACCCAGCTTCAAACCATCCAAAAGATGGGCCCAATCAAAGAGATCTTTGCCCGCATGCCAGGCATGAGCGGTCTCGCCGACCAGGTGGACGAAGGCGAACTCGTCAAAGTCAAAGCCATGGTGGGTTCGATGACCAAGGGCGAACGACAAGTTCCGTCCGTCATCAACAAGAGCCGTGCCACCCGCATCGCGACGGGCAGTGGACGCAAACCGAAAGAAGTCACCGAGCTCGTCAAACGCTTCGATCAGATGAAGGGCATGATGAGCGCGCTGGGTCAGCAGAGTGGCCTGATGGGAAAGATCCCCGGCATGGGCAAACTGTCTGGCGGTATGCCGGGCATGGGCGACATGTCTGCCATGATGGGCGGCGGCGGAATGCCGGGCATGGATCCCATGGCGATGCTCGGCGGCGGAGGCGAAGCTGGCGGCAAGACGAAGCGTCGGGTGTCGTCCGTGGACCGGAAGAAGAAACAGAAGCAAGCCAAGAAATCTCGTCGAAAGGGCCGAAAGAAGTAGACTTTCGACGCGCCACCGTGAACCGCACCGCGCACCGGGTTTTCAGAAACAGAGCCCCGCTCCGCTGGATCCAACTCAAGATCGCCCCCCCCTCCCCCCCCGGGATCAACTCTGCCGTTGTTTGTTCATTTTCTGCCAGAAGTTGCCGATTGGTGAGGGACCGATGACCCCTTTAAAACGCCCAGTTCACATACTCGCGCGCATCCTCCTTGCGACCACTTGTCTCGTGGGTCTCGCGCCACTCGCCAACGCTGAAGTCGACGGGACCGGCCGCCTTCCGCGACCGGCTGCCCTCGCTCATGACGTCGACTTCTGGGTGCAGATCTATTCAGAGGTGACGACCCGCGGCGGGTTGATCCACGACTCTCGCCACCTCGAAGTGATCTACGAACAGGTGACCGTTCCAAGCGGTGCCCGGGGCAAAGCCAGAGAACGTTTCACCGACAAGATCAAGGCGAAGTACCGCAAGGTCCTGACCAAGCTCGCGACGGGCAAGCGCACTGGACTCACCGCCGAAGAGGCGCGGATTCTCGCGCTGTGGCCCGAGGATGTCACGAATTCCGATTTGAGAAAGGCCAAGAGTCGCCTTCGCTTTCAGCTCGGCCAGGCCGACAAATTCAAAGCCGGCGTCGTTAGGTCCGGACGCTGGAAGCAGCACATCGAAAAAGTGTTCGCCGAACACGGGCTCCCGAAAGAACTCACCGCCCTGCCCCATGTAGAGAGTTCGTTTACACCATGGGCCTACTCGCGCGTTGGCGCTGCGGGGCTTTGGCAGTTCACGCGATCGACCGGCCGTCGTTTCTTACGCGTTGACAACGTGATCGACGAACGACTCGATCCACATCGGGCAACGGTCGCGGCGGCAAGATTGCTTTCGCAAAACCGGGAAGTCACCGGCACGTGGCCGCTGGCGATTACGGCCTACAACCACGGCGCCTCGGGCATGCGACGTGCGGCGCGGAAGCTCGGCACCAAAGACATCGTGACGATCAACCGCAAGTACAAGAGCCGAACCTTTGGCTTTGCATCGCGTAACTTCTATGTCGAGCTCCTGGCCGCTTCCGAAGTCAGCACAAATTACGAAAAGTACTTCGGACACCTCATCCTCGACGCTCCCGAAGACATCTTGACCTTCGAGGTTCCTTTTTACACAAAGCCGGGCACACTCGCGAAAGCCCTTGGAATCGACAAGAAGACGTTTAAAGAAGCCAATCCGTCGCTGCGGCCTTCGGTCTTTAGTGGCGCGAAATACATTCCGAGACGTTTCCCGTTGCACGTCAAGCGGGGAGATCTCGAACGACCGATCGCGGATGCGATCAACCAGATTCCGGCATCCCAACGCTACGCCGCACAAACCCGAGACGTCAACTATCGGGTCGCGCGGGGGGACACGCTTTCTAAGATTGCTCGCCGGTTTAAGGTCAGCATGAGTGAACTCGTGGCGATCAACGGCTTGCGAAGCCGTCACAAGATCCGCGTGGGACAGCGCTTGAAGTTGCCGAGTGATGGCCGAACGCACCGTCCCCGCACAATCACCGTCACGCAAGCCGACATTCCGAACTCGGGGCAATACACCGTGCGACGCGGCGACACCGTCACGCGCATTGCGAAACGCTTCGGCATCGAAGAGGCGCAGATCTTGGAAGTCAATAATCTGCGCAACCGGAACCGCATCTATGTCGGCCAGTCGCTCACTCTTCTGGCAGACGACACCGTTCCTGCGTCTCCGAAGCTGGCTACGACGAAGGGCGCTTCTGTGAGCAAATCGAAAGCAGCAGCGCCGAAGGCTCCGAGTAAGAGCAAGACCAGCCCTCACCCGGATGCGGTCGCAACCCTTTCGAATCCACCGGAGCGCCCCGCCGAAAGTCATGAGCCCGTTCATTCGACGAGCCTGACCGAGACAGACGTCGAAGGTCTTGATGTCGATGCTCCCGCGGTCGCCATGCTCGACGGCGATCACCTGCAAAACTTACTCGCCGACCCCAGTGACTACGGCGTCGGAAGCAACAGCACGATCGAAGTGCAAGGCGCCGAAACCCTCGGGCACTATGCCGAGTGGCTCGACATCCGCGCGAGTCGCCTGCGCACAGTCAATCGCCTGCCTTACAACCGCATGATCGCCATCGGCCAGCGCGTCAAGCTCGACTTCAGCGAAGTCGACGCCACGGTGTTCGAAGCCCGACGGCAGCAATACCACCGCATGATCCAGGAAGCCTTCTTCGAGCGCTATGAGATCGAAGGCACCGTGACCCATGTGGCCCGCCGAGGCGACTCGGTATGGAGCCTGTCCGAAAAGAAGTACCACGTGCCGCTCTGGCTGCTTCGCCAGTACAACCCCGACCTCGACTTCGCCTCTCTTCAGAGGGGCACGCCGATCAAGATTCCGGCATTGAAGGAACGCGAGAATTGGGTGTCGCAGCAAGTCGAAAGCCGCACGAGCTAGAGCGCCGCGGGGACACGCCGTCAAAGGCGATGCCGTAGCGTTCAGCGATCGCGAGATCCCTTGGGCAAACCACTTCGACCCCGCGCGTCGTCACGGATCAAGCGCTCAGACTTGAAAGAGCGTCTCGTCGGGTAGCCGCAGTGCCGTGAGCGGACCCCCATAAACCGCACCGGTGTCGATACCGACGCTGAACGGCAGGTTCCAACGAACCTCGAAGTTTTCCGCGGGCGTGTGTCCGTAGACTACGGTGACCGGCATGTTGTGCGGGAGATCGCAGGTCGAGCGCGTCCACAGCAGGTCTTCGACCTTGGCTTTGTGGAGCACGTAGCCGACGTCGCTCTCCCCGCGCAGGGATCGATTGATGCCAGCATGGACGAACAGGTAGTCGCCCTCGCGATGATAGAGCTTCAAGCTCAAGAGGAAGTCTTCGTGCGTCTTGGGGAGGACGTAGTTCTTCTTGTCGGATTGTTTGAGCAAGCCGTAGCTTTCGAGGGTGCGGTCGCCGCCGTTCATCAAGAACGCGTCGCCCCCGAAATAGGCTTTGTCGGTCCAGCCTAAGAAGTCGAGGAACATCGATTCGTGGTTGCCGAGTAGGAAGACGCTCGGCCAATTTTTCTGCAGCTCAACGAGGCGCTCGATCGTGCCGAACGCGTCGCGCCCTCGGTCGACATAGTCGCCGAGAAAGATCAGCCGATCGCCCTCGCGCAGCGGCAACTCATCCAACAATTCTTCGAGTTTGTCCAATTCGGCATGAATGTCGCCGATCGCATACAGCATGAATTGCGCTGTCTCCCCGGCAACTCATCGGCGGAGATAATGTCCGACTTGAAGCAGTTGCGTCCGAAATGCAATGACACGGGGGGACACGTTCAGATTGAACTGTTCCGTCCTTACGCAGGTAGGACACCAATTTGGGGCGCTATATGGGGATTTCGACGGAAGTGCCCGCTGTCGTCTCGGTGTTGGCCAGCTGGCCGCACGCGGCGGCGATGTCGGCGCCCCGGCTGCGGCGTAGAGTGACCCGCATCCCGCCGTTGTAAACGGTCTCGGCAAAGCGGTCCATGACGTCCTGAGCGGGTGCCTGATATCGACCACCCGGGTGGGAGTTCGCCGGGATCAGGTTCATCTTGCACGGGATGTCCCGGAGGAGCCCGGGCAGACGCTTGGCGTCATCGATCGAGTCGTTGACGCCTTCGAGGAGCGTGTACTCGAAGAAAACCGGGCGTTTGCGGGTGACGTTTTCGTCGCTGCGCAAGAGGCCCAACAGGACTTCAAGCGGAAACTTCTTGTTGATGGGCACGAGGATATCGCGCACGGCGTTCGTCGCGGCGTGGAGTGAAACGGCGAGGTTGATCGGCGCCATCGCGATCAGTTCGGAGATTTTGGGGACAACACCGGCCGTCGACACCGTGATCCGGCGCGGGGCCAAGCCCATCGCGCGCGGGTCGATCATGATCCGAATCGACTCTTTGACCGCCGCCAGATTCAACAGCGGCTCGCCCATCCCCATGAACACGACATTGCTAATGGTTTCGTCTTCGCCGACCCGCTCTTTCGCGCGACATACTTGGTCGACAATTTCAGCGGTCGTCAGGTTTCGCGTGAAGCCCATGGTGCCCGTAGCGCAGAAGTCGCAGGCGAGCGCACAACCCACTTGGGTCGAGATGCACAGGGTGTTCCGCTTGGCCTCTGGGATGATGACCGCCTCGATCAGCCGTTCGTCTTTCGTGGCGAGCGCGAGTTTTTGAGTGCCATCCACTGAACGCTCGGCTTTGCGAACGTCGACGGCTCGGGTCTCCCAAACGCTCGCGAGCTGTTCGCGCAGGGCAACCGACAAGTCGGTCATCTGATGGATGTCCTCGGTCCCGCGCTTGTACAGCCAGTTCATAATCTGCGCTGCGCGATACGCGGGCACACCTTCGCTGACGAAGCGTTCGCGCAGGGACTCGAGGCTGTGGTCTTTGAGGTTCGCGGGATGCTTCATGATTCGGACGCTGCGCCGGCGGCCTTTCGTGGCACGTTTTGGGGAACGTTTTGGGGAACGTAGTCGAAGAAATGGATCGTGCGCCCTTCGGTGCGCCAGTCTTGTTCGTACGACGTTTCGATGCGTGCCGGATCTTCGCCAATGCATGGCGCCGGCGCATGGACATTGTGCAGGAGCGGTTCGCCGGACAAGACTTCGTCGATCTGCACTGCGTAAATTGGATCGTCCGTCGCGATCTTCAGCACGCCGGCAGGTTCGAGCACTTGTGCCGCGCGATGAATGAACGGCGGCTGGAAAATACGGCGATGCGCATGCGCGGCCTTCGGCCATGGGTCCGAAAAGTTCACCCAGATTTCCTGCACGCTTTGCTCGGGCAGACAATCTTGCAGGATCGCTTCGCCGCGTCCCGCCACGAGGCGAACGTTTCCGAGTTCCGCCCTGGCGACCTTGCGCGCCATCTTCAGCACGCGCTTCCAAGACACTTCGACGCCGAAGAACGCAACGTCGGGGGACTTGGCCGCCAACTCCAATAAGAACTCACCCCGCCCAAAACCAATTTCGACAACGAGCGGAAAAGGTGCCGTGTAGTCGGGTTCAAATAGCGAGTGGATGCCGAACTCGTAGGCGTCCGCCATGCTGCGACGCCAGTCGACGCCGGGGATGTCGTATTTCAAGCTGCGGGACATGTTGGGTGCGCTTTCTTTGGATTCGAGCGAGGCGCGTTCAGCGCTGACGCCGACGTTGCGAAACGTAGTCGACCATCATGAACGACCCGAGCTGGCTCGGCGCAGTATAAAACGCCCTGCCATGATTGATCTGGGTCATTCGCTCTACGAAGCCGACCAGTTCAGGGGCGTCGTCGAGCATAAACGTATTGATGGTGATGCCACGCCGGGTGACCCGGCGCACTTGGTTTAGCGTTTCTGCGACCGCATGGGGAGAGACGCCACCCATGCCGTTGGGCCATTCGACGCGCAACTCGCCCTCGTCCAAGTAGGCCGTAGGCTGGCCGTCGGTGATCACCAGGATCTGCGGGGAAGAACACGGCTTCTTGCGGATCAAGTCTTCGGCAACCATGAGCCCCTGCTGGAGGTTCGTGAAGGGGTCGCCCATGTCCCAGCAGACTTCCGGGAGTTCGCCGATCGGGATCTCGCGTGCCGTCGTCGAGAAACCCACCACGGCAAAATGGTCCCGGGGATATCGTGTCCGAATCAGATGATCGAGGGCCATCGCCACGCGCTTTGCTGCCGGGAAGCGGCCCGCCCAAGACATCGACCAGCTCAGGTCGAGCAGCAAGATGGTTGTGGTTTGGGTGATGCAGTCCGTCTCGCGAACTTCGAAGTCGTCAACGGAAAGGGAAACCCTGGACTGCGCCGTGGCACCGCCCTCTTTCGCGCGTCGTTTTACGCCGTTCATCACGGTCTTCACGATGTCGATGTCGAGGGAGTCGCCGTATTCCCAAGGGCGGGTCTCGTCGGGACGCGGGAGCGCGATGCCTCGGTCTTTCGAATCGTGTTCGCCAGCGTGGTCGCGCTTCAACATGCCGTACACGTCGGCCAATGCGCTCGCGCCCATCTGCCGAATCGCCCGCGGCGTGAGTTCGAGGTCGTCCCCCTCCCCTCTCATTAAACCGGCATCGCGCATTTGCGATTCGAGGCCACGAATCATGATGAAGGACTCGGCGGCGTTGTCGCCCAGAAGTTCCGCCAGCTCCTCGCCCGAGATTCCTTCTAGGTCTCCCGATTCCAGTTGCTGCATCATTTTTTCCAGGGCTTGGATCTGTTCGCGGAGTTCTTGGGCTTCGTCGTAGTCCGCAGATTCGGTCCCACGGAAGCGTTCGCCCCGCTCTTCCATGAAGTCTTCGAGTTGCTTGAGCGCGTCGAGTTCGGCCAAGAGTTCCGCGAAGTCCCGAGCGGCTTGCTCGTCTTCAAAACCATAGTCCCGAAAGCGTTCGATGCGATCACTTCGCTTTGTGGCTTCGTCGTGCCGGCGGTCCATGAAGCCGTTCATCGCGGCGGACTCGAAGCCGTGTCGATCTTGAAGCGTTTGCTGTTCGCGATTCAAGATCTCTTCAAAGCGCGCTTCCATTTCGGGGAGCGCTTCATCGAGGGAATATTGGTTATACAGACCGCGCAGTGTCTCGCGGAGCTCGTGCATGAGTTCGTCGAGACCCATCACACGCATGTTGAGACCTGCGAGTTCGAACCCCATGCGCTGCATCCATTCCAGCGCTTCTTGCGCACTCAGCCCTTCCATCATGAGTTCGCTCAACGCATCGAGCGCACTCTTGGTGTCGAGACTGAACTCCTTGCGGGTTCCGTCCCAGCGGCTGTAGCGAAACGACTTCAAGCTGCGGACCGCAATTTGCCGTAGCGCGTGGCGCCCTCGATCTCGTCCTTGTTGAGTCGATTTGCGAGGTGGAGACCTTCGAGGACAAACTCGATCGCAGAAGCCAACTGCGCGTCCGATTTGCCGCCAGATAGTTTTACGGCCAAATCGCGAAGGCCGGTAATCTCATCCAAGCCGTCGAGGTAGCCACTCGAGGGCAGTGACGCCGCGACTTCGACCTGCCAACCCTGATCAAAAGCTTCGACGACACTCTTCACGTCTTCTTCGCCCACCTGCTCTTCGTAAACCACGCGCACGGCGCGCTGAATTAAGTCGTGGATGACTTCGTCTTCGGTGCGTTCCGCGCCGGCGTATTCGAGTTCGATTTTGCCGCGGCTGGATGCCAAGAGTGCCGGCAGGTCAGTAATGCGCGGGACGGCTTCGCTCTCGTTTAGCGCCAGCGCTCGGCGTTGCGCGTTTGCGACGAGGGTTTCGAAGTTGGCGATCGTCATGCGCACCGACACCCCCGAAGCTTGGCTGATGTCTGCACTGCTGCGCGCCTGAAAGGTCAGCTCGGCGACGATCTCCTGCATGTATTCCGGGACATACACCGTCGTGCCTTCGAGCGTTGGAAGCTTGGCCTCTTGATTCGCGACTTCAATTTCGAGGTCGCGATAGCGCGGATAATGCGTGCGAATCTGCGCCGCGTAGCGATCCTTCAGCGGCGTAATAATTCGGCCGCGACTCGTGTAGTCCTCGGGATTCGCGCTCGCAACGACGAGCACGTCGATGGGCAATCGAACCCGATACCCCTTTACCTGAATGTCGCGTTCTTCCATAACGTTGAACAAACCGACTTGCACCTTTTCGGTGAGGTCCGGCAGTTCGTTGATGCAGAAGATCCCACGATGCGTCCGCGGCAAGAGACCAAAGTGCAGCGTGTACTCGTCGCTGAGGTGATGCCCTTCGGCGACCTTGATCGGATCCACGTCACCGATCAAGTCAGCGATCGCGGTGTCTGGCGTCGCCAACTTTTCGCCATAGCGATCTTCGCGGTGCAACCAGTTGATTTCCGTGTCATCTCCATCGCGCGCGAAAACTTCGCGGCCGAAGGCGGAAACCGGGTCGAAGGGATCGTCGTGGATCTCGCTTCCTGCGATCTCGGGGATCCATTCATCTAACAGCCCGATGATCGAACGAATCATCCGCGTCTTGGCCTGACCGCGTTCGCCCAAGAAGATCATGTCGTGGCCACACAGCAGCGCATTTTCGAGCGCCGGGATCACCGTTTCTTCGTAGCCCACGATGCCAGAAAAAATCGGACGACCTTCACGCATAAAACTTTCGAGGTTCGCTCGAAGTTCTTCGCGCAGGGTCCGCTGGCCGTAACCGGCGTCGCGGAGCGCGCCCAACCGCGTGATGGTGGGGGGCGTACTTTCGGACATGGGGGATTCTCCGAGGCAGAAGGTGCGAGACGCTCACCCCGGACGGAGTGGCGCTAAAGCTGGTCGACCTCGGCGAAGTTACCGGACTTGCGCAGTGTTTCCACGACGTGACGGATCACGAGCATGACCGATGTATCGATCGTCACGTTGTCCACAATCGGGATGTCGTAGTGGTCGGCGAGTTCGAGAAACTGCTCCTGGATTTTCAGAATACCGTCCAGATTCTCGACGTAGCGGCTCGCATTTCGGTGTAGCTGACGCTTACCGCGCGCAATGAAGTGGTTGCGAAAGCTGTCTTCGTCGAGGCGCGCCACGACGAGATAGATGACATGAGCGTCTTCGGCGAAGGCGTTCAGGTCGATCAAGCCGGGAACCAGCGAAACGCCGTCGAGGACCATGCTCGTACTCTCTTCGATCGCCCTTTCGATCATGGCGCGAACGCCGACCGAAACCAGCGAGGCCTGGTTCATGAAGCCGTCGACGACGTCGCTCTCCGCTGCTTCAGTTTGCCCGGTCGCGTTGGCAATGGATCGGTGGGCCTCGAAGGACGAAGTGTGGATCGAGGGCATGAGTTCGGGAGAAAGTGTCAGGCGCATGACCTGCCGAATGGAGTCCGTTGAGAGCACGCGGCTGATGCCGAGGCGTCGAGCGACTTCGAGGGCCAAGGATGTTTTGCCAACGCCACTGCTTCCGCCGAGCAAGATGATGACTGGTTTTTCTGGCTCCTGAAATTCGCGCCAGATCAGATATCGCGAAGCAGTCCGGTCCCCAAAACGACCCAACATCTTTTCGTACGCAGCGCGGCGAAGTTCTTGGCGCCCAACGCGGCGGCGACCTTGCCGAAGCAGGTCGATCTCAATCTCACGCGCCACATCGAACGCGTCGCTGGGGTCAACGGACGCAGCCAGCAATGACTGGGCGAGCTGACCCTTCGAAAACGGATTCGTTTCGTCGGCCCCACCCACGGTGACACCGGCAGGCAGAGGAATGGGCGGCTGATGCTCGCTGAGTACGTCGCTCGAAAGGATTTCACTGATCCACTTCGCCAATTCGGTACGCGGCACGACGCCCCGCGCCTGGGCGCGCTCCTTGACGATGTTCGCTGTCCCAAAGGCTTCGTCGAAACTGACACCGCGCGCCATCAGGGAATGAACCATGATTCCGCGCATGAACGGTCGACGGCCGCTGTCATCTTCGACCCAAATGCGGTCTCCCTGGGCGTCCCCCGGGGAAATGATTTTGTAGTCGCTCTCTGTCATGGGTGCGCACGCTACCTCAAACCGCTCACCACTTCTCTGTGTTGATTTTCCCGGCCCCTTCTCCACTTTTCAACCCATGTTTTGCGCCTTTCTGAGTACAATGCGGGAGTCGTTCCAGGGGAGGATCCGCACAAAAGAATTCGAAGTTAAACCGGCAACGACTGGTGAAAAAACCTGAAATTGATCGCTTGGTTTCCCGCAACCGCTACATTTCGCATAATAAATGGGTTGGCTTCGAACTGCACTCGGCTTTCGCGGGTAGCCAACTTTGTATTTGAGTTCGAGAACACGGTTTCTACGGCGCAAATCGGAAAGCAGAAACCGACTCATCGGACGAAACAAACGACATTTGAAATTCCTTGGCTGCATCGCAGGTTTTTTATTCGACGACGCAGCGGCGACAACGAAACAAACGATCAACAGAACGCGCAACACACAACTGAGTCAGCCAAAGATCGACCCGAAAATTACGAGAGAAGAACCGACAGGGCTTGGACTCCTTTTATCAACACAAGCCAGCACAAGCAGACTGCAAGACAACCAAGCTGAAAACTGAAACGAATCAGTGACAGAGGAAAACTTGATGGACAACCCCAACGCCCAAACCACCCCCCTAGTGACCACAACCAACGCCGCAACGGACAAAAGTCCCGCCCCGGCAAACGATCTGTTTCGCACAAAAGAAGTGGTCCAGATTCTTGGCATCTCGCGGCGGCAGCTCCAGTATTGGGCGCAGACCAACCTCGTGATTCCGTCCGTGAAGACCGTCGGCGGACACCACCGATACACCTTCGAAGACTTGGTCGCGCTAAAAGCCACCAAGCGCTTGATCGACGCCGGTGTCTCGGTTCAACGCATTCGATCGAGTATTCGCGCCCTTCGCGACATCCTGCCGAATATCAAGCGCCCGCTATCCGAACTCGTCCTCGTTGCGACCGGCGAGGTCGTCCTTGTATTCCTCGAAAACACCGCGTTTGAGGCCGTTTCGGGCCAAGAATGGATCTTCGAAGTTTCCCAGTTCAAGCGCGAAGTCGACAACTGGAAGACCGAAACCCGCGTTCAACCCACTCGCCGCGCCCGTCCTGCACGGCCTGCTACGAGTTGGACCAAGACAGCGTAAAGCGAGACGACGAAGTCCCTAGAGCGGCTGATGCCATCAGCGCAGCCGACGAGGGGCCAAAACTGAATAGCGAGAACCAGTCTCCAACGTCCCGACATACGGGGATGCGCGAGACTGAAGGAGCCGAGGCCAACGAGGTGCGTACCGCATCCGCCAGTCTCAGTTCAGAGCGTGGTATCAGTCGGCGAATGAAGGTGTCGCCGCACCGGGGGGTAACGCCATGCGCGTCATTGCGATCGTCAATCAGAAGGGTGGTTGCGGGAAAACTACGAGCACCGTCAACTTGGGCGGTGCACTCGCGGCAGATGGCTCTAGTGTTTTGGTCGTCGACCTCGACCCACAAGCCCACGCAACACTCGCGTTGGGGATCGACCCGGAAGAACTCGATCAGAACCTCTACGAAATTCTCGTAGAACCTCCCGGCGCGAGACGAATTGAAGATGTCATCCTCAACGTTTCTTCAAACCTCGACCTCGCTCCATCCAGCATCGTTCTTTCCGCGCTCGAACAAAAACTCGCGAGCGAGCGGCATGAAGAACGAACCGAACGCCTCGCAGCCGCACTGGATGGCCTGACCTCGCACTACGACTACGTGCTGATCGATTGTCCCCCGAACGTCGGCCTGCTCACATTTAACGCCCTGCGCGCTGCGAGCGAGGTCGTGATCCCCCTCGAGATGAGTTTCTTCGCCGTCGACGGCGTGCAAAAACTACTGGAGACTGTGGCCCTTCTCTCGGACCGTATCGGCCACGACCTCTCCGTACGTATCCTCCCCACGCTCTACGACGGACGCACCCGCTACGCCCGTCGGACCCTCGGCGAGGTGCGGGAGCTGTTCAAGGACCTCTGTTTCGACAGTGTGATTCGGCTCAACGTCAAACTTCGCGAGGCCGCACACAGCGGAGTGCCCATTTCGAAGTATGCGCCTTCGGCGAATGGAGCCCGCGACTACGCGGCGTTCGCAATTGAGTTGGATGCCAGCCCGCCTACGACGCTTCGCAACGACATCCCGAACGAAAAAACGCAGCAGATCTCCGCACGCGAAGTCGTCGTCCGCTACCGCGATGCCGAGGCGGGCGAAGTTCGTATCGCAGGCGATTTCAACGGCTGGATCCCGGACAAGGGCGTGCGATCGATCATCGAGTCCGAGGGCGAAACCCGCATCTGGACCAAGATTCTGCAGCTGCCGCCCGGCACCTATCACTACCGCTACGTGGTGGACGGTGAATGGTCGCGCGATCCCAACAACGCTGACTGGGTCCCTACTTCGACCGGCCAAGAGAATTCGGTGCTGGTCGTTCGATAGACCGGCTGGGAGGTCAACAAGCACCGTGCCTCGCGACCTAGCTGACGTGCTTCACTACTTCATGCCGGAACTCACCCCGGACGCCGCCGACACCCCGGCGTCAGTCCTTAGGCCGACCTCCGCCGAAGTCGATGCGTCCCGCACTCACCGCGTGTCGGAAGCACGACCGAACGCGCTTCCCATCGTTGCGGTTCCGATTTCGGATCAACAGATCGTTTGCGCGTCCCTTGTTTCGGGCATAGCCGATCACATCGCCTCGCTAGGTGGCGACGCCACCATCCTGACCCCGTCGACCCCCAACTCGAAGCGCCTCTTTCTGTGTTCCTCTGTTCCGTCCCAAGGTGCGCGGGTGCAGACTTCCCGAGCGGACAGCCTTTCGTCCCTATTTAGCGCCGCGGTCGAGCTGTCGGAGACCCGCGCTGACGACGCTGACGGTGGAGGTGTGGTTCTCGTGCGGGTCCCGCCGGCATGGCTGCGCGGCGCAGAAGACGCCAGTGAGCTCCTCGATTGGGTTCTGCTTTTTAGCGCCACCGATTCCCGCAGCCTCGCCGATACCTATGCCCTGGCGGCATGGGTCTTGGGTGAAAACCCCGGAGGCGAAATCGGCGTCACGATCTACGGCGCCTCCGGTCAACGGGAGGCCGAGGAGGCCTTTGGGGCCCTGGCCCAGAGTGTGGAACAGCGACTCGGGCTCAGCGTGGCGAGCTACGGCCTCATTATCGAGGACCTCGACGTCTACCGGGCGATCCTCACCGGCCGGGCACTCGGCCAGGCCAACCCCCAGTCGCTTGCGGCGGGCGGGGTTCGCGAAGCGGCAAAACTCGTCTTCGAACGGGCCCGCAAAGCCGAGATCAGCTGAATCCAGCGAGATTCATCTAGCCACGACTCGCATGCGCTGCGGTAGCAAATTCACTGCTATCCCTTTGTAGAACAACAGGTTTTCCCTGCGCCAAGTCCAGCCCACAGCTCGCGCGGTGACTTTCTGGTGACAAATTTCGTCCCCGCTGACATTTTTTGACACCAACAAAAGTTTTCGGCCACTCCTTAGTAGGGGGTTACTCCGAGCCGCCCCTAGTCATGATGTACAGGCTGGGTCTGGGAAAAAGGGGAGACTGTGGCCGCTCCTGATCTGAATGATGTGCCCCCGTTGACCGACGAGGACCTAGTCGAAATGATCGCGAGTGGCGATCACGACGCTTTTTCAAATCTATATGACCGCTACTTCAAGCGGGTTTACCACTTTGTAAACCGCCGCCTGAACAACACGGCAGACGTAGAAGAGACGGTTCAAGAAGTCTTTATCAACGTTTTTTCGTCGATCGATTCGTATCGTCGCGAAGCGCCCTTCGGAGCGTGGATCTTCGGTGTGACGCGTCGGACGATCGCTTCGCGATTTAAAAAGAAGCGGCACCCGACCGTTCCTCTGGGCGACGGCGATTCTGACAAAATTTTTTCCGATCAAGGCGCTTCGCCTGTGGCGCCGTCGGCGATCGAGACGATCGAATTCAAAGAACGTGTCCGCACGATCAAGCGTCTTATGAACAATCTCTTGACGCCCGAGCAGCGGGTTCTCTTTGACATGCACCACGTGCAGGATCGGCCGATCCAGGAGATCGCGCAGACCCTGAATCGCAGCGAAAACGCCATCAAGTCGAACCTGTACCGCGCACGGAAGATCCTGCTCGCATACTGAGCGGAGCGGGGCGAATTGCGAAGATCGGCCGAGTCGGTTTGCGTGGTTCGGGCTAAGCTCGCCACCACGATGACGACTCCTACGATTCGCAGCGCAAGCGGCATGCCGTTCGACTTTTCCGCGACCCTTCCCGATGAACCTTTGGGGCTGAGCCTTGCCGCGCGTGCGCTCTCGGCGTCGTTCGAGGGTGCGACCGCCCATCGCTTTGAAGTTTCCAGCCGTGGGGATCGCGTGCCCGGCAGACTCGTCCTGCCCGACCCGCGCTCCGGTCCCTGTCCGGTGATTCTCGCGTTCGGGGCCGCCGACGGCTGCCTTTCTACCGATTTCGATTTCTTGGCGGGCCTCATCGGCGACGATTTCGCCGTCGCGACCATCGACCTTCCACTTTACGGTGAAAGGCGAAGCGCGAAATTCAGCGAGCGACTGGTCAGCGCAATCTCGCGCGCAGGGAGCGCAAGCGAACTCGACCCGAATGCGATCGCGCTGCTGACGGAATTCACGCGGCAAGCCGTTCGTGACGTCACGCGCACGGTCGAAGCCCTGTCGACACTATCCGCAGTCGATGAAAGCCGCATCGCGATCCTTGGCCTTGGCGATGGCGCATCGGTTGCGACGATCGCGGCAAGCATCGACTCGCACGTCAATGCAGCCGTTTCAGCCTTTGCACAGCCGATGGACATCGACGAGCTTGATGCTCGGGCGTTTGCGAATGCAATCGCACCGCGTCCAATTCTCGCGATCGAGGCGGCGAACGGACCCTCGATCTTCGACGCCTGTGCAGAGCCCAAAGTGCGTCACAACGCTACCGGCGCGGGGCCAGCCCTCGACGACGAATCGGTGAAAGTCACCCTCGACTTTCTCCGGCAACACGTCGCGCGGAGTTAATCGCTTACGGCTGCGCTGAGTCCGGTACCGGATACCGGATCGCGAGAAGCGTTCCCGCCACTACGAGCGCTGGGAGTAGCAGCAGGTTGAGTCCGGGTACGAGAGCCGTCGCCATCGCGGTTCCACCGAAGCCGAGCATCGTGGATAGGTGCTTCTGCAACCAATCTCGTCGTGCGCGAAATGAGACTTGGCGCCGGTCCAAGTGGTAGCCCGCGTAGTCGAGCGGTAAGAACGCCGCGGTAAACAGGACCAACAGCGGAGGCGCGACCAGCTGCGCGCCGGGGATCAAGATCCCGCCAAGCGAGATCGCGCCCCATACCGCGACAAAGAACGCAATGCGCTGCAGTTCGCCTGCCATCGTTCGGCGTACTTCGGCAGCGATCGCAGCAAGCCCCGACTCCCCCGAGCCGACCACACCCCCTAGGACGTTCTGCTCGACGCGCTGTGAAAGTAGATCGAGAAAAGGCGCAGAAGCCAGATTGGCGATCAGCAGCGCAACGAGTACGGATAGCCCGCTTACAACAGCAAATATTGTCGCGCCAAGTGCGCCGACGGCGAGCTTCGCCGGCCCGAGCCAAAGCCACTGATACCAGGCCGTGACTTCCAAGATGGGAAGCCAGCTCGTCAACGCCGCATACAGGTCGGCGGCGTTGAAGTAGACCAACGAACCCGCGACACCGAGGGCGAGGGTGCAAAATACGACCGGGACCGCGGCCAAAGACCACAGGCTGCGGTCCCGGATCAGGACTCGGCTGCCCTCGAGCACGAGCCCTACCCCGGTGCCGATGCCCGTCGTGACCGACGCGGTCGCTTGGTAGGACGCAGATTCCGGTTCGAATGCAGTCAGGGTGTCATGGCTCCTGCGGGCGCGTTGCGAAGAATCTTAGCGACGAGTCTGGGCGCGAATCCGCAGCGCGCAAGAGGAGCCCCAGCGGAGCCGCTACGCGATCACAGCCGGGTGTGGCGTACTTCCGACTCGAGGATTGCGACGCAACCCACCTCTTCGAGACGGTCGAGAATAGAATGGATTTCGCTGCGTTCGACGAGCACGCGGACCGCCAACCAGTTGGTGTCGACAAGGGGCTGCACCGTGGGCGAACTGAAACCCGGCGTGATCTGTGTCGCCTCTTCGAGCTTGTCTGCGGGGCAGTTGTATTCCAGAAGCGAATAGCGTCGGGCGGCGAGTACCCCTTCGACTCGGCGCAGAAAGCGGTCGCGCCCGGCCGTGTCTCGGGGAGTCGTGTTCCCGATCAACACCGCCTCGGCAGTTTGCACAGGCCACAATTCAACCAGATCATTTTCGAGCAAGCTGTTCCCGGTTTCGACGATCTCCACGATGGCGTCAACCAGGCCGAGCAGCACCATCACCTCGACGGCGCCTTCGATCGAAATGATGTGGACATCTTCAATGCCTTTGTCTCGAAAATAGTCGGCAGCGAGGTTCGCGAAGCTCGACCCGACGACCTTGCCGCTCAAATCTTCGGGCTTGCGAATCGGGCTGTCCTTATGGGCAGCCACCGAGACACGGCATTTACCAAAACCGAGTTTCTGGTGCTCGATGACGTCGACGCGCTTTTCGAGGACTTGATCGCTGCCCGTAATGCCGAGATCGACGACGCCTTCGGCGACGAGCACGGGGATGTCCTGCACGTTTGAAAAAATGATGCGGGTGTCCGTGTCCCTGCAGATGGAAAAAAGGCGTCGCCCCGAAAGCCGAAAGCGCAACCCCGCGCCTCGCAAGATCTCAACCGAACGATCGCGCAGCCTCCCCTTCGACGGCACCGCGATACGCAATTGGTCAGTTCCCAACATCAGTCTTTCTCCTGCTTCGCTTCACGCGACGCTTTTTCTTCGAGCCCAGAGACGCCGAAACGTTCCCCCAGAACTTCGAGCACTTTTTCGAACGACACGTCGGCGTGACTCAGCAACACACACACGTGAAACAACAGATCCGCAGCTTCGTGCGCCGTGTGGTCGGCGTCTTTCTTACCCGCAGCCTCGATCAATTCGAGTGCTTCTTCGCGCACCTTGGCACCGATGGCGTCCACACCCCCGTCGAGCAAGTTCACGACATAGCTGTCGGCGGGTCGAAGTCGCTTTCGCTCATCAATCAAATCGACCAAGCGAGAAAGGACGTCTTCTCTGCGCATCGAATCACTCCTCGACGGCACGAAACGCGTGCCGTACGACGCGAGCGCATCCGATTCAGGGCGAACCGGAGCGCAATCACCCGGACCTTTTAGCCCTTTTCACGGGGAATTTCACGTTCGCTGCGAAACCGATTGCTTGGAGTGCATGGAGCCTAGAAGAGTGGCCGACAAATGGCCGTTTGGGGGGACGGGGGTTCGACGGCGCGGATTGCGGCGGACTGGCTCTCAATTTTCGTCCCCATTTTTGCGAGCGCCGGGATTCCCCGGCCGCTCTTCTAGTTGCCGCCGGAGAACCGATCCGCGCCCTGAGCGATGCTGTCCTGCACGCGCCCCTTCACGCTGTCCAGGCGATTTTTCGCCTCAAAAATCTTCTTGCCGCCCTTGTCCGCGGCGTCTTTCGCTCCGTCCACGACGCGGTCGCGCACTTCGGGAAGGTTGTCCGTCATTTCGTGCAGCGCTGCGACGTCGCTCTTGAGCGCCTCGGGTTCGTCGAGGTAGTAGGTGACGCCGAAGTAAGCTGCGAGGGCGATAAGCGCGGTGCGAACAATGCTGAACATGGTTTGAGGTCTCCTCGAAGACTTATCGGTCGAGGAGCGGACAGAATAAAGCCTCGCGGCTGTGCACACATCCTGCGCATTCGATGCGCCAAGCGGAAGTCGCGTCACTGTCGGCTGTACTTTCAAGTGTGCAGACGGTCCGCCATCGCCGACCGGCCTTGACTAGTACCGTCTGTTCGTCGGGTCTGCGGCCCATTTTTGCATCACGGAAACGGCGTCGTCGTTTTCAAGCCGCGTAATCGATAGCGATCGCGCTTCAATGGGCTTTGCGACTTCGTCGTAGAGTTCACTGTCGTCGAAACCAATGCCTGCCGCGTCGGCGCGGGTGTTCGCGTAATAGACGTGGTCGACCCGGCTCCAGTATGCGGCCGACAAACACATTGGACACGGCTCGCACGAGGTGTACAAGATGCAGCCGGACAGGTCGTGCGTCCCAAGCGACTGCGCAGCCTCGCGGATCGCCACGACCTCCGCATGGGCGGTCGGATCGTTCTGGGACGTCACGCGGTTCCAGCCGTCGGCAACCACCTCTCCCGCGCGCGCGATGACCGCACCAAAGGGCCCCCCGGCCCGGATTTCGATCCCATGTTTCGACATGGCGACCGCACGCGCCATGAGTTCTTCGTGATCCATGGCGCATCTTTGCACGAGGCATTCGCGAAATCAAATCGAGCAACCTTGCTGCCACCCATTCCTGCATCGCTGCATGGCAGGCCAGTCCCTGCGATAGGAACGCGCATAGGGTAGCTTTCGTGGAAGGGGTGAATCCGTGTCGCAAAAGTTCCAACATTCAAGCTCGATATTGATTGTCAGCGCGATGCTCGCGATGACGCTGGCCTGCGCCAGCCGGGGAACTGCGCCAACCCAGCCTCAGTCCCCAGTCGAACCCGGTCCCGTAATCGCAACAATCGACGGGGAAGCGATTCACTTAAGCGCCGTCGACCAGTGGTTAAAGGACGACTGGATGAGCGGTATCGCAAAGGACCCGGCTCAGCTCTACCAATTGCGCCGCGCCGGAATCGACGGCGTCATTGACGACCTGCTGGTCGACCGCGCTGCGGCGCAAGACGGCTTGTCGTCCGATGCCTACTTGGACAAGAAAACCGCCGCGCTTGGGCCGGTGAGAGACACTGAAGTCGGCGAATTTTACGAGCGCAACAAAGACCGGCTTCGCCCTTCCGAATCCATCGACAAGCTCCGATACAAAATTCGCGCTTTTCTCGAAGGTGACCGATCAGCCCGGGTGATCAACGAACTTCGCGAAGCCGCCAAGATCGACATTTTGATAACCCGGCCCGCGAACCCGCCCGCAAAAAGACAACGCGTTCCAGCCGGTGGTGCCGCGCGAGGCCCGGTTGATGCGCCGATCACAATCGTCGAATTCAGCGACTATCAATGCCCCTTCTGTCGCCAAGCCGAAGACACCATTCAACAACTCGACGCGCTGTATCCGGGCAAGCTGCGGATCGAATATCGACACCTGCCGCTCGATTTCCACGCGAACGCCATCCCCGCCGCGAAGGCTGCGATTTGTGCGGGGAACCAAAATCAATTCTGGGAATACCACCTTCTGTTGTTCGGGAATCAAAAGGCGCTCGGCCCAGAGAGTTTGCTCAGCTACGCGACAAAGCTCGATCTAGACAGCGCCGAGTTCAAAGCCTGCATCGCGGCGCCCGAAACCCTTGCACGCGTCAATAAAGACATCGCGCTTGCCCGATCACTGGGCGTCAGCGCGACGCCCACTTTTTTTGTGAACGGGATCACGCTGCGGGGTGCACCACCCACCAAAGCGTTTAGAGCAATCATTGATCGCGAATTGGCACAATGATCGCCTGCGCCCTAGGGGCAAGAGGCCGCTTCGGTTCGGCTCCAGCCGCGCAGTATCCGCCCCAGGCTAGAAGTCCGAAGGGCAATCTCGGAGTGCCCCCTCAACGATCGCGCTACACATCCCCGCTTGGCAACTGACTCCAGCACGTCCAAAACCACGATGGAAGGGAACACAACATGTTTGGCTTAGGACCGATGGAACTGGGAATCATCCTCGCGATTGTCGTTGTGCTTTTTGGCGCAAAACGACTGCCCGAGATTGGCTCCGGCATGGGCAAGGCAATTAAGAACTTCAAGTCCGGGATTTCGAGCAAAGACGAAATCGACGTCACGCCCGACCCCGACAAGGTCGACGAGGGCGAGTCCAAGTCCTAGAAGAGCGGCCGAAAAGTCTGAATTTCAGGGTCGCCCCAGAACCTCATTTCGTGTGCTCCCTAAATCATTGGGGGGATACGATGCAGGGCAAGCGTTCGCCGCAAGGCGATCTGTTACGAGCGGATACGATGTAGATGCCGCACGCGGGCGAGGATTCGTTTCACGGGCTGTCGGGCCGGATGGAGGCTTCGTGGTTTCACGACGAGGCTTTCAAGGGCATCGGAGTGTGCCGTAAGGCCGGCTGCTCAAGCGGACGAAGCTTCGCCGGGCGAACATGCACGATGGCGAACAAGCCAAGAAGTTGTTGGAGCGTGCGGTAGCGAACTCCGGACAGGACCTCGATCGCATCCTCGGCGATACGGCCTATGGCGACTCGGAGCCCCGGGAAGATCTGGCTTCGCTCGTTGCGAAGATCATCGTCAAGCTCCCGCGGCAGAAGACGCACCGGGGTTGCCCGGGAGCCAACGCTTTAAGACGTGAAGACCTCGGAAGCTCCGTCGCGGGTTACTCGACCACGACCTCTTCAGCCATCGCGCGACGCGTGGTCGCGTCCGAACTTAATGACTCGGGGCTTCCAGAAAGGCGGGTCGACGGTTCGCCCATCGCGACTGCCGGACTGACGTCGGCCCCCCAAGCGTCGAGTTCGGCGGGTTCAACTGCGTTCAATGCAAAGTGGGTCGCCTCATCGGGTAATCCTGTAAAGGTCGCCGTGATTGGGATTGAGTCCCCCGGTGCGATCTCGTGTATCGCCAATGCTTGCGCGGCGCTCACTTGTTTCAGTGAAATGTCGCCGGGTGCAATCATTCGTAGGGCATCGAAATTCAAGCCAGTGCCCGCGTACGCCGAGCCGGCGTCGAGCGCGTTCCCGTCTTGCCCCAACAAGGTCACGCGTACTGCGTGTTCGGGGGAAGCGGGGACGATTCCCGGATTCAGCAGGTCGCCGCTCACAACGTATACCGTGCCGACGTTTTCGGTCTCGACCCATTGGCCGCGAATATTGGCTGCTCGCAATGAGCCGATATCGACGAAGGCGGGTGTGTGGACGCCCGAGTCGAGAGATCCGATCACGCCGAGATAGATTCCGGCACCCAATGCCACGAATACGCCGACGGACAAAAGAGCTGCGGAAATCCGTACCACCGCCCCAATCGGCCCCTGACGATTATAGGCGCGCCACTCACTCTCGGCATCGAACGCAACCACTTCGGGGTTGATCTCACGGGTCTGAGCGTCGACCTCTTGGCGCTGCACCGCCGAATCCATCGTGGGATGCGCGGGAGCAGGGCCTGCGTCATCACCGAAGAAGTCCCAGCTTTCGGGATCTTCAATGTTCTCTTGGTCAGCAGAGGGCGCAGTGACTGCGGATGCGGTCACGTCGCCAGCCTGCTCATCTCCCGAGTATTCGTCCATCGAACCAAAGGCATCTTCTTCGCGTTCACCACCGAACCCTGGCCCGGGCGCATCGGCGTTGTCGTCAGGCGTCTCGTCGACCGCCGACTCTTGCCCGTGTTCTTGTGCCTCGGCTTGAGTCTCTTCCGACGGCGCGTCGTCGATGCCCTCGGCTTCGACACTCATATTCGAAGACGCAAGATCGTCGGCACCCATCTCACGTCCGTCGAGATTCATTCCTGACGACTCGTTCATCACCGTCTCGGCATCGGGGTCCGCGAGTTGGATGTTGTTCGCATCGTAGACGTCTTCGTCTAAATCGTCTGGATTGAGGTCGTCGAGATCGATGTCGCCATCGTCGTCATCGGGGAGCGGGTCTTCGTTGAATTCCCAATCTTCCTCGTCGTCGACAGCGTCATTTCCGGCTGCCACCGCAACGCTCTGCCCTGGGTCCGTCGCCCCGGCCAGGTCGTGGGTTGTCGAGGGCGATGCGAGCGATTCGTTTTCAACCGCCTGCTGAGCCACCGCGTTGACCGCACCCGCCTGACTCTGCGACGGGTGTTGAAGAAAGAATGCGTGTTTGCATCGCGAACAACGCACGCGAATGCCGTCGTCCGGAATGCGCGACGCATCGAATTGAAATCGGGTCCCGCACTTTCCGCATTCAACGACCAAGACCATCTCCAGGCTCGGGGAAAACCAAGCGGTTCACATGCACCTGTGTGCTATTTTCAAAGTTCGGACCGACGCAGTCCCACCGGGCACCGCGACGCGTATGAATCAAACTGAAACTCAGGGCTCCGAGGCGAAACCGCTGCTCTACCATGCTGTTTCGGATCGACTCGCACATCGCTTGAGCTGGGGCGGCCCTTGGTTTGGGCTAAGTAGGGTCGGCTGTAGACAAAGAGAATCGGCCGAATCGCAATTTTCCCGGCGATTTCCTGTGGTGTAGGGAGATTGAGACGAGAATCGCCGAATCAACTCGGCGAAAGTCCTAAATTCGGGGTCTCTGTTGGGCCCATCACAGCCTGCTTATAACAACGCGACCTGAACGGAAATGCGCGAACGCCCCCCGGTCGCGAAAGAGGAAATGTCCGAATCCCCCCCCAAATCCCTACTCGACTGTCGACTCGTCATTGTGACGGGCAAAGGCGGCTGCGGAAAAACAACCGTCGCCGCTGCCGTGGCCTTGGGTGCTGCCCAACGTGGGCTTCGCGTCGCCTTGGTCGAAATGGGCCGCGACGAACACCTGCATGGCCTCATTAAACCGGGCTCGGCTCCGGTCGGCTACGAGGGCCGCGAACTTTCACCATCACTCCGGGTTTTCCACATCGACCCGTTCGCCGCACTCGCGGAATACCTCGGCTTGCAGATCGGCATGCACAGCTTGGTCAAAAAGAGCCTGAACCAACCCGCCTTCAAGCAATTGCTGGCGGCGGCTCCGGGTTGGCGAGAACTGATCACCCTCGGAAAAATCGGGCATATCGAAAATTTTGGACGCGACACGGGCCGGCTGACGTACGACCTGATCGTGGTCGACGCGCCCGCGAGTGGTCACGGCCTCACGTTCTTGGACGTACCCCGTGTCGTTCAATCGGCAATCAAAACCGGCCCGCTCCAACGTCGCGCGCGCGACGTCGAGGCGTTGATTCAAGATCCCGAACGTACGCGCCTGTTGCCCGTGAGTCTGGCCGAAGAGCTGCCGGTACGAGAGACCGCGGAACTCATCGGACGAGTCCGCGATGACATCGGCACACCGCTTGATCGAGTGGTCGTCAACCGAGTCCTGCCTTGCCCCTTCCCACCCGACTTGCCCCGCAACTCGGACGGTTCCGACAACTTTGAAAGCCGGCTCGAAACACTTCCGAGGAACACGGAACTCGGCTGTCTGCCGTCGCCCCAAGTTCTGGCGACCTGCAGCGCGCGCCAGCGTGCGCGCTTCGAACTCAACGATCACTACGTTCGCGAACTCGCGAACCGCGTGGACTTGCCGCTCGTCCGCATTGGCGAGGTGCCCGGTGGCATCGAACGAAGGAGTGATCTGTTGCTGTTGGCTGAGCAATTGTTCAGCGACCCGACGGCGCACGCCCGCAACAGCGATCCGCAAGATGAGGCCTCGTCGCAATGACGTTGCTGACCCCCAAAGCCGTGCTCGAACAACACCGTGTCGTGATCTGTGTTGGAACCGGCGGTATCGGCAAAACGACGGTGTCGGCCGCAATGGCGCTGGCCGCTGCACGAGCGGGCCGTCGCACCCTTGTGTTGACGATCGATCCGGCACGAAGGCTCGCCGACGCCCTCGGCATCGATGCGCTCGACAACGAGCCACAACGCGTGTCGCTCCCGGGCCCGCAAAGCGAATCGCTCGCACTCCACGCAATGATGCTCGACCCAAAGCGCACCTTCGACGGTCTGATTGCACGCTTTGCACCGAGCACAGAGGTGCGTCGCCAGGTCCTCGAAAACCCGATCTACCAACATGTCTCCGGAGCGCTTTCGGGAAGTGGTGAGTACGCGGCGATGGAAAAGGTTCTCGAAATGGCGGAGTCCGACGACTTCGACCTCGTCGTTGTCGACACGCCCCCGGCGCAACATGTGCTCGAGTTCCTGGACTCGCCGCGGCGACTGGTAGAATTCTTGGACAGTCGCCTCGTCAAGTTGTTGGTCCACCCCGCGATGGCGGCCGGTCGATTCGGCGCCAAGCTATTTCAGCGTCCGGTGCAGATGGTTCTTCAATTGATCGAGCGCGTGACCGGCGTCGGTTTTCTCGAAGATCTTTCGGCGTTCTTGATGGCCATCGACGACATGTCCGACGGCTTCAAGCAACGCGCCGATCGAATCCGCGAAACATTGGCGGGACCCGATACTGCGTTTATTCTGATCGCCGGCCCCGGGCAAGAACCCAGCCGCAACGCCCGCATGTTTCTCGACCACTTGAGCGAGGCCCGGGCCCGGCTTCGCGGGATCGTGGTCAACCGCATGCACCTTTGGCCCGGCGAAACGCCGCCCTCCCCCGAGCTCCTGAACTCCACCGTTCCCCAGGCGGACATCGATGCACTGGCGCATGCACTCGACGACCCTGCCGCGGCTCGCGCGGCGGTAAGCGCCGCCTCCGAAATGGCCAATCAGGCCCATCGCGACTTCGTGCACACCCGCATTTTGCGCGAGCATGCGGAAGCGCGTCGCTGCTTCTTCAGCGAAATCGAAGAAGCGCCCCACGACATTCACGACTTGCAGACGCTGTCCGCAATCGCGGATGCGCTCACGGTGGAAGACGAGGTTGCGAATCGATGAGCGACGACGTTCAATCTCGGAGCGCGTCGAAATTGAATCGCGCAATGAAGGTTGGGGAGATGAAGAGATGAGCGCAAGGAACGACCCGCGCAAATCTGGCGCACGATCCTCCGGGAGTCGCAAAGACGAGACCACCAACCAGGCCCTCGAACGCGCGATTGGTCATGCATCCGTCGCATTGTCCGAAGGGGTCGCGAGTGCGCGCGCGCTACTGGACGCGGCGAGTCTCATCGTGAGTGAGTTGCCTGCGGAAGCACAACCCAACCTTGCAGAGTTGGCACGCGTACTCGATCAAGTTTCCGAAGCACTTTCGGGCAACTCGCCATCGCTACGCGCGACCGCGACCCACGCTCTCCTCGAAACGATCGACTCGGAAATTGCGCGCTGGGAAGTCAAGTCGAGAAGCGACGACGACGCGCGTTCGGTGCTTCGGGTTTTCATGAGCTTGCGTGAAGTGCTGTGGGAGATCGGCATTCGTCGCGAAGCCCCTGGTGCGCACGGTCAACAAGGGGCAAAGGGCCAGACCGGTTGGACGAGCAAGGACCTCAAGCGCGCAATGTCAAACCTCGCCGCTTCTCCTACACCCACAACTACACCCACAACAACACCCACAACTACGCGTGCGCCAAAACCACAGGCGAAACCAACTGCAGACCGGGCTAGCCGAATCCAGCGCATCAAGATCGAGGGGTAGCGGCTGCACCCGATCCCCCGTGCTAAGTTGCAACTTCTCAAAGACGACATGGAATTTTCGATTGCGTCCCCGAACTTGCACGCGAAGGGGTCGGGTTCATTCGACAGATCGCCGTCTCGTCTCTTCACGCTCTACTCTTCACCCCGCCCTCCTAGCCCAATCGAAACGTGAGCGAGTAACTCCATGCCGATTCTGATCAAGCGCTACGCCAACCGGAAGCTCTACAACACCCAATCGAGTCGTTACATCACGCTGAAAGGGATCGCCGAACTTCTCGAACGCGGCGAAGAAGTGCGCGTGATCGACAACGAGTCGGGTGAGGACATCACGAAAGTCGCCCTTTCGCAGATCCTCGTGGACGAAAGCCGGTCGAACCACGAACCCTCGACGAGCTTGCTGACACAGATCATGGAACGCGGCGGCGACGTTCTCTACGACGTTCTGAAAAAAGGCGTCGACGACGCGACGGACAACATCGACGAGATTCAAGACCGTTTCCGCAACATTATCCAAGGTGAGAATGGCAAGCGGTCGCGGGGTAGCGAGAGCAGTCCGGAGCAGCCGGAGGGCACTGAGACCGAAGCGAATTCGCGAGACGCGCAATACGGCTCTGACCAGAGAGACAACCACAAAAACAGAGACAAAAACAAGAGAGGCGGGCGCCGTGGCCTCGGTGATTGGATCGCCTACGCCTCGCCAGACTTCGACTCGGCAATTCAAGCTGCCGTCGAACGCGTCTTCAAAGTACTCGACCTGCCACGACGCAAGGACGTCGACGCACTCAATCAGAACCTTGAGCGCGTTGCGAACGCAATCGAAGACCTGCAGCGCTCGATCCAAGATTCGGGCTCGCGCGACGATTAAGCGCTGAACGCAAGACCCTCGTCCTGAGATCAGCGCCCCGGCGGTCTACGCCCAGGTCGAAGATCGCGACTCAAGCCCGCTCTCGACCAAGGCTTGAATTCGCGCGCGGAGCACGCCGTTCAGCTCGAGCGCGGTTTCGGTTTCTGCATGCTCGACGACCGTCCGAGCCGGCACCGGTTCGCCGAGCGAAATCACCCATTTGGCCGGTAGCGGAAGCAACCCAAGCGGCCCCAACAGCGGAAACACCGGCGTGCTCGGCAGTTTCGGGATGCCGAGGTCTCGCGAGGCGAGCTTTGCGAGCATCGCCATATCACCGAGCCGAGGGGTCGCGTCTTCCGCCCCCACGATGCCAACCGGCACGACTGCGCAACCCGCCTTGGCCGCCGAAAGCACCGCACTCGTATCCACGAACGGCGTAACCTGATAGCGATCCCTGTAGGAGTGAGCCGGCCGCTCTTTGCTCTCTGGAAACGCGATGACACTACGTTGTTTCGCAAGCAGTTCATCGAGGTTCTCGCGACACGATCTCACGCCACCAATCCTGACAAGTTGCGCTTGCGCAAACGGCAGTGCGAGCACTCTGTCTTGTACGAGAAAACGGGGGCGGGCCGCGGTCGGGCGTCCGCGACCGATCGCGTGCGCGAGCATCATGGCGTCCCAAGGCAAGATGCCCGAAAGATTCGCGACAAAGACCACCGGTTTGCTCGGCTTGGGGCGCGTCGCACCGCGGAGATCGACCCGCCAGTAACGCTCGAACATAAAATCGAAGAACGGCTTCTGCTGTTCGAGGTAAGCCACCTCCATCCCGAATTCGTCGACAACGGGTTCGCGTTCGACCATGCCGAGCGTCCGCACCCGCTTGCGCAATTCGTCAAAAAGCGAATTCCAGTCGGCCCCACGCTCGTCTTCTTTGGGTGCGGTGAACGTGCGACGCTGCTGCGTGCGGATTTCTTCGCGCAGCCCCGACAGCGCTTCCCCCAGCCGGCCAAACCCGCGCGCCGAGCCCCGCGCCTCGGCCCCGGTTTTCCCTGCCTTCGGCTTTCCTTGATTGTCGGCGGAACGGTCTCGGCTCATCTCAAGTGCATCCTCAATTCAGTTTCGCGCCTGGTAGTCACGCAACCGTCGCGCTCCCACCATCGAAAGCCAAGCCTCTTGGCTCGAATATGTGCGGGGCCCGAATTCATTTTCTGCGCGCTCCCCAGAAGCGAGCCAAATGTATTTCAGATAGTCACAAAAGCCCCGACCGCTATGCGCGCCGGAAAACGGAAGCGGAGCATCGGAGACGAAGCTGAGCAGCCGTTCGGGGGTCGGTACATTCCATTTGCCCGCCAGGCGGAGGTAGCCGGATAGCGGCAGTACGCCGTCGCCGACGACGTTGAAGGTCCCGGGATGGGGCCGCAGCGCGGCCGCCTCGAGGGTGTCCAGAACGTCGTCCTCGTGCACAAACTGAAGTAGCGGGTCGTGCCCAAGCACGGTTGGAACCCAGTCCGCTTCGAAGTACCGAACAATCGCGTCGAGATACGCCGGCCCCATCACCCAGCAGTGTCGCAGAACCGTTACGTCGCACTGCGGAAATTGATCGCGAAACGTCGCAACCCTCTGCTCGATCTGCACGCGTGTCGAAACCCATCGGGTGTCTGGTTGTCCGTAAAGCCGTGCGTCTTCGCGCATATGCTGCGGATTCTCGAGCCTCGGTCCGTAACACATCGTCGACGACGGAATCACAAGCCGCCCGATCCCGGCCTTCGCGCAGGCATCGAGGAGCGCTTGCGTGCTGCTTAAGTCGCTTGCGAGACCACGTTCACTTTCGACGCCCGGTACGTCTTGCAACGACAAATGAACCACGCTCTCGACACGTTCTTCGCGAAAGCGCTCCGAAAGATCCGTCTGGCCGAGGTCGCAGTGCACAATGCGCGGTGCCGAATCCGTTCGGGACCAGCGCTCGACCAATCGTCGACCAAAAAAAGTGTCGACGCCTGTGATGGCAACGCAGCACGGCGGGCTCAAAGGAAGTTCTCCGAATCGAAACGTCGTAATAGGACGACTTGGGTCGCTCGTCGTAGGTCTGTCAGATACCATTCCACGGTATGGACGTCACCCGACGAATTGGCGTGATCGAAGATCCGCGGTTCCAAGATCACATTGAACCCACCCACCATCCCGAAGCAGCTGCCCGGCTTGTTGCCGTGGGCAAGGCCCTTGAAGCGTGGCGCCAAGACCACCCGGGTTCGCTCACCTCGCTTACCCCGAGCGAGGCCAGCGACGACGACATCCTCCTCATCCACACAGAAGATCATCTCCGCACCGTGAAAGCCGCCGCTGCGCGGGGACATGGACATCTCGATGCGGACACCTTCATCTCCCCCGCCAGCTACGATGTCGCCCGTCTCGCGGCCGGAAGCTGTGTGGATTTGGCCATGCGCATCGCCTCTGGCGAGCTGGACACGGGCTTCGCCGCCCTTCGGCCCCCGGGCCACCACGCGGAGTCCCGAGCCGCAATGGGCTTCTGTCTCTTCAACAGCGTGGCCGTCGCGGCCCGCGCACTCCAGCAACATGCTGGAATTGAAAAGATTTTGATCTTCGACTGGGACGTCCACCACGGAAACGGAAGCCAGCACTCCTTCGAGTCCGACCCCTCCATCCTCTATATGTCGACCCACCAGTTTCCCTTCTATCCAGGAACCGGTGCCGCCGGTGAATCTGGGCTGGGCATGGGACTTGGCTCCACTTTTAACGTCCCCATGCCCCAGGGCTGCGGCGACTTCGAATACCTGGGCGTGATGCAGCACCTGATCGCGCCGGTCGCCCTCGAATTCGATCCGGACTTCATCCTGGTTTCCTGCGGCTTCGACGCCCATGAAGCCGATCCGCTTGGGTCGATGAACATCACCGCAAACGGCTTCCATGCGATGACCCAGATCATGCAGGAAGTGGCGGAATCGGCCTGCGGAGGCCGTATCGCGTACGTTCTCGAAGGGGGCTACTCGGCCCAGGGACTGATCGAGGGAACGACTTCGGTGCTCGCTGCGCTGTCTGAGCCACAGCCCGAATCGCGACTCGGCTCCCCACTCGCCATCGACGCCGGGAGCAATCTCGCCGCAGTCGTGGACGCCGTCCGTGCAGTCCACAGCCAGAACTACACCTGTATCAAGTCCCGTTGAGTCGTCCTGACCAACCGATCCGCCACTAGAAGCCCGCCCACCAATCGGGCATAGCCTTCGCCTTTCGCGCACCAACTGACCCAAAAAGTCTGGTTAGTTGGTGTGTCTGGGATCGCCGACCCATGCAATTAGCGCATTTTATTAAAAATGTGGAAGAAAGTGGTTTCCTGGGGTGCAAAGTGGGTTGAAGTGGCATATGGTGGATCGAGTAGCACGGAGGTGGCGGACTGACCCATAGGAATCACAACTGATGTTTCGCGGCCGGCACGATCATACGATCGACAAAAAGGGGAGGCTCAGTATCCCCGCCGGATATCGAAACGAGATTCTTAGACGCAGCGAGCACCCTCCGATCCTGACGAACTACAAGAACTACCTGGCGCTCTATCCCTACGAGGATTGGCAAGTGATTGAGCAGAACCTGATGGCCAAGTCGAAGCTCCAACCCGACGTCCAAGCCTATACACGCTTTGTGATCTCCGGTTCCGACGAATGCCCGATCGACAGCCAGGGACGAATTCTCGTGCCCCCCGCACTTCGGGAGCACGCGCAGCTTCAAAGCAAGGTCACGATCGCTGGTGTACTCGACTGCATAGAAATTTGGGACACCACGATTTTTGAGACGACCAAGCTCGAAACAATGAGCCGGCTCGAGGAGATTCAGCTTTCGGTGGACAGTAGTCCAACGAGCTAGAAAGAACGGTGGGGACAGGAAGAGAACGTTCTTCCTGTAGAGAGGCTGGGGTGTCCTGGGACGCCAATTATGGTTCGACGTGGTTACTGGGGGGTACACGTCGGGACATAGGCAATCCAGGGCCCCCAGCACCTCTCCATCGGAACCCAACCTCTCTCATTCCCTGTGTAGGCGGGAGACGACTGGCTCTCGTGACTAAAGACTTCGATCACTGCCCTGTCCTCCTTACCGAAAGCCTGCAGCACCTCAATCTACAACCCGGTGCGCTTGTTATAGACGGAACCCTCGGCGGGGGTGGACACGCCGAAGCGATCCTCGAGCGCACGTCTCCTGATGGTGTTGTTGTCGGGATCGACCACGACCCCGAAGCACGGCGTGCGGCACGCGAACGCTTGATCCGCTATGGCGATCGGCTTCAAACGGTGCCCTCTTCCTTTCGCCACCTCGACAAGGTTCTCGAAGAGCTTGGCATCGAGTCGGTCGACGGTGTGTTGCTCGATCTCGGTGTGTCTTCTTACCAGCTCGACGAGTCGAGTCGCGGCTTCCGCTTCGGTGGAACCGACGCAGACGAGACGCCACTCGACATGCGCATGGATCCCGAAGCAAAGCTTGCTGCCGCGGATCTACTCAAGGCCGCGTCCGCCCAACAACTTCAAGACTGGTTTCAGAACTACGGCGAGCTTCCCGGCAGCAGACGTCTTGCGAAAGCGATCGTCGACACGCGCAAAGAAGCACCGATTCTCACCACTGCCGACCTGCTCCGCGTCATTCAAGAAGCAGGCATCGGTCGTGGCCGAAAGCACAACCCCGCAACACTGGTCTTCCAGGCTCTACGCATCGCAGTCAACGACGAGTTGGGTGCGCTGCGCGATGGCCTGGACGCAGCAATACGGGTCCTCCGACCTGGGGGCCGCCTGGTGGTGATCGCTTACCACTCACTCGAAGACCGCATCGTCAAGCACACCCTTCGCGCGGCAGCGAAGGGCTGCAAATGCCCGCCGGCTACACCGGTCTGCATCTGCGGTGGAACGATCACGATGCGTGTCATCACCAGGCGGCCCATCCAACCTGAGGACGAAGAAGTCAAAGCCAACCCGAGAGCGCGTTCGGGCAAGTTGCGAGCATTTGAGCGGACGGAGGCTGCAGCGTGAACATTCCGAACCCTTTGAACAGCTGGCTGCGCGATCTCCCGGGCCCGTATCACGACGACCGCGAGCCGGGCGGCCCACTCGATTTGATCGGCCTCGACATGGCGCCGAGCCGCCGTGAGATCGACAGTCAGACCTGGCTTCCCGCGATTGCGGCCGTCGTCGTTGCATCACTCCTGCTCGCCGGTCTGCGCATGCACATCGTACGTTTGCGCTACGCAGTCGCCGAAGGCGTCACCGTCGAGCAAGAACTGCTAGCCGAAAAACGCGACATGACGGTTGACCTGTTGCGCCTGCGTGAGCCCAAGCTTCTTTCGGTGCAAGCTGCGGCTCTCGGCTTTTACGCGCCCGAGCGCGTAATCAACTTTCATGCTCCGGCGGAATCAAAGCCTCCGTTTGCGGCCCAACCCGACCCTCACGTTGCGAGCGCACCAGCGCCCGTCGTCGCAGGTTCGCGCCCATGAGGTCGGAATCGCTCGCAGACGCCGGTCGTCGTATCGCGTTGCTTCGAGCGCTGTTCGTTTGTTTGTTCTTGCTACTCGCCGCCCGCGCAGCTCACCTCACAGTCGTTTCCGAACGCGGGGCGTTCCGCGGCAAGGGACAGCTTGAGGGCGTCATGATCTTGCCCGCGACGCGTGGCTTGATCGTCGACCGCAATGGTGTCGAAATGGCGCTCTCCACCCAGGCGTCGTCGGTGTACATGCTCCCGAGCGACTTCGACGGCAACGCCAAGAATCTCGACGCCCTCGCGAACGCGCTGAACATCAATCCGAAGGCGCTCAGGGAACGCCTGCGCGGGCGCAAACGCTTTACCTTCGTACGCCGATGGGTGAGCGATGAGGTGGCGACGCGCATCGAAGCGCTCGACTTGCCCGGGGTCGGAATCATTTCTGAGCCCCGCCGCGCATACCCCGCCGATGAACTCGCGAGCTCGCTATTAGGCTTCGCAAACATCGACGGCATCGGGGTTCGGGGCATCGAAGCCCAAGAAAATGAATGGCTCACCGGCACGCCGGTTCGCACGCCGGTCGAGCGAGACGCACGCGGACGCTTGCTTGCGCGTGAACTCGTTGCGCCCGTCTCGTCGAGCGGCGGCGATGTCGCACTGACGATCGACATGGCGATGCAGGCCGAAGCCGAAACCGCCCTGCGCGACGCCATCAAGAAGCGCGGAGCGCTCGGGGGTTTCGTGGTCACGATGGACCCGCGCACAGGTGAGATCCTTGCTCTCGCCGAGTCTCCGGGCTTTAACCCCAATCAGTTTCGAACGGTCGATTACAAGAAGACCGGATCACGAGCATTTCACGACGCGCTGGAACCCGGCTCGGTCATGAAGGCTTTCCTAGTCGCAGCCGCGCTCGATGCCGGGGCCATCAAGAGCAATCAGCGGTTCGACACCGGCGACGGCACGATGCAACTGCCGGGCAAGAAAATTCGCGACCACCATCCATACGGCGTGATCGATCCGTCGAAGATTCTGCAGGTGTCGAGCAACATCGGCACGGTCATGATCGCCCAAAAGCTCGGGCCCGAAGCCCATTACAACGCTCTGGTGCGCTTCGGCTTCGGACGTCATTCCGGAAGCGGCTTCCCGTCCGAATCCAACGGCCTCCTTCGCGGTTGGAAGAACTGGAAACCGATCGACCATGCGACCGTATCTTATGGCCAGGGCATCGGCGTCACAGCCGTTCAGCTGGCCGCTGCCATGTGTGCTCTCGCGAGCGACGGTCAACTCCGAACGCCGCGCCTCGTCAGCGCACGGCGCCGGGTGGGTGGCGAGTGGGAACCCACCGCCGTCGACGAACCGCGCCGAGTCGTAAAACAAGAAGTCGCGGCGAGCGTGATGAGCATGCTCGAAACCGTCGTCAGTGCCGACGGCACCGGGCGCAAAGCCGCACTCAAGGGGCTGCGGGTTGCGGGCAAGACCGGCACGGCGCAAAAGCTCGATGTGAAGCGCCGCCGCTATTCCAATACGCGCTACGGCGCGTGGTTCATGGGCGCCGCACCCGCCGAAGACCCTAAGCTCGTCATTGTCGCCATGCTCGACGAACCGAAAGGCTGGGCACACGGCGGTGGCGACGTTGCGGCCCCCCTCTTCGCCAAAGTCGCTGCCGGACAACTCGCGCATCTCGGCATCTTGACCAAGGCCGAACCGATCCCCGCATCGAAGCGACCCGAATTGCTGGCCAAAGCAAAGCCGAGCCTACAGAAGGCCAAGCCAATCAAGCTTGCCGCAGGCACAAACAAATCGGCTGAGAAAACGTCCGCGCTCAACAAACCGCGAACAAAAGCCAAGCCCACCGCGACCAACGTGAGTGCAAAGAAGACAGCGGTCACGAAGTTGCCCCATGTCGCTGCGCCCCCCGTTGCGCCCTCTTCTGCTCGCGCTTCTACGGTCCTATCGATTGTCGAAAACAACAACGAGCCTGTCTTGATACCGGACTTCCGAGGCGAGACAGTGCAGTCCGTTCGCGATATGGCGAGGCGCGAAGCCATTTCACTCGAGATTCGTGGCGAAGGGCTTGCGATCCATCAAGCACCCACGCCGGGCACGATCGTATATGGCATGAATAAGCGCGTGCGCGTTTCGTTTAGCGCCGACGGGGGGCAAGGCGGCTGATGCAGTTTTCGAGTTTGCTCGCCGCGCTCCCCAAAGAACTCGCCCCCCCGGCATCGATGCACTGCGATCTCGGAAGCGACCCTGTCATCCGCGGCATTTCCTACGACTCGCGCAAGGTTGCTCCGGGCGATCTCTTTGTCGCCCTCGTGGGAAGTGCAAGCGATGGACACGACTACCTGGAACGTGCCATCACACTTGGCGCCGTCGCGCTATTGGTTCAGACGAACTCCGAAAATACGCAGAATCTCGGCGTTGCAATCGCCCAAGTGCCCGACACGCGCCGTTCACTCGCAGCCATCGCAACCCGCTTTTACGGTGAGCCGGCGAACGAAGTCACGCTAATCGGCATTACCGGAACCAATGGCAAGACGAGCACCAGCTACTTGGTGGAGTCGATCCTCGGTCACGCGCGAAAACGCACGGGCCTCATCGGCACGGTCGAAGTTCGCTATGCGGGAAACGCAGCCCCATCGGTAAACACGACCCCCGAAAGCCTCGAACTCCAGAGCACCCTTCGCAACATGCGAACTCAGAACGTTGACCATGTCGTGATGGAAGTCTCGTCCCATGGCCTCGAGTTGGGGCGCGTATTGGGCTGCAAGTTCAACATTGCCGCTGTGACCAACGTCACCCAGGACCACCTCGATTTTCATGGAAACATGGAGGCCTACCTGGCCTCAAAGCTCTTGCTCTTTACCCAGTATCTCGATGCATCGGGTTGCGCGATCGTGAACCTCGACGATTCGTGTGCAAGCCAGTTTGTCGACGCCGCCAAAACACGCGGAGCTAGAGTGATCACGGTTACGCGGGATGCGACCACACCCGCCGATATACGCCTTGTGAGTGCAGATATCACCTTGTCCGGAAGCCGCGTTTGCATCGAACTGCCGACGGGCAACGTCGATCTCGACGTACCGCTCGTCGGCGACTTCAACCTCGAGAATCTGCTGGTCGCTTGCGGGATCTGTGTCGGCCTCGGCCTCGAACCCGAAGCCATTGCTGAAGGCGTGCGTGCTTGTCCGCAAGTTCCAGGACGCATGGAAGTCGTGGCAGACGATGCCCCCGACGCGCCGACCATCATTGTCGACTATGCCCACACGCCCGACGCTGTCGAAAAGCTCCTCGCCGCGGTGCGGGCTCTTTCGACCGGCCGGCTCATTACTGTGTTCGGTTGCGGCGGTGACCGAGACCGAAAGAAGCGGCCATTGATGGCCCAGGCTGTCGCTCAATCAAGCGACCTCGCTCTCGCGACGAGCGACAACCCCCGAACCGAAGATCCGGTAGCCATCCTCGTCGACGTCGAGGCGGGCTTGAACGACATGCAGCGCGTCGACATCGATGCGCTTGATGCCAGCGCACGGGCTTACTCCGTCGTCGTCGATCGACGTGAAGCCGTCGCACACGCGATCGCGATCGCGCGCAAAGACGACGCCGTGGTACTCGCGGGCAAAGGCCACGAGGACTACCAGATCGTCGGAACGACAAAGCTTCCCTTCGACGATCGCGATGAAGCACGCCGCGCGCTGCGACAACGGGGGGGCGAATGAGCGTCCGTTACACCGCCGCAGATGTCGCGCAGTGGTGCGGCGGCGAAGTCGTGTCGGGCTCGCCCGATACAAAACTTTTGGGTCTCGCGATCGACACACGCAAAGTCACGCCCGGTTGTTTGTTTGCCGCCATCGTCGGCCCCAACCACGACGCGCACAAGTTCCTCGCCCAAGCAAAAGACGCGGGAGCTTCGGGGTTGCTCATGCAGACCGGCAGCGATGTCGACCTGACCGCATTCGCCGACATTGCGGTAATCGCTGTCGCCGACACGACCAAAGGCATCGGCGACCTCGCCACCGGCCACCGCGGGCGCTTCGCCGGAACGGTCATCGCACTCACCGGAAGTTGCGGCAAAACGACGACCAAAGAGATGATCTCCGCGGTGCTCGAAACCGCGGGCCCGTGCCTCAAGACCCAGGGCAACCTCAACAACAACTTCGGCGTGCCGCTCACGTTGTTGTCGCGAAGGCCAGAGGATGTTCGCGCGGTGGTCGAGATGGGGATGAACCATCGCGGCGAAATCGCCGTTCTCGCAAACATTGGGCTGCCTGACATCGGGCTCGTCACCAACGTCGGAACCGCACACATCGAATACCTCGGCAGCCAAGAAGAGATTGCAGCCGAGAAAGGCGACCTCTTCGCAGCCTTGGGTGCGGGTGGCACCGCGGTGGCCAACTGGGATGACCCACATGTGCGCGCCCAGTCGGATCGCGCAGCGGGCCGCGTCACCTCGTTTGGTGTCAACCCGGACGCTGATGTGCGGGCGGAGAACACCCGCTTCGAAGAAGACGGGGCTTATCACTTCACCCTGCTCACGCCCAAGGGCGAAGCCCAAGTACGGATCAAAGCGCTGGGCGACACGACCGTGATCAATGCGCTTGCCGCGGCAGCAGTCGGCGTCGCTTGCGACCTATCAGTCGAAACGATCGCCGCGGGGCTCGGTAACTACGCGGGCATTGCGGGCAGGATGGGTCGGCACACCCTTGCTGGCGGCGTTTCTCTCATTGATGACACCTACAACGCGAACCCACAGTCGATGGGCGCCGCGATTTCAAGCTTGGCATCCCTCGCAGCCAAAGGACGCGGTATCGCGATCCTTGGTGGCATGGGCGAGCTCGGTGCCAACGCACCGCAGGCGCATCGGGACGCGGGCAAGCAAGTCTTTGAAGCCGGCGCTGCGCTCCTCGTCACCGTGGGCGACGCGGCGCAAGGCATCGCCCAGGGCGCAGGTGAAGCTGGCATGGCTGCAGCGCAGATTCATCGCTGTGACACACACGAAGAAGCGGCGAGGACCGTGCAGCCCACTCTGGCTTCTGGCGACTGGATCTTGGTCAAAGGCTCACGCGCCGCGCGTATGGAACGCGTTGTCGAAGAGCTGTTGAAAGCCAACAAGCACGAACAGAACGACGGGGTGTCCAACTAATGCTTTACCACCTCCTTTATCCGCTTAGCGAGACATACGGCGTTTTTAACGTGGTGCGGTACATCACCTTTCGCACCGCGGCCGCGACACTCACTTCCCTGTTCATCTGTCTCGTCTTGGGCCCTTGGTTAATCCGCAAGCTTTCGGCGTTGCGCATCGGCCAACCGATTCGTGAAATCGGCCCCGATCATCAAGCCAAAGAAGGCACGCCGACCATGGGTGGCCTGTTGATCCTGTTCTCGCTGCTGGTTTCGGTGTTGCTGTGGAGCGAGCTTGACCAACGCATGGTCTGGATCTTGGTCGGGCTAACGGCGGGCTACGGCGTGCTCGGCTTCACCGACGACTATAAGAAGGTCACCCAAGGCAGCAGCGCGGGCATCTCGGCGCGCACGAAGCTTGTATGGCAGGTCGTCTTCGCTTTGGGCGTCGCCATCGCGATCTACACCGACCCCGCCTTTGACAAAGAGCTTGCCGTCCCGTTCTTCAAGAACTTCACGCCGAACATTGGCATCTTCTACGTGCCCCTGGCCGCATTCATCATTGTCGCGGCGAGCAACGGCGTAAACCTCACGGACGGCCTCGATGGCTTGGCGATTGGTCCAGTGATGATTACCGCCGCGACATTCCTGTTGCTTTCCTATGCCGCCGGCCACACCGGCATCGCCGAGTATTTGAACATCAAGTACGTCCCAGGCTCCGGGCAGCTCGCGATCTTCTGCGGCGCAATGGTGGGCGGCAGCCTTGGCTTTCTGTGGTTCAACGCGTCTCCTGCCGAGCTCTTCATGGGCGATGTAGGCAGCCTCGCCCTCGGCGGCGCGCTTGGAACCATCGCGGTTTTGATTCGACAAGAAATCTTGCTGGCCGTAGTCGGCGGCATTTTCGTCGTCGAGACCGTGTCCGTGATCATTCAAGTTGCCTCTTTCAAGCTTACGGGAAAGAGAGTGTTTTTAATGGCGCCCATCCATCACCACTTTGAAAAGCTTGGTTGGGCTGAACAAAAAATCGTTGTTCGCTTCTGGATCGTTTCGATCATCCTCGCGCTCGTCGCATTGTCGTCGCTCAAGCTTCGCTGAGCGTTGGCTGCCATTGGCAGCGACGTTGCGTCACCGAATTTGATTGAAGGGGTTTGAAAGCGAGGTTCATTTGCGCGCGCTGAGGGGCACCGCATCGACATGGATGTGTCGGACAAAAGTGTTTTGGTTTTGGGTCTCGGAATGTCGGGACGCAGTGCGGCGAACTTTTGCGCCGCGCGCGGTGCGAAGGTGACGGCCGCAGACGAAGCCCCTGCCAGCGACCTTTCTGAACTCGACTCGCTCGCTTCTGGTATCGCGGTTTCGGTGGGGTGCGAATGGCCCGACCCCGCGGATTTTGATCTAGTCGTTCCAAGCCCTGGCATTGCGGCGTCCCGCTACGAGGGCCGCGCCAAGCACGTGGCTGGGGACATCGAGCTTGCCGGTGCATTCCTTCAAATTCCGATCGTCGCTGTCACCGGGACCAACGGAAAGTCGACGACCGTAAGCCTCGTCGAAGTGATGCTCCAGCATGCGGGCCTACGCGCGAAGGCCGCGGGCAACCTCGGCACGCCGGCGCTCACACTCGTAGGTGCGCCCCTCGACGTTGCCGTGCTTGAAGTCTCTTCCTTCCAACTCGAGGCCACGCGTGACTTTGCACCCCGGGTGGCAGCGGTGCTGAACATCAGCCCAGATCACCTCGATCGACATGGAAGCTTCGAAGCCTACCGGGATGCAAAGGCAGCGATTTTCGCGAACCAGCGCCCCGACGACGTTGCGGTGCTCAACGCCGACGACGCCGAGTGTCGGGACCTCGCAGCGAGCTGTGCGGCACGCGTGATCTTCACCAGCCGACGCGGTCCCACCGAAGACGGCGCGTTTCTCGACAGCGGCGCCATCGTGGTTCGCCACGGCGCAGAGACCCAGAGACTTTCTCTCGACGGGCTCCAGCTGGCCGGCGTCCACAACCTCGAAAACGTGCTCGCCGCGGTCGCCATCGTCGACAGCCTCGGCGTCGATCCCACGGCGGCCATCGGCGCCCTGCGCGACTTCCCCGGCCTGCCCCATCGATGCGAGGTCATCGCGACTGTTTCCGACGTTCGCTTTATCAACGACTCCAAGGCCACAAACCCTGGCGCGGCGCAAAGTTCGATCGAAGGCTTTGACGAACCGGTGGTCTGGTTAGCCGGCGGTCGCGGCAAGGGACTGGCGTTTGACCGGCTGGCAGACGTTGCTGCCACACGGGTAAAAGCCGCGGTCCTGTACGGCGAGTCGGCGCCCCAGCTCGAAGATGCCCTCGCGGGCCGCGTTCCCGTCGATCGAGCAAAAGATCTCGGCGCCGCAGTGACGGCTGCTTGGCAGCGTGCCGAACCCGGCGACGTCGTGTTGCTCGCGCCAGCGTGCGCGAGCTTCGACCAATTCAAAAGCTTTACCGACCGCGGGGATCACTTTCGCGCCGCGGTGCAGGACCTCGACTCGAACCGCGCGTCCCACTCATCAACCCACCACCGTGAGAGTTGATCTGACATGAATCGACACAATTCGAACGCGTCCACGTCCCGGATCGGAACCGCACAACGCGAGTTCAGTGGGTCGAACGCAAGCATCGACAGTGGTTTGTTGTTGAGCGCGCTCGTGTTGATGGGGATGGGAGTCGTGATGAGTTACAGCACGACGGCGCCGCTCTCAATCAACCAGGCGATTCCGCCCTTGTTCATCAACCACATGAGCGCCCTCGCTGTGGGCCTAGTCGCCGCGACCGCCGCGGCGTTCGTTCCCCTTGAAGTCTGGCATCGCATCGCCCTTCCGGTCTGGTTTCTCGGCATCTTGCTTCTGTTCGCCACGTTCCTCTTCGGCGTGGAAGTCAATGGAGCGCAGCGTTGGCTCACGATCCCCGGCCTAGGCTTTCGCTTCCAACCTGTAGAGCCGGTGAAGTTTGCAACCGTGCTCGCGGTCGCAGCAGTGATCGCTCCTCAGGACGGTCGCACTGCTTTGAGTCGCGGGCGCGTCGTCATGGCTGGCGCGGTCGCGCTGCCCGCGATCCTCTTTCTGCTTCTCCAGCCCGACCTCGGCAACGCCGTGCTGCTCGCAATGCTCGTTGCGCTGCTCCTCATTGTCGCAGGCACACCGGTGCGTACCCTCGTCATTCCGGGCCTAGTCTCACTCGCGGGCATCGTCGCTTACATCTTTTTCAACCCCTACGCGATGCGGCGGGTCACGGGCTTTCGCGATCCCTGGGAAGACGCGCTCGGCAGCGGCTTTCAACTCGTGCAGTCCTTCGTCGCATTTAGCCAGGGCGGTCTGTCGGGCGTCGGGATCGGCAATGGAAAGCAAAAGCTCTTTTACCTCCCCGAAGCCCACACCGACTTCATTCTTTCGCTGGTCGCCGAAGAGTTGGGCTTGATCGGTGCGCTCTTGGTGCTCGGAGCGTTCGCGGCGCTCCTGATCTCGGGCACCCGTATCGCACGACGCGCGTCGTCGCGCTTTGCACTCTTGTTGGCGTTCGGAACCACTTCGCTGCTTACGGTCCCCGCAATTCTGAACGCTGCGGTCGTGATGGGGCTCATGCCCACCAAGGGGCTCACGCTTCCATTCCTCTCTTATGGCGGTACTTCGCTCGTGCTCTGCTGCACGATCTTGGGCGCACTGCTGGGAATTTCCAGGAACAACAATCCGAAGGTCGCACGCCCGGTTCGCATGGTGCGCGACGGAGGGTCGCGGTGAACCATTCGTTCATCATCGCCGGCGGTGGCACCGGAGGCCATGTGACCCCCGCGCTCGCGCTAGGCGAAGCGCTCAGGCGAGTGGACCAGCGCGTCTTGTTTTTGGGATCGAAGCGCGGACTTGAAACGAAACTCGTTCCCGACGCGGGTTTCGAACTCGTGGCCCTCGACAGCAGCCAGGTCATGGGGCGCGGCGTATTCGGACGCATCGGCGGAGCTCTCGCGATTTTGCGCGCGGCGTTTGGAGCGCGGCGCGCAATCAAGCAACACGGAGCGGAAGCCGTCATCTCTGTCGGTGGCTATGCCGCGATGCCCGCGATGCTTGCCGCGGTTGTATCGCGGGTCCCGATCGCACTGATCGAACCCAACGCAATCCCGGGCCGGGTCAATCGACTCAGTGCCCGCTTTGCACGCCTGGTTTTCCCCGGTTTTGAAATCGCCGCGACGCGACTCGGCGCCGAAGATCGAAGCCACCTGTTGGGTGTGCCCCTGCGCCAGGCACTGGTCGAAGCATTCGCGTCTGGCGGCGCCCGACGCACACTCGCTCCTCCATTTCGTTTGCTTGTCTTTGGCGGTAGCCAAGGCGCCCGTCAGATCAACGAAGCGATGATGGCTGCAGCACCGGGGCTCGCGTCACTCGACATCGAAGTTTTTCACGCCGCCGGAGAAGCAGACCGCGCGCGCGTCGCGGACGCCTACGAGAAGGCCGGGGTCACCGCAGAAGTCGTTGTGTTCGAACGTAACCTCCCGGCGCGATACCAATGGGCCGACATCGCGATCTGCCGATCTGGCGCACTTACGATTGCAGAACTCGCATTGGCTGGGATGCCGTCGCTGCTAGTCCCTTATCCGTTTGCCGCGGACAACCATCAAGCGGCCAACGCAGACGAACTCGAAAAAATCGGTGCCGCGCGGCGACTCGAGGGACTCGATGACGCCACGCGGGGTGGCGAGCGCATCGTCACAACACTTCGAGATATTTTTGCGGCTCCCGGTGAACTCAGCGCAATGGGAAATGCTGCGCGCAGTGTTGCCTACCCCAATGCCGCCCAAGACATCGTCATGAAGTGCATGGAACTCGTTGAAGCGGGCCCCAGCCACGCAGCTGCGGGAGGTGCGGCATCTTGAAGAACCGGATCAAGCATCTGCACTTTGTTGGAATCGGCGGCGTCGGCATGAGCGGCATCGCTGAACTGATGCACCACCGTGGATTCGAGGTCAGTGGTTCGGACCTCGCCGACAGTCGTATGATCGACAACCTGCGCGCGTCGGGCATTCAAGTCAGCATCGGACACGACGCGGCCCATCTGCAAGAAGCCGACGTCGTCGTTCGCTCTACCGCGATCGACGCTGGAAATCCGGAGATCATCGAAGCCGGGCGCCGAGGTATCCCCGTCATCTCGCGCGCGGAAATGCTCGCCGAAGCCATGCGCGGAAAACAGGGCATCGCGATTTCTGGAACCCACGGCAAAACGACCACGACTGCGCTTGTGTCGCATATCCTCGTCGAAGCGGGACGCGACCCCACTGCACTCGTTGGCGGCTGGGTACAACGCGGCGCAGGACAATCGGGCGGTGCCGTGATCGGCGAAGGCGACTGGCTGGTTACCGAAGCCGACGAGAGCGACGGCTCGTTCCTTCATCTCCACCCAAGCATTTCCGTCGTGACGAACATCGACGCCGACCACCTCGACCACTACGGCGGGATGGGCGCCCTCGAAGACGCGTTCCTCCGTTTCGCGAACAACTTGCCGTTCTGGGGTGCGGCAATTCTTTGCACAGACCATGCGCGGGTTCGCACGCTCGCCGACAAGGTCAACGGTCGGGTGGTGCGTTACGGCATCCACAGCGACGCGGACCTTCGCGCACAGAACATTCAGACGAGTGCGCTGGGAATGAAGTTTACCGTCGAGCACGAAGGCACGGAGGTCGGCTCGGTGGAGCTTCCGCTCCCGGGCACCCACAACATCGAAAACGCCCTCGCCGCAATCGCGGTCGTGCTCGAAGTCGGCGTTCCTTTCGAAGTCACCGCAGAAGCGATCGCAGGTTTTCGCGGGGTAGCGCGACGCTTCGAACTCAAGGGGAGCGAAGCCGGGGTTCGCGTCGTCGACGACTACGGACATCATCCGATCGAAGTACAGGCCACCCTCGAAGCGGCCCGAGCGCAACACACGGGCCGCATCGTCACGATCTTCCAACCCCATCGTTTCTCGCGCACCCGCGACTGCATGTCCGCGTTCAGCCTTGCGTTTTTTGCGTGCGACGTCCTGATCGTGGGCGACACCTACGCGGCAGGCGAAGCGCCGATCGAAGGTGCAAGTGCAGAAGATCTCACAACCGCCATTCAGAGCTCGGGCCACACCGATGCGCGCTATGTGGGGGCCCTGAGTGAAAACGTCGAAGCGATTGGCGGCTTGCTTCGCGACGGCGACCTCGTGCTCACCCTCGGTGCGGGCGACGTCACACGTCTCGGTCCGCAGCTGCTCGACTTTCTCGCGGGAGGGGCGCGCACGTGATCACCGACGAAGCCAAAGTCGCGCTCACGCAACTCCTTGAAGATCGCGTTCGCTTTGACGCTCCAATGTCCCGGCACACTTCACTGCGCATCGGTGGTGTAGCAGACGCCATCGCGTCACCCGCCAGCCCGCTCGAAGTCGAAGCGCTGCTCCGTGCGTGCCGGCGCTTCGGTTTGTCCCACACCGTACTTGGCAACGGCTTCAACACCCTGGTCCTCGACGGCGGTATCGAGGGCGTCGTGATTTTGACCAACAAGCTCAGACTTCTCGAAGAACGACCCAACTCAAGCCTCCGCGCACAAGCGGGCGTTTCTCATGCGAGCCTCATGCGGCTGTGTGGGGACAAAGGACTCGCCGGTCTTGAGTTTGGTGCAGGCATTCCCGGCACCGTTGGCGGTTGGGTCGCGATGAACGCGGGCATCGGCGTGCGCGAAGCAAAGGACGTCGTGTTGGGCGTAGAAGTTGTAAGCCCAACCGGGCGCAAGCGTTCGCACCTGGGACGCGACGCCCTTCACTTTTCGTATCGCTCTTTGCGCGGTCTGGCGCCCGGGTCGGTCATCGTCTCCACTCTCTTTGCAGTCGAGCTTTCGGAACCGAGCGCTGTCAAAGAAGAGGTCAAGCGCATGCTCGACAAGCGCGCCGGGACCCAGCCCCTCGACGTTCCGTCATGTGGCTCCGTATTCAAAAATCCGTCGGGCGACTACGCGGGTCGATTGATTGAAGAAGCCGGCCTCAAGGGCACGTCTCACGGCGGCGCGCAGATCTCACCCGTGCACGCAAACTTCATCGCGAACACCGGCGGTGCCACGGCATCCGACGTGCTCGCACTCATCGCCGAAGCGCAGCGCATCGTGAAACAACAAAGCGGCATTCGGTTGCAACCCGAGGTTCGGATCCTCGGAAGGGAGGCGGCATGAGCCCAAAACGTAGGGCCGGTGCACGGGGTCAGAGTTCGGTCGTAGCGCGGCTTGCGCAGAAGCGTTCCCGCAACCCGCTGACTTCTCGCCGGTGGGTTTCCGTAGATCCGGGCGGTGTTCAGCGCTTTGCCCGGTGGGTCAGCTTCCGTCAGGTCCTCGCAGCCTTGTTTCTCCTCGCACTGTTTACGGGGACAGCGATGAGCCAGTACGTGGTCGCGGAGATGCAAGGGGACGCCTCGAACGAGGCTCCCGTACGCGTTCGAGGGTTGGCAGTACAGGGTCATGAACGTTTGAGTGCGGGCCGCGTCGCCGCGGCGAGCGGTCTTGCCCCTGGCATGCTCGCGAGCGAGATCGACACCGCGAAGGTTGCCGCTGCACTGAACGCACACGAAATGATCCGCAGCGCAACGGTCGCAGCACTCCCTCACGGCAAACTTATCCTGCGCGTCGAAGAACGAGAGCCCGTCGCCATCGTGCGTGCACCCGAAGTCGAAGGCGGAGGCGATGTGCTGCGTCTCGTCGACACGACCGGCACACCGTTCGCGCGCGCTCAGGCCAACGACTGGAGTCGCTTGCCCCGACTGCGAAGCGCCACCGTTCTTCCTACGGACCAGGCCGACCCGCAGCTGTTACGCGCGCTTTGGCTTGCAGCACTTATCCGGCAGACGAATGGATCAGATCGTGAGGCGCGGGAAATCGAATTGCCGTCGCAACAGGCGGGACTGGGTTGGGTGCTTCATTCACAGGAGCTCCCGCGCACCGTGATCTTGGGTGAGGACGAACTCGAACCTCGCCTCGAAAAGTTGTCTCTGCTGCTCACCTCGAACATGCCGGCTGCACGAGCTGCAGAGGAAATCGATCTTCGCTTTGCGAACCAGGCGGTTCTGCGAAGTCGGTCACCCTCGAGATGAGGGAGACCAAAAGTGGCGGGCTCGCGTGGATTCGCGCGTTCGTCCAAAGCTGGCCGTTCGGGAAACCGCGGCCGTTCATGGGGGGTGAACAATGGCACGGAAAGACGACCTCATTGTAGGTTTGGACATTGGCACGACGAAAATCTGCGCAATTGTCGCAGAGCGGAAAGGGGACAGCGTCGACATCATCGGCACTGGAACCCACATCTCGAAGGGCTTGCGCAAGGGCGTCGTTGTCGACATCGACGCCACCGTGCAGTCAATCAAGATGGCGGTTGAAGAAGCGGAAATGATGGCCGACTGCGAAATTGCATCGGTCTACGCCGGCATCGCGGGCGGACATATTCGCGGCTTCAACTCGCACGGTGTGGTGGCGCTCAAAGATCGCGAAGTGCGACAGAGCGACATCCGACGGGTAATTGATGCGGCAAAAGCTGTCGCCATCCCAATGGACCGCGAAGTCATTCACGTCATTCCCCAAGAATTCGTGATTGATGATCAAGACGGGATCCGCGAACCGCTCGGCATGAGTGGGGTTCGACTCGAGTCGAAGATCCACATCGTGACGGCGGCGGTCACCAGCGCCCAAAACATCGTGAAGTCCTGCAACAAGGCAGGCCTTAACGTGATCGACATTGTGCTCGAGCCTTTGGCTTCGGCGCAGGCGGTGCTTTCAAGTGACGAGCGTGATCTCGGCGTGTGCATGATCGACATTGGTGGCGGAACCACGGATATCGCGGTTTTCGCCGACGGCTCGATCAAAAATACGGCCGTTCTCAGCCTAGGTGGCTACCACCTGACCAACGACATCGCGATCGGTTTACGAACACCGTTCGACGAAGCCGAGCGGATCAAAAAAACGTTCGGCGTCGCGTCCGCGCGGTACCTGGCGAGCGACGATGTGCTCACCGTGCCGTCGGTCGGTGGACGTCGGCCGCGGGAAGTTTCGCGCAAGATTCTGTGCGAAATCATCGAGCCCCGTGCGGAAGAAATCCTGTCGCTCGCGCGTCAGGAGATCGTCCGATCTGGCCTCGCCGACCGCATTCCGTCGGGTATCGTGCTCACAGGTGGCGCCTCAGCACTTGCGGGCATCTCGGAACTCGCGGAAGAGATCTTCGAAGCACCGGTGCGACTCGGTTCTCCGGAGAACGTTGGAGGACTCCTCGAGATTGTTCGCAGCCCCATGTATGCGACCGGTGTCGGCCTCGTGAACTACGGATTTTCTCAGGAGTCGAGTCGGTTCCGAGGCTTCCGGATCCGAGACGAATCGATCTTTGGCCGGGTAAAGCAGCGCATGCGCGACTGGTTCTACGCCGAATTCGCCTAGCCGCGGCTTGCGATTCGGCCCGATTTTGGTCCCGACTCGCAGTCGCAAAACCCAAAAGAAGAGATACATAAACGACAATTGGTGTTACATTCGGGGCGCCTAAGCCTTCCTGAACGCACGCGAGAGGACAACCAATGAGTAAGAAGAATCGCAACAAGAACAAAGAATCCGTCAATCTCCTGGAACTCGGACCCGAAGGGGCAGACGATTTTCTCGAATTTGAAGAGTCGGCAAGCCAGATGGCCACCATCAAAGTGATTGGCGTTGGCGGCGGCGGCGGTAACGCGCTCAACACGATGATGCGTTGCGGGCTCAAGGGGGTCGAGTTCATTGCGGCCAACACCGACGCACAAGCACTCAAACACAACCTGGCACCGACAAAGATTCAACTCGGCGCCGAGGTCACCCGCGGTCTCGGCTGCGGTGCAAACCCCGACCGCGGACGCGCGTCGGCACTCGAAGCACGCGAGCGTTTGCGCGAAGTGCTCGAAGGTGCAGACATGGTCTTCGTGACTGCCGGCATGGGAGGGGGCACGGGGACTGGCGCAGCACCCATCGTTGCTGAAGTTGCGCGAGAGATTGGCGCACTCACTGTTGGTGTTGTGACGAAGCCGTTCATGTTCGAAGGCAAGGTTCGCTCGAAGCACGGCGAGCGTGGCCTCGGCGAACTACACCAAGTCGTCGATACACTGATCACGATCCCCAACCAACGACTGCTTGCACTCGCAGGCAAGGGCACGGCGATTAAAGACGCCTTCACTCTTGCTGATGATGTGTTGCTCAACGCAGTTCGCGGCATTTCGGACTTGATCACGATCCATGGTCTCATCAACCTCGACTTCGCCGACGTTCGCACCGTGATGAACGAAGCGGGTGTCGCAATGATGGGCACCGGAGTGGGTACCGGCGATTCGCGAGCCGTCGACGCAGCACAGTCGGCAATCTCGAGTCCGCTCCTCGAAGATCTTTCGATCGAGGGTGCACGAGGCGTGCTCATCAACATCACGGGAAGCGACAGCATGACGCTGTTCGAAGTGAACGAAGCTTCGACGCTCGTGCAAGAAGCCGCGCACGAAGATGCGAACATCATCTTCGGTGCCGTCATCGACGAAACGATGGGCAAGGACGAAGTGCGGGTGACGGTGATCGCGACGGGCCTCGAAGGTCAGGAAAGTCGAACCCGACCTCCGCGCGGGCGAAAAACCTTCGAAGACGAAGTGCGCGCACCGCAACTGCCCCAAGACAACGTCACGTCGCTTCGGCGGGAAGCAGCAGCCAACGCGGCTCGCGCCGCAGCACCGGCGGCGGCAGCCGATGTTCAGCAGATCATCGACCTGGATCTCGAGCCAATCCCGGTGAGCGACGACGAGTTGGCCGACGCTACGGCGAATGCCGGTGGTTTCGCATCACCTTTCGAAGACGAACTCGACACCCCGGCGTTCTTGCGACGCCGAAACGAGGATGAAGACGAAGACACAGAGGAACCGGCGTTTCTGCGCCGCGCCCAGGACTGAGGTCACAAGACCCAGGCCCAATCGGCACTCGCAACACTTGACGCACCGGAGGGATCGCTACCCTCCGGTGCGTTTTGCTTTGCGCCCCCCAAACCTCGCCAGGAGTCCCTCGTGTCCGAAACTGCCCCGCTCATCGACGAAACCCGCGAAGACGAGGTCGTGATCCTCACCTTCAACGACCCGCCCCGGAGAAATGCCATGACGAAAGCCATGGGCGAGGCATTTCGGGACAAAATTGCTGAACTCGAGGGCGACACCCAGATGCGGGCAGTCGTACTGACCGGAAGCGGCACCGCGTTTTCTGCCGGTGGCGACCTGGACATGATCAGCGGACTCGCCGACAAGGCCCACGCGGGAAACGCTCGAGACGAAGTCCGCGACTTTATGCGGGACTTCTACGGTCTATTCCTGTCCGTACGGAACTTGCCGGTCCCAACCCTGGCCGCGATCAACGGCCATGCGATCGGCGCGGGGCTGTGCGTCGCCCTGGGTTGTGACATCCGATACATCGCCCACGAATCGAAGGTTGGGCTGAACTTCACCAAGTTGGGACTTCACCCTGGCATGGGCGCGTCGTGGACCCTCCCCCGCCTTGTCGGACCCGCTATGGCCGCAGAGCTGATGTACACCAGCCGCATCGTGGGTGGGGAAGAGGCCGCGGCCATAGGCCTCGCCAACCGCTGCCTCCCCACTGAAGAGGTGCTTCCGGCCACGATCGCCGTAGCGCGCGAAATCGCCAGTTGCTCTCCAGCAGCGACCCGGTCGCTCAAAAAGGGGCTCGCGCACTCCCCGGACGTCGATTTGTCGTCACAGCTCGACTTTGAGGCGGCGGAGCAAGCCGTCTGCTTCGAGACCGACGACATGCTCGAAGGCATTGCCGCGGCCAAAGAACGACGTGCGCCAAAGTTCGTCGGAAGCTGAGTCACCCGACCGATCGGCATCAAGCGCCGCCCCCTCAGACTCCAACACCCGGTCGCACTCCTGCGCGAATTGTCTCGTTTCATGTGACTTTACGCACATCGTCAAAAAAACTTTCGCCGATATCTAAAGAACATTGGATGAATCACGAAAGAGAGTCTAGGGTACCGCGCGCCGCAGGCACCTCTTGCGCAGCGGCGGAACCCATGAAGTGAATCAAGTCAACCAAGCTGTGGCCACCACGACCGCAGTCAACCGAAAATCTGAGGGGAAAGTCGAAGTGAGCCGCGCACTCAAGAGTCACAACTTGTGGTTGACCGTTACCTACGTAGGCCTGCTTCTGCTGATGGCCCGAGCGTACGCGTAACCGCCACTCGGCCGAGAGGCCCGCTCTATCACCCGGGCACTCAGCCACTCAGGGTTTCGCCTGGCCGAAGTTCTCCCGTTCCCGATTCCGAAAACTCACGGTTCCCAAGCGCCTGCGAATCATCGCTAGCGCGTTTGGCCCCTGCTCCGATCGCGACGTTCCGCCGGTGCCTACTTTTGCGTTGAGCCCGACAAACCGCCCCTAGCCAGAGACCCCTTCTCCTGCGTAGACATCATCGCCGCCGCACCGGCACTCCGCAGACACAACGAAAAAGGGCGAACCAGACTGATGTCCAGTTCGCCCTTCGTTTTTCGCAGCGCCTGAAGCGTTAAAGCGCTTCGGTCGGTGCCTGGATTTCCGTTGCGTTGAAGAAGTACGCGATTTCGAGTGCGGCGGTTTCCGGGGCGTCCGAACCGTGGGATGCATTGCGCTCGATGCCGCTGCCGAAGTCACCGCGGATGGTGCCGGCGGGCGCTTCGTCGGAGTTGGTCGGCCCCATCAGGTCGCGCCAGCGTTGGATCGCGTTGTCGCCTTCCATTACGACCGCGACGATCGGGCCTTCAGTCATGAACGTGACGAGTTCACCGAAGAACGGGCGCTCTTTGTGTACGGCGTAGAAGCCCTTGGCCTGAGCTTCGCTCAGGTGCATGAGCTTCATCGCGATGATCTTGAGTCCGTTCTCTTCGATGCGGGCCAGAATCTTGCCCGCGTTGCCTGCGGCGGTCGCGTCGGGCTTTACGATTCCGAAAGTTCGTTGTGTCGTTGCCATTCGTTTTCTTGCTCCAAGTTTTGAGGTCGCCCAAGTTTCGGGGGCCGGTAACGTAGCGGATTGAACCCTCGCCGCTGCGAGTTATGCGCGGTGTTCAGGCCGTCCGAATTGCAGCGGACTTGAGAATCAGCGGACGGACAAGACGACCTTGCCGAAGTGCTCGCTCGCCTTGATCAAGCGATGTGCGTCCCCGGCATCCGCCAGCGACATGACGCGATCGACAATGGGGCCGATCGTGCCCGCTTCGAGCGCCGCCCCAAACTGTTCGAGCAGCCCCGTTACGATCGCAGCTTTTTCAGCGTCGGGACGTGCGCGAAGGGTGGAGCCGAGCACCTGCAATCGCTTCGCGAGCACCATACCAAGGGGAATTTCGGCTTTGGCGCCGCCCATCAAACCGATCAGCACGAGCCGTCCACCGATCGCGAGGGCATCGAGATTTTGCGCGAGGTATGAGCCTCCGATCGAATCGAGGATCACGTCGACGCCGGCTCCTCCAGTGGCGGCCTTGGCCTCGGCCACGAAGTCGCCCTCTCGATAGTTCACCGCGACGTCGGCGCCCAGTTCAAGGCAGCGCTTACACTTCTCTTCGCTGCCGGCCGTGATGATGCACCTTGCGCCGGCTTCTTTGACGAGCTGAATAAACGCGGTGCCGATCCCGCTGCCGCCGCCATGAACCAGTGCAGTGTCGCCTGCCTGGAGTCCCGCGAGTTGAAACACATTCAAGAAAACCGTCAGAAAGACTTCGGGGACGGCAGCGGCTTGTTCGTAACTGAGACGTTCGGGAACCTTCATCGCGCTGCCGGCAGAGACAACCACGTCTTCTGAATATCCACCGCCCGCGAGAAGGGCCATCGCACGGTCTCCGACTGCAAAGTTCGTCACGTCGCTCGCAACCTCAACCACTTCCCCGGCACACTCGAGCCCGAGGATTTCAGAAGCACCGGGGGGTGGCGGATAAAATCCCTGGCGCTGCAACAAGTCGGCGCGGTTGACCGCGCAGGCCGCGACGCGAATGCGAATCGCACCTGGGCGCATGTCGGGAGATGCAGCTTCTCCGAGCTTCATGCACGACTCGTCACCCGGCTGTTCGATTACGATGGCTTTCACGGCAGATTCCCCTCGGCGCGGTTGTGATTCAGGGCCGGAAGACTAGCGGGAAATTCGCATATGCCAGCGGTGTGTATTGTTCTCCGCGCATTCCGCCATTACATCGGGACCGTGAACGCGACATTGACGACAACGTTCGAAGACCTCGCAAGCACCGGCGAGGAGTCGATCATCGAATTTCTCGTTCGTTTTCAGCAGCGCGATTTTCTTGACCCCGAGCGATCATGGCCGAGTACAAGTTGATCTTGTACGCGGCGCGCAACGATGAGTTAGGCCGCGAGTACCGAGCGCGGTCACATCGCCTGATCGAACAGTTCGCACCGGTGCTGGAAACCGCCGGTGCAGACGAGCCCGTCGAGACCGCAAAACTCGTTCTTAGAATCTTTCGCGCATTCGAAGCACTGCGGACGCGTCTCGAGTTGGTCCTACCCGCTCTACTCGACTCGTAATCGCGATGAAGTACACAAAATAATGAAGGCCGCCGGATCTACATCCGACGGCCCTCTTGTGTTCTATTTGCCCAGCGTCGGGCGAACCCGGCTCTAGTTCAGATCGGCACGTGTGTAGTCGAGCAAACCCCGCGCGATGATGAGACGCTGAATCTCACCCGTACCTTCGTAGATGTCGGTGATCCGGCAGTCACGCATCCACTTCTCGATCAAGTGGTCGCGTGAGATCCCGATCGGACCGAGGATCTCGATGCAGCCCTGGGTGATGCGTCGCACCGCACTACCCGCATGCGCCTTACACACGGACGACTCCATGTTGTTCGGCAGTGCGGCCCCGGCGAGCCAGCAGGCCCTCAGTGTCGTGAGCATGGACGCTTCGTACAGCGCTTCAAGCTGTTTGAATTTTGTGGCGGCGCCAGTTTCGCTCGAAGGCATCGCACCGTAGTCGACCTCAATATCCGCTTCGTTCAAGTGCTCTCGGGTAAAGTCGAGCGCAGCTTCGGCGATGCCGAGACCGAACGCGGCTGTCATCGGACGCGTCATGTTGAACGTCTTCATGACGCCACGGAAACCACCCGAGCCCCCGCCTTTCGGGATCTCTTCGTTCCCACCGAGCAAGTTGCCGCGCGGAATGCGGCAGTCCTTGAAGACGTAGACCGCGGTGTCGTCTGCGCGGATGCCGAGCTTCTTTTCTTTGTGTGGTACTTCGAAGCCGGGCGTTTCCTTTTCGACGAGGAACGACTTAATGCCCGCGCGACCGGCGGACCGATCAAGCGTCGCCCAGATCACAACACCCTTCGCTCGGATGCCAGTGGTCACAAAGATCTTCTCTCCGTTGATCACCCATTCGTCACCGTCGAGTTCGGCAGTCGTCTGCACCCGCGACGGATCAGAGCCACAACCCGGCTCGGTGATCGCCATCGAGAGAATCAGCTTTTGCCACTTCTCGTTTTGCTCGGGCGTACCCGCGGCAGCCAGTGCTGCATTGCCAAGCCCTGCGGTCGAGGTCCGGCGCATGCGCACCGAGTAGTCGCCCCAGTTCTGACCCGCTTGCGTGAGCGCTCCCATGACCGGAGCTCCCGAGTCGCCAAGTCCCTCGGCCGGAATCGGCGCCGCGTTTGCGTAGAACTCTTCGGCTTCGGGGAGTTCGTCAGGCGGGAAGTCGCCTTCGTTTTCGTCGTAAAAGCGCGCGTAGGTGCGACAAATTTCGGATTCTGCGCGGGTGCGCGCGAGAACCAACTTATCTCGTTCGGACAGTCGAAAATCAACCATGGTGTTTCCTCTTATTTTGAATCGTCACTCGGTGACGGAAAAGTTTGCGTGGCGTCCGTGCGTTATGCGGAAATCGTTCCTTCGAGCACGCTGATCGTGCGCGCGTGTCGGAACCACATTTCGACGGGATGCTCGCGGATGAAGCCGTGGCCCCCGAGGATCTGGATGCCGTTGTCGGCGATCCACATGCTCTTTTCGGCTGCGTAACTGAACGCGAACGAAGCGGAGCGCGTCGCGTCGAGGCCCTGCTCGATTTCACTCGCCGCCTTCCAGGTGAGCCAGCGCATCGACTCGATCTCGATATGCATTTCGGACATGCGGAAAGCGATGCTCTGCTTCTTACTGATCGGCTCGTCAAAGGCGACACGATCCTTCGTGTAAGGGACACAGAACTCGAGCACTGTTCGCGAAAGCCCGAGCATCGTGGCTGCAAGTGCGACGCGTGAGCTGTCGAGGATGCGTCGAATATCGCAGCCCGCGTCACCGCCGAGACGGTTTGCCGCCGGAATTTCAACTTGCTCAAGGTCGAGGGTCGAAGTTGTCAGCCCCTTCATCCCCATGTTCAGCTCGGGGTCAGAAATCGTCAGTCCCTTCGCGTCTCGCGGGACAATGAAGGCATCCACACCGCCGCCGTTTCGTGCAACAACGAGGAAGTGCGTGGCGCGATCGCCAAACAAGACAAAGCTCTTGCGGCCCGAGATGACGAAGGTTTCGCCCTTCTCTTCCGCAACGGCGCGCGGTTTGGCCGGATCTCCAAGGGCTACGGGCTCGATGCAAGCGAGCGACGCGGTGGTGAACGTGTCACCGCAAAACGCCGGCAGGTACTCGGCCTTCTGTTCTTCGGTGCCTTGATCCACAATGGCGTTCACAAATGCTGAAGGAGCGAGCGCCGCAACCGCGAGCGCTGCGTCACCCGCTGCGAGTTCTTCGAGCAAGATCGCGTTCGTGATCGGTGAGCGCTCACCAGCGCCGCCAAATTCTTCGGGGACCTGGGTAAACGCCAGACCGAGATCCCATGCACTGGCAAGGAAGTCTTCGGGGATGCTTGAATTCTCGTCGCAATCACGAGCAATGGGCGCCATCGCTTGCTGGCCGAATTCGCGCATGGCTTCGCGAACGACCTCTTGTTCTTCTGTCAGTTGAAATGAAATCACTTGGTTCTCCTTTTCTTTGTCTCTGTTCTGTCGCCGAGCGTTCATGGCGACCCGAGATTGTGTTGCCTACTCCGACCCGCCGTCTTGTGGTCGGTAGAGTTGGTGGAAGTACTGATCCATCGCCTGTGGACCGCCTTCTTTGATCATGTCACCGTCCTTCACGGCCTGCCGAGCGTCTGCGACACCCAGCGCCACACCGCACCAGAGTTTTGCGTCCGCGGTGTAACGGACGTCTGCACCCTCGGCGAAGCCCGGGATGACGTCGCAGTGTTCGCCCTCGATCTTGACCGCCCAGACGCCACCGCCCTCTCCGGTCAAGCGAATTTCGAACATCACCGAATCGTTTTTGCCCGCGCGGTCGCGCAACAAGAAGGGCAACGATTCGAGGATCGATTGCGGTGAAGTTTCGGTGAACCGTTCGGGCTCGATCGCGAGCCGTTCGATGGGCTGCCTTGTCCACCACACCGCGATCGAAGCAATGATCGGCTCCAGCGAGCGACCGCGGTCGGTGAGCTGATACTGCGCGCGAGTTTTTTCGCCCTCGCGTTCGACGAATTCTTCACTGGCGAGTTGCCGCAGCCGGCTGGACAGGACTCGGGGCGTGATCCCCGTGCGCATGCGCAATTCCTGAAAGCCCTTGCTGCCCGCCAAAAGCTGACGCACCAGGACCAATGTCCAGCGGTCCCCGATGATTTCGAGGGCACGGGCGACGGGATCGAAGATTTTCCCGGGCTCGGGAATGCTCGGCCGCTCCTTCTTGGCCGACCGTTTCGATGCAACGCTCTTGAATGCTGGGATCGTGCTCACCATAACGGGGTGAGTACCTAACGAACGCTAAATGAGTATTCAATAGATACTCAGATGAATCTCCTAAGGAATTTCGGGGTTTCACACTCGCGAGACACAAAGCTCCTCGTGCTGCTGCGCAGCGCGCACAGGCATGCGTTAAGGTCCGGGCCGTTGGAGGTGGATGGAGGATCGCCGGCGGACACAAACCGTCCGCGGGAGGAAAGTCCGGGCTCCGTAGGGTTGGGAAGTCGCTAACAGCGACCCGAGGTGACTCGAGGGAAAGCGCAACAGAAATCACACCGCCGATGGTGTCGAGGCGAGCTTGAAAAAGACCGCGTCGGGGAGCTGCAAACTCGAAAGAATGTTCAGCTCAGGTTGGCGCCTAGCGCCAGCCCACACAGGTAAGGTTGAAATCGTGGGGTAAGAGCCCACGCGCGACAGCCGGGTGACCGGCGGCGAGGCAAGCCCTTCCCGGAGCAAGCTCGAATAGGGATACCGCACAGGACGACCCGTCCGATTGATCTGGCTCGCCAGGTCGGGGTATCCGGGTGAGAGTGCTTGAACGACACGGCAACGTGTCGTCTAGAGGAATGATCCTCACTGCGCGGGCGAGAGCCCAAAGCAGAACAGAACCCGGCTTACAGTCCACATCGGAGTACGGTTCGAAAGAACTGAACAACCGAGCCTCGGGGAAGAAGCTTCGGCCACACCCCGGGGCGCTCCCACACTTGGTTCGTGCTGCGAACGATGCAGCGTGCGACTAGTCGAGATCAATCTTTAGACAGCGCACCGACTTCATGCGGTCCTCGCGGTAGTCAATCCACTTATTCAGCGGAACTTCGTCGGGCGAAACCACGCGAAAGCCAGAGTTCTTGAAGAAGGCTTCGACGCGTTCAAGGGTTGTGCACGCGAACACGTACCGCATGCCAAGCGCGCGGCCGCGCTCGACAGCGAACTTGATCAGGTGTTTTCCAACGCCCTCCCCCACAAAGCGAGTCAGTGCGTAGAGCGAGGCGATTTCTCCGGCCTCGTCTTGAGGATGCGGCAACAACGCGCCAATGCCCGCCAAATAGCGTCCCTCGACAAAGGCACCGAAGCCATGGGCCAAGGTGATTTCCAATGCCGCCTGCGACCGCGCAAGGAGAAAGCCTTCTTCTACGCCTCTGGCCATCAAGTTTTCAGCGGCGTCGAATTCGTCGAGGGCAAGCGACCTGACTTTGATGTGACCTTCGGGCGAATAGAATGTTCCCGATCCCGCATACGTGAACAGCTCGTCTGAAAGGCCCTCGGGCATACAGGCGCTAACCGACGCGACGCCACCGCGCACCATCTTTTCGATTTCGCGCAGCAGGGATGCAATCTCTTTGCCTTCGCCTCCGCCCACATTGCGCTCGGCTTCTTCCGCTCGCGCCGCGAGTCCCGCAAGATGCACGAGCGACTGGCGTCGTTTGTCGGACAACCACAACACGCCGCGGCTTCCGATCCAGACCAACTTCGCGAGCCTGAGTTCGAGGGCCACTCTTGAGCAGAGCGTCGGAAGCGTCTCACCGGTCGAGGTCGCAACACCGATCAACGGTTGACTTTGCAGCCGCCGCCATGCGCTTCCAACCCAGCCGGGTCCAACAGCTTCGAGAGTCGGAGATGAAGTCAGACTTGCCAAAAGATCGGAATCTTCGCCGAGCAAGATTACGCGCGTTCCGTTGTCTGCCAGATCGCGGAGCACGTTGGTCACCACCGCGCTCGACCGTTCGTCGAGGGCGGGCTGCTGTGACATCGCCATCGCGAGGGTACGCCCGTGGAATTCGGCGAGATAAAAGTCTCGTTCCGAGAAGGGGGCTCGATTTTTGGGGCGCTCCGGCATGGCGCGCATTGTGGCGGATTCGGCGAGAGCTGCACGGTCTCAATGAGTTCGTATCCCATCCACCCGCGGGGGTCTAGTTTGAGAACCCTGCCCGTCGGAGGATGAATTGACTTTCTGGATCCTTTTCTCGTCACCAGGAACGGTGTCGAGGCCACGTACTTAGGAGACGGGAAGCAACCTGAGACGTTTCCCAGTCAATCCAGGGGGTTGACAAACGCGACGAAGATTTCCTCGTGCTTAGACAGCAACCACCCGAAGAAGCGACCGTGTCTAAATAGACACAGCTCACTTCACACACCGGAGCGAGAGAGCCCCAGTATCAGAAACAATGAATACGAATGGAGAATCGAATAGTTAGAACGTGACTTGCAGGATCGACAGCGCCTTGGGTATAAAAGCAATCTACGTAGGAGCGTCTGCCCACTCAAATCTGACAAACCCGAGCGATCCAAAGCCGCTCTTGCCGTCAAATCGGCAACGAAGAGCCGCGATCGACCGGACCGTTGAGCACCCCAGCCAGACGCTGGGTGACATCGAAGTGAAGTCAGCCCCATTTCGGCGAATTTTGTCCTAGCAAAATGGGGAAAAAACCTTCAGTATATTGGGTCGCTTGATGCGCCCCAAGCGAAGGTGGGCAAGGCCGACGGAGGCATCGAAGATACGGTTCGTAATACGGAAACTGAGACCACTCTTTCTATCTACACAGACAATTTGATCGGTGGGTACATAGATAGGGTAGATAAAACCAAATAGAACTCAGCCCGTTACACAGACCTGCGGAAGGAAAGACAGTTCAGGATCCGTTCACAAACAAGAATTGGTCACCGGCAACCTAAGCCAACGACTTCAATCAAACACGCTGAACCGAGACCCTGCTCCACATGCGTTGCAAAAATGCGAACGCACCTTCGGCATCTGAAATAAATCGGCAGTACGCGAAAAGCAGCACCTTCGACGCCCAATAGACGATTCGCAATTAGAACGCCAAGATCCAAGTCATCGTTCGACACATTGAATCTACGAATCGACAGCCATCGCTACAAGTACAGCGCACTCAAGCAACACCACAAAACCAAGCACACAACTTTGGACCATGAACCGGCTCCAACCGCACGGTATCCGACTTGAATAGAAGACCAGACTCCAAAAGCCACAACCCAAAAAGAGAGCAGCTCGTGCTAGCGCGCGCGAAGGGTTTGGCCTCTAAGAGCAGTTCAAAGGTCGACTCGAAAGTCGGAAGTGCACCGAACAGCCGAAAGGGTGAGAAATTGAAGGCCGAAAAGAAAGTTGAGGCAACCGAAAAGATAGAGACCGGCGAAAACGTGCTGGGCGCGACACCTGTCGTTGCTGCCGAAGAGCTCGATCCCGGTCGCGAACGTCGACCGCTCGAGTCGTACTTCCAAGAAATTGGCGGCACGCGGACACTGAAGCGCGAAGAAGAGGTTTACCTCGCAAAGGATCTCGAATCAGCCACTGCCGCACTGCGCGACGTTTTGTACGCCGTACCGAGTTCAGCTCGACACGTTGTGGCGCGCTGGGATGCATTGCGCGCCCTCTCACACACGGGTGCAAAGCTTTCTGAATCCGTGGGCGACGAAGAGACGGGTGAAATCGCAGCGCGCGTAGAAACCGCAGTCAAGCGACTTCGCACCCTGCTCGTGAGCCGCGACGAGGAATACGAAAAAGCAGAGGGCGACTACACCGCCGAGCTCAAGAAGCTCGACATAAAGGTCGCGAAAGAAATGCACAACGCGCGCTTGTCGTTGGTGCTTCTCGTCGAACTGCGCGAAAACGCGCTGTCGATTGGCCGCGAACTGCGCAAGACGCGACGCCGGACCAAGCGACTCGCCGAACTCGAGCGTGAATCAGGCGTGCAGAAATCCCGCATGCTCAAGCTCGCCGAAGAAGTCGAGGACGCGCACGAGCGCATGACCGCGGTGAAGAACCGCTTCATCGAGCACAACCTGAAGCTGGTTGTCGCAATCGCGAAGGACTATCGCAACCTCGGTCTTTCGTTCCCCGACCTCATTCAGGAAGGTAACCTTGGCTTGATCCGCGCCGTTGAGAAGTTCGATCATCGACGTGGCTTCAAATTTTCGACCTACGCGGTTTGGTGGATTCGCCAGGCATTGGTTCGCGCCATTCAGAATCACTCGCGCACGATCCGACTTCCCTCGCACGTACACGACCGGCTGCAGCGCAGCCAGCGTGTCCGCGCAGAGTTGACCGGCAAGCTCGGCCGCGAACCCACCCCGGCGGAACTCGCACCGGCATTGGGTACTGACACCGAAGCACTCGAAGCACTCGACCGACTGTCGCGCGAAGCCATTTCGCTCGAATCGAACGTGTCGGGCACCGAGAAGCGCCTCGAAGACTTTGTTCCGGACCAGGGTTCGGAACAGCCGGACGGTGGCATGGACAACGATCGCATGCGCACGGGCGTTGGATCTTTGATCGGATCTCTCACGCCCCGTGAGCAGCTGATTCTGCGCTTGCGCTATGGCCTCGCCGGTGAAGAGGAGCACACCCTCGAGCAGATCGGACAAACGCTCGGCCTAAGCCGCGAACGCGTTCGACAGCTCGAAGCCAGGGCACTCAAGCGGTTGCGGGAAACCCAGCCGGCTCTGCGGCTCCACCCGATCCTCGAGCCCTAGTCGACAAGACAAAGTCTCGATCGAGCACAGATCAAGTACGACCCGAAGCGACGCCTTGGCGTCGCTTCGGGTCGTTTGGGGGACGCGCAAATTTCTTCGCCGTGCCCTAGAGCGCATCCGGGATAAAGAGCACTTCCCCGTTGACCCGAAAGTCACCAATTGCAGCCTGCCCTGCTTTCGACAAAAGCCAGTCGATGAAGGCCTGCCCTTCTTTGGCTTTGACGTGCGGGTGTTGTTCGGGGTTGACCAGGATCACGCTGTACGGATTCTGAAGCCGTGGGTCGCCGGTCACCAGCAGTTCGAGATCGACGCGGTTTTTGAACGCGAGCCAGGTGCCGCGATCGACAAACGCGTATGCGCCCATCGCTGCTGCGGTGTTGAGGGTCGCGCCCATGCCCGACCCCGTTTCGCGGTACCACTTGCCCGACGATGTGCGCGGGTCTCGCTCCGCCAATTCCCACATGCGGAGTTCAGCCTTGTGGGTACCTGAATCGTCGCCGCGGGATGCAAAGGGCTGCTCCCGGTCGGCGACGGCAGCGAGCGCATTTCCAACGTTGTTCATCCCACGAAGATTCGCGGGGTCATCCTTCGGGCCCACGATAATGAAGTCGTTGTGCATCAACGCGTGACGCTCGACGCCGAAGCCGTCGGCCACGAAGCGCTCCTCGGATTCGCGGTCATGCACCATCAGCACGTCTGCGTCACCGCTGCGCGCCAGACGGATCGCCTGCCCGGTCCCCACCGCAACGACGCGAACGTCGGCGCCACTGGCAGCCCTGAACTTCGGAAGAATTTCGTCCAGGAGGCCTGAATTGTCCGTCGACGTTGTCGAAGCAACCGTAATAAACGGCGCGCCCGCTTCTGCGGTCGCGGACAGTCCGGCCATCAAGGCGAGGAGGACAGCGAATCGCCTCACCGCACCGATGAGCGTTCTGTGCAAGGGAACGATCACCACAACAACTCTCCCTTTATAAATGCTCGCGCTTCCTCGGTTCGCGGCGAATCGAAAAATGATTTGGCGGATGCACTTTCGACGAGCACCCCCTTGTTCAAAAAATGGACTCCACTCGCAAGACGCCGCGCTTGCCCCATGTCGTGGGTCGTCATGATGATCTTGGTGCCGCCGTCCGAGATGGCCTCGATGACTTCTTCGACGATGCGAGTCGCCGAAGGATCCAACGCTGCCGTCGGTTCGTCGAGAAACATGACCTCGGGCTCGATCGCCCAGGCGCGCGCCAGGGCGAGGCGCTGACGCTCGCCGGAAGAAAGCACTCGGGCGTCGCGTTGTGCCAGACCTTGCAAGCCAGTGCGTTCGAGGGCCGCATTCGCCTTGTCGCCCACCAAGCCCCGTTCGAAGCCACGCTGAACAAGCGCGTACTCCACGTTGGCCCGGACGGTTCGTCGCAACAAAACCGGGCGTTCAAACACCATCGCTTGTTTTCTGGCGCATTCGCGCCCGGTAGATCCGTTCCAAACGACGCGTCCGGAGGTCGGAGTCAGAAGTCCGTGCGCAATGCGCAACAGCAAGCTCTTGCCCGCTCCGTTTGGACCCAGAACAAAGCAGCGTCCGGGCCCTTCGAACCGAATGGAAATGTCGTCAAGGAGCTTCTTGTTGTCCGCCTCGAAGCCGATTCCTTCGAGTGCCATCGGCAGGATCGACGTCACTGGACCGGTGCACCCTGTGTACTGCGTCCAGACAAAGCCGCCGCAGTGTTTACGAGCAGGCTGATCAACAGCAGCACGATGCCCAGCCCCAACGCCAGTGCGAGATCGCCCTTGCTGGTTTCAAGGGCAATGGCGGTTGTCATGACTCTCGTGACGTGCGCGATGTTGCCGCCCACAATGATCACAGCTCCGACTTCCGCAATGGCGCGGCCATAGCCAGCGAGCAGTGTAGTGAGCAAGCGATAACGGCCGTCCCAAATGAGTGTGGCCACCATCGCCCCAAGCCGGACGTCAAGCGAACGCAGAAGTTCGTGATACTCCTCCCAAAGATCCTGAATCGCCTGGCGCGACAGCGCCGCAACCAATGGCGTGATCAGAGCGAACTGCGCAACCACCATTGCCGTTGGCGTAAAGAGCCAGCCCAAGAAACCAAGGGGCCCGGATCGCGAAAGCATGAGATAGACAACCAGACCGACAACCACGGGTGGCAACCCCATGAGTGCGTTCAACAATGCGATCACGGCCCCCCGGCCGGGGAAGCGTGCAATCGCGACGAACGCCCCAAATGGAAGCCCCACCAAAGCAGCGAGCATGACTGCCGAAAAAGACACGGAGAGCGACAGCACGACGATCTCAACCATGTCGGCGTCGAAGGTCACGAGCAGCATCAATGCAGTCGAAAATGCGTCGGCGATTTTTTCCATGCGCCGGGAAGTTGCCGCCTGACCATCCGAACCGCAAGCGGGCCAGCCGGTGCCTACAGCGCCGCGTCAGCCGTAAATCCCAGGGTCAAGGTCTACACCAACCGGACAGTGATCAGAGCCCTTGACGTCTTTTAAGATGAATCCGTTTTTCACGAACTTCATCGCGGACGGGCTGGCCATCACATAGTCGAGACGCCACCCGATATTTTTTTCGCGCACACCAAAGCGCTGGCTCCACCAGCTGTAGTGGTCGGGACCTTCCTCGAAGGCGCGAAACGTGTCCACCCAACCCGCTTCCACCCAGCGATCGATTTCAGCTCGCTCTTCCGGACAAAAGCCACTGGTCTTTGCGTTGGCCTTCGGGCGCGCCAGGTCGATTTCGCGATGCGCCGTATTGAAGTCGCCAATCACCAGCACCCGGTATCCGCCTTTGCGAAGTCGCTGCACCTTGTCGAAGAGTGCCCGATACCAGTCGAGTTTGTAAGGAATGCGGCTGTTATCGCGGTTCTTCCCGTTGCCATTGGGAAAATAACCATTGGCCACCACCAACTTGCCAAAGCGCGCAATTTGAATTCGGCCTTCGCTGTCAAACCGACCTTCGCCAAGGCTCGTTTCGACGGAGTCGGGCTTACGCTTCGAGATCAACCCCACACCGCTGTACCCCTTGCGTTCGGGTTCGGTGTAATGCTGGTGGAGTTTCGGGAGCGAAGTCACTTCGTCCGGCATGTCTTGGGGCCACGCGCGAACTTCTTGCAAGCCGATGATCTCGGGACTGGTTTTCTTCAGCCAGTCGACCATCCCCTTCTTGGTCGCAGCGCGGATCCCATTCACGTTCCAAGAAATCAATTGGATTTTTTTTGCGGCCACGATGTTTTCCTCTTATTCAGCATATTTCGAAGCGAAGCGGGTGAGTCGCCAGTCTTACGCGAGCCAGACGTAGAGGCCGAATGCCAGCCCCAACGTCACCGTGTAGTAGGCGAACTGGTGAAACGATTCCCGTCGGAGCACGAAAACGAAAAGCCAGATCGCAACGATGCCCGACACCAATGCCGATAGTGAGCCCAGCGCGATCGACGTCAACGCTTCGGGCGACGCGGCGCCCAGGTCGGGGATCATCAGGATCGCTGCACTGCTAATGGCAATGATGCCCATCAAAAACGAAAACTGCGCCGCAGCCGCGGGAGCGACACCCATCGCCATAGCGACCGCCACCGTCGAGCCACTACGCGAGATGCCGGGCAAGATTGCGAAAGCCTGGGCGACGCCGATATAGAGGGCAGCCTTCCAAGTCGGTTCATTGTTCTTCGCGGCCGGAAGCGTGGTTCGTGTCGTCCACAAGACGGCGCCCGTGACGATCAAACCGCCGGCGGCGACCGCGGGGTTTGAAAGAACCTCTTCGAGAAACTGGCTCGACGCAATGACGGCGACGATCGTGGGCAGGGTCGCGACCGCGAGCTTTCCTACGTAGCGGGTCGAGGCCTGCTCCCGCGTGAAAACACCTTTGATGAGTCGGCCAATCTTGTCGCGATAGTAAATCATGATCGCGAAGAGCGTCGCAACGTGAACCGCGACTTCGAACAGCAACCCACCTCCTGTGTCGACGCCGAGGAGGGTCGAATACACGACAAGGTGCCCCGAACTCGAGACCGGAAGAAATTCGGTGAGCCCCTGCACGAGACCGAGAAGAAGCGCCTCGTAGTCGCTCACGACTCACCTTCGGTGTGTGCAATGGGTTGCACGGGTACGGTGGTTTGGGCGTCGACCGGCCCCCCGACAAAGCGCGAACGCATGCGCTCCATGGTGATGTACGTGGCGGGAACAACAAAGAATGTAAGCAAGGTCGAAAACACCATGCCGGACACGACCGCGACACCGAGCGGCGCGCGAGACTCGCCGCCTGCACCGAGTCCTGCGGCGATCGGCAGGATGCCCATGACCGTCGCCAGCGCCGTCATCAGAATCGGTCGAAAGCGGAAGCGCGCCGAATCGACCGTCGCCTTCACCAAGCTCTCGCCGCGCCCACGCAGCTGGTTTGCAAACTCGACGATCAAGATCGAGTTCTTCGTCACGAGCCCCACGAGCATGACAATGCCGATCTGACTGAACAGATTGATCGTCATCCCCGGCACACCGAACATATCCATCAACGAAAGCCCCACGAGCGCGCCGGTAAAAGAAAGAAACACAGCGACCAGAATGGTTAGCGGATGTAAGAAACTTTCGAACTGCGCACAGAGCACTAAATACACAACCACGATGGCCAGTAGGTAGGCAAAAACGATCGCGTTCGCCGACTCGAAGAACTTCTCGCCCTCGCCGCTAAATCGAGCGCGATAGCCACTGTCCGCCGGGATCACGTCTTCGGCGATCTCCATGAACTGCTCGAGGCCCGCGCCCTGCGAATAACCGTCCGCGAGGTAAGCACTCACCGTCACCGATCGTTGCCGGTCGAAGTGCGGCACTTCGCGGGGGGCAATCGTTTCCTTCGCCGTCACCACGGCGGCCAATGGGATCAGGCCCGAACGACCGTGGATGAAGATTTCGAGCAAGTCGGCGGGCCGCGTGCGTTCGTCCTTCTTGAGCTGGGCCATCACGTCGTAGGTTTCGCCGTCGACCTTGAACGTTGAAATCGCCTGGCCGCCCAACATCACGCGCAAGGTCGTCGCGATGTTCTCCATCGACATCCCCAGATCGCCTGACCGCTCGCGATCAACACTGATTTCGAGCTGGGGTTTGTTGAGCACGAGGTCGGTCTGTACGCGGTTGAAGTTCCCGGTTTCTCCCGCGCGCCGTTCGATTTCGTCGGCGATACGCGCGAGTTCGGTGAGTTCATGCCCCACAACTGTAATTTCGACGGGCGCGGAGCTGAATTCCCCAAGCGCCGTCGGGCTATACGCGAAGGCCTTGATGCCGGGAATCGTTGCGAGCGAACCGTACAAATCAGCGACCACCGCTTTCAGATCCCGCTCTCGATCGTCATAAAGCTGCGCAAAGATAATGCCGCGCGTCACAACACCTGGAGCTCCGATCCCCAGAGACACCACCGACAAGCTTCGATGGTGTTCGGGAAGCGCGCGAACCATCTCATCGCCTTCGTCGTGATAGCGCGCCATGTAGTCAATGGTCGCGCCTTCGGGACCAATGGTGATGACGTAGAACAAGCCGCGGTCGGAGTCCGCCATGAGTTCTTTCTTCATGCCGCCGTAAAGCAACCCACCGCCTGCAACCCACACCACGCCAAGAAGCACGAGGGCCAAGGTCCGGCTCGGCTTTGCGACGCAGAATTCGAGCATCCGAACATAGGCAGACGTCACAGCGTCGATGCCGCGACCAAAGGCCAGCTTCACGGGTCCCTCGGGCTTACTTCGCCCCAGGATGCGAGCGCATAGCATGGGGACGAGGGTCAGCGCGACGAAACCAGAAATCGCGACCGCCGAGGCCACGGTCACGGCGAGTTCTCGGAAAAGGCGCCCAGTCGTGTCCGTCAAGAAGACCAGGGGGAGGAAAACCGAAACCGCACTGATCGTCGCCGCGACAACGGCAAATGAAATCTCACTCATGCCGCGGCGCGCGGCCTCCATCGGTGGCGTTCCGTTTTCGACCCAACGGGTGATGTTTTCGAGCACCACGATCGCGTCGTCGACGACGAGGCCGATCGCGAGTGTGATGCCCATCAACGTGATCGTGTTAATCGAGTAGCCAACGAAGTAAAGAACACCGAGGCTGCCAATGACTGAGACCGGGATCGCAACCGCCGGGATGATCGTGGCGCGAAAGCTCCGTAAGAAAACGTAAATCACCAGAACGACGAGAAGCGCCGCGACAGCAATTGTGAGCTGAACATCGCGAATCGATTCGCTGATGAAGATCGACGTATCAAACGAGACGTCGAACCCGACGTCTTCCGGGAGGTCACGCCGAATTTCAACGATGGTTTTTTTGACCGCATCAACCACGGAGAGGGTATTGGCCTTGGACTGCTTGACGATGCCGATCCCGATCGCGGGGCGGCCGTCGAACTTGACGATCTTTCGATCGTCTTCTGCCCCTTCGACAACGTCCGCTACATCTCCAAGGCGAACTTGCTTTGCGTTGTCTGAGCTGATGACAAGCTGCCGATACTCTTCGGCGGTCCGCATCTCGCCGAGGCTGCGAACGGTCAACTCCGAGTCTCGGCCCTCGATTCGCCCAGAGGGGATATCCACGTTTTCCCGGCGCAGCGCCGCAATCACGTCCGAGATCGCAAACTGCTGTGCTCCGAGTTTGCGATTATGGATCCAGATCCGCATCGCGAGACGACGGTCCCCACCCAGCACGATCGAGGCGACACCCGGCAGCTTTTCGAGTCGATCTTTTACGACATCGTCCGCGATCCGCGTCAACGCGATCGGGTCATAGCTTTCGCCGTGCAACGCCAGCCACAAGATGGGCTGGGCATCGGCGTCCGACTTTGCGACCACCGGCTCTTCGACGTCCATCGGCAGCCGGCCACGAACCCGCGCGATCCGGTCGCGGACGTCGTTCGCGGCGGCCTCGATATCCCGATCCAATTCGAATTCGATCGTGATCCGCGAAGACTCTTCCTGGCTCGTCGACGTCATGTGCTTGACGCCTTCGATCCCGTTGACCGCACCTTCGATGATCTGCGTCACCGAGGTTTCGACAACCTCTGCCGCAGCACCGTGATACACGGTGACGATCGAAACTTCTGGCGCATCGACATCGGGCACTTCGCGGTTCTGCAACCGCGGGGCCGCGATCAAGCCGACCAGAATAATCAAGAGCGACATCACCGTCGTAAAGACGGGCCGCTCGATGCAGATCTGGGAGAGCCTCACGCTCCGACCTCGACCTCTTTGTTGGGCGCGGCAGCGTCTCGGTCGAACTGCAGCTTCACACCTGACATCGCTTTATTCGTGCCGGCGGTCACCACCCAGTCCCCCGCTGCAACACCGGACAAAATTTCAACACGACCATCTTGTCGTTGACCGATCGTAACAGGAACCTTGACCGCGAGATCGTCTTCCCCTGCCTTCCATATATAGATACCGTGGCGGTCGTAGACCATGGCGGAGTCCGGCAGGAGAAACGTGTTCTTTCGCGCAGGCAAGCCAATGTCGACGTTGGCAAACATGCCCGGTTTCAGTCGGTGATCGCCGTTCGACACCCAAGCCTTCATCACGAGACGCCGCGTTGCGGGGTCGATCGTTGGAGAAACAAAGAAGATCATCCCCGGGAACCTTTCGTTGGGAAACGCTGCAACCCGAGCGTGAATCGTTGCGCCCGTGCGAGCGAGGGCTGCAGCAAACTCAACCGTTGTAAAGATCAGCTGTAGCCGATCAATCGCATCGATCGAGATGAGCCCTTCGTCTTCGCGCAGTCGCGTTCCTGGCGAGACCATTCGAATGCCCAACACGCCATCGAATGGCGCATGAATTCGGGTTCGCTCAAGCTCAATCTTGGCGAGGGCGACCTTGGCTTTTGCAACGTCTAGCCTGGCGAGGGACTCGGCTTCGCGCGCGACCGAAGAAACGTCGCTGCGCGAAAGCTGTTGGGTGCGGTCGTAGACATCCGTTGCGAGTCGCATCTCGGCCTGCGCCTCGTCCAGCCGTGCGCGCTGCTCTCCGGCACGAAGGCGAAAGAGCGTTTCGCCCTTCTTGACTGGCTGCCCCTCGGTTCCAAAGATCTCTTCGACGACGCCTTCGATTTCAGGCTTCAAGACAACAGAATGTTCTGCTTCGAGCTGGCCGGTGAGCGCCACCTTGTAGACAAAGTCTTCGGCGAACACTTGTGTGGCCTCCACCGTGACGGCCGGCATCTCCGGAGGGCTAGAACTTTCCTCCGGAGCACCCGAAGAACAGGACCCAAGGACGACTGCCGTAACGAGCGCGGTGCAACATGAGGCCGTGCGAGTTACGAAAACCTCGCGGAGGTGTCTAATAACGGGGTGCATTTTCGTATCCTACCGAATGGCCCATATCCCTGCTCGAAACGCGACTCGGTGAATGGGCGCCCACGAGCCCTCGACACACCACCCCCGGCTGCGCGAGACTCCCGCCGCATTTGAACCGCCGAGCGAACCCAGCACGACCCGAGGAGAAGAAAGTGGAGCTTGCGTGTCTAGATCTCGAAGGTGTGTTGATCCCTGAAATTTGGATCAACTTCGCAGAACGCACCGGCATTGATGAACTACGCGCGACGACTCGTGACATCCCCGACTACGACGTCCTGATGAAGCAGCGACTCGGCATCCTCAAACAGCACAAGCTCGGCCTCGCAGACATCCAAGATGTGATCAGCGGTCTGTCGCCGCTCCCCGGAGCCAAAGACTGCCTCGATTGGCTCCGCAATCACTTTCAGGTCGTGATCCTTTCGGACACGTTTTACGAGTTTGCCGAACCGCTGATGCGACAACTCGGCTTCCCGACCCTCTTCTGTCACAAGCTCGAAATGAACGACGCCGGTATGATCGTTGACTACCACTTGCGGCAGGCCGATCCGAAGCGAAAGGCCGTGCAAGCGTTTCACGGGCTGAACTTTCGCATCATCGCAACGGGCGACTCCTACAACGACACGACGATGCTCGGAGAAGCCGATGCGGGCATTTTGTTTTGCCCACCGCAGAACGTGATCGACGAGTTCCCGCAATTCCCAGTTGCCAAGAGCTACGCGGAGTTGCAGGCAGAGTTCGCCAAGGCGTCGGAGCGAGACATCCCCGCCAGCTAGCCGCAGCCTGCTAGACCGCGCGCTTGCGCGAACTGCGTGAAAGCGACCTCTTGCGCAAGCGCAGGTTTTCAGGGGTCACTTCGAGCAGCTCGTCGTCTTCGATCCATTCGAGTGCGGATTCGATCGTCATTTTGCGAGCGGGCGTAATAACAGGCGTGTCGTCTTTGCCCGAGGCGCGCATATTGTCGAGTTTCTTGGCACGGCAGATGTTTACTTGCATGTCGCCTGGCCTTCGGTTTTCGCCAACCACTTGTCCCTCGTAGACCTGAACCCCCGGATCCACGAACAGCGCGACACGCTCCTGAATCTTTACAATCGCAAACGGAGTCGTTTGACCTTGATCGGTCGACACGATGGCACCAACGGGGCGCTGATCCATGTCCCCCACCCAAGGTTCATAACCCCTGAGCGTTGCGCACATGACTCCCTCACCCCGGGTGTCGGTTAGAAACTCACTTCGGTAACCGAACAGACCGCGACTCGGAACGATGAACGAAAACGAAACGCGTCCCGATTCCTGGTTCATGTTGACCATGCGGCCTTTGCGTGTGGCCAGTTTTTCCATCACGGAGCCCGCGGCCCATTCTGGCGCGTCGATCACAACGTCTTCGACCGGCTCAGACTTCTTGCCGTCAATCTCGCGAGGAATGATCTCGGGGCGCGAGACCGCGAACTCAAACCCCTCGCGGCGCATGGTTTCGACCAGCACGGCAATTTGCAGCTCACCGCGGCCGGACACCTGGAATGAATCTTGTCGGTCGGTTTCGGCGATCGCGACGGAGATATTGGTTAGACCTTCGCGGCGCAGTCGATCCCCAATCTGGCGACTGGTCACGTACTTGCCTTCGCGTCCGGCGAAGGGAGACGTGTTGACCTGCAGGTAAACGCTGATGGTCGGCGGGTCGATTGCGATGCGGGGCAATGCTTCGGGGAATGACGGGTCGCAGATCGTGTCGCCGATCTCGATCGAGTCGATCCCGGCAAGGATCGCGATGTCTCCAGCACGCGCTTCTTCCATTTCAACGCGATCAATCCCCCGGGTCCCGAAGAGCTTGGTGACCCTGAAGGAACTCTTTTTGCCTTCCTTGTTGACGCAGACGACGTTGCTCCCGCGCTTGAGAACGCCGCGGTTCACACGACCAATGACGAGACGGCCTACGTAAGCGTCATAGGAAAACGTCACCGCCTGGAACTGCATCGGTCCTTCGAGGTCTACCATCGGAGCCTCGGTGCATTCGAGTATCGCCTCCATGAGCGGGCGAAGATCAGCAGGCTCGTCCGCCATGTCGCGGGTGGCTAGGCCGGCTTTCGCCGAAGCAAAGACCGTGTGGAAATCGAGCTGTTCGTCGTCGGCGCCCAGCTCAACCAGAAGGTCAAACACTTCGTCGATGATTTCTTCGGAACGTTGTTCCGGGCGATCAATTTTGTTGACCACAAGGATCGGTTTGAGACCGCGTTCCAAGGCCTTGCGGAGAACGAAGCGCGTCTGGGGCATCACGCCTTCGACTGCGTCTACGAGCAACAGCACCGCGTCAACCATGCCGAGGACACGTTCCACTTCACCGCCGAAATCGGCGTGTCCAGGTGTGTCGACAAGCTGAATCCGTGCGCCCTCGAATTCGATCGATGTGCTCTTCGATGAAATCGTGATGCCGCGCTCTTTTTCGAGATCGTCGGAATCCATCACCCGCTCTTCAATCACTTGGTTTTCGCGAAACGAGCCCGCGAAGCGCAACATGGCGTCAACGAGGGTTGTCTTGCCGTGATCGACGTGGGCGATGATGGCGAGGTTTCGAAGGTCGGATCTAGGAGCGGCGTTAGACACGGTGATACTTTCGCTTTCTGTCCCGCGGTACGAGCCACGCGAGACTGTTGTCAGATGTAGGATTCAGCGGTTGAATTCAAGATCGGGGTTTAGATTGGGAGTTGACGTCACTTCGCCAATTCCAGCACGCCTCTTTACAGTGTTTTGTTGATTCAAGGCCCGCATCTAGAGCATGCGCGTCGCTCGCCGATCTGGTGATGCGTGCCGCGGTTGGAACTACGGGACTCTTCTGATGAGAACTGGCCGAAGCCAAGTGTCGGCACCTGCTAGACAGGCTGGGCCGATAAGTGGATCGGTACCAAGACCGAAAATTAAGGAGGGATTCCCGGACCGGGGGGCGTCTAGGCGCGCGCAGGCTAGCAGAACGAGGGAGGTTTCACACCAGCTGACGCGCCCAGAAGCAGCGCGAGGAGCCGTGGTAGAAACCGCGATGGAAGCCGTGATAGAGGTGGCGGTTGCGGTGGCGATAGAAGCCGCCTCAGGAATCAACCGCGGGGGGCGGCAAGTTCCGTGCGGTTTAGCCCGCCAACACGGCGCACTTCGAAGCGCGCGCCTCGTTTATCGAGGATGTAATGTGTAACTGCACTTTCGAGGGCCCGCCCTCGCAGGCTCGCCTTCCACCACGACAAGTGCTCGGCATCTTCCGGCGCTTCGTCCTCGATCGCAAAGACCACTTCCTTTTCGCGAGAAGTGACCTCGATGCGAATTTGACCGCGCTCGCCGAGCTCCTCCATCGCCTCCATCGCCCCGTATGCGTGGCACAGCATCAGGTAGTGGAACAATTCGGGTTCGGCGGTTACGTCGGGCAGATCGGGCTCGATGTTGAAAGTGATTTCGAAACCGCGTCCACCGTATTCCGACAAAGCGCGCTCGATTCCCTGCGCAATCACCCCGGCACTCACTGGCGGAATAGATTCGGGAGCGGGGCTCATCATGGGTCGCACCATTGCGAGCAGCGACGCAGTCCGCGCCGTCAGGTCGTCGATATCGAGTGAAGCCACGGCGAGACCACGCGCGTCGAGATCTTCATCAAGTAAATGCGCTTGCAGTCGAATCGCCGCGACGAGATTCGAAATTTCGTGGCACACGGCAAACAACAATTGTGATGGATCATTTGCCTGATTGGAAAACGCCTCGGTAGGCATCGACCCCCTTCTCTTTCTCGTCTGGCTTGTCTGACTGGTGACAACGATCAACGCATCAGACTCATCATCCCAGTCCTACATTGCCAATTGTGGCTCAGAATTACTTCGATTACCCGCACATAGGGCGCTGATCCAAGAAACTCCTAGTTGTCCGCACCGTCTCGCATGATAGATTTGGTTGTGTGAATCTGGACAAGCAACTCTCGCGCATGTCAAAGCGCCTCGAACTCGAGTCGATTGAGCGACATATCTTTCTATGCGTCGGTGGAACCTGCGCCGAAACGGCTACTCAAGCGGAGTCCTGGGCCTTTCTAAAAGCGAGACTCAAGGAGTTGGGGCTCGTCGACGTAGAACGCGGCGTGTTCCGCTCCAAAGCCGAATGTCTGCGCGTCTGTATCGACGGCCCGATCGCCCTCGTGTACCCGGAAGGGACTTGGTACCGACAGTGCACTCAGGAAAACTTGGAACGCATCATTCAAGAACACCTCATCGGCGGCGTTCCTGTCGAAGACCTGTCGTTCAGCCGCACAACGCTCCGTTTCGATGATGTCGCTGAGGGTCGCCCCGACAATGACGATGTAGACGCTCCTAGCGCTTCGGCACCCCACGTCGACGATGCAGATCGCGAGTAAGCGGGCATGCGATCGGCACTCCTTGCGGGTCGCGATCACGCAACGCTGGGCGCCATTGAAGTCGTGGCGGAGGGCGCCTGTGCAGTTGCGCTGTCCCGAGGCGGCGCGGCCAAAACCTATTCTCATACTGAACCGAACGAAGATGCATGCCTGTTTGCCGTCGGTCCCGGTGGCGCCGTGCTCGCGGTCGCGGACGGGCATCACGGCGCGATCGGTGCAGAGATCGCGATGCGTCACCTACTCGAGCACAACGCGGAGCATTGGACTGCGCCGTCGGCGGGCTCGCCGGACGAACTCGAACGCGAAGTCTCCGCCGCGGTGAGCGCAGCCAACCTCGCGATCCTCGACGAAGCCGAGCGCTCTAGCTTGCCCCCCTCCCCCACGACGCTGTGCCTCGTCGTCATCCGTCCTGAAGACGACATCCTCGTCCACGCTTCGGCTGGAGACAGCCATATTTTCTGGACCCGGGACGCCGCCCCCGTTGACATTGGATGGGTCGCACAGTCTCCGGAGCGGCCCGCTTACCTCGGCTATCCGCCCAGTGCTGAGCGTGAAGCCAAGCGCGGCATCGGAACCTTTCCCCTCGCAGGCACCCGTTCGGTTGTGTTGGTTACCGACGGCTTTTCGGAACACGGCATTGGACACGACAACCCAGAAACCGAGTTGCACGCCATTCAATCACAGAGTTTGAGCTGTGCCGCAGATCTGCGCCCGATCGAAACCTGTCGCGGCGTGGCCCAGAGCGCGAACCAAATTCAGCGCAAACATCGCGCGGGAGACAACCTCGGCTGCGCGGTTTGGATCGCGGACTAATCGGCGCTCTTAGCGCGCGTCGAGCAGGCCCACGACGCGCTCGGCGATCGCCCCACTCGCCGTAAGCCCCGGAGACTCGATCCCAACACAGCTCACGAGGCCAGGCAGCCCCTTGTCGCTTTCTTCGCCGACGACGAAGTCTCGAAAGCCACTGCCTTCCGCCGCGAGCTTGCTGCGAATGCCTGCGAAGTCAGGAGTCAGCCATTCTGCACGCATCGCGGGCAAGTAGCGCGCGGCCGCATCGGCAAATGCAGACGCCTTCGTGCCGTCCACCTGGTAGTCGATGTCCGACACGTAGTGGGCGTCCGGGCCAAAACGAACGCGTCCCGCAAGGTCGAGTGTCGCGTGAACCCCCAACCCGGCACCTGACGCACTGCCAACCGGATAGACCAGCTGTTTCAGCTTCACATCGGCACCGGGGGCAAGCGCGAAATAATCCCCTTTGCACAGATAGATGCGATAACCCGCCGCGTCGATGTCGACGCCCGCTCGCTTTGCGACTTGGTCCGCCTCAAGCCCCGCGGCATTCACGACTTCGTGGCAACGAAGTGTCTGCTCATCACCCTCGCCGGCGCGGGTTCGAACGACAACTCGCCAGTGGTCTGGTTCGCGATTGAGCACCGTCACCTTGTGATCGACAAGCAGCGTACCGCCGTGCTCTTCCATTTCTGCGAGATACGAAAGACAAAGACCGTGAGCATCGACGATCCCCGTTGCCCGCGAATGCAGCGCGGCAACGCCTGCGACATCAGGTTCTAGACGCGCGATTTCAGCCGCGTCGATCATCGAGATGTCGGGAACGTCGTTCTCACGGGCAGCGCTCAACAACGCTTCGAGTTTCGGAATCTCTTCGTCGCAAGTCGCCACGATCAGTTTTCCGATGCGCTTGTGCCCGACGCGACGTGCTTCGCACCGCGCGTACAAGAGGTCGGAACCGCGACGGCACAACGTGGCCTTCAAGCTTTGTTTCGGATAATAGATACCGGCGTGGATCACTTCGCTGTTACGACTTGTTCCGATCTGAGCGATCCCATCGCGCGTCTCAAAGACAACCACCGATCGACCCGTGGCTGCGAGAGCTGCCCCAGCGGCAACCCCCACGACGCCAGCGCCGACCACCGCGGTGTCGAAGTCTAACGACGCCGGGATCATTCGCCCGCGGTGCGAGACGCGCCACCTGTATTCGACAAGTCGGCTTCGCTACCGCGCGCGAGTGCGAAGAAAGCGCGGCGACGATCCGGGCCACTAAAAGCAAGCACGCCTACCGAAGCGACGAGATACATCACGGTGAACCCCATGCGCACACTCCCGCTCGTAAAGAAGAGTTGTCCCACAAAGAGCGCGGCGAGCCAGACCGCGTGGGTACGCGTCACCTTCAACGTCGAGAGCAAGATCACCGCAAACATCGACTGTGCCGACGTCAAGTACAGCTCCTCGGTTTGTCGCTCGTCGAGAGGGAGGCCGACAAAGGCGCCGGAAGAAATCGCAAACGCAATCGGAAGTGCGCCGACCAAGAGAGTCCATTGATTGACCTTGGACGAAACAAGCGCACCAATCCCGATCGACCCGCGCAAGCGCATGGCGAACATGATGGCGACAATGAACTCGGGTGACTCCGACGCAAGCGGCGCGACCCACTGCACCAACAAGAACTCGTCTATGTCGTAGCGACGGCCCATGGAGACAAGGCTTTCCGCGAAAGGCTCCGCGGACACCCAGATCGCATACGCGGCAAATATAAAAAGTACGACCGCCCAAACCCTTCGCCCGAGATCGTTGAATTCCCGATCGATCAGCGCCGCTGGGCCTTCAAGGTCGACTTCCGGCGACTCACCGCCCATCGCCGCGCGTACGTAACAGCCAAACAGGATCAGCAGAACAGCAGAATCGAACAGGCTGATCTCGCCACCGAGCGGAATGAGGAACGAATAGAGCGTCGCCCAGATCAGAAAGCGCAGTTCGAGGTTCTGTCTCGGATGGATCACCAGGTACTTCGCACCGCTGCTGTGACAGGCGACCAACACCACGGCGGCCCAGCCAAAGCCAATTAAGATTCGGTTGGCGCCGGTCATGTTGGCCGTCGCGTAGGCGGCGTAACTCGGGTCGACGCCAGCCCGCCAAGCGAAGTGCAAGTCGATCGCGTACTCGGGCAACACACCCACAAGCGCCAACACGAGCAGCGCGAGCGACTGCGGAATATCGCGTTCGGCGACCTCACAAGACCAAGCAAGCATGAACGCGGCGCCGAGAATCGCGAGCCCGGCAAGCAAAGCAACCACTTCGGCCGGAATCCCGAGGCCATGAAGTGCTTCGGCAAGCACCCAAGGCAGCGGCAGGGCGAGACCCAGTACAAACCAGAGCAGGTCTCGTCTACGCGCAAGCGGGCGGTTGGCTTGGGGCATTAAAAACCTTCGCCGTACACTTTTTGGTAAGCGGCCTTAAAACCCGCAGTGTCGAGTTCAAGCCCCTGAGGTCCGGCGACGCGAACCTTGAGCGAGCCAATCAGGCTGCCAATGCGGGCGCCCGTTTCGAGCGGGATGTCTTTCGCCAGCGCGTACAGGATCCCCGAGCGATAGGCGTCGCCGCACCCCGTCGGATCCACGATTTCATCCGCCGCGATCACGGGAACGTCAGTCTGGTCGTTTTCGATGTTGACCGTGGCCGCGCCACTTCCCTTGCGCAGCCTTGAACCTTCACCACCGCGAGTCACGACGATCGCGCCAACGCGAGCGGCAATCTCGTCTTCCGAAAGGCCGGTCTTTTCAAGGGTCATCGACCATTCGTAGTCGTTCACGATGTAGACCGACGCGCCGTCGAGCAGCGCCGTCAGTTCTTCACCATCAAAGATGCCCATGGCTTGACCCGGATCGATCACGCACTTCTTGCCCGCCGCCTTGAGAGCCGCGGCGTAGTCGATCATGCCCTGCTTGCCGTTGGGGGACACGATGCCGACTGAAAAGTCTTCATCCACGCTCGCGAGCGTGGCTTCGTGCGATCGTTCCATCGCGCCCGGGTAGAACGAGTTGATCTGATTGTGATCGAGGTCCGTCGTGATAAAGCACTGGGACGTATAGACGTCATCGAAGGTCTTGATCCAGTTGCGACGGATCCCGTGGTCGTCCATCCATTGGGCATAGGTCCCGAAATCACTGCCCACTGTGGCGAGCAGGATCGGGTCGATGCCGAGAATCTTGACGTGGTAGGCAATGTTCGCACCCGTGCCGCCGTAACGCTTTTCCAAGCTGGGCACGTAAAACGAAACGTTCACCGAGTCAATTTTTTCGGGCAGGATGTGGTTTTTGAAATGGTCGGGAAAGACCATGATCTGATCGATTGCAATCGATCCTGTGCACAATATCGACATGTTTGGGCCTCCGGGCCGAGCAGTCTCGCGACCCCACCCCCAAGCGTCAATGGTGTGCAGCCGTCCGGACGTGTAAAATACGCGCGATGAAGATCAGCAAACGCTTCCAAACCGGTAAACCAGTAATTTCTTTCGAGTTCTTTCCTCCCAAAACCGACGCCGGCTTCGCGCCGTTGTTTCGATCGATCGCCGAACTTCAGGCCCTCGACCCGGGCTTCGTTTCGGTGACGATGGGCGCGGGGGGCTCAACTCGAAGCAAGACCGTCGACCTCGTCATCCGCATTCAGCGAGAGACGGGACTCACCGCGATGGCCCACCTGCCCTGCGCGGGTTTCGAGCGAGAGCAAGTCGGCACGATCTTGACCCAGCTGGCCGAGGGCGGCGTCGAAAATGTGCTCGCACTGCGCGGCGACCCGCCCGCCGACAATGCCGACTTTGTGCAACCACAGAACGGCTTCGGATTCGCAAACGACCTCATCGACTATACGCGTAAACAAAACCCCGAACTGTGCATCGTCGCGGCTTGCTACCCAGAAACCCATCCCGAAGCGCGCAGTGCGCAAGACGACCTCGACCACGCCAAGCGCAAGGTCGACGCCGGCGCCGACGTTTTGATCACACAGCTGTTCTTCGAGAACGCGAGATTCTTTTCATTCATGGATCGCATCCGCGCGGCCGGCATTACTGTGCCCGTCGTTCCGGGCATCATGCCGATCGTGAGTCGCGCGGGCGTGAAGCGCATGACGTCCATGTGTGGGTGCGAGATCCCGTCGGAACTCAACGCACAACTTGAAGCAGTCGGCGACGATGAAGCCGCAACCCAGGAACTCGGCGTTCGCTGGGGCACGATGCAGTGTCGCGAATTGCTCGACAGCGGTGCCCCCGGTCTGCACTTCTACACCCTGAACAAAAGTTCGGCGACGCGCCAGATCTACGAGAACCTCTTCCCAAAGGACTGAGCCGAGTCGTGTCAATAGATCACACTAAAACCGAGAGCGTGCGCCCGCTGCGAATTGCAGTTTTGCTTTCGGGCAACGGGTCCAGCCTCGAAAACTTGCTCGACCACATCGACGCGGGACTTCCCGCGCAGGTCACGGTGGTGATTTCGTCCAAGCGCTCGGCGTACGGCCTCGCGCGCGCACGTAAGCGCGGCATTCCCGCGATCGCAGTCCCGCGCAAAGACATGCCAGACGTGGGCACGTTCAATGACGCGATCCACGCCGAACTCGCAAAGCACGACGTCGACCTCGTCGCTCTGCTCGGCTTCCTTTCGTTGTTCGAGCTGCGGGGCAAGTACGAAGGCCGCACCCTCAACGTTCATCCCGCGCTGATTCCGTCGTTCGCGGGCCACGGTTTTTACGGTGAGCGGGTGCATCGCGCGGTGCTTGAGTCGGGGGTGAAGGTATCGGGCGCGACGGTTCACTTCGTCGACGACGAATACGACAAAGGCCCGATCATCCTGCAAGAGGCGGTGCCGGTTCTTGAAGGGGACACGGCCGACCGTCTGGCGGCGCGCGTGATCGCGGCGGAACGCCGCCTGGTCCCCGAAGCGGTGCGACTGATCGCCGAGAGTCGCGTCGAAATCAAAGGGCAGCGCACCGAAATATCGCGCTGATCTAATTGCCCTCGCCTTCACCGATTTCGGCCTGACACCGGGCAATAAACTCTCGAAGAATCGGCAGCGTCTCATCCGGGCAGTCGCGATAGGCGCCGTGCCCGCACTCTTTGAAACGATGAAACGTGACGAGGTTGGCCGGAACTGCCGGGGCAATATCGGATTGGTCTTCGATCGGCGTGGTCGGGTCGTCTTCGCCGCCGAGCCCCCGCGTCGGACATGCAATGTTCTTGAGCCCGGGAAGCAAATTGCAGTCGCGGTATTCGTTGGCAAAGAAGTGCAGCAACACCTCGACGTTTACGATGCTGCGACTCATCCCGTCTGGGTGACGATTCTCCTGAGCAGATTGAGCCATTGGGGGGATCGGCAGGGTCGATGTGGAGCGAGGTGACCCGAGTCACCCCATGCGAAGCTCTCCTCCGTTTTCAGTTCGGGAGTGAAATTTTTTGTTGACCCGAGGCGAAAGAAAGACGAAAGTGTAAAAATGCCTTCTGCATCGTCCCCCTACCCCGCACAAAATCGAGTTGAAGCCCTGCTCAACGAGCTTCACCAGGAACTCGGCCCCGAACTCCTCAGAACGGTCCGGCCTACTCATTCCTCCCAGAGCCACTCCAAGTACCCCGAGCCCTCTCCCTCGAACAACATGGAAACCCCTTCGCGTCCGGGTTCAGACCTAAAACCCGGCGCACCATCAATCAAACCCGGCGCGCCGCTCAAACCCGGCGCGCCATCAATCAAACCCGGCGCGCCGCTGCCGGATCACGCTGGGCAACAGCCTCACGGCACGCGTCATGCCACCGGGCTCAAAGAGGTCGACGCCGTACTTGGAGGTGGCTTCCCGGCGGGTTGTTTGAGCGAGGTCTCAGGCCCGCTTTCTTCGGGACGCACCAGCGTGGCCTTTGGCCTGCTCGCCGAACTGACCCGCGCCGGCGCCTATGTGGCCTGGGTGGATCTCGCCGACGCATTCGACCCGCCTTCGGCCGAGGCCGCGGGGGTGGTGCTCGACCGCGTGCTTTGGGCGCGCGCCCCCAAGACCCTCGCCGCCCTGCGCTGTACCGAGCGCATTCTCGAAACCGAAGGCTTCGCCCTCGCGGTGTTGGACCTCACGGGGCAGACCCAGTCGGGGGTGGGTAAGCGAAACAAAACCAAGCCAGAAACCATTTCCCACGCAGTCTGGCTGCGACTCACAAGGCTCGTCGCCGCAAAGCAGAACACTCTCTTGTTGCTTTCAGGCGAACGGCTCGCCGGCTCGCGGGCCGCGTTGGCGCTCGAAATGCAACCCGCACTCGCACACTTCACCGGAACCCCCGTCCTGCTCGAAGGGCTTGAAACACGTCCCATGCTCACCCGACGACGGGCAGAGCCTGGTCCGTCTGTTCAGTCCAACCCCCCCGCGGCCAGCACGGGAATAAAAGTGAAGTTGAAGGTGACTTCGAACGCGGCATAGCGCCGACCTCAAGACACGAACACCAAGACAAAGACCAAGACCAAGACACACCCCCCAACCCCTAACTCGTCCCGGCGTCCCCCCATGCGCATTGCTTGTCTCCTCATCCCCAACCTGCCCTTGTGTGCCGAACTCCGAGCGCGTCCCGATCTTTTGGGCAAGCCGGTCGCGATTGCCACAGGCCCCGACGCCCGCGCAGAAATTCTTGCGTGCTCCCCGGAAGCCGCGGCCCTAGGCCTTCGCCCCCCCTGCAGCGTGAGCCACGCCCGCAGCCTGTCTTCCCAGTTGATCGTCCGTGTGGCCTCCCCTGTGCTCGAACGCACCACGCGGGACGCGTTGCTCGATGTCGCGCTGTCTCTTTCGCCGCGCGCCGCTTTGGCGCCTCGTTCTCCCGGCATTTTCATTTGCGAGGCGGCGGTATTCCTTGACGCCACGGGGGTCGATTCCCTGTACCGCTCCGAAGCGGGCTTTGCAGCGGCCCTTGCGGCACGGGCCGAACGGGCGGGGCTTCCGGGAAGCATCGCAATCGCTTCGTCGCGCAGCATTGCAAAGATCGTCGCGCGCAAGTTGGCGGTCCCGAAACTCGCACGCGCGGCCATCAAACCTCCCCGCGAAAGCACGGGTCGCGCCACGGAAGAACACGGTGGCGAACCCGAATGCTGCATCCTCTCTCCGGACGAAGAAGCAAAAACCCTCGCCCCACTCCCCATTGATCTACTCGACCCCGGCGACGACCTCGCTCAAAAGCTCACCCGCTTTGGCGTCCACAACGTGCGCGACTTGCTCGCACTCCCTCGGCGCGCGCTGGCCGAACGCTTGGGCGTCGACGTCTTGCAACTCGTCGCTCGCGCCGAAGGCCGCGAAGTGGAAACGCCCTTACCCGAACCCCGAGACGCGAGCCTTCGCGAAGCGATCGACCTCGACTACCCGATCCAATTGCTCGAACCGCTCGCCTTCGTGTTGCGCGGCATGCTTTCGCGACTCACCGAACGCTTGACACTGCGCGGGCTCGCGAGTGGCCCTATCGATCTCAGCTTGAACCTTTGCGAAGGCGGACGTGACCATCGGCGCATTGGCATCGCGGCGCCTACCCGCGACCCCCGAGTGCTGTTGCGCCTCGTGGTTCAAACGCTCGAAGCAACACCTCCCGAAGCGCCGGTCGAAGGCATTGCCTTGAGCACCTTGGGCACCTGCCCTCGTCGCGATCAACTCGACTTGTTCATTACGCCCGGGCCCGACCCGGCCGAGACGGACCGCACCCTCGCCGAACTCGAATCTCTTTGCGGCCCAGGTCAGGTCGGCTCACCCGCGGTGCTCAACGACAATCATCCATGTGCGTTCGAACTCAAACCGTTTTCGAGTGACACGTCTGCCGCTCCAAAGAGTTCGCAGCCAAGCAGCACGCTCGGGCCGAAGTCAGCCGGGGACGTAGGCCTTGGCGGGTCTCCACTCGTGGTTCGGGCACTACGCCCCCCGGTGCATGCCGAAGTGAAACTTCACCACGGCCACCCTTCCAACATCCGCAGTGCAGTGGCTTGTGGGCACATCGTCAACGTGGCTGGGCCATGGCGCACCACCGGACGATGGTGGTCTCAAGAAGGACGCTTTGCCCTCGACCATTTCGACGTCCAAGTCAGCGACGGCACGATCCTTCGCCTTTGCTTTGACTGGACCCAGCGAAATTGGCAGGTCGACGCTATTTATGACTGACTTCGCATCTCATGTGACTCAAAGCCGGATGGTATCCGCGGCTACCCGAGGCACTTACAAAACCCAAAAAGTTCCTCAAGCGAAGCATTAACGACCCGCATCGGTCTAGGCCGAACTGCTCAACATGACACCGATGCGTGTCTATCCATGGGACAAGGGCTAGGCGCGGTGCCTAGTCGTCATAGTCCTCGTCGTGGGCCTCGATCTCTTCGGAGTTGTCTTCAGGGTTGTCTTCAGGATTGTCTTCGGGACTGTCTTCGGGACTTCCTTCAAAGCCGTCGTCGTCGTTCGGCCTTTCCTCGTCGAGCTTTTCGCCGCGTTTGATCTGCATCGAAAGGCCCGCGCGTTCGGCGCTCCCCTGGCTCGCCCGGTGGAGTGCCGCGTTTCCGAAGCGATCGGAAATCTCGTCGAGGGCGCGATTCAGATCGGTTCGTCGTTTCTTTTCGGGCGGTGCGTCGAACAACGACAGCTGCGGCGCTTCACGGCTTTCAAGCCCTTCGGCTCCGACACCCATCAAACGCACGGCCTCTTGAAGTCGGGCCTTGGCCAGAAGCTTGCGCGCCTCGCGGGCCAGGGTGTCACCGTCGTCGGTCGCTTCGGTGAGCGTAATGCGGCGCGAACGAGCGGGGTAGCCCCGAGGTCCAGGCACCTGGCGTTCCGAAGGTCTCCATTTCAGGACGACGACGCGCGCCTTGAGCTTGTCCCGTCGCAGCCGTCGGGCCACCGACTCTGCGTGGGTCAAGATCGTGGCTTCGAGGGTTTCGCGATCGAGCACATCGCCAGCAAACGTATTTTCTTCGCTGTATGACTTGGGCTCTCGGTATGCCTCGACCTCGCGTATGTCTTCACCTCCCGCGAGACGCGCGATGTCGACGCCCCAGTCGCCCACTGCGCGACGCAGGGTCTCGGTATCACATGCCGCCAATTGACCCAGGGTTTCGAACCCCGCCGCGCGCAAGCGTTCGCCGCCGACCGGCCCAACGCCCCAAACCGCCCGAACGGGTAGCGGCGCGAGGAACGCACCGACTTCATCGTGCGCGACTTCCAACAGGCCATCGGGCTTTGACGCCGCGCTTGCGATCTTCGCCACCATCTTGACCGGGCCGATGCCCACCGAAACCGCGAGGCCCGAAGCCTCACGCACACGCTTGCGCAAACGCGCTGCGACGTCTCGGGCTGGGCCCATCAACCGCTCGCTACCGGTCAAGTCGAGAAACGCTTCGTCGAGGGACAGGCCTTCGACCCGCGGAGAAAACTCGTCGAAGATTTCAAAAATGCGTCGTGATTCCCGAGCGTACAACGCCATGTTGCCGCGCACGAACACCAAGTCGGGACAAAGTCTTCGCGCTTCGAACGACGGCATGGCGGAGCGCACTCCAAACTTGCGCGCCTCATAGCTCGCGGCCGCAACAACCCCGCGCGAACCCTCGCCTCCCACCACAACGGGCTTGCCGCGCAGTTCCGGCCGATCGCGCTGCTCGACCGACGCGTAGAATGCGTCCATATCCGCGTGCAAGATCACCTGGGGAAACTCTCTCTCGTCGGATTCGGAGCGAAAAGGAGGTATTTCGGGAGGGTGGCTTCGGTCTGACATAGCGAGCTTCGAGTTTAACCGGTCGGCGACGCGACTGCGCGGGTTAGGCGAGACCGTGCGCGATTTGTGACGCGGCTCGCATGCCACTCGTCAGTGCGGCCTCGGCGCCATTGCCCACCAAGTAGTCTCCGCAGAAGGCGAGCCGCGGCGTTCGGTCGAGACGTCCATTGAAGCGAGCGAGCCTTGCGAGATAGCTCGGGTAGAAGACCGGAGCGATTGCACTGTGACGGTTTACGAGGGTCCGCGAGGACGCAACGTGGCCAATCGGGGTAATCGACAAATCGTCACGAACCAGAGTTTCGATTTCCGCGTCACTGGCCTGCCATGCGCGTTCGGTCGTCGCTTCGCCGAGCGTTGCCCGCAACATCCCCGCGTCGACAGGCACTGCCCCAGACTTTACGTCCGCAACCTGAACGCCATAGAGCCCAAGACCTCGACGCCTCGGAAAACAAATACTTCGATACGGGATGTTGGTCGGTTCGCGCAGCATGAGGTGTACGTCGATGGAACGGGCATACCGAACGTCTTCAAAAAACCCGCGTTCACTCGGGGTGATCTTCGGGCAAATGTCGGCGACTCGGGTGCCAGGAAGGGCGACCACGACGCTGTCCGCAACGACACTGCCCTCGCGATCGCCGACGCGATAACGCACGCGGGCACCATCGCTTTGGGTTTCAAGGCTGGTCACTTCGCAGCACGTCCGCACGGGCAGCTGCGCGGCAAGTCGGGTCGTCACTTGGTCGAGCCCTCCGGCCAGATATTGCGGGCGGGCGCCTGCGACGCGGTTGATCAAGACGAGTAAGTACGCCGCGGAAATCTTTTCAGCGTCGAGGCCGAGCGCGTGACTGACCAGTGGAGCGACAATTTTTTTTCGTAGCGCAGTCCCAATGATCTGATCGAGATAACTCGACAGGCTTTGGGCTTCGAGCCGTGCATAACCGTTGGAAGTCTGCGCTTGGCGCCCCGCGCCCACCGGGCCATGAACGGGTGCAAAGGCGAGTTCCTTGCGCCACCGCATCCATTCGATCCGAAGCCTTAGCAAGCGCACCACATCAACGGCTGACAACGATTGAGATCGAAACAGCAGCGGGTCATCAACAGGCCGCAATGCGGCGATGGTGCCGGCATGGGTTACCGCGTCGGGAAAACGCGACACCGAACGCACCTTCGATGCAAGTTCCACATGATTGACAACCGAGTGAAGGCTGCGGTCGTGGCTGGTAAATGAAGCGATGCCAGGTTCGACCAAGAAGCCACCGACCCGCTGAGTTCGAAGTCGTCCGCCTACGTGCGGAGCCGCCTCGAGAACCTCGACATCAAAGCCTGCACGCTGCAGTCGCCACGCGCAGCAAAGCCCTGCGAGTCCCGCTCCGACCACGACGACAGACGGCACGCCGTTATCTTCCCTGTGCTGTCGCACATCGCGCGAATCGTTTGAAGTCAAGCCGCATTACATCACCGTCTCGCCGCCAGACCCTGTACAACCAACTCGAGCAATGACGTTGGCAAAAACGGCTTACGGAGAAACACGCCCCCGTGCAACTTAATCTTTTCTGCCAGGGCGTACTCTGGCTCGTCTCCACTCACGAAAACCACCACCAGACCCGGACACGCGGCCATCATGTGATCGAGCACTTCTTCGACGCCGTTCGGTGGAATCACGATGTCGAGGATCACGCCGTCGATTTCGTCGAGATGTTCGTCGAACGTCACGATCGCTTCGTCGCCCGTCTTTGCGGACAAGGTCGTGTAGCCCTCCCTTTCGAGCACCCGGGTGACGAGGCGCAAGAGCGCCGGTTCGTCATCGACGATAAGGATCGTGGCTGCGGAAGCAGTTGCGTTCATTGAGGTTCAGCATAGTCCGAATAGGATCCAGCAATCCAGCAAAGCGTCATTTAGACAACACTACGATTGTGGGTTGAGGTTCGAAGCTGGCCAACGACTCTTCGCCGATGACCGCGACACCCCCCAAACCAACGCCGTTTCGTCGCGCGACGAGCACCTTCAAGCGATCGCCCGCGACGGCTACACCATTCTCGAAAACGTGGTCGATCCCGCGTGGATGGACGCGATCACCGATGCGATCGCATCCGTTGGCCGAGCCGAGAAGATCGCCCCCGCGACCAATGAGTTCGAAGGCGTGCTCGACCGTGGGTGTCTGGTGTCGACATTGTCTCGATCGACATCGGGCCGTGAAACAGAAAGCGCAGACCGAGGATACGGCTTTCAGGGTGTAGGTTTGGGAGTGATCGGATCAACTCCAGGCGGTCATGCAGCGCATTTCGCGTCCCCCCTCGGTCCCGGCGAAAAGTGTTGCTTGACCAGACGCGAAAACAAAGCGAAAGTCGCGCCATGCCCCCCAGCATGCCCAAGCACAGCCGCGTCCCACGTACCCGAAACCGTCTGCGAAGCGACATGCCCGCAGACATGGCCCAGCAATACGTCGAACTGCGCGCCCGCAGCGCGTTCTGCTTCCTCGAAGGCGTGTCGCTCCCCGAAGCGCTCGCCGAACGCGCGGCCGAACTCGAATACCCCGCTCTTGCCCTCGCCGATCGTGACGGCGTCTATGCAAGCCCTCGTTTCCATCGCGCCTGCGCGGCCAACGGAGTGCGGGCAATTCATGGCGCCGAAGTTCGCTTGCGCGCCACCGGTGAATCAACGCCGATCCTTGGCGAACTCTTGCTCCTCGTCGAGTCGCCCAAAGGTTGGCGCAATCTTTCTAGGCTTTTGACGATCGGGCAAAAGAGAAGACGTCGAGACAAACCAAACATTGCCCGAGCACTGACCGCGCCCTTCGTCACGTTCGATGAACTCGAAGAATATGCCGAGGGGCTCACCGCCATTGCGCGGGGAGACGCGAGCCTCGACCCCACGTTTCTCGACCGAAGTCTTTCGGTCTTTGCTTCGGGAACAAACGCAGCCCAAAGAGCGCGGAAAGAAAACACGCGCTTGTGGGTCGACGTTTCGCGTTTTCTCGACCGCGACCACGAGCGCGCCACGCGCCGCGCCGTCGCAATGGCCGAAAGCCAGGGCGTCCCCATCGTGGCAACGGGGGATGTCCGCGCGGCTCGGGCCCAAGAACGAAACCTGCTCGACGCATTGACATGTCTCTACGCGAAAACCTCCCTCGACTACGCGGGCACAAAGCTGCTCCGCAATGGCGAGCGTTATTTGAAAGCACGGCACGAAGTGGCGAAGCGCTTTGCCGACCGCCCCGACTGGATCTACGCAAGCCGCATGATCGCCGAGCGCTGCTCATTCGGGATGGACGTGCTCGAATACCACTTCCCCACCTATCCCCTTCAAGTCGGCGAAAGCCAAGACGACGCCCTTCGCAGGCTCAGCTACGAAGGCGCCCGCAGCCGTTACGGCTCGCCCCTGCCCGGCAACGTGCGCAAACAACTCGAACACGAGCTTGGCATCATCGCGAACCTTGGGCTCGCGGGTTACTTCCTGATCGTCCACGACATCAGCTGTTTTGCGAAAAGCCAGAACATCCTGGTGCAAGGCCGGGGTTCTGCTGCGAACAGTGCCGTCTGTTATTCCCTCGCCATCACTGCCGTCGACCCCATTGGGATGAAGCTCTTGTTCGAGCGCTTCCTTTCGGAAGAGCGCGGCGAATGGCCGGACATCGACCTCGACTTGCCCTCCGGCGACAAGCGCGAAGCCGTCATTCAGTACGTCTTCAATAAGTACGGCGAACGCGGTGCGGCGATGACGGCCAACGTCATCACTTACCGCTCGAGGCTTGCGGTGCGGGAGATGGGCAAGGTCTTGGGCATGGGGCCCGACACGATCGACCGCCTCGCCAAGTTGATCGCGAGCCTCGACCACAGAGACGAACACGACCCACTCGAAACCACGCTCAAGCAAGCCGGCGTCGATCCGACTGCACCGCGCATTCAAAAGTTGCTCGGTCTCGTTGAACAGATTCGCGGGTTACCTCGACACCTCGGGCAGCACAGTGGTGGCGTTGTGATCGCGGCTGGACACCTCGACGAAGTGGTTCCGATTGAGCCCGCGTCGATGGAAAACCGTCACATCGTGCAGTGGGACAAAGACGACTGCGCGGAGATGGGCATCATCAAGATCGACCTGCTCGGGCTCGGCATGTTGGCCGCGCTTGAAATCACCACTGACCTGATCGAAAAGCACGAAGGCAAAGTGGTCGACCTCGCGCAGCTCCCCCCGGACGACCCCGACACCTACGCGATGATGTGCGCGGCAGACACCATCGGGGTGTTCCAGATCGAAAGTCGCGCTCAGATGGCGACGCTCCCACGCTTGAAGCCCCGCTGCTTCTACGACCTCGTCGTCGAGATCGCGCTGATTCGCCCCGGCCCCATCGTGGGCCAGATGGTGAACCCCTACCTCGAACGCCGGGCGGGTCGACAACCTGTCACTTACCCCCATCCATCACTCGTGCCCGTCCTCGAACGCACCCTCGGCGTGCCTCTGTTTCAAGAACAGATCCTTCGTATCGCGATGATCGCGGCGGGTTTCAGCGGCGGGGAAGCCGAAGAGCTGCGCCGCGCGATGGGGTTCAAGCGCTCGGAAGAAAAGATGGTGCAAATCGAAGCGCGCTTGCGCTCCGGCATGGCCGAGCGTGGGGTCAGCGCCGAAGCCCGAGACGAGATCGTGCATCAGATCTCGGCCTTTGCGCTTTACGGGTTTCCCGAATCCCATTCGGCTTCGTTTGCGTTGATTGCTTATGCGTCGGCTTACTTGAAACGGCATCACCCGGCAGCGTTCCTCGCCGGGCTTTTGAACAGTTACCCGCTTGGCTTCTACAACCCCGCCACGTTGGTCAAAGATGCCCAACGACATGGGGTCGAAGTGCGCGACTTGGACGTCGCTGCTTCTGAATGGTTGTGCACGATGGAGCCCGGAGTCGAGGCGAACGGATACACCGGCCCCGCGGTGCGCGTCGGCTTGCGTTACGTCGGTGGCCTTTCGAAGAAAGCAGGGGAAGCGATCGCACTCGAACGATCGGTCGCCCCCTTCCACGGCATGCCCGACCTCACCAAACGAGTCATACTCAAACAAGACGAAGTCACCGCACTCGCCGAGCTCGGTGCCCTTGCAAACTTGCCGGGCGCACCGGGGGCCGAAGAACGCCGTGCCGCACTCTGGCAAGTGGCGGCCCTTGAACGCGACCCGCGCTCGCTCTTTGCCGGCCTCCCTCCGGAAGCGCGCGGACAAAGCGGTCGCGGAAAGCGCGCGATGCGCAAACGCACTTCGTCCCCTCTGCCCGAGATGTCCCCCATCGAACGCACCCTTGCCGACTACCGTCTTTCGGGCCTCACCACCGGCCCCCAACTGCTCGCCTATTTGCGCGAAGGCTTGCGCAAGCGCGGTGTGCTTTCGGCGGTGGAACTGCGCAAGGTGCCCGACGGACGTTTTGTCCGCACGGCGGGACATGTGATCGTGCGCCAGCACCCGAGCACGGCAAAGGGCTTCACCTTCTTAACCTTGGAAGACGAAACCGGCACCTCGAACGCAATCTTGACCCCGGACATGTTCCGCCGCTTCCGTGTGCCTCTCTCTGCAAGTGCGATCATCGAAATTTCGGGGCCGCTGCAAAACGCGCAGGGGGTGATCCACGTGAAGGCCAACCACGTTGCTGCGCTGACATCGAAAGCCGCCCATGAAACCGAGCAACGCACGGCGCTTACGCGTGGACAATTGCCTCCCGGTCGACATTTTCGCTAGCCGGTTTATGCGAATCCCGAGTTTGACGCGTCCGCACACATTGCGGATCATTCGCCCGCTCCCCCACTACGCGCAACCGCGATGAGGACTGCATGAAAATTCGCCTCGACCCTGAACGCTGCACCGGCCACGGACGTTGTTACGTACTCGCGCCTGAAGTCTTCGACGAAGACGACGCAGGCCGCTGTGTTTTGAAGCACGCAGCTGTGCCGAGTGAACTGCACGAGCAAGCACGAAAGGGTGTCGAGAGTTGTCCCGAGCACGCGCTTGTGATCGAAGAGACAGGAGCGGTCACAAGCTAAATGTCCGATGCCAGCTACCGCACCGCCCCGGACGCCACCTCAAAGATGCCCGGCGGCATCCCGTACATCATCGGGAACGAAGCCGCGGAACGTTTCAGTTACTACGGCATGCGCGCGATCTTGGTCGTCTACATGACCCAGTACCTGCGCGACGCCAACGGCGAGCTTGAGTTACTGAGCGAAACCGACGCGACCACGTACTACCATCTGTTTACAGCCGCGGTCTACTTCACGCCGCTTGCGGGCGCGCTGCTCGCGGACGTCTTCTTGGGCAAGTATCGAACGATCGTGACCCTTTCGATCGTTTATTGCCTGGGACACGTCGCCTTGGCGATGGACGACACTTTTTATGGCTTGACCCTAGGCCTCGGGCTGATCTCCGTGGGTTCGGGCGGGATCAAGCCGTGCGTGTCGGCACACGTCGGCGACCAGTTCGGTGACGAAAACTCGAACCTGCTCTCCCGGGTCTATTCGTATTTCTATTTTTCGATCAACCTCGGCGCGTTCATCTCGACGCTCGCGACACCGCTCTTGCTGGAACACTACGGCCCGCACTTCGCGTTTGGTTTACCGGGCGCGCTGATGATCATTGCAACCTGGGTCTTCTGGCTGGGCCGGCAACGCTTCATCCACATCCCGCCCGGCGGCAAGGCGTTCTTGAAGGAACTCTTTAGTGCGGAGGCCGTGTCGGCGCTGCTTCGTTTGGGCGTCATTTACGTTTTCATTTCGATCTTCTGGTCGCTCTTTGACCAGACGGGGTCAACGTGGGTCCATCAAGCAGGTCGTATGGACCGCAACTTCCTCGGACATGAGTGGCTTCCTTCCCAGGTCCAGGCCTTGAACCCGCTTCTGATCCTGGCCTTTATCCCGCTTTACCTGAAAGTGATTTACCCCGCAGTCGAGCGGATCGTGCCGCTGACCCCGCTACGCAAGATCGGCGCGGGGCTCTTCATGACGAGCAGTTCATTCTTAATCAGTGCGTTGATCGAAACTTGGATCGCCGCGGGCCAGACGCCGAACATCGGCTGGCAGATCGTCGCTTACGCGATCCTGACTGCCGCCGAAGTGCTCGTCTCTGTGACCGCCCTGGAGTTTTCGTACACCCAGGCGCCCCTCAAGATTAAGTCGTTCGTGATGTCCTTGTATTTGATGAGTGTGTCGCTGGGCAACCTCGTGACGGCGGGCGTCAACATGGTCATCGAAAACCCGGACGGCACCATATCTCTTGAGGGCTCAAGCTACTTCCTGTTCTTCGCGGGCTTGATGTTCGCAACCGCTGTCATCTACGTCCCGTTTGCGATGCGCTTCAAAGAACGCACCTACATCCAAGAAAGTGTTGCGGCGAGAACTGAAGAAACAAGATGAAGAAGGTCTTGGCGGGGCTCGGCCGAAGACCTTTCCACCAACGCGGCGCCCCAGCCCTAAAGGAGCAGGTCGTCGTCAAGCTCCCGCGCGAGCACAAGGTTCGCGCGCTCTTCGTCTCGGTCGAAGACAATGCGCACGTCCCCCGACTCGAGCTGCTTGACCACGATGGCGACCTTCTGTTCAAGGGTCTTTTCGCTCGCCCCGTAGTCGGTGCCGTCTCGACTCGCGAACTCTTCCACCAAGCCACGTAGGGCCTTCGCGCTCAGCTGTTCGGCTTCGAGCACGAGGTACCGTGGGTCGTCATCGTTGTCCGCAGTGCTGTCGTCGGTCCTGTCGAAATTGTCGGACATGGCCGCCCCCGGCGTTACTTCCCGAGGTGAGTGCGAATGCGTGCGGTCAGCTTGTCGGGCGTGAAGCCAAAGTGCTCCGCCAAAGTACCGGCCGGGCCCGAAGCGCCGAAGCCCTCCATGCCGCACACAAGCCCTCGCCTGCCGACCAAGCCCCCCAAGCCCATCGCGGTACCCGCTTCAACTGCAACCGCCGGCGTGTTTTCAGGCAGCAGCGCATCGATGTAACTCGCGGGCTGTTCTTTCAGAAGTTCGAGACACGGAACCGAAACGACCCGCGCCTTGATGCCGTCCGCGTCGAGCTTGGCCGCGGTGTCGCAGGCAAGCGCCACTTCGGAACCACTCGCAACCACGACCACGTCGGGTTCGCCCTCGGTCGGCCGCACGATGTAGCCACCCTTGTAGATCTCTTCGCGGTCAAAGTCTGCGGGCCGCTCAAGCGGACGCAAGTTTTGCCGCGTAAGCGATAGCGTCGCCGGGCCTTCGGCCTTTTCCAGAATCCACGCGTAAGACATCGCAGTTTCTATCCCGTCGGCCGGTCGGAAGACCGTGAGCCCCGGGATCAAGTGAAGCGAGTCGACTTGTTCGACCGGCTGATGGGTCGGACCGTCTTCGCCGACGTAGAACGAGTCGTGCGTAAAGACGAAGATCGATCGCAGCTTCATGAGCGCGGCGAGTCGAATCGCCGGCCGCAGGTAGTCGCTGAAGATCATGAACGTGCCCGAGTACGGGATGAAGGTCCCGTCGAGCGCCATGCCGTTGGTGATCGCGCCCATCGCGTGTTCGCGAACACCGAAGTGGATGTTGCGGCCCCCGAAGCGTCCGTTGCCTTCGTCGATCCCGACGATGCCAACACCCTTGATGATCGGCGGTGCCGCAGAGCCTGCGAGATCCGCCGAGCCACCGGCCATGTAAGGAACAAGTTCAGACAGCTTCTGCAAAACGGTGCCAGAGTGCTTTCGCGTTGCGGCCTCGCCGTCCATACCGTCGCAGAGCTGATCCGCGAGATTGGAAGGCAAGCTTCGCGCCCGTGCTGCATCCCATGCCGAAGCACGTTCCGGTTCTGCTGCGCGCCACGCCGCCATATCGGCATCGAGCGAACTGCGTTCGCTGCGCTTGGCCTGGCTGCGTTCTGCGAAGAACGCCTTCACTTCGTCGGGCACCAAGAATTCGGGCTCGGTCGGCCAACCCATGTTGGCTTTGGCGAGCGGGATCTCAACGTTGCCGAGCGGGTTGCCGTGGGCCTTGCTCGTGCCTTCGATGGCCTTGCTGCCGAGGCCGATCACCGTGCTCACGATGATCATCGTGGGGCGGTCGGTTTCAGCCTTGCCGCGTTCGAGAGCCGCGCGAACGCCAGCGGAGTCGCGGCCGTCAATGCCGTCGATCACGTGCCAGCCGTAGGCCTCGTATCGCATCTTTACGTTTTCGGTAAAGGCGATTTCGGTCTTGCCGTCGATGGTGATCTTGTTGTCGTCGTACATGAAGACGAGGTTGCCGACGCCAAGGTGCCCGGCCAGCGAACTCGCTTCGCCCGATATGCCTTCCATCAAGTCGCCGTCGCCCACCACGCCGTAAATCATGTGGCTGCCAGGAGCGCCTTCGTCGTCGCCACGGGTCGAGCCAAACTGGGCTGCGGTCATGCGACCCGCGAGCGCCATGCCGACTGCGTGCGAGATGCCCTGCCCGAGCGGACCCGTCGTAATTTCAACGCCCGGGGTTTCGCCGTATTCAGGATGCCCCGGTGTCTTCGAACCGAGCTGTCTGAAGTTGACGATGTCTTCGTGCGAAACTTCGTAACCCCACAAGTGGAGTAGCGAGTACAAAAGCATAGAAGCGTGGCCGTTCGAAAGAACGAAGCGGTCGCGCAGTGGCCAGTCGGGGTCTCCGGGATCGAAGCGCATCTGCGAGTTCCACAGTTCGAACACCGGGCCAGCGAGCGCCATGGGTGCACCGGGGTGCCCACTGTTCGCCTTCTGCACTGCATCAACCGATAGAAAGCGGATTGTGTTTTCGATTTGCTCGCGGAGCTGGGGAGTGAGATCGATCGGCATGGATCCTCGCGAAGCGTCGTCGACGATGGAGACGCAGGCGTGTGGGGGCGCAAGCGGCGACTGTCTTTGACGTATCAGGCAGTGCGCAAACGGAACATGGGGTGAAGCGAGTGCGCGGTTGGTTTGGGGGGGCCCAATTCACGTTGACCTTACTACAGAAATGTCGCGATTGGAGGCGCCGCGCGGAGCCCAAGCCAATGGAACACGGCGGTTGGGATTTGAGACGGGGGGCGCTGCCAAGACGAACGGCGTCGCAGCCGCGGGGCCAAGTGCGAGACCACTTGGTCGGGGTGGAGGGATTCGAACCCCCGACTTCGAACTCCCAAAGCTCGCGCTCTACCAACCTGAGCTACACCCCGAGGCGGCGAATCCTAACACGCGATTTTGCGCCCGCGACTGCCTTTGTGTTGCCCCCCAATTCACCCGCGGGTACCACAACGCTGTTTCGCAAAATGCCCCGCGCGATGCCGCACGGCCCCTCGCGTGCTATCAAGCCCCCCGTTCATCAGCCCTCTACTCAAGCCGCATTCGAGATCGCGGCAGTGCAATGGGGGGTGATTCTGGACCTTAGGCGCGTCAGCACGCGACGCACGGGTCCGGGCACCCAGGTTTCGATCTGCCCCCTGGCTCTGCACACAAAGACACATCGAATGACATCGACACGAAGCCCCGATCTACACCTCAAACTACACCTCGATCTACACCCCGATCTACACCCCGAACTGCGGGCCCGAGTAGCCCCGGAGAAATCGCGATGAGCGACAGCAAAACACCGAAGACCCTTTACCAGAAAGTCTGGGACGCCCACACCGTGCGCGAGCTGACGACGGGCCAGACCCAGCTCTTCATTGGCACACACCTCATTCACGAGGTCACGAGCCCGCAAGCCTTCGCGATGATTCGCGAGCTGGGCCTGGGCGTGCGCTTCCCGAAGCGAACTTTTGCGACCGTGGACCACATCATCCCGACCGACACCCGCATTCGCCCGCTTTCTGACCCCATGGCCGAAGCCATGATGAGCGAGCTCGAAAACAACTGCCGCGACTACGATATCGAGTTGTTCGACGTAGCGAGCGGCCAGCAAGGCATCGTGCACGTGATCGGCCCCGAGCAGGGTTTGACCCAGCCCGGCATGACGATCGCCTGCGGCGACAGCCACACTTCGACTCACGGTGCGTTTGGCGCGATCGCATTTGGCATCGGCACCAGCCAGGTGCGCGACGTCCTCGCCACCCAGACCCTTGCGATGGCGAGCTTGAAGGTTCGCCGCGTGAACGTGACGGGCAAGCTTGGCCCGGGGGTCTACGCAAAAGACGTCACGCTCGCGATCATTCGTGAGCTCGGCGTCAACGGCGGCGTCGGCTACGCGTACGAATACGCGGGCCCGGTGATCGACGCCATGTCGATGGAAGAACGCATGACGCTCTGCAACATGGCGATCGAAGGCGGCGCACGCTGCGGCTACGTGAACCCCGACCCAATCACTTTCGAATACTTGCGCGGCCGCCCTCGCTCGCCCCAAGGCGAAGCCTTCGACCGCGCAGTCGTGCAATGGAGCGCCATGGCGAGCGACGCCGACGCCGTGTTTGACGACGCGTTCGAACTCGACGGCTCCTCCATCGAACCCACGGTGACCTGGGGCATCAACCCTTCCCAGAACCTCGGTGTCAACGACCGTATCCCGAGCGCGGCCGACGTGCCGGACGAAGAACGCGCCAGCATCTCCGAAGCCCTCGACTACATGGACTTGACCCCGGGCAAGCGCTTGGCGGGCACGCCCATTGACGTGGCGTTCATTGGCTCTTGCACCAACGGCCGCATTTCCGACATGCGCGAAGCCGCCCGAGTCGCAAAGACGGGCAAGGTAAAAGAAGGCGTCCGCGCACTCGTGGTCCCTGGCTCGCACGAAGTTGCCAAGATGGCCGAAGACGAAGGCCTCGACGAAATCTTTCGCGCAGCCGGCTTCCAGTGGCGTGAACCCGGCTGTTCCATGTGCCTGGCCATGAACCCCGACAAACTGCAGGGTCGCGAGATCTGCGCATCTTCAAGCAACCGCAACTTCCAAGGCAGACAAGGTTCGCCCACCGGACGCACCCTGCTCATGTCCCCCGCCATGGTCGCCGCCGCCGCCATTGCGGGCAAAGTCGTCGACGTAAGGGAGGTCCTCTAAACATGGCCGCACGAAAAATCGAAAACGTAAAAGGCCGCGCCTGTGTATCGCGCGGCGATGACGTAGACACCGACCGCATCATCCCCGCCCGCTTCATGAAAGAAGTGACCTTCGACACCATGGGCGAGCATCTCTTTGAAGACGCCCGCAAAGCGGCCAAGGGAAACCACGCGCTCGACAACGAAGCCTATGTAGGCGCGCAGATCTTGATCGTGGGCAAAAACTTCGGTTGTGGTTCATCCCGCGAGCACGCTCCGCAGGCGCTTATGCGTTACGGCTTCAACGGTTTCATCGGGGGTTCATTCGCGGAGATCTTCGCGGGCAACTGCACCGCAATGGGGCTTATTTGCGTGACGCTTCCCGATGGCGATCTGACCAAGTTGATGGATAGTGTTGAGCTTGATCCGACGCAGGAAGTGACGATCGACATTGATGCAAGGACGATCACGTATCGCGATGGGACGCTTACCGCGGGCATCGCGGATGGAACCCGGGTTCAGTTGTTGGAAGGGACTTGGGACGCGATGGGGTTGTTGTTGGATGCGGGCGATGGGATTGAGGCAACCGGGAATGCGTTGCCTTATGTGTCGGGGTATTGAGGGGGGAGCGGCTTCGTTTCAAAGGCTAGTCCGCTGTGATTCGTTCGGCCTCCATCACGGCGGCTTGCAAGTGTCAAATTACGAATCGCCCCGGACGTAGATTTCTATCGTCGCGTCTCGCCTAGATACTGATCACCATTTGCGTGTAGACGTAGTTGAAGTCGCCGGGGCGGCTGGAATTTGGCGCGTCCTGAATGAACTCGCCATCAAAGACATGTGCGTAGCCCGCCTCGAACTTGAGGTTGCCCGGAAGGATGTTCCATCGCAGCCGCATCTCGAACTGAGAGCCCAGATAATCCCCTGAATTTCCGTCTGCGTCTCGAACGCCCGACTTCACCCATGTGTCTTTGCTTTCCGCGAGGAAGAAGGACCGAAACGACAAAAACGACGTGACTGTTTTTGAGGGCTTCAGCTGCAGGCGAATCCCAGGCGTGTTGAGGTTGTTGCGTGCGAACGGGCCATAGATGCCAGTCGGGCCAAAGTCGAACCGCCGCGCGCCGTAGAGCGTGTCGAAGCGGCCGCTGTCGCCGTCGGACGGGCTCTGGTCTCCCATCGCATAGTCGTATTGGAAGGCGACTCGCGGCGACCAACGCACATCAAACGTGTAGCCGAATTCTAGATGGTGGAAGTGGGCAAAATGATCAGAGCGCGGATCCGTTCCTTTGGACTCGCGGGCCCTTCCGAACTGCAACGCAGTTTCAAACACGTAGTCGAATTGGCTAGGCGCTGGCTTTTCAAACACTCGAAAGCCGGGTGTGTAGATATCGCGTTTTTTCGTGGGGGCACCACCCAGTTCGCCGTTTTCGTGAAGGCCGAAAAAGAAGAACTCGCCGCGGCCGACCCGCGGGAGATCCAGGCCTGCAAAGAGACCCCAGAACTGAAGATCGATGTCCTCGTCATCAAACTTCACTTTGTTGTCTTTGAGTTCTTCGGGGCGATCGTTACCCGGCTTGCGAATAACCGGGAGCGTCCAAAACCCGCGCAGCTCGGTTCCGCCTTCGCCCTTCCATTGAACATCGATCCCGGTGAACCCGTTGATCGTATTTCGATAGCGGTTCCGTGCAACGAACCGTCGGCTGCCGACGTCCATGGTGATCCGTCCGCCCTGTGCCGTGACCGTGCCGCCCATGACGTCTTGGTGGGTGTATTCGACGTAAGCGCGCAAGAGTTCGGCGGCGTTTACGATTGACGTGTCGAGCAACGTGTCGTCGTTGACTTCGGCCCGAGAATCTTCGAACTCGGCGCCGAGCCAGAGGCCCTCTGCAACCTTGACGCGTCCATTGATGAGGGTCCGCAGAACCAGGATCTCACGGTCGCCCCTCTCGTCACTCGCGACTTCGCGAAACTCGTCGTCGAGGTATTCATAGCGGGTTCGATGCTCGGCGGTGAGCGACACCCAGCCGGGCAGGTGATCGTTAATCTTCCGGGCTTTCCAACCTTCTGCGTCGGCTTCGGTTCCGGCGAGTGCGATCGAGGAGTAGATCAAAAGAGACAAGGGAAACATGCACGCGACTGCGCACTGAGATCGAAATCGAATCAATTGGGTTCCCTTTTTACGTGGTGATGACATGCCCGTCCATGACGGGAGGCCACCTAAAGCTAGCGTTCGACTGCTACAAGATCACCGAGATCTGTCGCAACGAGCATTGCGAACCGGACCCTCCCAGTTGTCTTGCGTTCGCACGCAGGCGTGCCGCCCCGGTGCTTCCGCGAGAATCGAGTTCTATGTTTTCGGTGGGAACTCGCCGAGGATCGACCGACCTTCATCATGCCTCCAGGGCTTGGGTCCGGCGAGTGGCGATTCGGTACAGCGCCCGATCAGCCTGTGCCCTTAGGTGGTGGCCTGCTCCCTCTGTCAAGAAACGTCTGGCGCGATGCGACCATCGTCGACGTGAGCGGCGGCGTGAGCGGCGGCTTGTACCGCGTCTTCGGCTCGGTCAAATATGTGGGAGCCGGGAATGTTGCCAGGTGCAACGCCCAGCTGGGCAAGACATTCGCGGGGCTCGTCATGCAGTTCGGCAATGTAGATCTCGGTGCCGCCCCCCTGCATGTCTTCGATGAGATCGGCGAGCGCGTACACACCAGATTGATCCAGGTAACGCACGTCCCCCATATGCAGCACGATGGCTCGCGCGTTTTGGATGCCGCCAAGTTTTCGTTGCAGCGGACCCGCGTTGCCGAAGAACAAGGATCCATGGATCTCAACCAGGTAGACGCTCGAGAGCACCTCTTCGGACGCTTCGAGAGCCGGAATCCAAGGCCGATGCGCCGCAATGTCGATCAAGGGGGAATGGGTTGCCGGGTCGATGTCGCTCAGGCGCTTGAGCAGGATCATGCTCGCCATGACCATGCCCACCGCGACGGCCCACATCAGGTCGACAAATACTGTGAGCCCAAACACGGTGACCATCACCGCCGCATCTCCACGAGGGGCTCGGCGGACGTGATTCAAACCCTTTGTGTCCACGATGCCGATCCCAACGGTGATCAAGATGCCGGCCAAGACGGACATCGGAATCAACGACGCGAGTGGGCCGAGGGCAAGCAAGATGGCCAGCAGCAATATCGAGTGAATCACGCCAGAAAGATGTGTCCTGCCGCCAGACCGGACGTTGACGACCGTCCGCATGGTGGCGCCCGCTCCCGGTAGCCCACCGAAGAGACCTGCGACAATGTTTCCGATCCCCTGCCCTGTGAGTTCGCGTTCGCTGTCGTGTCGGGTCTTGGTCACCGAGTCCGCAACCAACGAGGTCAGCAAGGAGTCGATGCTTCCGACCAGGGCGAGCATCACTGCGGGCACCAGGATGAGTTGGAATTTTGCGAAGTCCCAATCGGGGATGCTCGGGGTGGGGAGCCCGCGAGGAATTTCGCCGATACGCGGGACATCAACGCCGAGCATGACGGAGCCTGCGGTTACGACCAAGAGCGCGATCAGTGTGCCGGGAACAACCTTCGTAAAACGAGGCGAGGCGTAGACGATTGCGATCGTGCAAAGGCCCAGCAAGAGCGCTGACGGGTTGATGTTCTGGAAGTCGCTGGGGATGCTTTGCAGTGCCGCAACGGTGCCGCTTGCCGGGTCGTGCCCGACTAACTGCGCGAGCTGAAGAACGATCACGATGGCCCCGATGCCGCTCATAAAGCCGGAGATCACGGGGTAGGGAACGTAATGGATGTAGTGGCCGACGCGCAGGATCCCCAGCACAACCTGGATAACGCCAGACAGCGCGACCAGCGCAAAGATCCAAGCCACGTCGCCCGTCAGGGAACCCACGATGCCGGCGACGACCACGGTCATCGGTCCGGTGGGGCCCGAGATCTGGGACGGAGTGCCGCCGAACAGAGCGGCAAAGAGACCGACCGCGATCGCGCCGTAGAGCCCAGCAGCAGCGCCATTTTCCAAGCCGGAGGCAACACCAAAGCCGAGTGCCAGCGGCAGCGCCACAATGCCGGCGGTCACACCGCCGAACAAATCACCTTGTAGATTTCCTGCAAAACGCCTTCTGATCCAATCCATTAACGCATCATTTCAATAATAAGTAGAGGGTGATGGGTGCTGCCACGGAAAGTCCTGGCAGCCGGGTCTCGCAAGCTCGTGACTCCGTTTCGATCGAGGCGAGTGCCACGACCGACGTGGGACATGGGTTCGTAGCTGCAGCGCGGTTCGAAGCGAAGACGTGTCCCCTGTTGTCCCCTGTAGTCGTCTGTTGTCCCCTGTTGTCGTGTCTTCACGTGCACGATCACGAAGGATCGTCCAGAAACGCTACGGAGCCATCGTACATCGCCCCTACGATGTTGATGGTGCCAGAGGCTTGCATCCCCATCAACACGTCGCTTCGTTCAGACATCGCGTTCACCGCTTGGCCAACATTCTCATGGGAAACGGCCTCGACGAACTCCGCGTTGCCGGAGGTTCGCGCAGCAGCGTTGATTTCCTTCTTTCAAGATCTGGAGTGCATCCACGGGCGACAGCGACTCCTGGGATTCCTTCGTATGGGTGACCAAGAAGCCGAACTCGCAGATCTGCGCTCCCACGGAGGGCAGTATACTGGGCGGCCTGATGACGACGAACGAACGCGACGGGGATGCGGCGGCCTACACGGAAGAACTCGCGTGCGCGCTCGATGTTGCGCGGGGCGCCGGCGAATTGATCGCGCGGTATTACCGCGAAGGCGTCGAGACTTGGGAGAAGAGCAAGGACAACCCGGTTACCCAGGCAGACCTTGATGCCGATGCGTTCATTCGGAACGCGCTTCGCGATGCTTACCCCGGCGACGGGCTTCTTACCGAAGAGTCCGAAGACGATCTTTCGCGGCTCAAATGCTCGCGGGTTTGGATCATCGACCCGATTGATGGCACGCGGGAGTTTACAAAGAAGATTCCGGAGTTCGCGGTTTCGATTGGCCTCGCGGTCGACGGCGAGCCGGTACTCGGTGTTGTTCACAACCCGATCGAGAACGTCACCGTGGCGGGACGTCTTGGCGCCGGCGTTACAAAGAACGGTGAGCCCACCAGCCTTGCAACGTGTTCGTCTTTAGGCAGTGCCCGCGTCGCTGCCTCACGCAGCGAAGAGCGCGACGGCAAACTCGAACCCTACGACGCGCTATTCGGCGAGCTCGTCCCAACAGGCTCCATCGCATGGAAGCTAGCGCTAGTCGCCTGCGGCGAGTTTGACTTCAACCTTTCGGTAAAACCCAAGAACGAATGGGACGTGTGCGCCGGCGACTTCCTCGTGCACGAAGCGGGCGGCGCCTACGTCGACTTCGAAGGCAAGCGACTCGGCTACAACGGACGTGACCCAATGCGCCGGCAGTCGATGGCCGCCGGTTCAAAGGCGCTACTCAAAGAGTTCTTCGACAAGCGACCCAAGCCCGAACCGCGCGACGACTAACGTCGCATCTAGAGCGGCACGCCTAAATTTCGATCAGCTTCCACTTGTCTTGGCGGAAGCGCCACGCGAGTAGCGATGCCTTGACGATATAGTCGACGATCAATGCCGCGTAGATCCATTCGACACTCAGCCCGAGGTAGGCCCCCAACGCAGCCACGCTGCCGCGTACGAGTATGAGTCCCGTTAGTGTTGCGATCATGGGGAACCGCGTGTCACCCGCGCCGCGCAAGGCTCCGCCCAGTGCAAACTCCATCGCCATCAGCGGCTGTACTGCGCCGAGGATGTAAATAAAGACAACCGTGAGACGGATGACTTCGGGGTCGTCGATCATCATGGCCGCGGTGGTTTCTGCGGTGGCGATGATGATGGCGCCGATCACCGTCATGGCGCCGACGGAAAGCCACATGGCGCGCCAGCCACTGCGGGCGGCGCCTTCGGGATCGAGGGCACCGAGCTTTTGTCCAACTAAGGTCGAAGCCGCGATCGCGAAGCCAAAGCCGATCACGAACGAAAGTGAGAGCAGCTGCACGCCAATGCCGTACGCCGCGTAAGGTGCGGTGCCGTAGAACGCAACGATGTAAAGGAAGGCCACGAAGCCTACCTGCAAGACAAATTGTTCTGCGCCAGCGGGGAGACCAATGCGGATGAGTTGGCGAAAGCGCTTCTTCGTAAGAGCGGGGCCCGTACCCACGCCGATGATCAGCCAACCCTTCATCCACATGACGAGCGAAATCACTGCACCCACTGCGAACGCGATGCCACTGGCGAGTGCTGCACCCCGAACCCCAAGCTCGGGGAAGCCGTAGCGGCCGTACACCATGCCATAGAGCAAGAACACGTTGACCACGTTGGTTACGGCGCCAATCCACAGAGGCGTAATGGTGTCGCCGGCTGCGCGCACCGCACTGCCGATCACCATGGTGAGGGCAAAGCCAATGTTAAAGACGCTGATCCAGCGGATAAACGTGGCCGCACTTTCGAGGGTCTCCGGGTCAAGTTTGAAGATCCCGACCAAGCCATCAGCGAACACAATGCAGGGGATCGCGAGTCCTACGGCAAGCCCGACACCAATGACGACCGACGCACGGACAATCCTGCCCGCTTCGTCTTCGTCCCCAGCCCCCCAGGCCCGAGCGACCATGGCGGTGGTGCCGGCGGTAAGCGCCATCAACACGCCTTGCGAAATGAAGAAGATGCGGTGTCCGGTTGTCACGGCGGCAACGGCTTCGGTACCGAGCACGCCCACAACCTTGATGCCCACAATGCCAACGATGCTCATCAGCAAGTTGCCTAGCACCGCGGGCCATGCGAGCTGCAAGATGCCGGGCGCCTGGCCGAGGCTACCGGGTGTTGCGATTACGGCTTCGGCTTCGGCCGCGAGTTCTTCGTCCGTCGCCTCTCGATTTACCACGCCATCCAGCACGTCATGCACTTCGGCCGGTTCTTCTATTATGTTCACGGCCTCACGGGTAGACACGGGCTTCCTCGGCGCACACAGCGTTGCGACGCAGCAAGGCATCACACGGACGTGCGGGGTTTGATGTTATGGGGCGCTGGGTTTGGGAAGGCCGGATCTTAACGCAGTGGTGGGAAAGCGAAATGGTTTGCGGCCGGCGTGCGACAAGCGCGGGCAGCGCGTACTCGTTCATTTGACGTCGTCGTGCGGGGTCCCAGGTTCCTTCGGTAAAGCCCTCTGGGCCCAGCGCGAGAAACCCCACGAACGCTCGGCTGGCTCCGCCGCTCAAGCGCCGCTGAGTTCGCGCGAATGCTGTCCGCTACGGCGATCGCAAAGAGCACCAACAATGATGCCGGGAGCAGACGCCGCAGTCGCCTACCCCAAAACGCAGCCAGGCTTATGCCCTGGGTCTCGTTCCATTCACGAACGAGTAGCCCCGTAATGAGGAACCCCGAAAGCGTGAAGAACGTGGACACCGCGGCAGGCCGTGTGACCTGTGATCCAAACCCATTACGCGAAGATCCGCGCATGCCGACGCCCCGCGAGTCCGACTAGACCGGCTGCGATCATGCCCCCCGTCCCGGGTTCTGGAATCGGAGTCTGCGTCACAAGGATACTTCCCGTCGCAGAAAAGTTGAGCTCACCAACGTCCGTGCCAAACCAGGTTACGTGGAATGGATCGCCGGTGAATCGCGGGAGGTCTGATGCAAAGGGGAGACACGTCGGCTGCCCGCAGAGGCTCAATGTATCGGCAACGTCGATCGACGTGATATTGATTTCAAGTGTCTCTAACGCGCTCAATCGAAGAGCCGTTGCGACAATTTCGCCAGACGGGACATGCAATACGAGATCACCGTCTACGTTGATCGTGAGCCCTTCGCCCCCCACTTCGAAGACAAGCCCGTCGACTCCCTGCGTCGCCAAGTCACTCAGATCGGTCAGCTCAACCAGATCATGAATTGGACCACCGGGCACAGCCCCACCGAAGTCACTGCAAGGGCTGATGCATGCCGTGAACGCGTGGGCGGGCGAGACGAGCAGGAAGCTTCCCGCCATCAGGGCCACAAATCGCGCCGCAGGTTTTCTCTTCATGCCATAGGAGTGGCATCTCGGAGCCATTTGTGGCGGAACAGCCGGCCCACTGGGGGCGGCCATACAGCAGCCCGCGCAACCGAAACAGCACGGGACACCCGCCTCTCGGCCGACTCTCCCGTCGATTTCAGAAGAAGTCCCCGAGGAACCCGGGTTGCTTGGCTTTGTGGATGTGGCTTTGTGGATGCCGCTTGCGTGACTTAATAGTTGCGCACGGCCTCAGCCAACGACACGACGACCTTTTTGGCATCGCCAAAGATCATCATCGTATTGTCCTTGAAGAACAACGGGTTCTGAATGCCTGCGAAGCCGGGGTTCATGCTGCGCTTGATCACGAAGACGTGTTCGGCCGAATCGACGTTGAGGATCGGCATGCCGTAGATCGGGCTGCTCTTCTCTTCCCGCGCCGAAGGGTTCACGACGTCGTTGGCGCCGATGACGATCGCGACGTCGGTTTCCGGGAACTCGGGGTTGATCTCGTCCATCTCGACCAAGCGCTCGTAAGGGACGTCTGCTTCCGCGAGCAACACGTTCATGTGACCCGGCATGCGGCCTGCAACAGGATGGATCGCGAACTTCACCGAGATGCCCTTCTCGACCAGCGTGTCGGCGAGATCGCGCACTGCGTGCTGCGCCTGCGCAACCGCCATGCCGTAACCCGGCACCACGATGACCGACTGGGCGTTCGAGAAGATCACCGCTGCATCTTGCGGCGTGTAGGCAACCACGTTGCCCTGATCCTGAGCGCCGGCTTCCCCGGTGCTTCCCTCACTCACGGCTGCGGCACCAAAGGCACCGAACAACACGTTGCCGAGAGACCGGTTCATCGCCACACACATGATCTGTGTGAGGATCAAACCCGAAGCGCCGACCAACGAACCACTGATCACGAGCGTGCTGTTGTCGAGCACGAAGCCCGTCGCACAAGCCGCGAGGCCGGAGTACGAGTTAAGCAGCGAGATCACAACCGGCATGTCCGCGCCGCCGATCGGAATCACGAGCAGCACACCGAGTAGAAGCGACAAGCCGATGACGCCGTAGAAGGCACCGAAGTTGCCGGTGTCCATCATGACGACGCCGCCGAGAACCAAGAGGGCAATGCCGAGAGCACCGTTTACGAACTGCTGTCCGGGGTACGTCAACGCACCACTGCCGACCAGCTCCTGGAGCTTCGCGAAGGCAACGGCACTACCGGTCATCGTAACCGAACCGATCAAGACCGAAGCGACGATGGCGAAGGGGACGATGCCGTCGTGCACCGCGCCGGTTTCCGGCTGGCTCAAGAGCTCAGCGGAAGCCACGAGTGCAGAAGCAGCACCACCGAAACCGTTTAGCAATGCGACCATCTGTGGCATCGCGGTCATTTCGATGCGAAGCGCGAGAAGTGCGCCAAGCGCAGAACCCACAACAATGCCGCCGATGATCACGCCATAGCTAACCACGTTGGCGTCGAGCAGCGTCGCGACAATGGCGATGAACATGCCGATGGCGGCTTGGATGTTGCCGCGAACCGCAGTTTTGGGAGACGAAAGGTTGCGCAGGCCAAGAATGAACATGACCGCCGCAACGAGATACGCCGACTGAATAAAGTTTGCTGACTGTAGGAAGGATTCGCTCATGATTGACTCGGCTTCTTCGGCTTGAACATCGCAAGCATGCGGTTGGTCACCAGGAACCCGCCGACCACGTTGACGGTCGCCATCACGATCGCGATGAAGCCCAACACGGTAGACAACATGCCGGCATCGCTACCGGCGGCGAGGATCGCGCCAACGATCGTAATGCCGGAAATCGCGTTACTTCCGCTCATGAGCGGCGTGTGAAGCAACGGCGGTACCTTCGTAATAATTTCGACGCCGACGAACAGCGCGAGGACCAGGATGGTCAGCGATGCAATGGCGGGGGCTTCGAGCATGAACCTTCTCCTTCCCGAATTCCTGTGCCCACATCGCTGCGGCGCACTGGACTGGGTACCTAAAACTGGATTCTCAAAAATCGACGGCGTATCCGTTGCCTAGCCGTTTCCTTCCAGGCGCTGCCGGATCATTTCGTTGGTGACTTCACCCTCGTAGGCAGTCAACGTGCCTGCGGTGATCTCATCTTCGCGGTCAATGACAAGTTTGCCGTCGGCGATCAGATGGTCGAGGAAGGTCGTGAGGTTCTTGGAAAACATCTGGCTCGCATGCGCGGGAACGTGCGCGGGCAAGTTCGTGTCACCAATGATCGTCACGCCGTTCACCATGATGGTCTTGTCCGGTTCGGTGAGTTCGCAGTTGCCGCCCTTTTCTGCGGCGAGATCTACAATCACGGAGCCGGGTCGCATCTTGCGCACTGCGTCGGCAGTAATAAGAAGCGGTGCGTCGCGACCGGGAACCAGAGCCGTCGTAATGACGACGTCAGCGAGGGCCACGTGCTTGCCGAGTTCTTCGCGCTGCTTGATGTAGAACTCTTCGGTCTCGGCCTTCGCGTAACCGCCCTTGTCTTCGCTGTCGCCCGTGTCGAGGTCGAGTTCGATGAACTTGGCACCGACACTCTGGACTTGTTCGCGAACCGCGACGCGGGTGTCATACGCGGAAGTGACCGCGCCAATGCGCTTGGCACTGCCGAGCGCTTGCAAGCCCGCAACGCCTGCACCAATCACGAAGGCCTTGGCGGGGCGCAGCGTACCGGCCGCCGTCACCATCATCGGGAACACCCGAGGTAGCGCCATCGCGGCCATGAGCACCGCGCGATAACCCGCGATCGTGCTCTGAGACGAAAGAACGTCCATCGACTGAGCGCGCGTAATACGCGGCATCAGCTCCGTCGAAAACGCGGTGACCTTGCGTGCCGCAAGTTGGGCAGCCAACTCGGGGAGATCCAAGGGCTTCATTAGCGAGATGACCGCCGACCCTTCACGCAGGGCTTCGATCTCGTTGCCCGTCGGGCCCCCCACCTGCGGCGGCGCGATCTTGATCACGATGTCAGCGCTGTTAAAAACCTCAGCTGCCGACGACGCGATCTTGGCGTCTTCATCTGTGTAGCTTTGGTCCGTAAATCCGGCTTCTACGCCTGCGCCCGTTTCGATAAGTACGTCGACTCCGAGTTTCTTCAGGGCCTTTACGCCTTCGGGCACCAGGGCCACGCGGCGTTCGCCAGTGGCGATTTCCTTTGGGACTCCGATGATCACTTCATCACTCCAGTTGCCACAACCGTGGCCTACGACCGAAATATTTGACCGCCTTTGCGAAGGCTGATTGGACCTGCCCGGGGAATCCCAGACGGATTCCCCCTTCGCGGCGGACCGTATGTTTAGGTGATTTTTGATCTATTGGTAGGGTTTCGATGCGTCACAATTCCAGCAACAGCCAAATGAAGCCAAAAAGCCACGATCACACGCGGGCTTGCTAATGTCCCGGCCCTCTGAACAAGGAGCGGCAATGAGTACGAACCTGCGCATCATCCACAAGAAGACCGGCAATTTCCTTGAAGATTTTGGTCCTGGTCAAATCCTGAAACATCGCGGCGGCAAAACCGTGACCGAGGGCTTGCTCGCAACCTTCGGCGACTTTTCTTTCACCACGCACCCGTTTTCAAAAAACCGACGCTACGCGCAGGCCCATGGCTACCGCGATCTCGTCTGCCCGCCCGGCTTGGTCATGCTGGTCGCGTTCAGTCAGACCGTCGGCGACATTTCTGAAAACGCGCGCGCGAATCTCGAATACATCAACATGCGATTCGGAGCACCGGTTTATCCCGGCGACACCATCGAAGTTGAAACCAAGATCCTTGGCGTTCGAACTTCGTCGAGTCGCCCTAACCTCGGCATCGTTCACGTGCAGTCGACTGCGCGCAAAAACATCGGCAGTGCCGATGAAGCGATCGTGTTGACCTTCGAACGCAAAGTACAAGTCTTCAAAGGTGATGACGACGCGGTCGTCGAAGGTTTTGATGTCGAGCCCGACGATATTGAATGCGACTTGTGGCTCCCGAAGTATGGCGCCAAGTCCGACTACGAAGGCATCGCTCATCTCGGCGGTGACGACGGTTACTTCGAAGACTTCGAAGTCGGCACGTTGCTCGCGCATTCGCGTGGGCGCACGGTGACAAACGAACACATTCACCTGACGGGCATTCTCGACAACACGTCACAGGTGCATTGCAACCAGCACATGATCGACTTGAACCCGAGTCGCTATCTCGGCGGGCAGCTTGTTGTGTACGGTGGCATTCCGTTTTCGCTTTGCTTGGGCATTTCGGGTCCGGACATCGGCGACAACAGCTTTGGCGACAGCATCTATACGACCGGTCGTCACACGGCACCGCTCGCCGGCGGCGAAACGGTCTTTGCTTCGACTGAGATCCTCGCGAAGCGCGACCACCCCACCCGGGAAGACCTCGGCATCGTCGAGACCCGTTTGTACGGTCACAAGTTCGACGCTGAAGAAGGGGCAACCCACGACGACGCACCCGAGGGCTATAAGAAGACGAAGATCTTCGAGCTCGACCGGCAAGTCGTCGTCAAGCGGCGGTCGCACTACACGGCGTAAGTCGGGGTAGGGGTCCGCGATGTCGGCCCGTTGGAACACGATGCCATCTTCTAGCTGACAATCGTGTCGCGGTGGGCCGGGACGAGGCTCGACGTCTGCGCGTTCGAGTGCGGCGAGGTTGTCGTTGCGTTCGGCGACCAACCTGCGTTGGTCCAAAGCAAATGGCGCTTGATCGACTCGGAACTGATGGAGCCACGTGGCAAACAGCCTTCTCCAATTGCCCCCTTTTCATTAACCAAAGCTTCGCCGATGAAGACCTTCGCCTCGCGCTGAGCGGCAACGCGTTTAGCGAGTTGCTCTCGAACCATGCGGATCGCACCGGCATCGTCATTTGCCGTTGCGACGACTTCGACGCCGTCGCTCTGATTCATCTCCTGTAAGCATTTGGCCGATCATTGAATCCGGTTTAGAGATCACCCCGACACTGAACCCTGTCATTCTGCTACACATTCTCGCACGTCTTGCTTGAAGGGAATGGACGTCATAAAGTACGCGCCGAATCAGGAGAACCCCCTATGAGAAGCGCCAAAGATTTCTTTCAGCCCCTCGCCCTCGGTGCCCCTGCGCCCCTTCGCGAGATTCCGTTGCGCCCTTCGCGCATGATCCACTTCTTCGACCCGAGTAATCCCAAGATGGTCGACAAGGTCCCGCAGATCGCGACAAAATGTGACGTGCTGCTCGGCAACCTCGAAGACGCTATTCAATTTGAAAAGAAAGAAGCTGCGCGCGAAGGCCTGATCAAGATTGCCAAAGGCACCGACTTCGGAAACTGCCAGCTCTGGACACGTATCAACAGCCTGGACTCACCATGGATGCTCGACGACGTAACGCGTCTCGTGCTCGAAGTCGGTGACAAGCTTGACGTCATCATGGTTCCCAAGGTCGAAGGCGCTTGGGACATCCACTATATGGATCGCCTGCTCGCGCAGCTCGAAGCCAAAGCAGGGTTGTCAAAGCCTATTCAGCTACACGCCATCCTCGAAACTGCACTCGGAATGACGAACGTTGAAGAAATTTGTGCCGCGTCGCCCCGCATGCAGGGCTTGTCTCTTGGCCCCGCCGACCTCGCCGCGAGTCGCCGCATGAAGACGACCCGCGTTGGCGGGGGGCACCCGGGTTACCTTGTGCGCACCGATCCGGAGGAAGGACAGCCGGACTCTTCGCGCATCAGTGCCCAGCAGGACCTGTGGCATTACACGATGGCGCGGATGGTCGACGCTTGCGCGGCCAACGGCATCTATCCCTACTACGGCCCGTTCGGTGATATCAAAGACGAACTCGCCTGCGAAGATCAGTTCCGCAATTCGTTCTTGATGGGCTGCGTTGGAGCATGGAGTCTCCACCCGGCGCAGATCGCGATCGCAAAGCGTGTTTTCAGCCCGCCGCCCGAAGAAGTATTGTGGGCCAAGCAGGTTGTCGAGGCCATGGGCGACGGATCCGGCACCGCCATGATCGACGGCAAGATGCAGGACGACGCCACGGTGAAGCAGTGCAAGGTCATGATCGACCTCGCGCAAATGTTGGCCGAGGGCGACGCGGAACTCAAGGCGGCGTACGAGTTCTAGCGGCGGGTTCCGCATAACGCCGCCCGCAAAAGCGCAGGTTGAAAGGAGCGGCTGGGAACTCGACGACAGCCTCGAAGCCCGTAACGTTCAGCGCGACGACCCAGCGCGAATGACTCGACGTGCTACGTGAACGCGGCTGGCTTCCAGAGGTCGACCCTGCCCACGGCGGTTTCGACCGCACCGCCCGCTTAAGACAGCGAGAGCATGCGCTCGATCGGAACCAGCGCTTTCGCACGAATAGGCTCCTTGACTTCGACTTGCGGCGAAAGGTCGCGCAAGGCGAGGTAGAGCTTCTCGAGCGTATTCAACCGCATGTACGGGCATTGGTTGCACGCGCAGCTCTCGTCCATCCCCGGCGCTTGATAGAGCACCTTGCCGGGAACCTGCTTCAAGATCGAGTGAAACACGCCGTCCTCGGTTGCGATAATCGAAACGCGTTCCGGCGTTTCCACTGCGCGCTTGATGATACCGGTCGTCGACGCAATGAAGTCCGCTTGATCGAGCACCGCTTGATCGCATTCGGGGTGGGCGAGAACTTCCGCGTCGGGGTGTTGGATTCGAAGCTTCGCGAGCCCCTTCGCGCTGAACAGTTCGTGCACCACGCACGCGCCTTGCCAGACGATCAGATCTGAACGGTTCGCTTCCTTGCCCACAAAGCGCGCAAGATGTCGGTCCGGCGCGAAGATAATGTCTTCACCCTTGAAGTGGTTGACCATCTTCACCGCGTTGGCCGAGGTGCAGATCAAGTCACTCATGGCCTTCACTTCAGCCGACGCATTGATGTAGGTCAACACCTTGGCGCCAGGGTGCTGATCGACGAAGTCCCGAAACTCATCGGCCGGGCAACCGTCTGCCAAAGAACACCCCGCGTCCATGTCCGGGACGACGACCGGTTTGTCGGGGTTCAAGATCTTTGCGGTTTCGGCCATGAAGTGAACACCGCAAAAGGCGATCACATCGCAGTCCGCGTTCTGCGCCGCTTGCGCGAGGGCGAGCGAGTCACCGACGAAGTCCGCGATGTCCTGGACTTCTGATTCCTGGTAAAAATGGGCGAGGATGATCGCGCGACGCTCTTCTTTGAGTTCGCGGATCGCAGCTTCGATGTCGGTCGGGATCGCCTGCTGTGTCAGGTCGGTGTGTCGTTCGGACATGAATTTGAAGATCCCTTCGGCCGGTGCGGGCGCATCGGAGAGCGCGGACTCTAGCAGCCCGTTGGAGGATCCTGACCGACTCCGGTGCGGTCGATCGGCCCGTTATCAAGGCGCGGAAACGCCGCGGCACGATAGGTACAGCAAGTTTCCGCAACGCAGAGATCGGGTCGAACGGCCGTGCATGGCGAACGAAGGGTTTTCCAACGGGCTGCTAGCCACGTCCCGGCCCGCAGATCAAAGATCCCAGAAGAAATCCTTGTTTGTCAATTTGTCCTCGGGTTCTTCTTCGCCCGTCGGGCCGCCCTCGCCCTCCTCGTAGAGAGCTGCGCCCGAAACGATCAGGTCGAGTTGCTCTTCGAGGTCCGCGGTTTCGGTCTGCCAGTACTGCTCGGTGCCGAAATGGGGGAACGCATCGGGAAAAGCGGGGTCATCCCAACGCTTTGCGATCCAGCCTGCGTAAAAGATGAAGCGAAACGCGCGCAAGGGTTCAATCAACGCAAGGCTGCGTGGGTCGAATGCGCGGAACTGTTCGTAAGCCGCGATCAAGCGCTGACGCTGGCGATGGGCATGAATGTCACGCCCTGGAATCAACATCCAAACGTCGTGGACAGCTGGCCCGACAGCCATATCGTCAAAATCGAGAAATGACCAACCCTCGTCGTTGCGCAGCAGGTTGCCACGATGACAGTCTCCGTGAATGGGAATCTGTTCGATCCCCCGTGCGCGCTCATCGAACACATCGACGATCTCTTCGACCACGTTGCGGTATGCGTTCGCACAACTCGAAGGCAAGAAGCCACGGTCTTCGATCAACTCGAGCGACGCCAATGGGTAGGTTACAGAATCGAGGGTTGGGCGATGTTCGATCTTCATTGCGGCCCCGGTGTTGTGAATGCGCGCAAGCAAGCGCCCCAACACGTCGACTTCGTCGTCCAACAATTCGTCGGGGGAACGTCCTCCCGTGCGGGGCCAGATCGCATAGAAGATGTCTTCGATCTCGTGCACCGTCTTGCCGTCTTCGAAGACCAGCGGCGCACACACCGGGATCTCGGCGTCGCGCAGCGCGAACAACATGCGGTGTTCATCCAGAATCGCTTCGAGTGGCCAACGCCCCGGGCGGTAGAACTTGATCACCACCGGGTTTGCGTCTTCGAGCCGCACGTCGTAGACCCGGTTTTCGAGAGCGTTGAGCGCCATGCAGTGGCCGGTGGTTTCGAAGCCCTCGGAGTCCACGGCTTCGAGCACGCGGTCGGGGCTAATGCGAAAGAAGAACTCCGACGGCATCACGGCCTAGTACTCCGCGAGTTCTTTCTCCAGCTGGCGTTCGAGCTCTGCGTCAGTGTGGCTTGGTGGTTCGCTCTGTGTGGGCGAGCTCGCGGACTCGATCCCTTGAGCTGGAATGGGCTCGCCGCTGCCCTTCGAAGCCAGCCGACGGATGATCAAGAACACGACAGGCCCCCCCAACACAAAGAACACAATCGGGATCACGTACGCGGATAGCCCCCAGCCTTCGGCTCGAGGCGCTGCGAGCAGTACGTCTCCATAGCGAGACTCAAGCATCGCGCGCACTTCGTCTTCCGAAGCGCCGGCCGCCGCCTGCATCAAGATTTCGAATCGCAACGTCGTGGCCTGAGGGCTCGGACATTCTGCCAGAGTGCGTCCCGGGCAGTACGGGCTCATCAAGTCATGCGCCATTGCGTATGCCCAAGGCGGCGCATTTTCGATCGCCGCCGCCTCATTCGAATTCGTCAGCACAAAACCGACAGACGAAATTGCAAGCACCGCGCACAAGGCGCGGATCGCCAGCTGCCGGCTCCATCGTTTTCGCATTGCGTGCACTAGATGTCCCACTTCAGCTGTTCCGCCAAGGCGGGGTCTTCGCCGCGCACCGCTTGATGAGGCGGTTCGGCGACGACGTGAGAACCGGGTGGGATCGAATCGGTGATCCAGACGTTACCGCCGATGACGCTGCCCTTTCCGATCACGGTGTCGCCACCCAGGATCGTGGCGCCCGCGTAGATCGTCACATCGTCTTCAACGGTTGGGTGTCGCTTGCGGCCGCGCAGGGAGGGGCCATCGCGAAGCGAAGCCGCACCGAGCGTCACGCCTTGGTAGAGCCGAACGCCGTAACCAATTTCTGCCGTCTCGCCGATCACCACACCTGTGCCGTGATCGATAAAGAAACGCAGGCCGATCTGGGCACCGGGATGTATGTCGATGCCCGTCGTGCTGTGCGCGTATTCACTCATGATGCGCGGCAACGTGGGTACGCCAAGCAATTCGAGGCGATGTGCGACGCGGTGAATGGTGAGCGCCTGAAGCGATGGGTAGGCGACCGCGATCTCGGCAAAGCTCTGGGCAGCCGGGTCGCCCTGATAGGCCGCTTCGACATCGAGAGCCAGCACCCTGCGCACTTCGGCGAGCGAGCGCATGAATTCGTGTGCGAGGACTTCCGGCACGGTTCCCTCGGGCAGCTCAACTTCGGATAGCAGCCGAATCAATCCCTCGGCGAGTTCCGGAATTTCGGTTTGGAGAAGGTCCCGGTCTCGCTGATACAGGATCAAGCGCTTGGCGAATTCGGTCCACAAAATCACTTCGGCCGGATCGATGATGCCACCGCAGGCCGCCTGAGACAGCGCGTCTTCCGCACAAGCGGTGAGCGACTCGACCACATCGCTGTAGTCCGCGCTGGCCTTGGCCCCGCGATTGGACCCCTCCGCCGCCGGGTCTGAGACGATCGACGGGCCACTGCGGGCTTCTGCATTTTTTTGACTCATCGCGAGCTCCCCTATGCGAATCCACGTTTCGTTTCAGGTTCACGACGTGGAACCACTTGTCTCGGCGCACGGCGCGAGCGTAGCAGGCTCGTCCTTAGATCGGCACAATCGCTCTTGTAGTGGAGCCTTGCGAGTGGAGCCAGGCCAAGCCCGTGGCAGCGCAAATTTGAATCGAGTACCCCTCCCACAACGTCGGCCGCAACGTGCGGCAGGCAGACAACACATGCCGGCAATTCATGCCCGCACCCAGGAGCGCAGGTCGCAACTTCGATGACGGTTTACAGCCATTCACGGATCGCCAGCTTCGAGAAGTGCCCCAAGCAGTTTCACTACCGCTACGTGCTGAAGATCCCAGCCGAGCGTGAAGGCATCGAAGCCTTCATGGGCAAGCGCGTGCACGAGGTTCTCGAAAGGCTGTACGAGTTTGCGGTCCGCGGTCAGATCCCGAGCCTCGAACAAGTCATCTTTCGCTATCACGCGTTTTGGGACGAGCACTACGACGACAAGCGCGTCTCGATCGTAAAGAGCGGAACCCCGCCGTCGTTCTACCGCGACTTGGGTGTGCGGTGCATTGAATACTACTACCGACGCTTTCACCCGTTTGATCAAACTGAAACCCTCGGTGTCGAAGAAGAGGTGCAGTTCACCCTCGACGACGAAGGCAAGTACGCCATGCGGGGCGTCATCGATCGCGTGGTTCGCGGACAAGACGGCGCGATCGAAGTACACGACTACAAAACAGGCCGCTACATCCCGGCGCAAAAGGAACTGAATCAGGATCGGCAGCTCGCGCTTTACCAAATTGGCCTGCGCGACCGGTACGGAGACGATCAGCCTTATCGCTTGGTGTGGCACTACTTGCAGCGCAAAGAGCAGCGCACATCGAACCGCACGCCGGAACAACTCGTGGCGCTGCGCAAAGACACGATGGCCGTCATCGATCAAATCGAAACCGCTGAAGACTATCCTGTGCAGCGCAACCGGCTGTGCGACTGGTGCGAGTACAAGGACCGCTGTTTTGCCGAACATCCCTGACGGCGCACACACCAGCACCCTCGAGCATCGCGTGAGTTTCTTCGAAACCGACGCCATGCAGATCGTCCACCATTCGAACTACATCCGTTACTTCGAACTCGCCCGTGTCATATGGCTCGACGAATGGGATGAACCCTATCGCCACTACTTCGAAGGCGACATCCACCTCGCGACCACCGCGATCCATGCCGACTACAAAATGAGTGCCCGCTTTGACGACATCATTCATGTCACGACATGGCTCGAATGGGTGCGTGGGGCGTCTCTCCGCATGGCTTATTCAATCGATCGCGGCGACGAGCAACTGGTGACCGGCTGGAGTGAACATGCGTCGGTCTCAGGGAAAGGAAAGGTACGCCGCATCCCAAAGGCCAACCGCGAGCGACTTTCGAAGGCAATGATCGGTCTCAACGACTAACTCTCTCTGACAATCACGTTCCTGCCCCAAGAGAAACGAATGACGAGCTCAACCCCATCGCAAGTCAAACCCGATGTCTGGTTATTCGGACCCGTTCCAGATGTTCTGTTTGGATGCGGCCTCGGATACATCATCGTGCTTGGCCTTTTCATTGGGTGGGGACCTTCTGCTCAGGCGTGGCTCCCGACTGGGGTCCTTGCTCTCGTGTTGTTGTTCACGAGTGTCCCTCACTATGGCGCGACGCTAATGCGCGTTTACGACAATCGCGAGACTCGCCAAAAGTACTTCATATTCTCTGTCGCAATCAGCGTGGCTCTGCTGGTTGCTTTTGCAGTGGCGTGTCACTCCCAATCACTAGGCTCTGGACTCGTCACTGTCTATTTCAATTGGAGCCCGTGGCATTACGCCGGACAAAACTTTGGCATTGCCCTCATGTTGCTTCACCGACGCGATGTAACGATCACGTCTGAAGCAAAGAGATGGCTCTATGCGTCGTTCGTTTTCGCGTTCTTGATGTCGTTCATCAACTTGAATGGAATCGAACAACAAGCTGGCTACGTATTTGAATCCGCAAAGAGTGCCGGTGGAGCCGCCAGCTCGATCTACCCCCTCATTCGCCTGGGCATTCCTGAAGGGATCCAAAAGAGCCTACTTGTCGTCGGACTCCTGCTCTATCTGACCACGACAACTCGAGCTTTAAGCCTGTTGCGTCGAGGGTCCAACTTACGGGATCTCATTCCAGCAGGGCTGGTCATGCTCAGCCAATCGTTGTGGTTCGTCGTCCCTGTGATGATGCGAAAGTGGAGCGTTCTTCCTGATTCCATACCGTTCTCCGAGCGGGATCATCAGTACGCGTTTTTGTTGATCGCCATTAGTCATGCGGTTCAATACCTGTGGATCACGACGTATTACGCGCGTCGCGAAAAGGCGATGACGAACATTCCGAGTTATCTGGCTTGGTGTGTTCTTGCGGGTAGTTTCATCTGGTATTTGCCAGAGAGCGTGTTTTCGTCGTCGCGATTTGGGAACGCAGAATTGGCCGGCGGTCTCACCGTGCTGATCGCCGCGACCGTAAACATTCATCACTTCATTCTCGACGGTGCAATCTGGAAACTTCGCGACGGTCGCGTAGCCAGCGTTCTATTGCGGAAAAAAGTTGAATCCGCAGGGGCGCCTCGCGAGAGTCAAAGGAAGCGCTGGATCCGCGGACCGATCTGGCTCATTGGCCTTCTTCTCTTTGCGACCACATTCGTCGGCGACTGGGAGAGAGAGTTTGGCGTTCGGCGTGCAGCAGCCCGAGGCGACATAGGTCGAGTCCAAGATGCCGTTGCTCGACTCGACCTCATTGGCCAAGACGACGCAGAAGTTCGTCGCCGCCTCGGCATGATTGCGGTGAGGCAAGATCGTTCGGAACTGGCGCTCGCTGAATTCGAGCGAAGTATCGAACTCAAACCGCACCCCAAGGCGTACTTTGAGATTGGGAAAATCTACGATTCGCGTGCGCAATGGAGCCAGGCCGCAATCGCATACGAGTCCGCGTATAAATTGGACTCGCATCCAAGGAAGTTGATCGGACGTTTTGCGCAGTCGCTCATCCGATCGAATCAACTCGACCGTGCATTAGAAGTGCTGCGGGTAGGCGTCGGGCGGCATCCTCAAGCCCCCGCGCTTCGCAGCGTGTTGCGCGACGCCGAGGACAGAGCCCTCAACGCACCAAACTGAAACGAACGGCGCCGGTTCGTCGTGTGCCGAATTCGAACCGCCCTTCATGCTGTGCCACACCGCAAAGTTGACGCGCCATCGCGAGTTCGTCCTGGGATCGATGGACCGCCGGTTTCGCTTTAAAACAAGCCACGGACCGCGGTGGGAAGCCGCTCCGTTAGTTGCGTGTCAACCCAAGTCGTCACGCGAGTGATCGCGTCGAGTGCATCGCCCTGCCCGGACCAGTGTTCGCGCACGATGTCGGGATGCACACTCTTCATCAAGCGGGAGAGTGCAGTGGCAACGACGAAGAAGTCATCGATGAGCCCGATCGGCCCGAGCAGGAAATCTGGCAGCAGGTCGATGGGCGAAAGGATGTAGGCGATGGCAAAACCGGCGATCACCTTGGCACCCACCGGAACCCGCGAATCTTTGACTAGGCGAAACAGCAAGACCGTAAGGTCGGGCAGCAACATGAGCAAGTCGCGAATCCCACTCCCAACCGCGTGCTCCTTTTCGATCACGATCGCGCGCAGGCGATCGTAAACGCGGATCTCGCGCGGATTTAACTCAATTTCGACCCGAAGGCTGCGATCATTTGAGCTCATTGAAAGACTCCCAGCCTTAACTGCAACACTCGAACATTGCCGCCACAGAAGCTGTGGCCCGGACGCTGTTATTTGGATCACGCGTTCGATCGACATGTTCGCGCATACTGGGAAATAATCTCGTTCATTCCGTGCTATATGATGTTTCCCCAGAGGGGCTACGTGGTCGGACAAACAGCGCAATTCAAAGAATTTCAGATCCCGCTCGCCGATACGATTCACGGCCCGGAATCGGTAACGGCCATCATGGGGATCCCCGAGTGGTGGCCGACGTGCCAGCGTATCGCAATCGTGATGGCGCACGACGCCGATTCCGACTTGCATCATCCGTTGCTTGAGCATCTCCAAACAAAGCTCACCGAAGAAAAATTTCTCACGCTGCGCTTCAACTTTCCCTTCGCGGAAACCAACGAAGACGCCAGCACGGACACCGGCGAAACTCTGCTGCGCACCTTTCGCACAGCGATTGCGGCCCTACACCGAGACCCGACATCGGCACCCGCCCATGTCTTTATCGGTGGGCATGGTCTCGGCGCCCGCGTCGCAGCGCAGATCGCGACGAGCCAGATTCGGATCGAGGGCACCTTTTTAATCGGCTTTCCGCTGCACGCCGCGGGCGACCCGGCGACGATCAGTGCTGAGCAGCTCTACCGCATCACGTCACCGACGCTGTTCGTGCAAGGGAGCCGTGACGACCAGTGCGACCTCAAGACGCTGAGCAGCACTGTGCGACGCATGGGCACCACGACCGAAATCCGTTGCGTCAAAGATGCCGATGACAACTTCGCGGTGCCCGGCGAATCTCTGCGAAGCAGCGACGAGATCTACGACGAAGTCTTCGACTACATGCTGAAGTGGAGCGCCAAGCACTACGTCGCGACTTAGTTCTGCTTTAGTCCTGCTTTTAGTCGCTGACGGTTCGTGGTCTAACCGCGACTTGATTTAAGCCTTCGCGCCGCTCCCACCCGCACTTGCATATGAATCAGATCGATCGATCCGGCCTGGGCTCGCTGCTGGCCACAGGTGCCCCGGACTCGCGCTCAACTTTGCTCACATGACGGGTTTTGTGCAGGATTTTGCCCTGGAATTGACGTTTATGGCGCCAGGCCAAGCCGTTGAAAAGCAGCGGTCCCCGCGTTAGGGTTCCGGCGCTTTTCAGGGCACAGGCGACGAACCCGTCGCCCCACCCAAACCGGGTCCCCGAGCCTTCCCGGCTCGAACCCGCAAACTCGCACGTTTCTCGGCACCAATTTCAACAATTCGAAAACACCAGTACAACAATTATCCGGAGGTTCCCCCCATGAAGGTCATGGTGTGTCTTAAGCAGGTCCCGCACCAAGATTCGCGTCTCGACGTCAACGCTGACGGCACGTGGATTCAGGACAGCAACATCAAGTTCGAAATCAACAGTTATGACACCTACGCGTTGGAAGAAGCGCTCAAGATCAAGGACGCTGGCGACGCCGAAGTGGTTGTAGTTTCGATTGGCCCCGATCGCGTCACCCAGGCTTTGCGCACGTCGCTCGGCATGGGCGCTGACCGCGCCGTCCACGTGAAAGACGAAGACGCGGACGCATCCGACGCACTGGGTTGCGCCAAGATCTTGGCCGCCATCGCGAAGGAAGAAAGCCCGGACGTGATCTTTGCTGGTTTCATGTCGGACGACGGCAACTTTTCTGCCGTACCCGCCATGCTCGCCGAACTACTCGACGTTCCGTCGGCAACCGGCGTGCTCGGCATCGAAGTGGGCGACACGCTCAAGGTCGAGCGCGAGCTCGAAGGTGGCGCGCTCGAAGTGGTTGAACTTCCGAAGCCTTGCCTCGTCGCAGTGCAGTCGGGTGCCAACCAGGTTCGTTACGCATCGCTCAAGGGCATCATGCAGGCGAAGAAGAAGCCCGTCGCGGTGAAGACCCTCGCGGATCTCGGCGTCAGCGACGCCGGCGCAGCCAACGTCAAGGCCAAGATCGACAAGGTCTATGTCCCGCAAAAGGGCGACACGGCGCAGATCCTTACTGGGTCCACGGACGAAATCGTTGGACAACTCATCACCAAGATCAAAGAGCTCGGACTTCTTTAAACCGGGACATCCAAGCGAAAGAGAGAATTAATCATGAGTAGCGTTCTCGTTGTAACAGAAATCAATAACGGAAAGATTCGTGACGCCGGTTACGAACTTGTCGCCATTGCGCGCAAGGTCGCCGAATCGAGCGGTCGCGAAGTCAAGAGCCTCGTAATCGGCAGCGGTGTCGAAGGCCTCGCCAGCGAATTCGCAGGCAAGGGCGGCGGTGAGACCTACGTCGTCGACGCAGCCGAAGTCGCGGACTACAGCGTGGAGGCCTACAAGAAGGCCATTCTCGCTGCAGCCAGCGCAGCGGGTGCCGACCTCGTTCTCATCAGCAGCACGCCTTCGGGCTGGGACGTGGCACCTCGCATTGCAGCCGCACTCGACTGTGCGTTCGTCAGCGACTGCACAGACATCGAAGGCAGCGGTTCGAGCCTGACCTTCACCCGCCGGGTATTCAACGGCAAGCTCAACGCACAGCTGAGCGTTGAGGGTGCAGCGGTCGCTTCGGTACAGCCCGGCGCGACAGAGCCCTTCGAAGGCTCGTCCGACGGTGCAGCCACGAAGCTCGACGCCGACCTTTCGGGTAGCAAGGCCAAGTTCATCGAAGTAAAGATGAGCGCGAACACAGGCATCGACCTCACGAAGGCCGACGTTGTGGTTTCTGGCGGTCGTGGTGTTGGAGATCCCGAAAAGTTCCCCGAGATCATCCAGCCCCTCGCCGACGCCCTCGGTGGCGCCATGGGCGCTTCTCGCCCCGTCGTCGACGCAGGCTGGTTGCCCCACGCGCACCAGGTCGGTTCTTCGGGCCAGGTTGTGACGCCGAAGCTCTACGTCGCGGCAGGCATCAGTGGTGCGATCCAGCATCTGGTCGGCATGAAGGGTTCGAACTTCATTGTCGCCATCAACAAGGATGCCGACGCTCCGATCTTCGAAGTCGCCGACGTTGGCGTTGTGGGCGATCTGTTCGAAATCGTTCCGGCGCTTACGGCAGCTGCCCTGGCAGCGAAGGGATAGCGCCCCGCGCAAGCAAGCCATTGTGAAAGGGCCCGCCGACTTCTGGTCTGCGGGCCCTCTTCCTTTGCTGATATTCTGTTACAGCACCCGCGGAAAATGCACCTCAGAACGCCCTCCGCTATGCTGCGCGTCCCTCCTCATACACTGCTCGGTCAAAGAAACCGGCAGCAAATTGCGAAGAGTATTCAAGCAACCCAACCCAGTGGTTCCGGCGCGTCCGGAGCCAGGGCGAAACGAGCGGACGGAACATGGCAGTCAGTACTTCAGACTTTAAGAACGGCCTCAAGATCAACATCGACGGTTCGCCCTATGTCATCATCTACTTCCAGCACGTGAAGCCGGGCAAGGGAGGTGCGTTCGTCCGCACCAAGATCAAGAACCTCCTCAACGGCAAGACGGTCGACAAGACCTTCCGCGCTGGTGAGAAAGTCACCGAAGCCGAAATCGAAGAGCGCGTCATGCAGTACCTCTACAACGACGGTAGCGACTGCATCTTCATGGACAGCAAGAACTTCGACCAGATCCCGATCACGGACGAAGTCATTGGAGACAACAGCAAATTCTTGCTCGAAAATGCGGAAGTGGGTGTCCTCTTTTACAAGGGAAACCCGGTCAACATCGATCTTCCGTCTTTCGTCGAACTCGTAATCAGCCAATCTGACCCCGGTGTGAAAGGTGACACCAGCTCCGGGGCCACCAAGCCCGCGACGCTCGAAACTGGCGCAGTGATCCAGGTCCCGCTCTTCTTGAAAGAAGGAGAAAAGGTCCGAGTCGACACGCGCACCGGCGAGTACGTCGAGCGCGTCAACTAAGGGCCCTTGACCGCGCAATCGGGACAGCCGAAGATCAAACGCGCCATCGTCCTCGCGGGCGGCGGCGCGCGCGGCGCGTACGAAGCCGGGGTGCTGTCCTATTTGCTCGAAGACCTGCCCAAGCGTTTGGGGCGCCCGATTGATTTCGACATTGTGTGCGGCACAAGTGTCGGCGCGATCCACGCCGCCTTCCTGGCTGCGACCTGCGACGTTGAAAACCACCGCGGCGAAATGCTCCGACAGATCTGGGAAAACCTTCGGGTCAACGAAATTTTTCATTTCAGCACAAGAGACATTCTCCGGCTCCCGTCACGCGTGATGGGGGTGAGGCGCGTGGCCCGACAGATGAGGGAGGGTCAAAGACCCGACCGTCTCTACGGACTCCTCGACACCCGCCCCCTCGAACGACTCGTGCTCAATTCGATCCCCTGGCGAGGCATTCGGCGAAACCTGCGCGCAGACCGACTCGATGCCGTCTGCATTGCCACCACGCAGATCGCCACCGGGCACGCCGTCGTGTTCGTCGAATGCAAAGAACGCGCGCTCCCAGAATGGGCCAGTCAGGACAGTGTCCGCATGCAGCCCATTCGTCTGTCGCCCATTCACGCGCTGGCGTCCGCGTCGATCCCGATGCTCTTCCCGGCCGTGCGTATTGGCTCGCGCTACTACGCCGACGGCGGGCTCCGCCTCAATACGCCGCTTGCACCCGCTGTCCGACTCGGCGCCAACCGCGTGTTGGTGATCGGCGTCGGTCGCCGGGTCACCGGCGGGGTGACCGAAGAGCTGGCCCAACAACGGACTGAAGGCTTCGGAAACCCGATGTTTCTGGCGGGCAAGGTTTTGAACGCGTTGATGCTGAGCCCGGTCGACACCGACTTGGCGCGTTTGCGTTTGATCAACCGCTTTATCGACAACGCATCCGAAACCTATGGTGACGACTTCCTCGAAAGAGTGAACCAAACCGCGAGCCGCACCGATGACGCCCGCCCAATGCAGAAAATCCACGACACCGTCGTGAGGCCTTCTGAAGACCTCGGCATTATGGCGGGTCAACTACTCGCCAATTCGCGGGAAGATTTTTCGCTGTCTCCCTTTCTGCGCATCGTCATGAAGATGCTGGGCACGGGCGCCGAAGCCCGGGAATCGGACCTGCTTTCGTACCTCTTGTTCGACAGCGCGTACACACGGCCACTCATCGAACTAGGCTACAAGGACGCGGCCGCCCAGGAAGACGAACTCGCCGCGTTCTTCAGCGACGACCCGATGTAGACAACCCGATGTAGTTGGCGCCCTGCCTTCGTTAGACTCCGGTGATTCGGAGGGGTGGGCATGCGCGGCGATCAGCTCGCGAGACAGTGGCAATTGATTCAGCACTTGGCGAAGAGCCGTGCGGGAATTGGTCTCGACGAGTTGGCAAGGGAGCTCGACTGCGTAAAACGCACGGTCTACCGCGACCTTGATGCGTTGATGTACGCAGGGTTCCCAGTCAAAAGCGAAAAGCGCGACGGCCGAGCCTTCTACAGCTTCCTCGATTCGTACCGCCTCGGCGATGTTCCCTTCACGCCCGATGAACTGCTCGCCCTCGCCTTCTCGGAAGATCTGCTACGCGTGCTCGAAGGCACTGTCTTTCACGACTCCATCGCGTCGGCGCTTGCCAAAATTCGAGCGGGACTCGGCCCCGAGCTCACAAATTATTTGAGCCGCATGACCGACACGTTTCGAGTTATCCCGGGCCCCCACAAACGCTACGCGCAATTCGCCGACACGATTCGCATGTTGAACGATGCGGTGCTGAGCCAGCAAACGGTCGCAATGAAGTACCGCACCGGGCGAAGCGGCGCCGAAAGTGAACGTGGTCTCGACCCTTATCGTGTGTGGTACCGCAGCGGTGGGCTGTACGTGATCGGTCACGACCATCAGTCGGGCGAGATCCGCACGTTCGCGATTGACCGGATCGTAGAAATCGAAGCAACGGACAAAAGCTTTGAAGTCGCCCCCAGCTTCGACTTCGACACATTTGTTTCGAGCGCGTTCGGCGTTATTTCCGAAACGCCAGTGGCGGTGCGAATTCGTTTCGATTCAGACTGGAAGAACCACGTCATGGAACACACCTGGCATCCCAGCCAAAAGATCGCCGAGCTTCCAGACGGCGACCTTGAACTGACGATGGAAGTCGGCGGAACAACCGAGGTGCGTAACTGGGTGATGTCGTTTGGCGCGGGCGCCGAAGTCATTGAGCCGAGCGAGTTGCGCGCAGATGTCATCACCGAACTCGAACGCGTTACTGCACGTTACAGCCCTAGCTAGCGCTTGGTTCGGGCCTCTTTTCGGGGTCGGTGATCAACACCCGACGTAACCCCGGCTACCACTCGACGACTTCAACCGGGCCGAAGGGCGCGAGTTCGGGAAGCAGTGCTTCGGCGGGGCCGACGACCACGATCGCCGCGCGGTCGGGGTGGAGCAAGTCCTTGGCGAGCGCAGCCACTTCTGGCTGGGTCACCGCGCCGATGCGCGCGCGATAGCTGTCGAGAGAATCTTCGGGGAGTCCGTAAACATCGAGGTTCACGAGGCTCGCCATGACCGATTGTGAGGTTTCGAGACCCAACGCAAAGTGTCCGACGCTAAATGCCTTTGCGTTGCGCAGTTCGAGCGCGTCGGGAGGACGCGGACCTCGAATCGCTTCGATCTCACTCAGGAGCAATTCGATCGCGGGTCGCATTTGTTTGGCGCGCGTAAACGTCGTGACGCCAAAGCGCCCCGCCCGGCGACGCAGCGCAAAGCCGGACCGCACGCTGTAAGTAAGGCCTGCGTTGGACCGCAGCTGCACCATCAAGCGCGAAGAAAAGCCGCTGCCGCCGAGCACGTTATTCAGGAGCGAAGCCGGGATGCGACGTGGATCAATACGTCGGAGTCCTTCGTGGGCGACGGCGATTTGGACCTGACTCATCTCCGGCCGATCCAACACCACGATCTTTCGCTCGACCGGCACCTGAGCGGGAGGCGCCGCAACCGACTGAGGAACCGGTCCCGGATGCCAGTCGCCGAAGGCGCTCTCAAGCTTTGCGATCAACGCATCGCTGTCGAAATCACCGCTTGCATAGAAGACGGCATTATTGGGTTGGAAGATGAGGCTGTGGAAATCGCGAACGTCGTCGGGCGTAATGGCTGCGACCGTTCCCGGAAGGCCCGAGACGGGCGCGCCGTAGCGATGTTCACCGTAAAGAGTCCGTTCGAGCTGCCAGCCCAAGAGCGTCTTCGGATTGTCGAGGCTCGACGAAAGCCCGGCCAGTTGCTCACTGCGCGCTTTCTCGATTTCGGCCTCGTCGAACCGGGGTTTGCGCGCCATGTCCCGAACGAACTCAAGCAAGGTGTCGCCGTCACGCGCGAGCCCCGAGGTCGAAATGCGAACCGAATCAAAGTTGATGTTGACGCCGACGCTTGCACCGAGCGCATCGGCGGCATCTGCCATGGCCAAGGCATCGCGATCGCCAGCGCCCCGTTGCATGACTTCGGTGCAGAGCGCTCCCACCCCGGCTTTTTCAACAGGTTCGATCGCGGCGCCCCGACGGACCGCCAAGCCCATCGAGACCATCGGCCGCGAATGGTCTGCGAGCAACATCACCCGCAACCCGTTCGGCAATGTCCGCTTGATCAGGGCACCTTCGGCCACGATCGCGTTCGCGTGCACAGGGGGCGGCGGGAGTTCCCACGCGGGCTTCGTGCCCGCACACCCAAGCGCGAGGCTCGACAGCGTCAGACACAGTAAAATGGAGCGTAGGTTGAGCGTTCGACACGGTTTCGAATGACGCATCAAGGTGAGTCCTCTTCGGGAGTTGGGACCACCCAAACCACACTTCGTTGATTCGCGCGCAAGTACTTCTTCAACACGCGCTGGACATCTTCTTTCGTCACGCTCTGTATTTGATCAAGACGGGACTGCAGGGACCGTACTTTGCCAAAGAACGAAATTTCGAGACCGATCCGGTTCGCCAGAGAATGGGTCGTGCCAAGGCGCTCGACGAGAGACACTTCGAGCTGTCTCTTTGCCTTTGCGACTTCTTCGTCGCTCACCCCTTCGTCGGCGGCCCTTTGCAGCTCAGCGAACATACGCGTTTCGACCTCTTGTGCCGACTCGCCGGGGCGCACTGCCGCGTGTGCGTAATAGAGACCGGCGTGCATGTACTCTGCGTAATACGCCTGCGCATAGGAGGCGATCTGGGCCTCGTACACCAGCGATCGGTAGAGCCGGCTCGAACGTCCGCCCGAAAATATCTGTCCAGAAACATCGAGGGCCGCGCCGTCTTCATGCCCCGTCGCGGGCGCATGCCAAGCCGCCATCACAAGCGGCGCTTGGACCTCGAACTCGACGACCGCGCGGCGCTCGCCATCTTGTTCGGGCTCAATCGTTGGCGCGCGCAAAACTGCTTCGCCGCGGGGAAGCGAACCGAATGCGCGACGAATGTGGGCCAAGGTCTCTTCGGCTTCGAAATCACCCGCGATCACAATGAAGAAGTTGTTCGGGGCGTAATAGGTATCGAAAAACTCGCGACAAGCCTCGACGGTGACCGCCGCGACATCGCTGCGCCAACCGATCACCGGAGTCCGGTAAGGATGTGCCTTCCAAGCGAGCGCCGACAGGGCTTCGAACGCCCTTCCGTTTGCGCGATCTTCATATTTGAGCCGGCGTTCTTCGAGCACCACTTCGCGCTCACTGGTGAGCGTCTTTTCGCTGATGTCGAGATTGCCAAAGCGTTCTGCTTCGAGATCGATCACAAGCGGAAGCGATTCACTTGTGACGTCTTCGTGATAGACGGTGACGTCGCGGTTGGTAAACGCATTGATGCGACCCCCGCGCGAGCCGACGAGTTGAGCGTGGCGCTCGGGGCCGAGGTTCTTTGACCCCTTAAACATCATGTGCTCAAACAAGTGAGCGAGGCCGGTGTACCGGGTCTCATCCTTGGAGCCGACCTGCACCCAGACCTGAAACGAAACCACCGGGGTGCGATGATCTTCAAGGGTGTAGACCCGAAGCCCGTTGTCGAGGGTAATTTCGCGGAGCCCTTCAATCGGATCTTCGAATTGCTGCGCACTGCTGGTTTCGGCGATGCCGAGCCCGGCGAACAAATAGCTCGCCAGGATCAGCCCACACAACGAAGCAGCCGGGACACCCGACCGCAGGTAGGAGATGCGACTCGTCATCGATTGGTGAAAGTTCCTTGCCTTGTTGAAATTGCTCAAAATCCGGTGCTGCGTACAACCCATGGCGCGTTACCGTATCGACCGGGTTGACCAGTGTCGACTGGCGCCCCGAAAAAACAATCGCAAGCCCCCGCGACGCGACGCCACAAGCTGGCCTCTCCTCGCTGAAATGTCACTCCAAATTCGTACCCAGGACGGCGAACCCAAATGGCCGATGAAGATCAGCAGCTGCGTGAGATCCTTCTCGATTCGAAACCCATCGCAGTGGTTGGAATCAAAGACGACGAGTCTCAAGACACGTTCCGAGTGCCAAAGTATTTGCAGGAGAACGGGGTCGACTTTGACCCGGTGAACCCAAAGGTCGACAACATCCTGGGCGAAAGATCGTTTGCCCGACTCGCAGACGTCGACCTCGTGAACCGGTTCCGCGCGCCGGAGAATATCCCCGGGCACGTGAGCGAGGCTTTGGCCGTGGGAAAACCCTCCAAGGCCGTGTGGATGCGGCTGGGGATCTATCACGGGCAAGCGGCGAATGGGCTTCGCGCCGCGGGGATTGCCGTAATTCGAGATCCCTACATCATGGTTGACCCCCGGCATTTGACCGGCGCGACCAAAGCGACCAACTAGGGCCGTCGCAAAGTCTATGACGACACGACGCAACGACTCAGGCCTTGTTTATTCCAGCGAGCACGGGCGCATGTGCGCACACTGCGGCCTCGCCACGAGCAAGTGCGTGTGTCGTAAGAATCCGCGCAAGCAGACTGCTGTTTACGACGGTGACGGCGTTGTGCGAGTGCGTCGCGAAAAGAAGGGCCGCAAAGGCAAGACGGTGACGACTCTTACGGGCATCGACCTCCCCAAAGACGAGCTCAAAGACCTCGCCAAAGATTTGAAGCGAAAGTGCGGCGGCGGCGGCGCGGTGAAGGACGGCGTGATCGAGATTCAAGGCGACCACTGCGACGTGCTTGTCGCCGAACTCGAAGCGCGCGACTTCAAAGTCAAACGCGCAGGCGGCTGATGCAAACTTACGAGACCGAACGCGTGCGACTACGAGATTGGCTCAAGGCGGATCTGGTTCCGTTCGCAGCGATGAATGCCGACCCGGAAGTCACCGAGTTTCTTCCGGGTCCGATGACTCGCGCCGAAAGTGATGGCTTCGTCGATCGAATTCGCACGCAGTTCCAAGAACGTGGGTTCGGAGTCTTCGCGGCGGAAGAGCGCGAGTCTGGCGAGTTCATGGGATTTGTCGGCTTGGCCGTCCCAAGCTTTGAAGCCAGCTTCACGCCATGCGTCGAAGTCGGCTGGCGCCTGGCGCGTGCCCATTGGGGCAAAGGCTACGCCACTGAAGCCGCGCGAGAAGTGCTCCGGATAGGCTTTGCCATCCACGGCCTCAGCGAAATCGTTTCGTTCACGGTGCCGCAGAACGTTCGCTCGCAGGCCGTCATGCAGAAGCTCGGCATGAGACACGATCCGGCGGATGACTTCGAACATCCGCGCCTACCCAAAGGTCACCGTCTTCGCAGCCACGTCCTTTACCGCATGTCGAACGACGGCGGGGCGGCTAACGCTTGATCCCATAACGGAGGAAGCGGCGCTGCATCCAGCACACGGCGGCGAGATCGAACAAGCCCACAAACAGCCGATTGGCGACGCCATACTTTGATTCGCCGTAACGACGCGCTCGGTGCGTCACGTCTACTTCGACAAGTCGCGCCCCTTCCATGGCGAGAAGCGTGGGAAGAAATCGGTGCATGCCGCGGTACAGCTTGATCTTTCGCAAGTACGACGTGCGCATCACGCGAAGCGAGCAGCCCACATCGCTCACCGAAGCCCCCGTCGCCCAATTGCGCACACCATTGGCGATCTTCGATGACACGCGCTTGGTCAACGAATCGCAACGAGAAGCTCGCACGCCGTTCACAACGTCCGCATGCGCGAGCAGTGGAAGCAACTTCGATAGATCCGCCGGATCGTTCTGAAGATCTGCGTCGAGGGTGGCGGTGTACGCTCCGCGGGCGGCTCGAAACCCAGCGTCGAACGCAGTGCTCTGACCGTGATTCGCGTCCAGCCGGATGACACGAACCCGCGTGTCTTTGATCTCGAATGCGTGCAACAGCGCCACGCTGCTGTCCTCGCTTCCGTCGTCAACGAAGATGATCTCGCAGCTCATGTTGATGTCGTCGAGCGCGCCGATCAATTCGCCGTAAAGAAGGTCGAGGGATGCCTCTTCGTTAAAAACGGGGATCACGATCGAGAGCACGGGGTCGCGCAGCGATTCACGCGCGATGGCGTTCAAGCGGTCTTCCGCAAAGGCCTCTTCTTCAAGTTCAGACGCAATCGCAGGTTCACGCCTCTCTGCATAGGACAAACCAGTTCCCCGTATCCTTTCCGTCGCGTGACGCCGAACCGATGGTGACGTGTTCGGAGACGCGCCTCAGCGTGTCGACCATGAAGCCATAAACAAGGCGACCGAGTCCACGTTCGTTTGAACGAATTTCGGGCCAACCTTCTGGATGGCAATCGGGCACACGCCGATAGTCCACCAACACCTCGCCTCTCTTTTCGTCTTCGGTCGCAACGTAATAGCCTGGACCCGTGATCGGAGACATCGTCTGAAAATTGAAGCCCATCAGTTCAACCGGTGCGCTCGGATCTTGCCCCGGCGCGCGAGAAAACCGCTTCTCAAATTGAGAGAAAAACGGCAGCGAGTTTTTCCCGTAGTGACGAACCACGCCGAGGTCTGGAACATCGCCTGCAACCATCTCGATCAAGCGAACCGGCGCGAAACCTTCGGCCGCATCGTAAAGCCTGCGCTGTTCCTTGGCGCCGATCGCGCGAATCGCAGTGACCCGGTCTTCGTGCGAAAGGCCATCGAGAAACTGGGCAACGTCGACGTTCTTGATCGTGCTCTCTCGCAGTCGGCCTACAAGTTCGGAACCGGCGTTTTCGTTCTTCGTGCTGGACATGAGGCACCTCCCGGGGAATCAGGGTACCGTGATCGGACTGAAATTGAAGCGCCGCTTTCGCGCATTTCAGCGACGATTCTAATTCTCGCGCTTCTCCATCGACAGCCACTCGGGACGCGTTCAATTGGACGAAACCACCGCTACAACGTTACCCCGCGCGGCCATCCACCCCGCCCTGCTGTGGCTGATGGCCGCGTCGGCACTTATCTTCTTCGTGCGCCTCGACGCGACGGGCCTGTGGGCGCCTGACGAACCGCGCTTCGCCCAGGTGGCCGAGGAGATGCGCACACTACCGAGCGGCGCAGTCGACCTCGTGGTGCTGCGGCTCAACGGCGAGCCCTATACCCAAAAGCCGCCGCTTTACTATTGGCTCGCGGCGGCGTTCGGCTCTGCCAGCGGACATGTTGGGGAAGTCGCCGCACGCCTTCCCTCCGTGCTCGCAGGCCTCGCGTGTGTCTGGCTCACTTTTCAGTTTGCTTTACGACTGACTCGACGTCCCGCCGCCGCTGTACTCAGCGCCGCCATGCTCGTCACGGTATTTCGGTTCGTGCACCTTACCCGGCGCGCAGGTTTAGACGTGCTGCTGACGTGTTTCATCTTGGTCGCGCTGCTCGCGCTCTACGAGTTGCGGGACGCCAAGCGCGACCGCAGTCGTTGGTTCTACGCCCTTCACGTTTCACTCGGCCTCGCGGTCCTGACCAAAGGGCCGGTCGGGCTGCTCCCGATCCCAGCCTTCGCAGTCTTTCTATTTTGGCAGGGAAACCTGCGCGGCTTTCGCAATGTGTTTCCCTGGTGGAGCTTCGCGCTTTCGATCGGTCCGGCGCTGGCTTGGATCGCGACCGCCGTCGCGCTAACGCCCACAGGCTTCTTCGAAGCGGCGGTCGTTGACAACCTCTTCGGTCGCTTCTTTACGGGGACGTCTCACATCCGACCGTGGACCTACTACTTCGTTCACTTCCCGCTTGAATTCCTTCCGTGGACGCTCGTGTGGCCCCTGGCCGGGATCCACTACGTCCGCACCAATAGAGAACGCCCAGAATCCGACCAACATACAGGCACACGTTTGCTCGTGGTGTGGATCGCGTTCTGCTTTGTGTTCTTCACGATCTCTGCCGGCAAGCGCGGCCTTTACTTGTTGCCCACATATCCCGCGCTCGCGATCCTATGTGGAACGGCGCTCGAGGCGTGGCTACGCGAACGAAAGAGTTTTCCCCAAGGCGTCTGGTCAGTGCTCGCCGTCGCCGCTTGTGCGATCGCCGGGCTCGGCGCCGCCATCGTTGTAGGAGATGGCTTGTCACTTCGCGCGTATCCGGGGTTCGAGTTGCCCATCTTGATGGGGGCGAGTTTGATCGCGATCGCGGTTGGAAGCGGCGCCGCGATCCACTTTCTCAGAAGCAGACGCGCTCCCCTCATTCAGCAATTCATCGTGCCGTTGGTCGCAGTTTACCTCGTAGAAGGCACCGTGTTCGCGATCGCGTATCCGGCCTTCGACCCAGAGAAATCTCCTGCTCCGATCGCTCGTGCGGCCGCCGAGCACACAACCCGCGGCGCACCGATCGGCATATTTGATCACCCCGCTATGGCGGGTGGCGTCGCGTATTATTCTGGCCACCGAGTTGTGAACGTTCGCGATCAAGACAGCTTGGACGCATTCTTTGCGGCGGGTGGGCGCAACATCATCGTCAAGGAATCAAAACTCAGACAGGTACCCCGAGCGAAGATGTTTTCGATTCTCGACGGCAGCCGCAGTGGTTCGCGACGACTTCTCATCATCGCGCCAAAGGCTTCGAACGGTCCCGCTCAGAGAACATGAATTCGTGGGGTAGAGCCCGAGAATTCATTCAATTCTTCAATATCTACACAAACTTTGAAGCACGACCTCGCGTGCGGTCGACCTGTCGGGCAAAGGCGATTTCAGCTAACCTGATGCGTCGAGATCCGGCGGAGATCGACGCGATCCTTCCAGCAGCCACACTCAGCGTCGGGCCAAAACTAGGCCCATACTGGGTCGCGCAGGAAGCAGCCGGTGGCTCGGATGACCCGGGACGATGGCCAAGCCAACGTCTCCGGGCGAATCAAACGTTGAAACGGACATTGAAATACGTTGCCGAAGCTGCGGGACCGAAACGGGGCCACTTCGAGGCTTCGAAAACATGCGTAGGTCCGACATCAGAAAAGCACCGGCGCCCTATTCGCGGGCGATCGGCGGCGACTCAACTAAGCGGCGAACGAAATTGGAGAGAGGGAAACAAGATGGGTGAAACAGCAACACTGACATTCGGCGACCAGACGATCGAGCTGCCCATAATCGTCGGCTCCGAGGGAGAACAAGCAGTCGACATCACGCAACTTCGGTCGACGACGGGCCTCATCACCCTCGACCCCGGCTACGCGAACACCGGCTCGACGAAGAGCGACATTACATTCATCGACGGCGACAAAGGCATTTTGCGCTACCGCGGCGTTCCGATTGAACAACTCGCTGCGCAGAGTACGTTTCTCGAAGTCTCCTACCTGCTCGTCGAAGGCCACCTGCCCAATGCCGCTGAACTCGCGGTATTCGAGTCGGCGATTCAACAACACACCATGCTCCACGAAGACATGAAACGGTTCTACGGCGCATTCCCCAAAGACGCACACCCAATGGCGGCTTGCTCGGCTTCGGTGGGCGCACTTTCAACCTTTTACCCCGACTCTCTCGACCCGCGTGACCCCCGGCAAGTCGAAGTCTCGATCCAACGTCTCCTCGCCAAGATGCCGACCCTGGCCGCGTACGCGTACAAGCATTCGATCGGCCAGCCGTTCATGTACCCGCGCAACGACCTGAGCTACGTCGGCAACTTCATGCACATGATGTTTGGCAACCCGTGTGAAGACTACGAGCCCGACCCGGTGATCGAAAAAGCCCTCGACCTACTTTTGATCTTGCATGCCGACCACGAGCAGAACTGTTCAACGAGCTGCGTGCGGCTTGTTGGGTCTTCGATGGTCAATCTCTTTGGGGCGATCGCAGCAGGCATCAACGCGCTTTGGGGCCCACTCCACGGCGGCGCCAACCAAGCCGTGATCGAAATGCTCGCGGAGATTCGCGACGAAGGCATGTCGGCCCGCGATTTTGTCGAGCGCGCCAAGAGTCAAGACGACACGTCGCGCCTGATGGGCTTCGGCCACCGCGTTTACAAGAACTTCGATCCGCGCGCGAGAATCATCAAGACCGCATGCTTTGAAGTGCTCGAAAGCATGGGCGTCCACAGCAAGCTGCTTGAAATTGCGGTCGATCTGGAAGAAATCGCACTGAAGGACCCCTACTTCGTTGAGCGCAGGCTCTACCCGAACGTCGACTTCTACTCGGGGGTGATCTACAACGCGATCGGGACCCCGTCGAACATGTTTACGGCACTGTTCGCAATGGGACGTTTGCCCGGATGGATCGCGCAGTGGCAAGAGCTCCACGAATCGCCCGACTTCAAGATCGCCCGCCCGCGGCAGATCTACACGGGCGAGATCGAGCGCGCATACGTTCCGATCGAAAAGCGATAGAGCGCCAGCACGATGACGCGAACCCCGTCGCGTCACGGCTTGGCTCGATGACGGCCCAGTGGCTCGACGGTCGCTTGGTCGACGAATCGGATGCTGTGGTTGGGGCTCCGCTCGAAGCGCTGCGATCGTCGGTGCCTACCTGCATCACTACCGCACGCGTCACTGCGGGAGAGGCCCTGCACGCGCACCACCATGTCCGCAGGCTCGCGCGTGACAGCGCCGCCTTGGGGCTCGGGGCATTTGATGAGAGCCTCGTCATCGACGCCTTCAAACAGCTGGGCGAAGCCGTCTTCGGCATTGGAACCGGCGTTGTACGCATCGAAGCATTGCCCTCGCATTCGGGCGACGGCGTCCAGCTGCACGCCACGACGCGTCCCCTTGGCGATGAATCAAACTGTTGGGCTGCACGAACCGCGCCCATGCTGCATCCAGGGCCGCAGGCGTTCCCGGGCGCGAAGCTTGGCCACTGCACGGTGTACGAAGACGCCCGCGCCTACAAGCGAAGCACAGGAATGAACGAAGTGCTGTTGTTCAATTCGGCCGGACGACTCGTTGAGGGTTCTGTCTCGAACATTCTTGTTGTTCGCCAAGACGGGTCACTCACTACGCCCGACATTGCATTGGGCGCGGTCGCGGGGATTGCGCTCAAAATCATTCAGGACCGCACATCTGAACTTTTCGTATCCGCGATCGATCGCGGGGACGTTGAAAGCGCCGACGAGATCATCGTGGTCAATGCGGTACGAGGGGCTCGTCCGGTTGTACACCTTGACGACAAGCAAGTTGGATCCGGTGCGGCGGGGCCATGGGCACGACGACTCGATGCGCTGCTGCTTACTTCAGCGGGAAGGTAGTGCTGGCGAGTTCGCGAGCTGCGGACGAATCGGCGTGGCGAAGCCCTGCCCCCAAACAAAGTTCACCGTGTAGGTGTAGTTGAGTTCGTCGTCCGTCCACTGACCGAGAATCCCGGTTTCAATCCCGAGTCCGCGCAGCGGACGAAACACCAAGCTTCCACCCAGTTGAATGTAGTCGTCGATACGATAAAGCGGGTCGCCTCTTTCGGCTTCGAGGCCGTGCCCGGAAAAGTACGACGCATGAATTCGCGCCGTCTTTGTCTCACCAATGGGGATCGTGGTCGACGCAGCAACTTCCCAACCGCTCCCGGTGTTCCGTTCGATCCCCCGCCCCGACTCGATGCTGTAGAGATAACGCGCGGACAAGCGTGCTTCTTCAATCGGGATCAGCGCGAAACTGGGGCCGCACCCAAGCGACGCCCCTACGAGAAAACCAATGCTGTGCTCAAGGCGGTCGTCGAGCGAGATTTGCCCACCCGCGTGAGACCAGATCCCCTGAGCGTCGAGCCAAAGTGTGTCGTCGAGCAACCGCAGTTGGTTCGCCAACGCGATCTCAAACTCTTCCGCGCGCACGCGCTCCTCGCGAATGCGCCAGTTGACCCATACGTCCTGCTTGAAGAGTGCGCGGTCGACACGCAGCTGCACGCCTTGCTCTGCGCGTCCGCGAAGTTTGTTGGTGTCGTCCACAAGCGCGTCGTGGATCCATGCGTCGGATGGATGGTTCCTGCGACGACGTAGACCTCAGGACTGGGCGAATAGGTAAGTCGCACCAACGGTTCGGTCACGTTGACACGTTTGCTGTCCCCGTAGTCGGCGCCGAGGATCGCCCCCAATTCAAATTGGAGTCGGGCGTCCGCGCGATATTGAAAGCGCAGTGGGAGCAGTACACCGAAGAGCGTTTCGCCCTCGACTTCGTCCAAGCCAAAGAGTTCCATGTTCTTGAAGTAGAAGGCAGCTTCGGTGATGAAGTCTACCCGTCCGATTTCTTCGTCAGTCGCATCGGCGGGCGCGAACACCGCGCTGGTTCCAGTCGGAATCCCCGTCGTTCGTCCAAGCACGGTGCTCTGTGAAAGTGTCGAATACTCGTCCGCGAGCGCTGCCTGCGGCGCAACGCAAAGCAGAACCGTGACGCCGAGCCCTGCCCATACGAGTACGTCGAATAAATTCGACATTCCGGTTGTCACAAAATCGCCCCATTCACATTGGCAAACGCCGAACCCACTGGGCTTCCGGCCGGATGCATTCGAAGATCAAAGAGTCAAACGCGAAAAGTAGCGCGGGCAGTTCCGCGCAGCGCGGGGCAAACCATGGAGTCGGACTCGAAAGCGTCGATCGAGGGCTGTGAGATTTGCGCGAAGACGTCTCGAGAAAACGGGAATTAGAAGTCATCTCATAAACCCTGCCCGAGTCAGGTGCCCGAATTCAGTCCGAGTTCAAGGCGAGAAAGCGCAGCTGTAGCCGTAGCTACGGCGAGATTTCGCAACGCTGAGATCGGACCCAATGCGGGTCGCTGGCGACCGAAGGGTCTACGTGGTGGATTCTAGTGGTGCACGCGGCTGGGGAAGATTTCCGCCAGCACGAACTTGCTTTTCAGGTTCTCACTGCCACCCGGGATCAAAATGGAATTGATCGCGAAGTTCGGTGCTTTGGCTGCGGGAAACTCTTCGATGAACTCGTCGAGCAGGCGATTGAAAACCGACTGCCAACCATCCATGTCGACATCGGCGAGATGGATGACCGCACGTTCGCGGGTCATTCGATAGATCCCGTCTTCGACGCGCAATGCACTGCGGAGAAACTCCACGAACTCGGGAAACAGGCGATCCCCCGTCTCGCTCGACATTCCAACAACCACCGAACTGATGTTGTGGGACTGCGCGAGCTCCGCCACGCGGGCGATGAGCGAGCTGAGTTTCCGAGGGTCGTCTACGGTCGAGTTTGACATAGCTTGTGAGATCATTGTACTGGGCATATCGACCCCGAGCCCCCCGTTCTGAAGGATTGCGAGAGGAGTTCTCGCACGGATTGATGAAAATTCGCGTCCACGCCCACGGGGGATTGTTGCGCGACCCCATCACGAAATCCCCAAGGGGACCGGGCGCTTACGCCGGCAGCGCCGCCTAGGCCGGGGTGCTACTTAGTCGCACTTTCCAACACCGATCTCAGCAAAATCAATCAAGGGGCACCACGAATGCGGGCGTACCAGATCTTCGGAGCGATGAGTGCCGAGCACGCGGAGGCCTTCTTTCGCGAGATCGCCGAAAAATCGCCGGGAAGTTTTACCCAGGCTGTGTACGCCGCCGCGGCGGCGTTCAAGAGTCGACCGAAATTTGTGATCAAGCAGCCCTTCGCCAGCCGCGCATCCCTGGTCCGGCGCGCAATGTCTCGCACCGGGGCGAACGACGTCGCCGAAGAAATGCTCGCGATCTACTTCCTCGAATGCAAAAGAGACATGCTCGTGGAATGGCTAGATACCCTTGGAGTGCAGCACGAAGAAGGCAGTCTCAAAGAAGAAAATCCGACCGAGCCCGACGCTGAAAAATTGCAGCTCACGATCAAAGAGTTCTGTGGCAAAGACGACGACCTCGACCGCGCGCTTCTACTCAAGGGCTTTGCCGCTCAGGACGCCATCAACTGGCCGCTGCTCGACGCCCACATCGAGTCGCTCTGAATTTGATCCGGCGTGCACGACTTAAAATTAAAACGGCCCGACCCCGCGGATGCGAAGTCGGGCCGTAGTCGTTTCTAAGATCGAATAACCGCTTAGGGCTAGGCGCGGAGCATCACCGCACAGTTCGAAATGATTTTGGCGTCGCGTTCCTTCGACTTCGCTTGCACGAGGACCTTGTCGCCTTCTTTCCAGTAGTCGATTACGTAGGTCTCGCCCGGGAAACCCACGCCTGCGAAACGCGCCGCGTAGCCCGCAACCTTCGTGGTGTCGCCGTCGAGAACGTTGTCCACAATGGCTTTGCACACGATGCCGTACGAGCACAGGCCGTGGATGATCGGCGTGTCGAAACCCGCCATCTTGGCGATGTCCGGATCGGCGTGCAGAGGGTTTTTGTCGCCAGATAGACGATACAAGAGAGCCTGCTGCGGGAGCGTGGGCACTTCGATGGTTCCATCGGGTGCACGGTCCGGCGCGGCGTTGCCCGCTTTGGGACCCGGTTCACCGCCGAAGCCACCCTCCCCGCGCAAAAAGAGCGAAAAGCGGTTGGTGAAGAGCGGCTCGCCGTTTTCGTCCTTCGTGTCGACTTCGAGCACGCAGAGGCAAGCCTTGCCCTTATCCCAAAGTTCGGCGACGCGGCCGCGGCTCGTCACTTTCGCAGCCACCGGCAGCGGCTTGTGGAGGATGATCTCCTGCTCGCCGTGCAAGAGCATCGCGAAGTTGAAATCGAGCCCCTCGACACCACCGATGCCCATCATCGAACCAAAGGTCGGGATCACTGCGAAGCTCGGGGTGGCCTTCAGGTTCTTTTCATAGGTGTATTCGAGCTCACCCGGGTCGGTCGGCGGGTTGCCCGCGCCAATACCGAGGTTGTAGAGAATGACATCGTCAGCTTCCCAGCTGGCGGTGCCCGCACCCAACTCTGCGCCGAGTGCTTTTGAGGGATCGATCGGCATGTTCTGCTCCTTGGGTTGATCTTGGCTCTTGTTACAGAGTTAGTCTTGGAAGGATTTCGCGACGGCCTGCATTTCGCCCGCGATGCTCGTGGGGATCGTGTAGCCGTCGGTGTCGTTGATGGACGTCATGTTGTCGCGGATCTCTTCGGGGCTGGGCTTGGCCCCCTTGCCGAACGCCGTGCCTTCGCACAGGCCGACGAAAATGCGTGCGTAGCGACCTCCGCCTACGTCGTAGATCTCATGCGTCTCTTCGCAGGCTTCCGATGCGAGGTACGCCACGAGAGGTGTTACGCATTCGGGATCGAGGTATTCGGCGAGCGGGCCGAGCAAATCCTCGGTGAGTCGCGTTCGGGCAATGGGAGCGATTACGTTGGACTTGATGTTGTACTTCGCACCTTCCACTGCGAGTACGTTCGAAAGGCCGACGAGTCCCATCTTCGCCGCGCCATAGTTGCTCTGACCGAAGTTGCCAAAGATGCCTGCGCCGGATGCGGTGAAGACAAAGCGGCCGTACTGGTTTTCTTTCATGCTGCGAAACGCCGGCTGGGAAACGAAGAACGCGCCCTTGAGGTGAACGTCGATCACAACTTCGAGATCTTGGGGCGTGAGCTTCGCGAAGGTCTTGTCACGCAAGATGCCGGCATTGTTAATCACGATGTCGACCTTGCCGAAGTTGTCGAGCGCGGTCTGAACAATCGCCTCGCCGCCTTCGGGCGTCGCGACGGAGTCATGGTTCGCCACGGCTTTGCCGCCGGCTTCGGTGATCAGCTTCACAACTTCATCGGCCGGGGTTGAACCCGCGCCAGTTCCGTCGGCAGAGCCGCCCAGATCGTTCACCACCACCATGGCGCCGCGCTTCGCGAACTCCAGAGCGTAGGTCTTACCGAGGCCGCCACCGGCGCCGGTCACGATCGCGACGCGATCGTTGTAGTTGATGTCAGTCATGATGAAATCCCTATCGGTTTGGGGGAATAAGACGAATCGCGGGCGGATGCCTGCGATTCGGTTTCGAACGGTCGCAATTGTGATGCGCGCCGATTCGCGCGCGCGACTATAGCGAAGGGGTGCCCGTTCGAGGGTTAAAATCCCACGGGGGTTCGCGCGCGTGGCCCGGTATGAGCCGCGTAGAAAACATCGATTGGTCTATTATCGCGACCCAAGCGGGTAACCCAAATATGCACGCGGTCGTACAGCTTGATGAGCGACAAACCATCCAGTGTTGCAGGCAAGCTCAGTCGTGGATGGCGAGCTTTCGTGACTCGCAAACAGTCCCCGGACTTCACCAACCGAACAAGGAATCTTCATCAACATGTCGACGACACCGCAGAACCCAAGCAGTGAGCAAGCCACCTCGGAACGATACAGCGCCGCCGCCAACGCGCGCGAAGCCGCGCTGTGTTGCCCCGTCGACTACGACCCTCAGTACTTGAAGATCATCCCCGAGGAAGTGCTCGAACGAGACTACGGCTGCGGCGACCCATCGCGCTATGTGAGCGAAGGGGATCGCGTGCTCGACCTTGGAAGTGGCGGTGGCAAGATCTGTTTCATCGCTTCGCAGATCGTCGGTGCATCGGGCAGTGTCACCGGTGTCGACATGAACCACGACATGCTGCGGCTTGCGCGCGGCGCCGCCCCTGCCATCGCCAAGTCGAACGGTTACGAAAATGTCGAACTGCGACGCGGCAAGATTCAGGACTTGAAGCTCGACGTCGACGCCCTCGACCGTTGGCTCGTCGACAACCCTGTATCAAGTGCCGACTCACTCGACGCTCTCGAAGAACGAAAAGATCAAATGCGCCAGGACACTCCGATGATCGCCGACAATTCGATCGACATTGTGGTTTCCAATTGCGTGCTCAACCTCGTGCGCGAAGAAGACAAGCAGCAGTTGATCGAGGAAATCTTTCGCGTCCTCGACGTCGGCGGGCGCATCGCAATTTCCGACATCGTCAGTGACGAAGAAGTCCCCGAAGGCATGAAGACCGACCCGGTTCTCTGGAGCGGGTGCATTTCGGGGGCGTTCTACGAAAAGGACCTCCTCGAAAAGCTCGAACGCGTGGGCTTCTACGGCATCGAGATCGACAAGTGGGAAGAAGAACCCTTCGCAGTCATTGACGGCATTGAGTTTCGCTCCGTCACCGTCACTGCGATCAAGGGCAAAGAAGGCCCGTGCCTCGAAGCCAATGAAGCGGTGATCTACAAGGGGCCCTGGAAGCAGGTCGTCGACGACGATGGCCACACGTTGGTTCGCGGTGAGCGCACTGCGGTCTGCGCCAAGACCTACAAAATTTACAATCAGGCTCCGTATAAGGATCAGATGATTCCAATTCCATCGCGCGTTGAAGTCCCCGAAGAAGGCCGCGCCGAGTTCGACTGCTGCAGACCCCACACCCGCGACCCGCGCGAGACGAAGGGCGCCGACTACAACGAAACAAAAGAACCGACCGATTCTGGGAGTTCGTGCTGTTGAGCAACGAACTTCCATCTGCGCCTGCTGATTTGAACGCGAAGCCAGCGAGCTTCGCTCACTACGTCAGCGAGGCGCTCGCTACGCCGGGCGAGGCACTGCAGAGCGGATTGCGCCGCACCGCATGCACGACCCTGCAACTCAACGTGACGACACGGTGCAACCTCGCGTGTCACCACTGTCACGTCGAGTCCGGCCCCAAGCGCACAGAAGCGATGGACGCGCGGGTCATCGCGCGGGTCATCGAGGTGCTCGCAAAAAACCCGCAGCTCACGACTCTCGACCTCACCGGCGGCGCACCAGAAATGAGCGAGCATTTTCGCGAACTCGTAACCGAAGCGCGCAAGCTCGGACGTCGGGTGATCGATCGCTGCAATCTCACGATCTTGTTCGAGCCCAGCCAGCAAGACACGGCCCAGTTTCTTGCTGACCAGGGCGTCGAAATCATTGCCTCGCTGCCCTGCTACACCGCGGAGAACGTCGAGAACCAACGCGGGCGCGGCGTCTTTAACAAGAGCATCGAAGGGCTTCACATGCTTTGCGCGCTGGGCTATGGCAAACCGGGCAACGGTCTAAAACTCGACCTCGTCTACAACCCCGGCGGACCGTTCCTGCCGCCCTCCCAAGCCGAACTCGAGCTTGAGTACCGCGACGAACTCAGCACTCGTTTCGACATCACCTTCAACAACCTGTTCACCATCACCAACATGCCGATCAAGCGCTTCGCCCACGATCTTGAACGCACGGGTCAGGTATCCGAATACATGTCCCTGCTCGTCAATCACTTCAACCCGCAAACCGTCGAAGCGTTGATGTGTCGTGAGACTCTTTCGGTCGCCTACGACGGATCGCTGTTCGACTGCGACTTCAACCAGGCGCTCGCCATTCCCATCGGCGCGAACATCAAGAGCATCTTCGATCTCGACACGGTCGACGGACTCGAAGGACAAATCGTCGCAACCGACGAGCATTGCTTCGGCTGCACGGCCGGTGCGGGTTCGAGCTGTGGTGGTGCATTGAAGGAGAACGGTTAGATGAGTGAAGATCAAGACGAAGCGCCCGCAAGTGGCCGCGCTTTAAAGATCGTCGGAATCATCGCCGCGGTCGTCGTCTTCTACTTTCTGACGCGCCAGCTCGGCGGCTACATCCCCGAGCTTCAAGCGCAGATCAAAGACCTCGGCCCCCTCGGCCCCGTTGTGTTCATTGTGTCCTATGCGGTCGGGGTTCTCGCGTTTCTGCCCGGCGCCGCGCTTACCCTCACCGGCGGCGCGCTCTTTGATTTAGTTGAAGGCACGATCTACGTCTTCACGGCTGCTGTCATTGGGTCCGGGCTCGCATTCCTCGCGGCGCGCTACCTGGCACGCAGCTTCATCGAAGAGAAGCTGCGCGATCATCCGCGCTTTGCCGCCCTCGACGCTGCAGTCGCAGACCAAGGACTCAAGATCGTGTTCCTGCTTCGCCTCTCGCCCGCGTTCCCGTTCAACTTCATGAACTACGCGCTTGGGCTCACCCGGGTCAGCTTTCGCGACTACATGCTCGCATCAATCGGCATGCTTCCCGGAACACTCTTGTACGTCTACTACGGAAAAGTCGCTGGCGACGCAGCAGTGTTGGCTGCGGGAGCCGCGGTCGACAAAGACGGCGCCTACTACGTTGTCCTCGGACTCGGCTTGCTGGCCACGTTGGGCGTCACAGCCATTGTGACGCGACTCGCTCGCACGGCGCTGGCCGAAACAACCGGGGAAACATCGGACGAAGCGGCGGAAGCCTAGTCGGCACCCTCGATCACGACTGCACTTTACACTTCGATCCTCGCTCCTTGTTCCTCGTAACAGGCCTAAACAAAGGACACCCATGCCATGACGACACCCTCACCCGTTGACGCCGTTGAAATCGAACCGATGGACATCCACAACAAGGCACTGATCGCGAATGTTCATCCCAGCGAATGGGTGAACCCCGAACCCGCACCGAGCTACAACCTCGTCGTAATCGGCGGCGGGACAGCGGGCCTTGTTGCAGCGGCGGGGGCCGCAGGCGTTGGCGCAAAGGTCGCGATGATCGAGCGATCGCTTCTCGGCGGAGACTGCCTCAACTCCGGCTGCGTCCCTTCGAAAGCACTCCTTCGCTCCGCCCACGCAATCAGCGACCTTCGAGCGGCTGCAGCCGTTGGCGTAAACGTGGCGGACGGCGCCGTCGCGGTCGACTTCCCCGCCATCATGGAAAGGCTTCGTGAAATTCGAAGTCGCATCAGCAAGAACGATTCGGCGTATCGTTTTAGAGACGAACTCGGCGTCGACGTATTTATTGGCCAGGGCAAGTTCGCGTCTCCCGGCACGATTGAAGTCGCGGGTGCAACGCTCAAGTTCAGCAAGGCCGTCATTGCGACCGGGGCCCGGCCCTTCGTCCCACCCGTTCCGGGTCTGGAAGAGGCTGGGTTCTACACGAACGAAACCATCTTCTCGCTCACCGAGTTACCCGAACGGATCGCAATCATTGGCGGCGGCCCAATCGGCTGCGAACTCGCGCAGTCGTTCGCGAGCTTTGGCAGCCGAGTCACGTTGATCGAGCAGGGGCCGCAGTTTCTGATCCGTGAAGACCCCGATGCGGCGGCACTACTGCACACATCTCTTGAAGCGGACGGGGTCGACGTCGCGCTCAACACAGTGGTTCATTCCGTCGAAACCGCGAACGGCGCGAAGCGACTCACACTTTCTCGCGACGGTAAAGACGAAACCATTGACGTTGACGCCATCTTGGTCGGCGCGGGTCGCATTCCAAATGTAGAGGGGCTGGATCTCGAAGTTGCAGGCGTTGAGTACGACCGCCGCGGCGTCACGATCGACGACAGCTTCAAGACCACCAATAGGAATGTCTACGCGTCGGGCGACATCTGCATGTCGACCATGTTCACCCACGCCGCAGACTTCGCCTCGCGGGCCATCATCCAAAACGCGCTCTTCTTCGGCAGCAAGAAGTTTTCCGCGCTGACGATCCCGTGGTGCACCTTCACACGTCCCGAAATTGCCCACGTCGGTCTCTACGAACGTGATGCGAAGGAGAAAGGCATCGAGGTCGACACCTACTTGCGCCCGTTCTCCGATGTCGATCGCGCGATCGCCGAAGGCGACGAAGATGGCTTCGTCAAGATTCACACCGAGAAGGGAAGCGACAAGATCGTAGGCGCCACCATTGTGGCAAAGCACGCCGGTGAAATGATCAGTGAAATCAGCGTCGCGATGGCCGGGGGCTTGGGGCTTTCCAAGATCGCTTCGGTGATTCACCCCTACCCGACGCAAGCAGAGGCGATCCGCCAACTTGGCGACGCGTTCAACCGCACGAAGCTCACACCCTTGGTCGCCAAACTTTTCCGGTCCTTTCTTTCGCTTAGGCGCTGAGTACACGCTTACGCCGTTGATTGCTACGTGAGCGATTCGCCATACTGCACGCCATGATTGGTGTTGATTTTGGCGGGACGCGTATCAAGATTGCGAACGTCGAAGACGGCCAGGTCGTCGATTCTTGTTCGATCCCCACAGACAAAACGAAAGAACCCATAGCGCTGCTGCAAGACATCGCAGACGCGATCCGAGAACTCGATCCCCAGCCCGAGTCGGTTGGCTTCGCGATCCCAGGTGAGGTCGACCCGACCGGACGTTGCTGGCGCTTGCCAAACGTTCCCGGTTTCGAAGGCGTGCCTATGCGAAGCGAGTTGAGTTCGATCTTGGGGTGCCCGGTGTCGGTCGAAAACGACGGCACAGCGGCGGCGCTTGCCGAGTTTCGTTTTGGACACGGACAAAATTACCCCAACTTCTTGATCTTGACCTTAGGAACCGGCATTGGCGGCGGGGTGGTCCTCGACGGGATTCCGCGACGAGGTGCGAACGGCTTCGCCGGCGAGCTTGGACACATTGCGATTCATCACCCAGACAGTTGGCCTTGTGTCTGCGGCCAGACGGGATGCCTCGAAACTTATATTGGCACCGCCGGCCTCAAGCGAAAGTTCGAAGAATTGGGCGGCAAGGCGAGCGAAGTTCGCGACATCGCGGACAGTGCCCGGGCAGGTGAAGCCGCGGGTCTCGCGGTTTTCGAAATGATGGGCGAAGTGCTTGCCCTGGGTCTGTGCTCTCTGCAGAACATCCTCGACGTCGACGCCTTCGTCTTCACGGGCGGCATCTCGCCAGCATTCGACTTGATCGAGCCCAGCTGTCGCAAGGCGCTGCACGAAAAATCGTTCGCAAAGCCGCTAGCAGAAGTGCCACTCCTGGTGAGCGAACTGGGCGATAGCGCGGGCGTTGTCGGTGCGGCGTACCTGCCCTCGCAGTTTGCAGCCGAGGCCTAGCGACACACGACGAACGAAGCTCAGCCCTCCAACGAACGGATCTTGCGCGCCGGATTTCCAGCATAGACACCCGGCTCCGAGATGTCTTTGGTGACCACCGCCCCCGCGCCAACCACGACGTCGTCGCAGATTCGAACGGGCAACAACGTCACGTTGCTGCCGATCGAAACCCGGTTTCCGATATGGGTCGCCGCCCAGTCTTCGCGCGCGGATGACGGACCGCCATCTTTGAACCGGTCATTGATCGTCATCACCCCGTGGCCGATAAAACAGTCTTCACCGACGGTCACCATCTCGCACAGAAAGCTATGGGACTGGATGCGGGTGCGCGCACCCACCACGGTGTCTCGTTGTATTTCCACGAATGGACCGATAAAACAACCGTCGCCGATCGTGCAACCGTATAGGTTCACCGGCTTCACGACGCGAACGCCTTCGCCGAAACTCACGTCGGTCACCATGGCCTCAAGATATTCAACGTCGGGCATGCCGCGATCATTCCTCATTCAAGGCGTGCGCAGTCTAGTCGCATGTCGCACGCGGCGAGCAGGATAACGCACCCTCGAACCCCAGGGAGGCCGCGTTCCGTTCCCTCGCCCTAGCCCGTCCGCTATGGTCGGCGCCCAGTCCCGAGCACGCACAGCCCACTTTTAAAGTTTTCCCGATACCTCCAGATGACCATGACGAACAAGCCCAGCGTCTCCATCGCCATGACGACCTACAACGCGGGGCCGTGGCTCGCGCCGCAGCTCGAAAGCTTCGTGCTGCAGTCGATGCGCCCGGACGAACTTGTGGTGTGCGACGATGGGTCGACCGACGGCACAATCGAAGCCCTCCACGCCTTCGCCGAGACTGCGCCCTTCGAAGTACACGTCGGGTGCAACCCGACGACGCTCAGGACGACACGCAATTTCGAAAAGTCGGTGTCGCGATGCCAGGGAGAGTTTGTCTTCCTCGCCGACCAGGACGACGTCTGGCTTCCCCATAAGATCGAGACCCTTGTTGGTAAGTTGGAAGCAAATCCAAACGCGGGTGCGGTGTTCAGCAACGGACGGGTCGTCGACGAAGCGTTGAAACCACTCGGCTACAACCTTTGGGACTCGCTCTGGTTCACTCCAAACGAGCAAAAACTCGTTCGTGAGGGGCGCGGCGCCGAAGTCTTCGTCAAGCATGTGGTTGCTGCGGGAACGACCCTGGCGTTTCGATCGAAGTACCGCGACGTCTACCTCCCCTTCCCTGATCTGCACGACTGCCACGATGCGTGGTTGACGTTCAGCATCGCAGGCGTCTCCGACGTTTTAATCCACGAAGAAAGCTTGATCGAGTACCGCCTCCACGGCGCAAATCAGTTCGGCCTCCAGCGTTTCAACCTGCGAGAACAGTTCGCGAAGGCGCGAGAGCAGCTGGCCATTGGCGCGTTTCACCACAACGTGGTGTTTTTCTCGACGGCACGGGATCGGTTCAACACCGTGGCCGGAAGCGGCGTCACGCCTCACGAAAGCGTCGTCGCACTCACGGATGGAAAGATTCGTCACGCAATTTTGCGCGATGCCATGTCGTCGAATTTTTTCGCCCGGCTTCCGACTGTATTGGGAGAAGTTCTGAACCGCGGTTATTGGCGCTTCGGCTACGGCGCAAAGAGCCTCGCTCAAGATCTGTTCCTGAGATAACCGAACCCACGCCCAGCCAGGAGCCTGCCCCAAGAGTCTGGCGGCTGCATCGCCGATGACAACGTTGCCCTCGTTCACCCTCGAGAGGCTAGGAGCCTGAGCGATAGAAGGCGCAGACGCCTAGGGCTCAGTCGGGCGCCTTGTCATCGACGCGCATCGGCGCTCGGGCCGTTGCGTGAAAGTCTTGGGTTAGGCTCCCAGTTGCGCGGCTTGCACCCCACTGCGACAAACTCGTTGTGCAGGAATAGTCGACCGACGAATCGCGGAAACGGAAATGAGTAGCTTCGCTCCACGATGGCCCCGGCGTCGGTCAGGATGGCTTCGAGACGCGCAGAGTCCATAAACTCAACATGGGTCTCATCGCTCCGGTACCCCGCTTCTTGCGGCGCAATCAAAACGACTTGTCCGCCAGCGCGAATATATTTGAGTTGCTCGGTCACAAGCATGCTGGCTTCCATCGCCGTCATGTGTTCGACCACATGCGCGAGCAACAGCGAATCAAAGCGACCCTCGCGCGCATACTCTGATGACGCAAAATCTTCGGGCGTGAAGGCCGTGCAGCCTCGTGAGTTCGCTTCAGCGACGGACGTCGCGTTGTGATCCACCCCGACACCGTGCCCTTCGAGGTGCAGGAGGTTGCGTCCGATCCCACAACCGACGTCCAACGTAAACCCGAGTTCGAGCCGGCGTATGTTCCAGCGGTAGGGAGCCTGCACATCGAAGAACCGCTTCCAAGACGAATCGCCTAGGGTCGTAAGACGCTCGGTGTAGGCGTCGTCCCGGGTGTCGTTCTTAATGTCTCTCTCGGTGTCGTGCGGCTCGCTCATTCGGACTCCTGGGCGGCCTGTTTGCGATCTTGCGCTTCGGCTGCAGCCTTTGTCGCAAGTTCATAGTGCCGACTCGGGTCGACCTTTGGCCAGAAAAAACCGGGCCCTTCGCGCTTCTCGAAAACCAGGTTCACGGTAAACACCAGCGCCGACCCCGACAACAGCACAATCAATGGAATCGCGACGGCTACTTGGGCCAGTCGGGCGCTGCGCATCCAGCTGCACAAGACCTCGGTCGAATACGCCGCGAACGGCACCGCGATCCCCACCATGTAGCTGGCCTTCAACGTCGCGTACCAAGGATTTTGCCAGGTAAACAACACATACCCCGCGACCGTGAGCGCAATGATCGTAAGGAACAAAGTGTCGGGGCCTCCGGGTTCGTGCACCGCGCGACGGAGCCCTCGTCCGCAGCCCACGATGAACGCCAGCGTCGGCAACAGCCCAAGCACCAACAACCAAGAGCCAAAGTTTGAAACGTACAGATCAATGCGCGGCAAGATCACACGGTGCCCGTCAAACCAGAGCGTGGTGTACGTGGTCCCCCAAACCGAGTGCAGCAAATCGGGCGCAAGCACGTTGGGCTCGAAAAACGTGGCAAGGGGAAATGTCAGGTAGTCCATCAGGCCGCGTTCACCCGGGGGCATCGTGAACATCAGCTCGTGAACCATCAAATTTTGCGGGTAGAAGTAGCCGTATTCGACGCGGTTCAACACATACGGCCAGCCGCCGATCACCCCTGCGACCAAGGCAAAAACCAACACCTTTGGAATGACGTGGGACAGGTCACGACGCCGAAGCGCATCCACCAAATACGCGAACCCCGCCGCGGCAACGACCAACAGCCCCGTCAACTTCGTCAGAAACGCAAGCCCGGCCAACACACCCAATCCAGCGGTCGCCAACAGGGAAAATCGTTGTTCGGGTTCTCGGGTCAGATCGACCGCGACTCCATAGAGAACGGCGCTGATCAACGCACCGGAGAGGATCTCTTCTCCAAGCATCGCGCTCATGTAGATGTGCGCGGGCATAAAGAGAAGTAGCGCGGCAGCCATCACGATGCGGGGCCCGTTTTCTCGGTCAATGCGCCAGACCCATGCGACTGCACACCCGACGCCCGCCATTCCAACAATGCTGCTCAGAAGGCGCACCGCGACGGTGATCGCCTGCACGCCACTTCCCCCCATCGCGCGTCCGAGCGACGCAGACAGGTAGTAGAAAAACGGTGGGTGCGCGGTCGACCAGCCTGCGTCAGGGGCCGGCAACTTCCAACTCGTCAGCAGCCGCTCGATGTATTCCCAGTTGGCGGGAGCGTCGAAGCCGAAGTGCAGCGGGTAAAAGAACGCGTTGTTGACGCGTATCGCAAGCGCGACGAGCGCGAGCAATGCCAAGGTCAATCCCCAAAACCGTCCGCTGCTGGTAGCCACCAACGCCGAGCTTAGTGCCAAACGCTGAGGGGCACAAAATTACAAAAGCGAGGGCTGCCGAGGCGAGATCCCCTTGCCCGACCCAAGCCGGTGCGAGAAACTGCGTCGCGCCCCAGGTGTCAATCCAGAAACGGCCGAGCGAGCGTCGGTCATCCGAACCGCACTAGACCCGTACTACACCCGTAGTACGCCCACACTGCGCCCGCACTACGAAGGGAGTTCAACCATGTCCTTACTGAAACGATTATTAGGGATCGACTCGGGTGGCGACGGCGACGAAAGCGACTCCCCCACGATCGCACGCATCGCCCAAGCCCTCGACGGCATGCCGAAGGAACGCGCCCACTACATTGCCGCGTTCGCGTACGTCCTTGCGCGGGCAGCCCATGCAGACCTGCGTATCGAAGACAGTGAAGTGGAAGCGATGAACCGTGCGACCGCTTCCCTCGGCGACCTCAGCGACGACGAAGCCAAACTCGCGGTTGAAATCGCGTTGTCGCAGACGCGCGAGGAAGGCGGCACCGCGAACTACTTGGTAACGCGGAAGTTTCGAGACATGTCGACCCGCGAGCAGCGCTTCGGACTCGTCGAATGTCTCTATGCGATCTCAGCTGCGGACGGCAGTATCTCCACCACCGAGAGCGCCGAGGTGTTGAAGATCGCGGAAGAGCTGGGACTCACACGCCAAGAAACGAACGGACTCAAATCCGGCTGGAAGGAACACCTCGCCGAGTTTCAGGGGCTTCCGAAGAAGTAAACCGCGCGAACGCTTGAACTATGCGTTCAGTCGTTCGCGAAACACTTCGAGCACGCGATGCAGCGCCACCTGCGTGGGGTGTCCTTCTTCGTCGACCAGATCGGTCGTCACCACCGAATGCGCCATCTTCTGGATACCGTGCGAGTTGCCTTCACTCGAGTCGATTTCAATCGCCTCGAAGCCCTCGCCGAGCTCGCGTCGCATGGTTTCAAATCGCTCGCTGGGACACATCGGGTCGCCGGTAAAGCGAAGTGCCAAGACACCACAACCTTCGCTCGCCCGCTTGCGCACGATCGCGAGGTCGTTTTCAGAAAGATGCATCGCCGCGCGGTGGTCCGCACTGACGCCGAACGGCAGCGATGGCTGACTCAGCACTGGCGCCATCACGCTTTCGTCCACCATCAACGACAGCGCAAAGTTGCCCGTCAAACACATGCCGATCGCCCCGACTCCGGGGCCGCCGCATTCGGAGTGGGCATGGCGGCAAAGCGCCCTCAGCCAATCGGTGATGGGGCTCGATTCGTGTTTGGCGAACACGCTGAATTCCCGACTGACACAGGCGCGCAAGAGTTGCCCAACAATGTAAGGCACGCTCAGCGGTTTATTGGGTGTGCCGAACAGGTGCGGCAAGTAGACGGTAAAGCCTTCGTCTGCGACCCGGCGGGCAAAGCCCGCGACTTCGGGCGTGATCCCTGGAATTTCATGCATCACCACCACCCCAGGACCTGCCCCGCGCTTGTATACACGGCGCGTCGCCCCGTCGTGCTCGAACTCGAAGTCGTCAAATCCATCAAGCGACATGTCATGCATCCTTTATTCTGGTCATGCATCGTGAGCGCAAAACTCTCGCACGCTTGCAGGTAACGTCTCCAATTAGCCTAGCCGACACTTGGAACCAGGCTGTGCTGTTGGGATGCTGGTGTAATTGTTGTGAATCGGCGGTTGGAGCTTTCGATCCCGACCGGGTATCGTGACGAGCGATGGAATCACTGGATTGGCAGGGCTGGCTGACGCTCGGGGTGGTACTCCTCGTTCTGATCGCCATGATGCGCGGATTGGCGCCACCCGACCTCATCATGCTCGCCGGCTTGATCGTGCTCGGTGCCACCGGTGTCCTGACCCCGGAAGAGACGTTCAGCGGTTTCGCCAACCCGGCGATGGCCACCGTCGCCGCATTGTTTGTTCTCTCGGCCGCGATGCGGGAAACCGGCGCCCTCGAACTCACCCTCGGTAGACTCTTTGGCAAGGCAAAAACCGAATTCGGCGGCATGGTGCGCACGCTCCCCGTGCTTGCGGGACTCTCGGGTTTTCTCAACAACGCACCGATCGTCGCGATGATGACGCCGCTCGTGATCGACTGGTGCCGACGGCACAACATCGCACCGAGTCGGATGCTGATCCCGCTTTCTTACTCGACGATTCTCGGCAGCAGCATCACCGTCATCGGCACAAGCGTCACGCTCACGGTTGCCGGTCTCGTGAATCAGTCGGGAATGAAATCGCTTTCGCTTTTTGAACTTGCACCCGTTGGCATTCCCATGACGATCACGGGGCTCCTCTATCTCTTCTTCGTCGCACCCCGGATCTTGCCGTCTCGCAGCGACCCCGCCTCAACGGTTGGCGAGCGACGTCGGGAATACACCGTGTCGATGCTCGTAGAACCCGACTGCACACTCATCGACCAAAGCATTGAGGCCGCGGGCCTGCGCGCCCTCACCGGCTTGTTCTTGTTTGAAATCCGCCGCGGGGAACGCGTCATTACTTCGGTCTCGCCCGACACGATTATCCGCTCCGGAGATCATCTCGTCTTTGCCGGGGTCGTGTCGACGATCGTCGACTTGCAACGCATTCGCGGTCTCGTCCCCATCGATGACGAAGACACCCCGGCTCGCGGCACGCACGAGCATCGCTTGACCGAAGCCGTGATCTCCCGCTCGTCGCCCCTCATTGGTCGGACACTCAAAGCCGCGAGTTTTCGCGGCCAATACGACGCCGCCGTGATCGCCGTCCACCGCAACGGCGAACGCGTCCCAGGGAAACTCGGCCAGATCACCCTTAACGCCGGTGACACCCTGGTATTCCAGGCTTCATCAGATTTCGCTGCGAAACACGCCAACAGCCCCGACTTCTATTTGGTAAGCGAGGTCCCAGAATCTCACGTACCTCGCCACGACCGCGCGTGGCTCGCGATTGGCGTGTTCACCTTGATGGTCATCCTCGCCGCAACCAACGTAATTCCGATTTCGATCGGTTCATTCGTGGCCGGCGGCTTCTTAATCGCGGCGCGCTGCATTACCGGCGCGATGGCACGCAAGAGCATTCAGATGCATGTCCTCGTCGTGATCGCTTCGGGATTGGGGATCGCTGCAGCAATTGAAAAGACCGGCGCCGCGACGGCGATCGCCAATGTCCTCGTTTCGCAGTCTGAAGCCTATGGTCCAGTCGCGATCCTCGCGACCGTCTACCTCGTAACGATGCTGATGTCCGAAATGCTCCATCACAACGCCTCCGCGGCGTTGATGTTCCCGGTCGCGGTCGCGGCAGCGGGACAAGCCGGCGTGGACCCTAGAAGCTTCGTCATCGCCGTGGCGTTGGGCGCGCAATCCGCCTTCGCCTCACCGGTCGCGTATCAAACCCATCTGCTGGTATACGGCCCGGGCGGTTATCGGTTCACCGACTTTGTAAAAGTCGGGATCCCGCTCAACCTCATCTGCGCCACGATCGCCATTACGGTGATCCCTCGGATCTGGCCTTTTTAAACCACGCCCCCGGTCGCCTTCGCAAACACGGGCTGGCACCCACTCGCTCGGGGTGCCAAGCTAGTCGTCATGGATATCCACGAAGCTCTCTACACGACTCGGGCCATGCGACGGGTGAAGAAAGATCCAATCCCCGATGCCGTACAGCAACGCATTCTCGACGCCGCAGTCCGCGCACCCACCGGCGGCAACGCCCAAGGTTGGCGGTTTTTGCTCGTCGACTCGCCGGAAGTGAAGAGCCAACTTGGCCCGCTCTACCGCGATGGGCTCAACACCGTTTTCGACTCGATCTACAAGCCACAAGCGGACGCCGCCGAAGCCAACCCGGATGCGCCCGAGAGCGTCAACTTCACGAAGATGCACAAGTCGGCCATGTGGCTCGCCGACAATTTCGAAGACTACCCCCTGATGCTCTTTGCGTTCTGCAAGGGCGACACCACCGGCGCTTCGATTTACCCCGCGGTGTGGAACGCCATGCTTGCGGCCCGTGCCGAAGGCGTCGGCACCGCGATGACGAGCGTGCTGCTTTTCCATCACGAAAAGATGATGAACATCCTGGGCGTCCCGGCCGATTCGGGCTGGCAGTTTTCGTGCACCATCACGATGGGATATCCAACCGGACGCTGGGGGACCGCACCACGCCGCCCCGCGCACGAAGTCGCCTTTCGCAATCAATGGGACAACCCGGTCGGCTTTGAGATCCCCGAGCCGCTCTGGCCCGAATGAGCGTAGAGTCTGAAGCGACACCCGCGTCGCCCCCTGGCCCAGTCCAGCGCGGCACCGGTGAAGTCAGCGCCCTCAAGGAACTCCCGCGCCAGGGACTCAGCGACATCTGGTACCGGGTGGTGAATGCAAGTGCCGAACGTCGGGACATGCTTTCGGGGCTTCAACGCGCCCACGAAAAGTACGGTGATGCCGCTACGGTGCGTCTGCCGGGCATGCGCATGGTCAACTTATTTGGCCCGGATGCCAATCGACTGGTGCTGCTCGACACCGAGCGCATATTCTCGGCCCGCAAGCCGTGGATGATGATCATGGGGAAGATCTTTCCCGACGGTCTCCTGCTGTTGGACGGCGCCGAGCACAAGTGGAACCGGAAGGTGATGCACACCGCGTTCACCCGTCCCGCACTACACGGCTACACCGAGCAAATGAACGACATCGTCGAGCAAGGCATCACGGGTTGGCATAACCCAGGCGGAACTTTCGAAGCGTTCCCGGCACTCAAAGAGCTCACTCTCCAGATGGCTGCGCGCACCTTCTTCGGCATCCAGCTCGGAAAAGAAGCCGAGCAGCTCAGCCACGCGATGGAAGCGCTGGTTTCCGCGTCGATGTCACGCCTGCGACTAAACATCCCCGGACTTGAGTTTCACCGAGGCCTCAAAGCACGCGCGTTCATGATCGACTTCATCGGTGGCATGATCTCCAAGCGAAGAGAAGGGGACGCGAACGACATCTTTAGCCGTCTATGTCGCACCGAAACCGACGAAGGCGAACGCTTCACCGATCAACAAATCATCGATCACATGAGCTTCTTGATGATGGCGGCCCACGACACAACCACGAGCACGCTGACGTCGATGCTCTACGAACTTGGGCGACACCCCGAATGGCAGGATCGAATTCGCGAGGAATCTGTCGCTCTCGACACGGAGCACGTGGGCTTCGGCGATCTTGGCAAGTTCCCGAGCACGTCGCTTGTCATGAAGGAGACCCTTCGCCGCTACCCGCCCCTGCCCGTAATCCCGCGCATCGCCGAGCGCGAATTCGAGTTCAAGGGATACCGAGTACCGAAAGGCGCGATGGTCATTGTGTCCGCCCTTCATAGCCACAACCTCGCACAGTGGTGGGACGAGCCGCAGCGCTTCGACCCGGAACGCTTCACGCCCGAGCGAGCCGAAGACCAGCGACACACCCACAGCTATATCCCCTTCGGTGGCGGACAGCACATGTGTATTGGGCTGCGCTTTGCGGAAACGCAGATCAAGATCGTGATGCACCACTTGGTGCGGCGATACCGGTGGCAGACACTTCCGGGTTACGAGATGCCCGTGCAACAGGCGCCGATCTCGAAGCCCCTCGACGGTTTACCGCTGCTGCTCGAGCCGCTCGCCTAGTCGCAGCAACAAGTCTCACGGACAAAACAAAAGAGCCGACTTCCCTGAGGAAGTCGGCTCTTTTTGTCTCGCGTCTCGCTTGTGCGAAGTTTCTATTCTTCTTCGTCCGGGATCTTCGACGAGTACTTCTCTTTGAGTTCCTTCGTCACTTCGGCAGTTGCCGGGCTGTAACGATTGAACTCCATTGAGAACTCCGCCTTGCCTTGGGTCGAGGATCGGAGGTCCGTCGAGTAACCAAACATTTCGGAAAGCGGAACGTCGGCCGTCACCTGGGTAAAGCCCTCGTTGTCGACGGTGCCGATGATCTGACCGCGGCGCTGCATGATCGTCTTGAGAATGGCGCCCTGGAACTCACTCGGGCCCTCCACTTCAAGCTTCATGATCGGCTCCATGATGATCGGCCTGGCCTTTGCGAAGCCCTCGCGAAAGGCGCCACGACCTGCAGCTTGGAACGCCATTTCGGACGAGTCGACTGCGTGTGACGAACCATCGTTGATGACGACGCGAAGCCCCAAAACCGGGAAGCCGATCAAGCGGCCCTTGCCGAGACTGGCGCGGAAGCCCTTCTCGACTGCCGGGATGTATTCCGTCGGAATCGCACCCCCCTTGATCTTGCTGACAAACTGAAAGTCCTTCGGACCTTCGTCGTCCTGTTCGATGGGCTCGAGGTAGCCTGACACTTTGCCGTACTGACCCGAACCACCGGTCTGCTTCTTGTGCGTATAGGTGAACTCAGCCTTGCGCGAGATCGTCTCGCGGTACGCCACCTGGGGTGCACCGGTTTCGACTTCGCATTTGTATTCGCGAAGCATGCGCTCCACGTACACTTCGAGGTGAAGTTCGCCCATGCCGGAGATCACCGTTTCGTTGCTCTCCGGGTCCACGCCTGCGCGGAACGTCGGGTCCTCGCGGACGAAGCGACCGAGTGCCTTGCCCATGTTGTCCTGGGAGCTCTGGTCCTTCGGCTTGATCGAAAGCGAGATCACCGGGTCCGGAACATGCATTGAACTCATTGCATAATTGAGCTTGCCGTCGGTAAAGGTGTCACCGGAAGCGCAGTCGATGCCGAACAGCGCGACGATGTCGCCGCAACCGGCGTCCTCGATGTCCTGCATTTCGTTCGAGTGCATGCGCACGAGACGGCCGACTTTGTGCTTCTTACCGGTACGCGAATTAATAATCGACGAGCCCTTCCTGAGCGTGCCTTGGTAGACGCGTACGTACGTGAGCTGGCCATATCGACCATCTTCGAGCTTGAACGCCAGCGCGACGGTCGACTTTTCAAGATCGGACTCGATGATCACTTCGGCTTCATCGTTGTCGAGGTCGACGCCCGTGTTCTCGATGTCCGTCGGGGCCGGCAAGTACCTGTTGACTGCATTGAGCAGCGTCTGGACACCCTTGTTCTTGTAGGCCGAACCGAGATAAACCGGGGTCAAACTCAACGAAAGCACGCCAGCGCGCACTGCGGGGTGGATCAATTCTTCGGTCACTTTTTCTTCGAGAATGGCTTCCATGAGTTCATCGCTGAACATGGAGACCGCGTCGAGCATCTCTTCGCGAGCGGTTTCGGCTTCTGCCTGCATCGCTTCCGGGATGTCTTTTTCGACGATGTTCTCGCCATTGTCGCCTTCGTAATAGATCGCCTTCATCGTGATCAGGTCGACAACGCCGTTGAAGTCCGCCTCAAGGCCGATCGGCAGCTGCATCATGACCGCGTTGTGGCTGAGCTTCTCACGAAGCTGACCGGTAATCTTGGCCGGGTTCGCGCCCGAGCGGTCGAGCTTGTTGATGAACGCGATGCGCGGAACGTTGTACCGCTTCATCTGACGATCAACGGTCATCGACTGCGACTGAACGCCGGCGACGCCGCACAGAATCAAAACCGCGCCATCGAGCACACGCAGCGCGCGTTCAACTTCGATCGTGAAGTCAACATGGCCAGGCGTGTCAATAATGTTGATATTGTGGTCGTCCCAAACACAATGCGTCGCAGCGGATGCGATCGTAATACCGCGCTCACGCTCGAGTTCCATCGAGTCCATCACCGCGCCAACTTCGTCCTTCCCTCGGACTTCGTGAATCGCGTGAATCATTCCGGTGTAATAGAGAATGCGCTCGGTGAGCGTCGTCTTGCCGGAGTCGATGTGGGCACTGATTCCGATGTTTCTGATTGTGGACAGGTCGCTGAACATTGTCTTGCCTTCCGTTGGCTTTGATTTGTGCTGCTCGCAGCTGTTTTATGATTCGCTGATGGTGCTGTGGCGTCGTGGTCGTCTTGCTAGAACAAACTCGGCCGAACTTGAATGAACTACAACGATCTACAACGTAGATGCCACGCAAAATCGGATCTTGCTGTTGCGACGAACCGCTATTGAGTTTCCGCTGAGTGGGGAACATATTCGGCTACCGGTCGGAGCCGCTGAAACTTTCCAGTTGCATTTCGGGGATGGTCTGAGTCGCGTCTGGAACTTAGTGGCCGCGCAATCTAGCGAGATGTCAAAGGTTTTTCCAGCAGCCCCAAATCTTTCGGCTGCGGATCTCATGCCCTACCCCACGGGGCATGTCGAGATTACGGAAGCTCGCGAAAATGAGCGGTCATGTGGTGGGCCAACACCGACGGCGAATAGCCATGCGCTTTGCCTACCGGGCACGCGAGCCGGGCATCACAGCGACTCGCGCAGCGAGAATCACTTTGACGCGTGCTCGCGCATTGGTGGCCGGCAAAGACTCCCTGTCCGACCGCATCACCGTGGCAGGCGGAAACGCACGGGGCTTCACATCCGCGACAAGGGTCGAATGCGGGATCGGGAGACGTAAGCGCGGGACTCGATTGGTCGCTGACAAGCAATGCGCGGATCGCGAACCACGGTCCAAAGTGCGCATGCAGCAGCAGACCCAGGCGACTCGATGCGCCCAACCCCGCCCCGCGAGCGATCGCGACGAAGTCCGCAAACTCTCCGCGCTCGTCGGGATGTTCTCCCAGCCGCTGCCAATAAAACAAGGCGCGGCAAGCGACACCCCGGGCTTCGAGCCCTGAAACCAACCGCGCCATCGAAGCTTCGCAGTAGTCGTCGAGGGGATGGTCGGAATCGGGACAGGCCGCAAGCGCCGCGTGGTAGAAGTCACTTCCACCGGAACCGATCACGTACACCGTGGTCGCAGTGGGGAGCAACGACGCGGTCTTCCACGGCGCAGACACAAGCGCGTCGTATGGCTCGGCGCCCATCGCAGCAGCCACATTGAGGCCTGACTTCGCGAGGACAGTGCCAAGCCCAACCGCTTCGGGCGTCATATGGGCGCCCTCGTTAAGACAGTTTGTCATCCTGCCTCAATCCAAACTCTGCGGCCGAGCGTTTCTTGCCGTCGTCTCCGCGCATTTTTGCGACGCGCACACTGCCGGCTCCGCAAGCAATCTGAACCGCGCCATCGTCAACCGCGAGGATCGACCCGGGCGTGCGACCCGATGCTTCGTCGCCCAGCGCTGCGCCAAACAAACGAACTTGTTGCCCGTTCCATTCCGCGATGGCGCCCGGCGAGGGATCGCATCCGCGAATTTTTCGGTCGATGTCGATCGCCGAGGCCGACCAATCAATGCGGGCGTCCGCGTCCCGGACAAGCCCCTGCTCGCTCACCCCGTGCGTGCTTTGTTCGGTGAATCGGGCGGTGCCAGCGGCCACCGCAGCGACCGCTTCCAACATCGCCTCAACGCCGATGGGGAAAAGCTTGTCGAAGTAGAGCGATGCCATGGTGTCGGTCGCCTCGATCGCGACGCCGCCGCGCTGCACCACCAACGGACCGGCATCGACACCATCCGTCACCTTGAAAACGCTGACACCGCTCTCGCTTGCGCCAAGCATGATCTGCCAAGCAAGCGCTGCGCCCCCTCGAAACGCCGGGAGCAGCGAAGGATGAAAACACAACGACCCATGCGCGGCCGCGTCGGTAATTTCGCTCGGCAAGATTGCCGTGGTAAACGGAAGCACGTTCAAGTCGACGTTGAGTGCGCGGTACTCGTCGACGATCTCGGGAATCGCGACGCCTTTGTTGCGAAAGCGCTTATAACGAAACAGGGCCCAGTCGTTTTCTTCGGCGAGCGTAGCGAGCGGGTCCGGGCGAGCTCCTCCTGGCGGTGCATAGACCGCAGCAATCTCGTGTCCCGCCTTTGCGAGCTTTTCGGTGACTTCTCGTCCAAAGGGCGCTTGGCCAAAGATTGCGAGACGCAAGGACATCGGGCGCTGACTCCTATTTCGGTTGGCTTTCCATGTCCAGCTTACTGTGCACCTTACATCGAGCGGACGCGGGCGATGGCCTAACGGTCGAGCCCGGTACGGTCGCCAACCTTGCCATAGAGCTTGGCCGGCACGCCAGAAACAACGGTGTGGGGTTCGACCGAACTTCGAACCAAGGAGCGGGTCCCCACCACGCTGCCCGTGCCCACGGTCACCCCACGCAATACGGTGACGTCGGCCGCGATCCACGCGTAGTCTTCTACATGGACAGGCAGCGAGACTTCCGGGTGAGCGACATCGACCGCATGTTGATCCGAATCAAAGATCCGCGTCCCCATCCCGATCAAGACGTTTCGACCCACGGTGATTTCGGTCTTTGCCGTCAGCATGCACGCGCTGAGTTGAGACTCGCGCCCGACCACGATGCGAGCACCCGGCGCCGCGCGGAGAAACACCGGTGCGATGTCGGTTCGCAGCCACGCTCCTTCTTCGACAACAACCGACGCGCCGGCGCCGATTTCGAAACGGACGCCTTCGCGAATGCGTTCCGTCACGACCCCCGGGCCGATCACAAGTTGCGCGTCTGGAGCGAGATCGAACTTCGCGGTAGCAAAGTTACTGCTCACGCTCGCGTCGATTTGCAGCCCTGGGCAATTGCGCACGCGTCGCAACAGACGCCCCCGGTCCCAAACTTGAATCAGTTTGAGAAGGAGGACGGTGATGAAATTAGGATTTGAATTCATGCCGAATTCCGCCCACCTTGATGCGCTGCGCGGGTTCACTCTCGTATTTCAGCATAGGTCCTGGCCACCGGTCCAGGCCATGGCCCCGGAGGATCGACTCAACCTACAGCCAAGGGCCATCGGTCATGGGCCAAACGTGGTGACCGAAGGGGATCGGCCAACGATGAAGAACGGGACAACAGAACCGGGAACTTGCTGGGGGCGTGCGACACGTCGCAACAGGCCCGCCTCATTTCAGCCGGGACCGGCCTGCCCTTCGCGCAAGCGAAAGGTAATGAAACCATGAGTGGGATCGTACGGCGAAAGGCCGACGGTCACGCGGTCACCTGGGATCACACGGATGCGAAATCGGCGCATTCGACCGGACAACTGAGCCGTGACTTGCTGCCCGGACTCAAGAGTAATTTGATAACGACCGCCGCCCAGAATCTTGTCGACACTGCCGGTGGCCTGAATAAGATCGTCTCGCGCCAAAAGGTCTCCCCCGCAATCGGGTATCCAGCGGATCAAATTTGAGCCGCTATTCGTGAATCGGCGAAAACCCTAGCGGATCAGAGCCCTTCTGAGTAGCCGCTCCCGCAGTCGGGCGCTCGCAGCAACCCGCAAAATTTGCGCACCGATGACGATCGTCATTCATGAATAATCTGGACTAGATGCTAGTCTCGCCGCCCGCGGAGAGGTGGCGGAGCTTGGTCGAACGTACCTGATTCGAAATCAGGCGTACCGGCAACGGTACCGTGGGTTCGAATCCCACCCTCTCCGCCACGGAGTCCGGTGTTGCGGAGACTTTGCGTGAGTGCTCGGGCAAGGCCTGGGAAAACTCCGCGATTCCGCGGGGTGTTCGCGAAGGTGGATCCGCGAAAGTACGGAGATTTCGAATCTCACTTTCACCGCCATTCGGTCACGACCCTCATTCTCAGCTACCCGCGCCAGTCCGGATGTAGGGACAACTTCAACGCGACTTTCTGAGCCTGTACGGTATTGCCGTTCCACTGTTCAGCTCCGCCCTTGTCTGCCAACCATGCAATCACCGACGCCGGAACGCTCGGCGGCGCGGGACGAAAGTGATCAGAAATCGCGGCGTCCGGATCATTGAGCCGCATCGCTTCGGTCATGACGAACCCCGGGTCGAGGTTCACAAAGCTCAGCCCACTTTCCGGATGCTCAACCGCCAGTATGCCGACCATGCGATGGAAAGCCGCTTTACTCGCCGCGTAGGCAAAGCCCCAACCGCCCGCCCCCGCAGCCGCCGGCGGGTCACTTGTACCGGAACCCGAAACCATGTTGATCACCGTCCCCGTGCCGCGCTTAAACATGCTTGGAAGCAGTTGCTGCACGACGTGGATCTGCGAAAACAAGTTGCCCTGGAACAAGGCCTGAACTTGTTCAGCCTTGAGGTCGAGCACGTGATCCATCGTGCCCGGGCCGGTATAGATCCCGTTGTTCAACAACAGATCGACGTGTCCCCACTCTGCGAGGGCTTGCGCAATCGCGGCGTCGATCGACGTGGGCTCGAGCAGATCGAGAGGAATCGCGAGCGCCTGTTGCCCTCGTTTTTGCACTTCGTCGGCAGTCGATTCGATGCTGCCCGAAAGCGGTCGCCCGTCCGCCGCGGCGCCTTCTCTTACGGTGCGCGCGGTGGCGACGATGTCCCAGCCGCACTCGGCAAGTGCGAGACAAGCCGCACGACCAATCCCACGGCTCGCGCCCGTTACAAATGCAATCTTGCGATCGGCCATGGGTTTCGCGCCTCGTCGCCTATGTGCGGGGTGAACTGTGCGGGGTGAAATGCGCGAGGTGAAATTAGTTGGCGCGGTTCGGTCGCTCAAGATGTTTTTTCACCGCGCCGCCGACACGCTCACGATCGATCAAGAAGGTGTCATGTCCAAACGGAGCGTCGAGCTCCAGATACGTCACCGAACAACCGGTCTCCGTCAAACTCTCCGCCAACTCCCGTTGCTGCCAGACCGGAAATAAAAGGTCGGATTCAACACCGATCACAAGCGAACTGGCCTTGACGCGATCGAGCAATGTCGGACCGTCGACGTCACCACGTGCGCCCGCTTCGGGACCACTCATGTCAAATAGATCCATCGCTTTCGAAACGTAGAGGTAGGAGTTCGGGTCGTATTGGGTGCAGAACTTCTCGCCTTGATAGGTCAAGTAGCGCTCCACTTGAAAGTCTTCGGTCAGGGTCGGGACCACGTTCTCTTTGATGCGATCTCGACCAAAGCGCTCGAGCCATTCGGGCCCAGAGCGGTATGTGATCGTTCCCATTTCGCGTGCCACGCGCAGACCGCGATGCGGAAAGCTGGTGCCGTAGTAACGCCCCTCGTTCCAGTCCGGGTCGGCCATCACCGCTTCGCGTTGCACGAAGCGCATCGCAATCGACTGCGGATGCGAACGCAACGCCGCCGATATGCTGATGATCCGGTCAACGCGCTCAGGCACGAGTGCGGCGATCATCACCGACATCATCCCACCAAGCGATGCGCCGACCGACGCGTGAAAGCGGTCAATGCCTAAGTGGTCGAGCAAAAGAAGCTGCGCCTGCGCCATGTCGCGGACAGTGATGATCGGAAAGTCAGTCGCATAGGGCTTCTTAGTGCGAGGGTCTATCGACGACGGGCCCGTGCTCCCATAACACCCGCCCAGCAAGTTTGCGCAGACGACGAAATAGCGGTCTGTGTCGATCGCGAGACCCGGGCCGATGAACGATTCCCACCAGCCGTCGTTTTCGTTCTTGGGATGACTCTTTGCGTGGGACGAAGCCGAAAGGCCCGTGTGAAGAATGATGGCGTTGTCTCGTGCCTCGGAGAGCGAGCCCCAGGTTTCATATGCAACGTCGATTTCGGGCAGGACTCCGCCCCATTCGCATTCGAAGGGAACCGAGGAATGAAACGTTTCGTATCCCGAATCAATCCGTTGGTAGGCCGGCTCGGGGCCATCCGTAATTGTGGGGTCTGACACTCGAACTTCCTTCAAGATCTCCGCGGGGACGGTGGTAGGGGCTCGCCTCTCGGCTGTTTCGATCGGATCGATCTCTGTGCCTGTCCCGTCGGGCTCGTAATGGGTCGGCGGCGACGATTCGCGCGCGGCCTTGGCGGCGTCGGGGAAGTCTAACATGCTCTTTCGTTCAGGAAATCGTTGATTTCGCAGCCCGGTGCATGCGGGCGTTAATGCGAATGGCCCCCGAGCGGCAAACGCTGGCCGTTGCGACAAGCGTGCAAACGATTTGCATGCGAGTCACGCATCGGAGGCCGCAAATGCATCCCATGCGTATGGGCCCCCAACGTGCGCTCGATGAGGCGCGATCAACTCCGGTGGCAACCTTGAAGCCGGGCAAGCGATCCGAGCCTGGCGACGCCCGCGATTGCGACCGCGCCCTAGCGTCCCAGAAAAATCTGGGATGCCGTCACAACGCCTGCGTCAACGAACGCCAGGATCGTATGAAGACCAACCCGTTTGCCGGCAACGCGATGTTGGTAGATGGTGTAAATCGAAAGTCCGGTCTTTGCTGCGAGCTCTGCGGGATCGCTGTCTTTGGCGAGCTTGCGGATCCGTGCAGCAATCTGCTCTGACCGAGCACCCCTCGTCGAAACGCCGGCCGGAAGTTTCTTCAGCTGGTACTTGGAGATCAAAACGTTCGGGTCGCAGCGACCCTTGCGCACCACCCGCAACACCAACTTCAGGCTGGGCAAGTTGCCAGCTTTGAGGTTCTTAATGTCATCGACATGCGCACCCGTGCGTTCGGACGCCTCTTCTCGGGTTCGGCCCTTGGCTTCCTTCAAGATGCGCTGAGCGATCCGCCGAACTTGCCGGCGGCTCGTTTTGCTGCCGCGCGTCTTCGAGTCGCCACCGGGCGGGCGGCCGGGGCCGCGCTTCGCGCCGGCCTTTTTCTTGGACGTCTTTTTAGACGCCTTCTTTTTCGAGGCTTTCTTCTTTGCAGTCTTCTTACTTGATGCCTTCTTCTTGGCGGCCTTCTTCTTCGCAGTCTTCTTCTTGGCAGTCTTCTTCTTTGCAGTCTTCTTACTTGATGCCTTCTTCTTGGCCGTCTTCTTGCTTGATGCCTTCTTCTTGGCAGTCTTCTTCTTCGCAGCGGATCTGTGCGCGGTGTTACGTTTCGCCGACTTCTTGACTGCCACAACCAACCCCTTCGAGAGCAATGGTGTTCATCGATCGCCCTTCCGAACCTCAAACCGACACGGCGAGGCTACATGGGACAAATGGGGTTTAGTCATTCGGGATGACTCATTCAAGAGAAAACACACGAGTCACGAACTTCTGTCTACTTCGTAGTTTCGATCCCACACGGAATAGAATAAACGAACATGATTGGCCGCGGTGCGAACGTTTGTGCTGGAATTTGAGAACGTTTGCGTCTAAATATTGCGAATTACCCATTTTGGAGCAGGGTGTCAGTCAAATTCCGAGCGAACCAATCCCACTATTGAGATTCGTTCAAATCGAAATTCGTGGCGGATAAGGTAACTAGATTCGCCTATCGCGAAGCATCAATCGCGATGACGAGTTTTCCTTCATGAAATTTCTCAGCACCGATGATGACGAGCTGCCCGCTCTTAATTTTAAGATCGGATTGCACCAGCCCACTGATCTCGACCGAGATCAACGCGCTTTCAGCCTCCACAACCAATGGCCGAATTCGCAGGCGCCGGCGGCTGGGAAGCTTGAGGTTCCACACTTCGTCCCCAGAGAGCGTCACCTTCACGGAATCGAGGACACGGATGCCTTCGTACCGAAACTGACTCTTCAGCGCCTTGTCGAGCCGTCGCGCTTCCTTGTCGATCTTGTCCCGGTCGTTGGTGAGGTTCGCGACAAGCACCCTGATTTCGAACGTTGGGGCTTTGCCACCGGCGCTTTCTGCGCCAGATGCTCCCGGAACCAAGCAAGCCAGTACCAGTGCCAACGTCGCCGCAGCAATTCGTTTCACGATGTCGCGATGCTTCATCACCCGACTACTCCGATTTCTCATCCATCGTTCTTCGTAAGCCTGCTCTGGACTCCGCATAGCCAGGTTCGTATGGCCCCCACCTGGTTTCGAACAACGTCGCAATCTCACGCTTCCTAAACTGCATCCGTCATGTCGTCCATCAACCAGATAATGGTTACATCATCCGAGTCTTGAGAGACCACGTACGAGACGCCATTTGTCTGCAAGTAGCGCAATGACCCACGATCGGATGCTGACTCAAAACCAACAGTCGAATGTTCCGCGATCGTTTGTCCGTTGTCTAGGGAATCGAGAGTCGGGGCGTCGATGGCCAAAGGATCAACGTCGACCAGGACTGCAAACAACATCATTGCGACAGCCCCCGTCGCCGCGAGCGATCCCCAATTCCATCCGCTCGAAAACCCGCCGCGCTCACCCGTTTCATTGGCTTCAATATCGACTTCAATATCGACTTCAATATCGGCGCCAAGGCTGGAAGCTGAAGTCGAGGCCACTTCGCGATCGATCTGCGACAACGCAGGACCGATTTCAGACCAAAGGTCCGGCGTTTCGGTGGGTTCCTGACCTGAATGGACGTCCGACTCGATCTCGCGCACCCACGTGGAAAGGTTTTCAAGCTCGGCCAAGTCCTGACGAAGATCAGCCGAACTTCGAAGCCTTCGCTCGAAGCGCCATCGCCTCCACCACGTAAGCTCACCGTCGTAGTAGGCCATCAGCTCTTGGGCTCTTTTGTCGCTGGCGTTCAAGAGGTTTCCTCTTCCACTTCGTCTTCCGAGCTCTGTGCGCCAAACGACGACGGCAACACACCTTGTTCCCGCAAAACTTCCTGCAAGCGCTTACGGGCATGAAACAACCGACTCATCACGGTGCCTTTCGGGATCTCGAGAAGCTCCGCAATTTCACCATAAGGCAATCCGTCGATTTCTCGCATCACCAATGTCTGACGAATCGCTTCCGGCAACGTTTCGATCGCTTTGCCCAGCTGCTCGCGCAGCTCGCCACGCTCGACTTCTTCTCCGGGACCCCGGATGGACGAAGAAAGGCTCTGACCCGAGACTTTCGATTCTTCGCTGATCGCGGTTCGCTCTTCGTCCCAATCCGCGTAGCGGCCCGACTTGTCCGCGCGCTTCATGTCGAGGCATTGGTTGTACGTCAGTCGGTACATCCAAGTGCTGAACGCGGCGCGTCCTTCGAACTTTCGGATCGACCGATACGCCTTCAGGAACGATTCCTGGACGGCATCTTGCGCCCACTCTGGGTCGTGCAAGATCCGCATCGCCAACGCATAAACACGGGACTCGTGACGTTTGACGAGGACACGGAAAGCGCTGTGGTCCCCGTCGCGTGCGCGCAGGACGACTTCTTGTTCGCTGAGCTCGTGCGCTGGCAAAACGTCTCGTCCCCCCAAACCCGCTGCGACAGTTGCAATTGTGGCTGTCGCTGTCATGGGACTCTCCACCTTTGAAGTTTGTTCTTCACATCAGACGTGGTGCGACAGCGATTCATTCACGGACTTAAACTCAAAGTCCGCAACGATGCGATTTTATGAACTTTTCCGGTCATTTTCCCGCGAGGATGCCCGGAAAAGAAATCGCGTCATCACTTTGCTCGCTTCACCAAAACGAGGCTTTACGTCTCGAAATTGCGCCCGAAGCACGGAAAAACCTGCCGACCATTTTAGAGAAACGAAGCAAGCAACGGGTCATGCACGCTGTGGGACGGGTAGCTCCATCCCGACGTGTCCTCGACACTGGGTGTGCAAGTGGGACACCAGTAGCCCGCCCCCATCAACAAGTTTGGACTCGCCTCGAAACGGTGGCCGGCGCCGCATGTCCAGTTAAGTTTTTGCGTCGGGTCGGCGTACGACTGCGCAGTACAAGTGCCGCCGCGCGCTGCCGCGAACGCCATCACACCAGCCAGGTCCGTATCCTCAGGGCGCACAACCGGCGATCCCGCTGGCGCTTCGGAACCCGCGCCCTTGATAGGCGCGCCATCCCAACTCGGGATCGCTTCCCAAGCAGCGCGAGAGCCAAAGAACGCGTCGACGTATGCGTCGTCGCCTTCGTGAATCCACTGCAGAGGTTCGGCCATCCGCTTCATGTACGCCTTGATGAGAGGCTTCGGACAGATCGACCCACCGAGTCGCATCCAACGCGGAAAGGAATCGTTCAGCTGCTTGAGTTGGTCTTCAAGGCTGTCGCGGAAGTGCCCTAGATGAGAATCGAGAACGTGACTGTCCTGGTAGTAGCCACAATGAAAATTCTGCAGCGCAAACCAATTGCGATCGAACAGCTGCGTGTGGTTTCCGAGACCGAGCATGCTGAAGACCGTTTCCATGTAGTCGATGTAAGTGACGCGACAGCTCGGCCCGCCGCTCATGTTGTAAACGTTGCCCCAAAATTCTTCTGGGGCGTCGATCGTCTGCACCAGGCCGTAGCCGGCGTCCCGACTCGTAATCAACTCGATCCGCTGGTCGAGAGGCTGATGGAATAGAATGGGATCGAGCAGCGAGAGCGTGTTGGGAATCGCAATGAACGTCTGCCGCATGCTTGCCCAGTATTTGAGCCCGGACTCGATGACCGCGGTTTCGGCTTCCATCTTTGTGAGCGCGTAGTAGTCGTGCACACTGGGCTTTAGGGGATCGCCGACGTTGATCCATTCATGAGGTGGCAAGCGGTCGCCGTACTGCGCGACGGACCCGACGTAGACAAGCGGAATGTTCTCGGCACCGCCGGGCTGCGCCTTAATGGCCGCAATAATGTTGAGCGTGCCCCCGACGTTGATCTTGCGCGCTGCTGCTGGGTAGCGATCTGCCTCGGGAGAAATCATCGCTGCCGGATGCAACACGACGTCTACACCTTCGACCGCGCGCTTCACATCGTTCTCGTTCGTGAGGTCGCCCCACACAATTTCCACGCCGTTCTTTCCATCGTACGGCGCGAACTGCTTTTTGTTCACCTTCGAGGGGCGCAACAACAGTCGCGTTTTCACGCTGTCCGAGCGACGTTGAAGTTCGAGGAAGGCTTCGCCCCCCATCGAACCCGACGCGCCGGTCAACAGAATTGTGCGCTTGGCCATCGCGACGTTCCTTTCTCTAGTCCGTTTCCGGATCTGGAAACGGACTCGCCCTCACATCGCCACGTGACCATGACGACCGGGCGAGTTTCGCCAGAATCTGGTTTGCAATCGAAACTGAATTTGTGGATGGGAAAAAGCGAACCCGCGAACGCGGATCAATCGAAGTTGTCGTCCTCGCAGGCCTCGAGCGCGACGGCGGTTTCGGCATCGCAATCGCCGATAGGAGGCAAAAACACGCCACCCGGATCGTCCTCATTCTTGAGCACGGGAAGCGGTTCGATTTGCCGACACGTCGTCGTTTCCGCGTTGCACTCCCAAACGTCTGAGAGCGCGTCCGCGCAATTCACAGAGACGGCTTCTACTTCGCCTGAAATCTCATTGCACAGACTGCCGCAAAAGGAACTCAACTCATTAGATCTTCTAATGAACAACGCAGTATACTCGGAAAAAAATATACAGTTGGACGGATTCAACTCTCCAAGAGGGCTATCACAATTGATCTCTCCGCAGACCTCGAGGACCGCACAGGCATCTTCGCAGAAGTCACCCGCGTCCTTTCCGCCTGCACTCTCATTACAGCCACCGACGAACGTCGCGATCACGCCAAATGCCAAAGCCAAAACAAGTGGCCCCATTGTTGACAACGTCTTCATCTTCACTCCTTGGACCTGACTCTTTCCCGTGTCATTGGCTTTGTTTGAGACACGAGCCCCGTGACTGTGATCCATTGTCTGCAGCTGCGCAAACCGCGAGTTCGCTCGCACGCCCCAACGCACCGAACAGTTCGTTCCTCCGGGCTTCTCCTCGACCTATGCCAGCACCTCGAGATTCGCGATGTAGCGCGGTGTCGCGCCCGATAAGAGACTTGCGGGGTCTTTCTGCGATCATCTGAAAATAATTCGTCTCCGTGTCGTAGGTAGCGACGCCGATATGTGGCGTCAGCACGGTATTAGGGTTCTGCAAAAATGCGTGTCCTTTGGGCCCAAGTATTTTCAAGAGAACGTGGTCAATCCAGGGTTCGTAAACGACGTCCGCGATCGATTCGAGTAGGACCATGCCTTTGCCCCGAAACGGTGCGGTGACCAAAGCGCGCGGACGTTCGTGGGAAGACAGGAGACACCTTGCGAGCGATTCGCCGCTCCAAGCGTGAAAACGGAGCACCCTAAGGCGCTCCGTCCGTCAGAGCAACAATCGCAGGGACAGGGTTCAATCCTGCGTGGGCGGCCTTGTGTTAGGCGCCCGGCCCCATCAGCGTGATGTGTTCAAGAAACTGCGAAAAGCTACCGGCAATCGGTTCGAGATTTTCTGCATCGGGTTCATCGCGGGAGACGGAATAAACAGCGGCGCCATCGTCGTTTCGCAAATCGAAGAGGTAGTCCCGACCCGAGCCGTCGGTCCCAAACGCAAAAAAACCGGCTAAGGAGGCGTCGTCTCCGTAACCGGTTTGTCTATCCAGCGCTTCTTCGAGGCGCCAGATTTCGATGTAACCCGAATCGTATGGCACCGCCCCTCGTGCTCCGTCCGAGGCTTGCATGAAGTGCATGTACTTCACCGGAAGGTTGTCCGGAGCGTGTTCGAGGAAGTCACTCACTACCGTGGTTGGCGCGGGTTCCATTGTTTCCAATCGAAACCGCGGATTCTCCAAGATCTTTTGAATGTTCATTTTCCTCCTTTTCCCCGTTTCCAAGAGGGGCATGGATTGAAGTGTGAAACGCTATCGACTTCATATTCCGGTCACAACCGCGACAACTCCACGCTGTGTTGTACGTCTGTTGAGAGGATCCTGAACGGCGAACCTCTCAGTTGGGCAGCTCTGGGACCGCGTGATAGCGCTCGAACTCTCGGAGGAACGAGAGGGTCTTCGGGTCGGAGACCCGATCCACATAGAGAACGCCGTCTAGGTGGTCGCACTCATGCTGGACCACGGCCGCCGGGAAGCCTTTAAAACGCCCACGAATCGCGTTGCCTTCCCGGTCGAGCGCTTCCAATTCGATCTCAGCCACCCGAGGCACCACCCCACGAAGGTCGGGGATCGACAAGCAGCCCTCCACGACGTCGATGCGATCTTCGGTCATAAAGTGGATGCGCGGGTTGACGATCACCGTGAGTGGAACTCCGGGCGCGTCCGGGTAGCGCGGGTTGTTTGCGAGTTCCATCACCACGACGCGCTTCGAGACATGCACCTGAGGTGCGGCCAGGCCAGCCCCGTCGTATTCGTGCATCGTCGCGATCATGCTGTCGACAAAGTCCTGAAACGCAGGGGTCGCGATTTCTTCGGCGTCCAATTCGGCAGCAACTTCGCGCAGAATTGGATGCCCCATTCGCGCGACTTTCAAAATTCCCATCGACTCTCCCATGAAAGTGGAGCGGCTTTTCGATTATGGCCTGATTCAGTTTAGCGCCGCCGACCCCAGTGGATTGCCGAAACAAGACATTCGGGGTTCGGTGCAGCGCCCCGACTCGCCGCCAAGCCCGCACTCCTGTTTGACCCTACCCTTTGCCCCATGTAGATTCAGGGGTGCCTGTGGCGAGATTTGATCGCAGGGTCACGTTCGAGTTAAAGCTTCGTGAACCCGGTCAGGTCCGGAAGGAAGCAGCCGTAATGGGGATTTGGCTGCGAACGATACGGCCCTGCGGTCTTGTCTCGCGACAGGCAATCTCCCTCAGACGAAGCGCGAGCGCGCGGATGTCTGATCGCGCACCAACCCCTTCACCGCGCTCAAGGCTGATGCCGCGAGTCACCGAGAACCCCCTTTGAGTTACCAGGTCATCGCGCGCAAGTGGAGGCCGCAGAGCTTCGACGACGTGATTGGGCAAGCCCATGTGACGACGCCGTTGCGCAATGCAATCCGCAGCGACCGCATTCCCCACGCACTTTTGTTTTCGGGACCCCGCGGTGTCGGGAAGACGACGTTGGCCCGCATCCTGGCTCGCTGTCTCAATTGCGAAAAGGGCCCCACAGACGAACCGTGCGGAACTTGCGACGGCTGCACCGAAATCATTTCGGGTCGCTCGACCGATGTTCAAGAGATCGATGCCGCAAGCCGCACCGGTGTCGACGACATCCGCGAAGTGATCGAGTCCATTCGTTATGCGCCCTCGCCGGGCAAGTATCGAATCTTCGTCATCGATGAAGTCCACATGCTATCGAAGCAGGCGTTCAACGCGCTGCTCAAGACCCTTGAAGAACCGCCGCCGCGCAGCTTGTTCGTGTTCGCGACAACGAACCCGGAGAGCATTCCGTTTACGGTGCTTTCTCGATGCCAGCGTTACGACTTGCGCCGCATCTCCGCACAGGAAGTTGCGCGCTGTCTCGGCGAAATCGCCAAAGCCGAGGGCGTCAACATTTCGAAGCAGAGCCTGCTCTCGCTCGCGCGCGAAGGCGACGGTTCGATGCGCGACTCGCAAACCTTGCTCGACCAGGTGATTTCGTACGGCGGAACTGAAGTCAAAGACGAAATCGTCGGACAGGTTCTCGACCTGATCGATCGACGCGTCCTGATTGCGATCGTCCGCGCATGCGTGGAGTCAAACCCCAAAGCCGCTCTCGAAGCTTGCGCCCTCGCCGGGGAAAAAGGCAGCGATCCAAAGCGCCTCGGCGCGTCACTGATTCAGTTGTTTCGGGATCTCGTTGTATTGAGCATTGCGCCCGATGCGTCGGGCGAATTGGTCGACGGCAGCCCTGAGGACGTCGGCGAAATCATCGAGCTTGCGGGACAGAGCAACACCCAACGATTGCGACGCATGTTCCGCACACTGGTGAGCGAACAGGAAGACCTCGCCTGGGCACCGCAGCCCTTCGCGGTCCTGGAAATGGCGATCGTTCGCATCGCAAGCCTGCCCGAAGGTGGCGATGTCGCACAGTTGGTGGCGCGGCTCGACGCGCTGGACAAGAAACTGGCCGCTGTTGGGGGGGGGGCAGGTGGCGGCGGTGCGGGTGGCGGCGGTGCAGGCCCTGGTGGTGGATCAGCGGGTCCGGTCGGTGGCGGGGGGCCCGCTGGAGGCAGGTCCGCGACGTCTGCGAGTGCGCCCGCGATGGCGACGGCCGATCCGATACAAGCCACGTCGAGCCCGGAGCCGGCGACTACGTTCGAAGCGGCTCCCGATTCTCTTTCGGCGCAAGCTCCAGCTTCGGCGCAAGCTCCAGCTTCGGCGCAAGCTCCAGCTTCGGCTTCGGCGCAACCACAAGCTTCGGCTCCGCCCCAACCTCCTGTTGCGACGCCAGCTCCCGCAGCGATGACGCAGGTGGCCCCGTCACCGGCTGTACGAGCCGTCTCCTCTGAAGCTCAACCTGCCCCGGTGCAAAGGATCTCAGGCGCGGACACCGCGAAAACAACGGACATCGACGACAACCCTGCAAACGGGGACGAATCACCCGTTGCCGACGCGATGGCGACCCCCGAAGCCGTCCTTGACCGCGTGCGGTCGCTGGCTCGGGAACAGAACCAGCCGCTTTTTCATTCCCTCGACGCGGTTCGGATCACCGAGCGCACCGCGAACAGCTTGAACTTTGTCGCGAGCAGTGACTTTCACATGCGGCGCCTCGAAGACCGGCGCTCGGAACTCGAAAATCTCTGCCAACGGTTCTTCGGCAAGCCGATGCGCATCGACATCACCCAGGCGAGCGCGAGCGAAAAGAAAAACGGAACGGCCGCCGTCGCGGATGACCGCGAACTCGATCGACAGCGACGCCAGGCCGCGCTCAACCATCCCTCGATCAACCTCGTGCTAAAAAAGATGCGTGGGGAAATCATTGAGATCCACGCCTTGGACGGCGCGAAAGGCAACCTGCGATGAACCCGCTCGACCTCAAGAATATGTTCAAACAAGCTCAAGAGATGCAGGGCAAAATGGGCGAGCTTCAGGCCGAGCTTGCCACCAAGCGCTTCGAAGCGTCGTCGGGCGGCGGTATGGTGACCGCGGTTGCCACCGGTGCTCTCAAGATCGTCGACATCCGCATCGAAGAAAGCGTGTTCGGCCAAGGGGACCGGTCTTTGATCGAAGATCTCATCGCGGCGGCGGTGAATGCCGCCCTCGCGACGGCTCAGCAACACGTTCAGTCCCACATGCAGCAACAGATGCAGGGTCTCGGGATCCCGGGACTCGGCGGACCGCCGCAGGACGGAGGATCCTAAGTGTCCGGCTCTCCCGCCATGGCGCGTTTGGTCGCAAGCCTAAAACGCTTGCCCGGAATCGGTGAAAAATCCGCGACCCGTCTCACCTTCTTTCTCCTCAGCGCTCCGGACCAGGTCGCCGCCGAGCTTTCCGACGCCATCGTTCGACTCAAACTCGAGACGGTTCTCTGCGAGGGCTGTTACGACTTGACCGATCGCTCGCCTTGCCGACTCTGCGCCGACGACCAACGAGACGACTCGGTCGTTTGCGTGGTGGAAGAACCCGCCGACCTTCAGGCCGTCGAACGCAGCGGCCAGTTCAAGGGGCGCTACCACGTGCTCGGTGGCGCACTCTCGCCGCTCGAAGGCATGGGGCCCGGACATCTGCGCATTAACGAACTCGAGCGCCGGGTTCGCAGCGGCACCATTCGCGAGGTCATCTTTGCGACCAACCCCAACGCCGAAGGCGAGGCGACGGCGAGTTTTATCGCCGATCGAATCCGCTCCACTGGTATTTCTCTATCTCGCATCGCGTGCGGGATGCCGCTCGGGGGGGACCTTGAATACGCAGATCACGTCACAGTGGCCAACTCAATCGAAAACCGGCGCAAACTCGACTGATTCTGATGCGGTTTGGGGCAGCGGACTCGCCCCCTATTGCATTGTGGCCTAAAGCCAATGTGAAAGAGGGCCGATTCAAGCCCCGACGGTTGGGTTGCTGAGTCAGTCCCCGACCTGTAAATTGGAAAACGAACTCCCTTCAATTCCAGTTGGTTACAGAGGCAGATGCCGATGTTCGACACCCAGCTCGTTTTACTCGACGAAGACTACCGCCGCATTGCGGCGGTCTGCGATCGACTAGGACGTGACGCAAACTCCAAAGGCATTTACGTCGTCGACAAAAGCGGTCAGCTTGTCTGCGAATCCGGCGAACTTCAGAACCTCGACAGCACGAGCCTCGCTTCGCTCACAGCCGGTTGTATTGCGGCTACGGGCGGCCTCGCCAAGATCGTCGGCGAAGAAGAGTTCCCGAGCCATTTTCACCAGGGCGCGCGCGATAACCTCCACATCACGTTGGTAGGCGACCGCATGATCCTGATGGTTATTTTCGACGAGCGAAGTTCTTTGGGACTCGTTCGGTTGCGCGTCAAGAAGGCCGGTGCGGAGTTGGCCAAGATCTTCGAAGAGGTCAAAAAGAAATCCGAACAAGATGGCCCGTATGCGGGAAGCCCGTTTGCGGAAATCACCGACGACGATATCGATAACCTTTTCTCGGACTGACCCCAACCATGTCGTTTATCAACTACTCGTCTCGCGAGATCAACTGCAAGATCGTCTACTACGGCCCCGGCATGTGTGGGAAGACGACGAATCTTCAGTACATCTACACGAAGACGAACCCCGACGTTAAAGGCAAGATGATCTCGCTCGCGACCGAAACCGAGCGAACCTTGTTCTTCGACTTCTTGCCGCTGGCGCTCGGCCAGATCCGCGGCTTCAAGACACGTTTTCATCTCTACACCGTGCCCGGCCAGGTCTTCTACGACGCAAGTCGCAAGCTGATCTTGAAGGGTGTCGACGGTGTGGTGTTCGTAGCCGACAGCCAGATCGAACGCATGGAAGCCAACGTCGAGAGCCTCGACAACTTGCGCGTGAATCTGAAAGAACAGGGCTATGACTTGGACAAAGTCCCGTACGTCATTCAGTACAACAAGCGGGACCTTCCGAACGCCGCACCCATGGAAGAACTCCAGCGGCTGCTCAACCCGCACGGCGCGCCGAGTTACGAAGCGTGCGCGACTGTGGGCACTGGCGTGTTCGAAACTCTCAAGGCCGTCGCGAAAGACGTGCTGACAGACCTCAAGAAGCTCGGCTCTTCGTAGAGCGCAAGAGGTCGGCCTCTCCGCCGTCTCGCTCGCAGACCGCCGCGCGACTGCTGCCACGGATACGCGTGTAACGAGTTGCGCGTCTGCCGTTGCTTGAGCGTCACCGCTCCCTCACAAAACGTGCGCCCCAACGTGAGCCTACGCGTCCGGACCGTTCCGTAGCACTGGGCCGTGCTCACCTATAAACGTATTTCCCGACAGGCACCACACTGTGTCGCCCTCGAAGCCCTCGGGCTTTTCGGTGAGTTCAACCATCAGGTACCAGCGACTGGGCGGGTCGCCGACGTCGACGCACTCCCCCGTTAAACGGCCCTTGAACTCCTGTCGGCCCGCATACTTCGTCCCATGTATCGGCCCACCGCCGTCGCATTCGGCGATGAGGCCCTCGTAGTCGGGCTCAAAGCCCTTTTTTCCATCCATCGATTCTTCGTTCATCACGGTACGGCCCGCCAGCGCGCAGCAGGCAACTCTCCTTTGGGTTCATTTACTGAGCGATCGGCATGATACCCGAGTCATCGTCCGTTACTCTGCAGCCCGCGAATTTCAGCATGACAGCCCGGCCCGGGCGAAGGAGAACTCGTGGGACGCAAGAACCCTCTACACACTCAACTCTGCGATCAGCTCGGCATCGAATATCCGATCGTTGCTTTTACACACTGCAAGGACGTCGCCGCCGCGGTCATCAACGCCGGCGCCTTCGCGGTACTCGGCCAGACCCAATCGTCTCCCGACGAAATCGATTCGAACATTCGCTGGATGCGCGAGAAGGTTGGCGACAAGCCGTTCGGCGTTGACCTGGTATTCCCCGCGTCCGTTCCCGCCAGCGGCGACATCGACACCCTGCGCTCGCAAATTCCGAAAGAGCAGTTCGACTATGTCGAAGCGATGAAAGAAAAACACAACATCCCGAAGTGGCGCAACACGCCGGTCGACTGGAATTTGGGATGGCTAAACAAAGAGATGCCCCAGAAGCAGCTCGAAGTCGTACTCGAAAACCGCGTCCCCGTTCTGGCTTCAGGCCTCGGCAACCCGGACTTCGTCCTCAAGCGTGCCCATGAACAAGGCGTGCTCGTTTGGGGCTTGGTGGGCAAGCCGCGTCAGGCAAAGGCCGAGATCGACGCGGGCGTCGACGGCATCATCGCCCAGGGCTATGACGCCGCAGGACACACCGGAAAGATCGGCACGTTTTCGATCGTGCCCCAGGTCGTCGAAATCGCGCGCGGCACCGGTGTCCCGGTGATCGCGGGCGGCGGCATCACGACCGGCCGCCATCTCGCAGGCGCGTTGGCCCTCGGTGCCGCCGGTGTCTGGACTGGAACCGTGTGGCTCGCGAGCCGCGAGTCGGATGTCAACATGACGTTGAAAGAGAAGTTGCTGAAGGCAAACGCAACTGACACCGAGCACAGCAATTGCGTTTCGGGCTTCACGATGCGGACTCTGCGCAGCGAGTGGCACAAAGAGTGGGCCTTGCCAGAAGCACCCAAGCCCGCCCCGGCGCCTTACCAGATCTTGCTCTTCGCCGACATCAAGGCATCAGCCTTCGATCACAACCTCGAAAACTTCATGACTGAAGCGGCAGGCCAAGGCGTCGACTTCGTGCACACGATGTTGCCCGCGCGCCAGATCGTGATGGACATGGCGGAAGAGGCCTTCGAGGTATTCGAAGAAATCTACGGCGACGACGACGACGAGTAAGTCGTCGAGCCGCAGGCTTGATTGAGAACAGAAAAGCGCCGGCAAGCCCTTGGGCTGCCGGCGCTTCGTCGTTCTAGTCTTTGTGGCTTGAATCCAGTGTTCGCGTCCCGCCCTACGCAGGCTCGTTCGGGTTCTTGATCCGGAAGCCGCTCTGCGCGCCATCGGTTTCGAAGTGGATCACAATGCCATCCGCCCGGCTCGCGCTCATGCGGTCGATCGCGAGGGTGACGCCATTGGATTCGACCTTGAAGTCGTTCGCGGTGATTGGCCCCACGTTGAGTTCGTACTGGAACTGCTTCGAGATGCCGAGGCGAATGCCCATGTCGTCTGAGCAGGGAGCGTCCGCGAACACGTCCCGCGCGGCATCCGTGATTTCGACCTTGGGTTCCGAAACTTCGGGAAGCGTGACGCCCAATGCTTCGTAGAGCTCTCCGGTACCGGCCATTTCGGTGATAATGTCGCAGCCGCCGACGAACTCGCCCTTCACATAGAGCTGCGGCACGGTCGGCCACTGGCTGTATTCCTTGATGCCAGTGCGCACTTCGGGGCGCGAGATCACGTCGACCGTCTGGTAGCCGTCGAGCACGTCGTCGAGGATGCCGACCACCTTCGCCGAGAAACCACACTGAGGCATCTGCGGGTTGCCCTTCATGAAGAGCACGACCGGGTGGGCCTTTACGAGTTCGTCAATTTCTGTCTGGACGGGGTCTTGCTCGGTCATGGTGTTCTCCGGAATTCCACTACAAACGTGAATGCAACGTGAATGCAAACGTGTGTTGTTCGTGTGTTGTGGCGCGGCCGTAGAGTATATCGACGGCGCTGTGCCGTCGCTATGTGGGTGACGACGACGGTAACGACGATTGCTGCGTGCGAAACGAGAGCGCTTTGGCGCTCTCCTTCAAGATCGGGTTCGACGCAACTTCCTTGCGCAAGGCAGTCGCAGACAGTCCTGGCGGGCCTCCCACGACGATGACGTTCTCGAACTCGTCCACTTCAATTTTCAAAACCCCCGGAAACAGCGCCTTCATCGTTCCGGTGATCTCACTTGCTTCGTCGAGGGTATTGCTCACGAGCAGGCCACCCGGCTTGAGTCGTGCTTTTGCGAGTTCGTGCCCCGGGTGCGGCAACCAACCGGGCTTGTGCACGCTACGCCCGACACCCACGAAAATGTCTTCGAGGATCAGATCAAAGCGGCGTTTGTCGTCTCGAATGAAGTCCAACGCGTCTGCAATGACGAGATCGAGTTTCAGGGCGTCGAGATCAAAGTGCTCCCGGGCTGCGTCGATGACATCTTGAAAGAGTTCCACGCCTGTAATGTGAGCGTCCGGCGCAATCGCGCGAACGACCCGCGCCGCACTTCCGCCGGCAACACCGAGGATCAAAATTTCTTTTCGACGCTTCTCAGGCAGCGCGAGGATGGGCGCCGCGATCGCGTCCCACACCGAGCCGGTGACCTCGCTGCCGGGCTGATACCACGACGCGAACGTCCCCTCGACTTTCAACGCGAGGCCGTCACCACTCTTGCGAACCTCGACGCGAGGCTTTCGCGCGCGGGTTGCTCGCTTGCGACGTTCGGTCATTTGGGGACTGCCTCGTTCAAAGTCTGGTGATCTCCTGCGTCCCGCGAACGCTCCGCGCGGCGCGCTGCGAGTGTTTAGCTCGCTTGTCCGGGTTTGGTTCGTCTTCCCGCGAAGTCGTTTACCACAATTCGATCTTTCGACTTTGCGCGACCCGCATACAATGACGCGATGACCGAATCGCTCTTCGCCACGCCCAGCAGCGGAATCGCCCGCGTGGCCCTGCCCGTCCCGATCGACCGACTCTTCGACTACCGAGTTCCGGAAGCGATGGATGCGAGCGCGCTCGCGGGCCACCGGGTTCAGGTTACGTTTGGCGGCCGTCCACTGGTGGGGTTGATCTGCGAGCGAATGCAAGAAGACGCGTCCGACGCACCCAAGCACACGGCAGAACTCTCCGACCTGGACGGTGTGATCGATACACAATCTGTGGTTTCACCGGCGTTGATCCAGATCCTGCGTGAAACCGCGGCGGAGCTTCTCACCCCTGTCGGCATCGCACTCTGCGCCGCTCTGCCCCGCGGCTCGGCTCCGCGAGTCGTTCGCCACCTTGCCCTCACACCGCGCGGCGAGGCAGCACTGCAATCCGGTGCGGCCGACGGTCAGGCGAAGAACGTTTTAACAGCACTGTCCGCTGGCCCGGCCGCGCCCGGAACCATCGCGCGCAAATTTCCGGCCGCCCAAACGATGCTCCATGTTCTTGAACGCGATGGCTTGATCACGCGGGTTTCGCATGAGCATGGGCCGACCGCAAAGGAACGGACCGAACGTACGGCGTCTATCGCTTCGGGTGTGAATGTCGACGAAGTCTGCGACGGCGAACTGCGTCGCGCGCCAAAGCAAGCGGACCTGCTGCGTCGCATCGCACAGAACGAGGGTTCATCCGTTTCGGACCTGAGTCGCGATCAACCCAGAAACACAAGCTTGCTGCGAACCCTTGAAAAGCGCGGCTTCGTCACGATCGGAGTTCGCTCGGCACCGCGTGACGTCCTGGGCCCGGTCGTTCCGCGAGACACGCCGCATTCGTTGACGGACGATCAAGCGGCCGCGCTTGAACGAGTTGAACACGCAATCGCGACACGCTCATCTCGTCCCTTCCTCCTCCACGGGGTTACGGGCAGTGGAAAGACCGAAGTTTACTTGCGCGCGGTCAAGAAAGTCCTCGACGCGGGACGACAAGCGCTGCTGCTGGTTCCCGAAATTACGCTGACCCATCAAATTGTCGCGCGACTCCGGGCGCGCTTCGGCGACGAACTCGCCGTGCTTCACAGCGGGCTCAATCAAGGCGAACGACTCGAACAGTGGCAGCGGTTGCGCGCGGGGAAGACCCCGATCGCCGTCGGAGCGCGCAGCGCGCTTTTTGCGCCACTCGAAAACTTGGGCCTCATCGTGATCGACGAAGAACACGACTCGGCTTACAAAAATGAAGAAGGCTTTCGCTACCGCGCCCACGATCTTGCGGGGCGTCTCGCGGCACAGGCCGGTTGCCCGGTCATTCTCGGCTCCGCAACACCATCCATGGAAACTCGGCACGCGGCCGACACAGGCGACATCGAGCGCCTCGTGCTTGCGGAGCGCATCGGCACCTTAGGACTCCCCAAGGTTGAAATCATCGACATGGTGCGTGAGCGCGACGTCGCGACCAAGGGCAAGCGGTCGAGCCTCACCCCGGTATTGCGACGTGCGGTCACCGAGACGCTCGCGGGCGGCGGGCAAAGCATTCTCTTTCTCAACCGTCGCGGTTTTTCGACCCGCATCTTTTGCTTCGACTGCGGGTTCGCCGAGCGATGCCCCCACTGCGACGTCGCGCTTGTCTTTCACGCAGCAGCCGAACGTTTGCGCTGCCACTACTGCGACTACGGCAAGCCGCCGAGCGAAAAGTGTCGCGGCTGTGGCGAACCGGGCAGCGCGCTGCTGGGCGTCGGTACCGAGCGACTCGAAGAAGAAGTCCGCACCCTATTCCCGACAGCGCGCATTGCGCGACTCGACCGCGACACGACTCAGCGCCGGGGCGCAACCGCCGACATTCTTGCAGGCATCGCGAGCGGTGACGTCGACATCTTGATCGGCACGCAGATGGTCGCGAAGGGCCACGACTACCCGGGCGTTCAACTTGTCGGAGTCATTGCCGCCGACATGGGGCTTCACATGCCCGACTTCCGAGCGTCCGAACGGGCCTTCCAGCTCCTGACCCAGGTCGCGGGCCGGGCCGGGCGCGGCGGACGCGAAGGTCGCGTGATCTTGCAGACGTTCGTACCGGATCACTATGCGATCGCACCGGTGGCCACCCACGACTACGAAGCCTTCTACGCGACCGAGCTCGAATATCGACGCGCGCTCAGTTACCCACCCTTTGGCCGAGTCACCCAGGTGGTCGTTTCGGGCCCCGATGAAGCACAGGCTCTCGCCGCCGCAAGACAACTTGCAACTGGGGTGGGTGCGACGCCTGTTCGGGATTGGAAGCCGAGCGAAGACATCGAAGCCGAGAATACGGCACCATCGTATGAAGTTTTGGGCCCCGCGCCTGCGCCGCTCTCAAGGCTACGAGGACAATTTCGCTTCCAAATCCTGGTCAAGGGCAGCGATTTCGCGCGGGTCGCGAAGGCGAGCCAACACCTCTCCACCGCAATTTTGAGACTGCCTCGCGAGCTGCGCGCGACGCTGGACGTCGCTCCCGTAAGCATGCTATAAAGCTGCGAATATCCCGCTACCACAAGGACTTAGCGGCTTAGAACTTGGCGCCGGTTACGGCAGTTCGGTGCTGTAGTTCGGACACGTCGTTCCCGCTTTCAATTCTTGTGGCCATGCGGTTCCCGAGACCATGCGGTCAGATCCGCGCGAGCGAGCGCAAACCACCGCGTCCGGTTCGCGCGAAACCTCCAACTCATCGATCGAACCCCAGAGGACAGATGGCTCTACTCGAGGTGCTCCAATTTCCCGACCCACGACTGAAACGCGTGTCGCGCCCCATTGAAGAAGTCACCGAAGAAATCCGTGAACTCGCCGCCAACATGTGCAAAGTGATGTACGACGAGCCCGGCATTGGTCTCGCTGCGCCCCAGGTTGGCGAAGACGTCCGGCTGATCGTGGTCGACACCGAATGGGCCGACGAAGACAAAGAGCGCAAGCCGATCGTCATCGTCAACCCGGTGATCGATGAAATGGAGGGCAAGCTCGTCTGGGAAGAAGGTTGCCTTTCAGTGCCCGACATCACCGCGGACGTCACGCGCGCGGCCCGTATCCGCATGACCGGGACCACCCTCGACGGTGAGCCCGTGCTGATAAACGCCGAAGAACTTCAAGCCGTTTGCTTCCAACACGAAATAGATCATCTCGACGGCATCTTGTTCATCGATCGTTTGAGCCGACTCAAGCGCGGGCTCTACGTCAAGCGTCGCAAGAAGCAACTCGCCGCCGAAGCCGAAGAATTAACCGACACACGAGGAAGCCGCGTCTAGCGAAATTATGCGAATCCTCTTTTTTGGAACCCCGGAGATCGCTGTGCCGAGCCTCGAGCGATTAATCGCAGGACCCTTCGATGTCGTAGGGGTCGTGAGCCAGCCAGATCGTCGTCGCGGGCGCGGACGCAAGGTGTCTCCGTCGCCGGTATCGGCGGTCGCGCTTCGCGAAGACATTCCGCTTTTTCGCCCCGAGAAAGTCGCAAGCGTGCGTGAAGAACTCGAAGCGTTGTCAACCGACATGGGCGTCGTGGTCGCCTTTGGTCAGTTCCTGCCGAAGTCGATCCGAGAACTTCCTCGCCACGGTTACCTCATCAACGCACATGCGAGTTTGCTGCCCAAGTATCGCGGTGCAGCTCCGATCAACCACGCGATCCTCGCAGGCGAGCACACGACGGGTGTAAGCGTCATGCGTGTCGACCGAGAAATGGACGCCGGCCCCGTCGCACTCACCCGCGAAATCGAGATCGGCGAAAACGAAACCGCGGGCGAACTCACCGAGCGCATGGGCGAACTTGCAGCCACAGCACTTGAACCCGCCCTACAACAGATCGACGAAGGAACCGTTGTGTTTGCCGATCAAGACCACACCAGCGCGACGGAAGCGGGCAAGCTCACCCGTGAGATGGGGGAACTCCACTGGAGCGAGCCCGCGGAGACTTTGGTGCAACGCATTCGCGCCTTTGCGCCGAAGCCCGGGGCGTTCACACACCTCGAAGGGGATCTCCTGCGAATCTATTCGGCCCACACCGAAGAAGGCAATTCAGTTCCGGCACCCGGAACGATCGCCGTCGAAGAAAACAAACGACTCCGTGTTGCCACCGGGAAAGATTGGCTCGTCCCTGAGCGTGTGCAGCGCGCGGGTGGAAAAGAAATGCCGGTCGACGCATTCTTGCGCGGACGCACGATTGCAACGGGTTCAGTCTTCGACACCCCCAAAACATCAGGCTCCGCCAATGGCTGACGACAATGACGACAAGACGCCCAATACGCTGAAGCCTTCGGACCCGGGCCAGAGCAAGCCGCGCGCACGCAAGGGACGCGGCCGCCCGACTCCCCGCGCCCAAGAGTCGAAGGAACGAAACGCCGAACCCACGCTGACTCGTTTGCTTGCAACCCGAGTTCTTGAACGCGTCGAGCGCAGCCAAGCCTATGCCGACCTCGCTCTCCATCAATCGCTGGCGCGCAGCCCTCTTTCAGGCGTCGACCGCGCACTCACGACAGAACTCGTCTACGGAACCCTGCGTTGGCGCGGTCGCCTCGATTATTTTTTGTCCCAAGTTTTGAATCAGGAACTCGCGACCCTCGACCCGTTGATCGCCACCATTCTGCGCCTCGGCGCCTATCAACTGATGTTCAGTGACCGCATCCCGGCCAGCGCTGCCGTCGATCAAGCGGTGCGATGCACCCGGGCCGTGGGGAACCAACGGGCGACCGGCCTTGTGAATGCGGTGCTTCGCCGGCTTACACGTGAGTGGCAGACCATCATGCCGCCGCGCCTCGAAGACGACCCGACCGAGCACCTCGTGCACGCACTGTCGTTGCCCGAGTGGATGGCCAAACGGTTCCTCGACATCTTCGGCCCAGAAGGTGCCGCGGAATTTGCCAAGGCGTGCAACCAACCTGCGCCTATCACCGCCCGCATCAATCGCACACGAACCGATCGCGATTCACTACTCGCCTCGATCCAAGAGCAGCACCCCAAGGCGCGCGCGGGAAAATATTCACCGGACGCCATCTACCTTGGACACATCGGCGACCTGGGTCGCGACGCGGCCTTCCGGGACGGTCTGTACTGCATTCAGGATGAAGCGTCACAGCTTGTGGTTGACATGCTCGCCCCCGAGCCGGGAGACCTCGTCCTCGACACGTGTGCAGCCCCCGGCAGCAAGACCACCGCGGTCGCCGAACGGCTTGCCGGAAACGGACGCATCCTCGCGCTCGACCGCAATGCGAGGCGACTGAACCTGATCAGCCAAACGGTGCGTCGACTCGACCTCGAAGGCGTTCACACTCAAAAGTGCGATGCCACGCTTCCACTCACCGGCTTGGTGATCCCGGGGCAGGAAGAAAGCAGCGACCCCGTGCGCTTTGACCGCATTCTCGTCGATGCCCCGTGCTCTGGCCTCGGTGTCTTGCGCCGCAACCCCGACTCTCGATGGCGGGTTCGCGAAGGCGACCCGGCAAAGCTCGCCGAGATCCAGCAGAAGATATTGATTCGCGCCGCAGCCGTCTTGAGACGCGGGGGCACCCTCGTTTACAGTACCTGCACCGTGCTTCCGGAAGAGAACGAAAAGCAAGTCGAACACTTCCTCGAACAGAACCCGAACTTTCGCCAGGTACCCGCCGCGGAGATGTCACCAAACGTCGGCGCGTTGGTTGACGAAGTCGGAACCCTGAGACTTACGCCGAACGAACACGGCACTGATGGTTTCTTTGCAGTCCGATTGGAGCGAGTAGAATGACGAGTGATGGCACACGACCGATCCTGATCGCCCCATCTATCCTTGCGGCCGACATCGCCTGCCTCGGTGACGAAGTCAAAGCCGTCGAAAAGGCGGGAGCAGACTGGATCCACGTCGACGTGATGGACGGACACTTCGTGCCGAACATTACGATCGGTCCGTTCGTGACCGAAGCCGTACGACGATCGACATCTCTTCCTGTCGACGTTCACCTCATGATCGAAAACCCCGAGCGCTACATCGAAGATTTCGTGAAGGCGGGTGCCGATCGAGTCGGCGTCCACGCCGAGACGTGCCCAAACTTGCATCGCACCGTCGCGCAAATTCGCGAAGCCGGCGCCAAAGCGTGTGTGACCCTCAACCCCGGAACGCCGGCCTCTGCACTCGAGTGCGTCATGCCGAACATTGACCAGGTGCTGATCATGACAGTGAACCCGGGCTTCGGTGGGCAGAAGTACATCAAGAGCATGGGGGACAAGATTCGCACCGTGCGCAAGTGGATCGACGAGGGAGAGTTGAGCGTCGACCTTCAAGTCGACGGTGGAATTTCGGCGGATACGATCGCCCACGCGTATGACGCCGGAGCCAATTGCTTCGTCGCGGGAACCGCCGTGTTTGGCGCGCCGGATCCCGACGATTATTCAAAGGCCATCGCCCTCCTTCGCGAGCGCGCCGTCGAATAGCGGAAATTCGCAGTCGGTTTCCCGTCATCGATTGCCAGCCTATTTCAGCCTGGGCTCTATTGGCCAACCTTGCCCCGGCTCGGGCTTCCGGTTTATGTTCGGGTCGAGAGACCCGATCGAGCGTCAACCGATCCGCAGTTTCCAGCGGGACGATAAAAAGCGCCGCAAAACGCCCGCAGAACGGGTCCGTCTCTTGGCAACCCGCGATAAGGCGTCATACTCAGCCGCCAGTCGGGGCGTAGCGCAGTTTGGTAGCGCGCTTCGTTCGGGACGAAGAGGTCGCTGGTTCAAATCCAGTCGCCCCGACCATTTAAACGTCGCTCTCGCTCCTCGCTTGTCATGACGGCAGGAGGTCCCGGATCGGGGCAGCTTCTCGTTCCAGAGTTGGGCACCGCTCTCATGAAACGTCGCTCTCGCTCCTCGCTTGTCATTACGGCAGGAGGTCCCGAGTCAGAGCTTGGGCTTGTCTTCGTGTCTGGGTTGATGCGACCGGTTGCCTGCTAGCGATTAGGCAGCGTTGCTGGTGCTCGGTGAAGTGGGTGGCGTCTTCCGTTCTCGTGCCGGAACTTTGTCGCGGCTCATTGCCAGCCTTCGGCGGTGTTGGCTGGATTCGTTATCGCTGCTCGATTTTATTCCGAATCACGAAACAACTCTCGACCGTCTTGAATGTTATGCGTTCACTTCCGCGGGTGCGGGTGCGGGTGCGCAAGGCGCAACAAACATTGCGACGACTGAAACGTGTGCGTGAAGGCGAAAAACATTTGCGCATCTAATAGGCAGCTCCGGCGCTAGCGCGTTGGAATCCTAAAACAAGCGTGCGGTTTTACATACCAATAGGTCGATACGTTAAAATAGGGTTTTGCTCTCGTTGCCTCCATCTACCATCCGTGCCATCCTTGCGCGAATCGGACTGCAACACAGGTTCTTTTTTATGGATGGTTTAAGGAATCCTGATGATCGAAAGCAACGATGCAGACCTGACCTTTAAAGAAGTAGCTTGGAACTTCGTTGAAGTTTTCGACGACCTTGAAGTCGCTCAGATCAACGAAATACTCATAAAGAACGTCCCCCTTGAGCGACTCAAATTCTTCAACCAGTACGCCAACGAGTTCAGCGACGTGGCCGACATTGGCGACGCGGTACGCAAGCGTGTCCCGAACTTGATGTTGATTGGGTACCTGCTTCGCGTGTTGGAAGAGCGACTGCTGCCAGACACCGCCGAGCAAAGAAAAACAAGCTAGAAATCGCGATCAAGAAATCGCGGCAGGCCCGAACACCTTAGCCCCGCGTCGTTGCCCCAGCCGAGCTGGCCGACCTCGCTTCGACACAGCGTGATATGCTCGCGCGATGACGAACTCAACACGTGGTGGTACAGAAGTCCGGACGCCGAACGCCCCTGACCCGGTTGGCCCTTACTCCCAAGCCATTCGCTCCGATGGTCTGCTCTTTGCTTCCGGGGCAATCCCTCTCGACCCGAAGACTGGCGCCGTCGTCGAAGGCGACATCGAAGCGCAAACGCGCCAGGTCCTCGACAACTTGAGTGCAGTACTCGAAGCGGGAGACTCTTCCCTCGATCGCGTACTGAAGACGACGGTCTATCTCGCCGACCTCGCGATGTTTCCCCGGGTGAATGCCGTGTATGCCACGTACTTTTCGAGCGACCCGGCCCCGGCCCGGGCTACGGTCCAAGTCGCAGCACTTCCGCTCGGGGTCCAAGTGGAAATCGACGCAATCGCTCGCGCCGGTGACTAACAAGCTGCGGAAGAACCACTCCCGTCGCATCGCACGCGTCCTTGCGTCGGTCACTGCGTTGCGAAACTTTGCTGTGCACCCGCACAGCGGAGGCTTCACGCCTTGCGTTCGCCGAAAAGCCGCGCACGCGGCTCGGCCCGGGGTTTTTTCGCAGCCTGCTAGACGTCCGGTTCAGGCGTCCCGTACCGCTTGACCAGCGTGGGCAAATTGATCCCGTTGATCACGGTGTGAGCGACCACGGGCGCGATTAAGTTGCCTGTGTACTCGAACATCACCGCGAAGCAGTAGCCGACGACCAGCGCAAAGACGGTCCACGGCAAAAACTCGCGGCGTGGTACGAAGTGAACGATGCCGAACAGCACGGTCGCAACGACCAGGCCGACCCGCGGCTGCAGCGCGCCGCGGAAGAGCATTTCTTCCGCCAGGCCGCTCGCGAAAGCGAGCAGGATGGCGTCGGCCGTGGAGATGGGACCGAGTGCGTCCGCCATCGCACGTGCGAGGTTCTCGCCCCACTCGGTAAAGCGCGTCGCCAGATTCGACAGCGCTACGAAGACAAACCCCACAAACAAGCCGAGCGCAACGTCATTTCTCCAAGACGGACCCGTAGCCGCATCCTCTTGGGTTGCGAAGAAGATCGGCTCGGAATACATGCCGGTGCGCCACAACACGGCCACGATCGCCATCGCGCCGTAGAACCAGATGCCGGTCCGCACGAAATTCGGCCCGGGGTCGTCGACGAAGGGGTCTGTAGGCTTAGGCACAGGGTCGACCAATTTGGCTTCGTTGCCCCTCGGGCGGTTGGAAGTTACCGTATGCATCCCGGCCGATGGGGCTCCACATGGAGCGCAGTTGGCCGTTCGCGTTTGAATCCGCTCCCGGTTGACCTTCGCGTCGCCGAACAGCTACGCAGGGACGATCAACAGACAAACTCATCTGAAGCCAACTGGAACACCCGGCTTCTCACTTCGCGAGAACCCTAGCGGATTCAAACACCTGACGGGCCATCGCGCGGCGTACACCGCCGACCCTAGGAAGAGCACGCACAAATGGACAGCAAAATCCCCATGACCCCGACAGGCTTTGAACGCCTAAAGGAAGAACTCAGCCAGCTGAAGAATGTCGAGCGGCCGGCCAATATCCGAGACATTGAATTGGCTCTCGAACACGGGGACCTGTCCGAAAACGCCGAATATCACGCCGCCAAGGAAAAACAGGGCCACTTGGCCGGACGGATCGATTACGTCGAGGATCGGATCGCGCGGGCTCAGGTGATCGAAAGCTCGGACGCCGAGTTGGACAAGGTCCGCTTTGGTACGCGGGTAGTTCTTTCTGACACCGAGACAGGTGACGAAGTCCGCTACACGATCGTCGGCGAGGACGAGGCAAATGCCGCGAAGGGTTTGCTTTCGGTCACCTCTCCGGTCGCCCGCGCACTGATGGGCAAGGAAGTCGACGACGAGGTTACCGTCAAAGTTCCGAAGGGAAGCCGTACGTTCGAAGTCCTCGAACTCCTGCCCCACACCGGTTAGTCCAAACTGCGGCTGTGTCGCTGGGTGAATGTTTGCGCGGGGGATCGTTGATTTTCCGCACGCAGACCCTAAGCTAGCACCGCTCTGAAGCCGTTCCCCGGTAGCTCAGTTGGTAGAGCAGGCGGCTGTTAACCGCCTTGTCGTAGGTTCAAGTCCTACCCGGGGAGCCATTTCACCTTCGCGCAGACGGCACACCTGCTCTGCGCGAAAACCGAAGACCGGCCAAAGTACGAGCGCTGCGGCCGATGATGTCGCGCACGCGTTTTCTTGGTGCGCCTGCGTTAGGTCTGCGAGATGCTTCCCAGCCTCGACGTTGCTTCGTCGCGATCCAACTTTGGATGGGAGATCACTTGGCGCAAACCCCAGACACGCGGGCGACCATTATCAGCGCCACCCTTGAGGCCGCACGAGCCATGGTGACCCGCGGCTTGGTCGAAGGCACGGCGGGAAACGTTTCTGCGCGCCTGCCCGACGGCAACGTCGTAATGACGCCTGCATCGCTCGCCTATGAAACCATGACAACAGACGACTTGGTTGTATGCGACGCAAACGGGAATGTCCTGGAAGGCACGCGTCCGCCTACAACCGAAAAGGCGCTGCACCTTTCTTGTCTTCGCGCGCACCCCGACATCGGCGCCGTCATGCATTCGCATGCGATGTACTCGACGATGTTTGCGATCACACATCAAACCATTCCGTGCGTAATCGAAGAGTTTGACATCTACGTCGGTGGTGATGTGCCGGTCACCGAATACAAGATGACGGGCACGAACGAACTCGGCGAAGAAGCAGCGCGTCACCTTTCAGATCGCGGGGCGGTGCTGATCGCCAATCATGGTCTTCTGGCCGTTGGCAAGAACCCAAAAGACGCACTCAAGGTTTCAGAGCTCGTTGAGCGTACCGCGCAGATCGTCTGGGGCGCGCGATCCCTTGGTGAAATCGTTCCACTGCCTGCCGACACCCGCGAGAAGTTCGCGCCGATCTATAAAATGCTCGGCCGCAACAAAGGCTAGAAGTCATCTCATAGACCCTGACCGAGTCAGGTGCCCGAATGGGGTCCGAGATCATGGCGTGGAATCGCAGCCGTAACTACGGGCGAGATTTCGCAACCCAGAGATCGGACCGATGGCGGGGAGCTGGCGACCGAAGGATTTACGAGATGGCTTCTAGGCTACGGCAGCGGGCCGAAGCGAGCGACGGGCTCGTGAGTTCCCTCAGATCGTGCTCGGGCGAGGCTCAGGCCTGCGAGCAACACGTTGCGCAATTCGCGGGGATCGATCACCTCGTCAAAGCCCAACGTCGACGCAACTTGATACGGGCCGCCAGACTGCATGGCATCGAGTGCTGCCTGTTCCGCTTCGTCTGCATGGGCAGCCTTGCCCCCGCTCCCGGCCGGCATCGCACCGAGGGTCGCCCCGGGAAACGCGATCGAGAGCGTTTGCGCGTCGAATGGGTTCATCGCCATGACGGAGCTTCCAAAGCCGAAAGCTTTACGCACCGTGACGTGCAGCTTCGGGCTCTGCAGCCGCCGTTGGGCGGCAAACATTCGCGCAGCCGCGCGAAGCGCACCCTCGCGCTCGGCCTTGCTCCCCGCTTGCACGCCGGGGTTGTCGGCAAGAAAGACGACGGGCAAATGGAACGAGCCTGCGATCTCGACGAAGCGCGCGGCTTTGTTCGCCGCGTTGGTATCGAGTGCGCCCGCTTTGGCGCTCGGATCGTTGGCAACGATCGCGACGGATTCTCCACCGAGAAAACCCAGAGCCGTAATCACGGCAGCGCCGAATTCGGGTTGGACTTCGAAAAACGTCCCCTCATCCACGAGGCATTCGAGCACGCGTCGCATCTTGTAGGGCTTGAATGAATCTGGCGGGATGAGTTCGAGGATCTTGTCGAGTCGCCGCTCCCCGTGATCCTCTCCTGCAGACGTTCGCGGGGCGGCTTCCCATGCGCTGCTCGGGAAGTAGCGCAGATAGTCCCGCGCCATCGCCAGCGCTTCCCGCTCGTCGGGCGCTCGGTTGTGCACCACGCCACTTATTTTGACATGAACGTTGGGTCCACCAAGGTCGTGCTTTTCGATTTTCTCGCCGGTCGCCGCTTCGACCAAAGGCGGACCCGCGGTAAACAGGGATGCCGACTCCTGCATGATCGCAAAGTTCATCAGGGGTGCGGCAAGGGCGCCGTGTCCTGCCGACGCTCCGAGTACGACGCAAACCGTCGGAACAAGGCCCGACAAGTCGACTAGGCCCTGCAAATCGTTCGGGGTCCTTCCGTGGCCCTTCAACGCGTTGGTCATTCTGTGGCCCGCGCCTTCGAGCAGGAAAACCAACGGCACGCGTTCTTGTGCGGCGAGTTGGGTCAGGCGATAACGCTTGTCGGCGGCGGCAAGCCCGATCGATCCGCCCATTACCGTAAAATCTTCGGCCCCGACCAGCACCGGGCGACCGTGAATCTCTCCAAACCCCGCCGGAAACGCGTCGGCCGGAGCGGGCCGCTCGCCCTCTTCCGTTATACCCGCCGTCAGGGTTCCAAATTCTCTAAAGGTCCCTGCGTCGAGCAACAAGTCGATGCGTTCGCGCGCGTTCAGTGCGCCGTCGGCCCGCCGCTTTTCGAGTTTTGCGGTGCCCCCCATTGCGCGAGCGATCTGTTGCCGATCTTCAAGAAGGTTGAGCAGCGGGCCCCACCCGTGAAGGTTTTCTTTTTCACTTTTGTTACTCACGGTCATCTCACCTTTCTGTGTGCTCGAACATTTCCATTCTCGTCGGGAGGGATGTCGCGCGCTGAATCACCCGGCAGCTGTCAGCTTCCACTTCGCTGTGGTTTTTGTCAAACGCTCGCACACGATCGCGGTACTGGAACGCTTCGCTGCCGACAAGCTTCACCGAGCGCGGCGGTATCCTCCGAGATCAGCAATCTCGAAACGCGAGTTGGCGATGCCCGTCGCGCAGCTTGTATAACTCCACCGCGATCCCAGAAACCAAGGAGAATGACATGATCCTCGAAGGCAAGAATGTTGTGGTGTGCGGCGTTGGACCCGGACTTGGCCGAGAAGTTGCTCAGGCCGCTCTGCGCGATGGTGCCAACGTCGTCATCGGTGCGCGCAGCGAGGACAAGCTCCAAAAGACAGCACAGGAACTCGACCCCACCGGCAAACGCGTCGCGGCAATTACGGTCGACATTACCGACACAGAGCGCTGCACAAACTTTCTCGACGAGGCGGCGAAGCGCTTCGGAAGCGTCGATGCCGTGGTTCAAGTCGCGGCCTTCGACACGCAGATGGGAACCCTGGCGACGACCAGCGAAAAAGACTGGGAAACCTGTTTGAACGCGAACGTCATCGGCACGATGCGGATCGCGAAAGCGGCGCTCCCACACTTTAAGGCAAGCGGCGGTGGATCGCTTGTTTTGGTGGGATCCCAATCGATGTGGCTCTCTCCTCCGATGCCCCAGATCGCGTACGCCTCTTCGAAGGGAGCACTCGTCTCATCGATGTACCACCTCGCCGAAGAACTCGGCCCCGACAAAATTCGCGTCAACATGGTGATCCCAACTTGGATGTGGGGACCTCCGGTCGAGGGTTACGTGAAGTGGCAATCGAAGGAACGCGGGATTTCCGAACAAGCCGTCATCGACGAGATTACGTCGGGCATGCCCCTTGGCGAAATCCCGAAGGACGATGACGTCGCCGAAGCGATCATCTTCTTTTGTTCGGATCGAGCGAGAATGATCACCGGCGAAACGCTGCTCATAAATGCCGGCGAGTTCATGCGCTAGGAGTCTGCGCGGTGGAAGGTGTGCGTGACCAGATGTGGAGACAATGTCGATGGCAAGGCGCGAAAGCGCCGCTCTAGCTGGCTAAAGCTAGCTTTCGCAACGCAGCCAGCGGCATTGGATCCGCGTTTGGGCGCGTGCGCCTTCTGCCGCGCAGACTCCTAGCGCTGCGGCTTGTTCGTGCTGATCATCGGGACGAACACCGAACGTCAAGGTTAACCCGGAGCTGGCACCTCTAGTTTCCCCCTGCTTGCAACCAAGGTAACCGATCACTCGAAGACGATTGCTCTGGGTTCGAAGCGTTCGCGAATAGGCAGACTCCATCACATTCACGTTCGTTCCAATGCACTAGGCCGAGAAGCGATCGACCCACACGGGGTGGCAAGTGATTCCCGCGGCCGGCTTGTCAGGAACCCAGATGTCTAAACTCCTCGATAAGTAGCGGGACGCAAATTCGATTCCGTCTCCCCCCGGTGTCGCCCTCGAAATCATTCGCCTTCATCAGCGCGACAACATCAACATCGACGCGCTTTCCGCGGTACTGATTCGCGGTCCAGCGATCGTGACCAAGCTGCTCCGTATGGCAAACTCGAGCAATTCAGGAAGGCCCGACCAGGTATTCGACGTACGACAAGCCATCCAGGCGGGTCACGCTCTCGGGTTATTGATGCTCGACATCGGTCATTTCAAGAGCGTGAATGACGATCACGGACACCCGTGCGGCGACGATCTACTCAGGGGGATCTCCGCAGCCACCGTGGCGTCGCGTTCATCCGATGACGTCGCGCCAAGGCCTGAGCGGCCCGCCTAGCGGCGTCTGCGCATGTTGATGACGTCGTCGACGTCGACGCTTACGTCATCACCGTCAATTCGAACCGCAAAGCATGGGATCGGAAACCCGTCGGGATCCCCTGGCTTGAAACCTGTTGTCACGTCGAAGTCCCACCCATGGGCTGAGCAAACGATCACGCAGCCTGCGAGGTCGCCTTCGCTCAGCTGCGCGTCGCCGTGGGGGCAGCGGTTTTCCATCGCGTAAACCTCGCCACCGACGCGAAACAGTCCCACCTCGACCGGACCGATCTCAACGCACAGGCCGCGACCGTGCGGGATGTCGTTCAGGTTTGCGACGCGTTCGTAAGCCAAGAGTTTCCCGAGATGATGCGCCCATCCCTCTGCGTTGAATGAGACGCCTTGCTTGTCGAATCCCGATGCTAACGCATCTGTCTGAATCACTGTTCTTTTGGGAGTCTTACGGCGCCGGTCACACCGCACGCACGACACAACTTCGATAAGCTTCGCGATCGATGCAGATGATTCTTGTTCGACACGGCCTTCCGATTCGCAAGGCGACTGATGACGGCACGCCCGCCGACCCACCGCTGTCCGAAATTGGGCTCGAACAAGCGCGTCTCGTTGGGGAGTGGCTCTCGCACGAAAGCATCGATCGGATCTATTCGAGTCCCATGCAGCGCGCACATGAAACCGCGCAGCCTCTCGCAGCCCTAGCCGGACTCGAGGTTGAGTTCGAAGACCGCGTCCAGGAGTTCGACGCGGAGTCCCCGGAATACATCCCAATGGAAGATCTCAAGCGGCTTCATCCCGAGCGCTGGAAGCAGTTCGTCGAAGGCGGCTACTCGTCACAAACCGACTTCGACGCATTCGTCGCGACTGCGACGAGCGGTCTCCAGACCCTCGTCGACGCGAACCCGAGCAAGCGGATCGCGGTGTTTTGCCACGGCGGCGTCATCAATGCCTGGGCGACTCATGTCTTAGGAATCGCCCCGAGGCTATTTCTCGACGCCCACTATGCGAGCGTGAATCGTTTTATGGCGGCAAGTTCGGGTGAACGCAGCATCACAAGTCTCAACGAAGTGGCTCATCTTCGGCCAATGGCGAGCCGCGCTGAGCGATAGGCGCCGCGCTCGTGCGTGGCGAGCTGGAGAACCTGCTTTCGCGTGAGTTCCGCAGTTTCTTGTGCGAAGTCAACATCGCGAATTCGAGATTCTGTAGCCGAGGTATTTTCGATCGCAACGGCCGTTGGCTCCCGGTTCAGCCCACACGACTCAATCGCTGCGTCCCGGCGCGACACCCTTCTTGACCAGCACCTCGCCCAACCGCAGGGAGAACTCTTCCGCACGCATGCGACCCAGATGATCTCCGTCGGGCGGGGAGAAGCGTGCGAGCACTGGATCGTCTTCGTAGTGGATCGACGTCACGTCGGTTGCCGCGACGAGCTTGTCCCAGAACTCGGAGCGATCCCACCATTCGTGTTCATATTTGAGAACGTGGTTGGAGGACGGCAAGTGTATAAAGACAACGTCTCCGCCCCGGGCGCGGATCAACTCAACGAGCGCGTTCACGTGTCGCAATCTCTTCGCGAACTCAGAAGGCGGCATGACCTTGGGAATCGTATTTCGCAGCACCTGCGCGATCCGTTTATTGGCCCAGCGCAGGTGTCCAAACTTGCCGTAGTTACCAAAGCGATAGCGGTCCTCGGTGATGAACGCGTTGTAGCTCGGTAGCGGCCGCCGACCGAATTCCCAGCCTTCGCGCAACGGTCCGTACCCCAAGTCGGGGAGCCGTGTGACAAAACGCTGTTGGAACCACATCGAAAGCCGCTGCTCCACATGGCTGCCATACGAGAAGGTTCGAAAGGCCTCGAAGTGCGCATCGAGCATGCGATCGATGTTCGGCGTGTCCGCAAAGAACAAGACCGGGTTCACCTCGCAAATCACCGTGCCCACAAAACCCAGATCATTTGCCAGATTTTCAAGCACTGGAACGGAGGGACCTCGAACTACGGCGAGCTGTACCGCGGGCGGCCATCCAGTCGCGTGGGCAAATGCATCGCGCTGCACGTCCATCTGCATACGTGACGAACCCACCAAAACCACCGCGTCCTCGCCAAGAACATTCGCTTTGTGACGCGCCAACCCCCAGAGTCCGGCGTCGTCGGTCACCGACGGATCGAAGCCGTGGTTGCGCCAGTAGCCCTCCCATGAGCCCACGCATGCCACGACCATGACGAACGCAAGCACATAGCTCGCGCGCCAGTTCGTTCCCGCTTCCGACCCAGGTCTGGAAGGATCAGAATTGGAAGTAGATGAAGGCACGATTGTCTCCGGGGACAGCAAAGAGGCACAAGATGGGAAGCGCAAGCAGAGGCCCCTTGACCAAGGTGGGTAGCCGCGAGAACGCGCGCTCGAGATCCGTGTTTCGCAGAGAGAGTTGAGCGATCAGCATGACACCAACGACGACCAGTACGGTGTTCACCTGACCGGACGAAAGCTCGCGTCGGGGCACATCGGCGAACATCGTGGCGAGGAGCGTCGTGGCTTGCGCGAAGGTCTCAGCCCTGAAGAACACCCAGGTCAGCGTCACCACTACGAACGTTGATCCGTACGAAAGGATCTTGAACGCCGCCGTGTGAAATAGTGCGACGCCACCCAATTGGGCTTTCAGTGCGCGTTCGACAATGAGATAGAAACCGTGCAGACCGCCCCACACCACAAACGTCCACGATGCACCATGCCACAAGCCACCGAGCAACATCGTCGCGGCCAGGTTGATGTAGGTCCGCACTGCCCCTGCGCGATTGCCCCCCATCGAGATGTAGAGGTAGTCGCGTAACCACGTTGAAAGCGAAATATGCCAGCGTCTCCAAAAATCGGAGAATCCAAGCGAAGCATAGGGGCAGCGAAAATTTTCGGGCAACACAAAGCCGAGACACAGCGCAGCGCCAATCGCGCACGACGAGTAACCACCAAAGTCGAAGAAGATCTGACCGGAAAAGGCAAGCGAACCGATCCACGCATCGACGGTGCCTGCCATGCGCGGGAAACCAAAGACTTTGTCCGCCACCGGGGCGAGCAGCGTGTCAGCCAACACGACTTTTTGGAAGATTCCAAAATTCATCATCGCCAGCCCCCAACCGAGCTGCTGCGCATCCGCTTGCTTCGGGGTCGCGAGTTGAACGATAAAGTCAGTCGCACGGACAATCGGGCCGGCCACCAATTGCGGGAAGAAGGTCACGAACAGCGCGAAGTCGACCAGGGAGTCGGCCGGCTCGCCGTCCCGGCGGTAGATCGAAAGTGTGTAGGAGAGGGTCTGAAATGTATAGAACGAAATGCCGAGGGGAAGAATGATGTCCGGTGCTGCAGGGTTGTAGTCAAAGCCGAGTTGCTGCACCAACCAGACAAAGTTCTCGAGCACAAAGCCGGCGTACTTGAAGTAGCCGAGTAGCCCGAGATTGACCGCCAGACTCACGGCGACCAAACGCTTGCGCGTCCCCGCGTCGTCCGAAGCGTGAAGTCTTCGCCCTACTAGCCAGTCGACCGCTGTCGAAATCCACAACAGCACAACGAAGGGCGGGTTCCACGCGGCATAGAACAAATAACTCGCCAGAAGAAGATGGATCTTCTTCTGCGTCCACGAGAATGAAACCCGATGGATCAGCAGGACGATCGCGAAGAACACGAGGAAGGTGAATGAATTGAAGAGCATGATCCCGAATCACGTGAAAGACGATGCCAATCGTATCGCAAGACGGGCAGTTCACTCGCGTTGGCGCTGCCGCGTCCGGGGACATTCCAATACGGATACGCGGGCTCGTGCCGCTGGTAATTTCGGAGCCAGTTTCTTACAAGCGAAGCGTCGGGCCCTGGAATTAAAAACTCGCTCTTTCTCTAACCTCTACAGAAATGAAAAGCCCGCCCTTCATAAGAAGAACGGGCTTCATCAATCCAGTTGCGAGATCTACATCGGACGAACGTTCTGTGCCTCGGGACCTTTCTTACCTTCGGCCGCCTCGAATTCGACAGCTTGTCCGTCTTCGAGATTCCGAAATCCGTCCCCGACGATGCTCGAGAAATGAACGAAGAGGTCTTTGCCCCCTTCATCCGGAGTAATGAAGCCATAGCCCTTCTGCTCGCTGAACCACTTTACCGTGCCCTTAGCCAATCTACTTTCTCCTTGCCTCTCTCCGAGTCTTTAGCCGGTGACCCTTGTCTGTTTCGAATCGGACTCGCCCCAGACATGACCGATTTAAGTCACCTATTGCGAACAATGTAGTCGGAATTGAAAGAGCGCGGGGAAATAAATGCCTCGACGCGAAAAAGATTCGGACCGCCGATGCCATCTGGAGCCACGTGGAATGGAGCCCCAGGTTGGACTCATGCCGCCTCACGGTGACAACCCTGTGAAACACTTGTTCAACGATCGCCTTGAATTGATGCAGTCGTGCACAACGCAGTGTCGTGAAGTAGATCTGTGTTCAACCCCTCGGGGTTTATCTCTGTAGAGATCGTGGCTAGAGCTTGAAGAGTAGATGTTTGCTGAGATCCCCCATCAACTCGGGCAACATCATTCGTTCCGTAAAACGCCACGTTCCATCAACACGTTCAAATTTGTCGTGGTAGCGACCCGCGATAATCGGCTGCAACGAAAATTCTTCAAGCGCTTGAAATACAGTGAAGTATGCCCGACACGTTGCCGTGCCAGCATCTTCGTCAACGTCGATGATGGCGTTCGTCGTGACGTGCTTCGTCCGTGGCGTGCCATCTTCGTACAATCGTGTGGATCGTTTGTACGTTTCGAGGGCCTCTTCCCGCCCACCCTTGCCGCGTGGCGCGCCAGGTGACGTGATGACGGCGTGCTCGAACAAGTCGGCGACGCCTTCAAAATCACCAAGATCGATCCGCTCCGCGTAGACATATAGAAGTTGTTCGATTTCGCGATAACTCTGGCTCATAGTGCGTCACGTGCCTCCGTCCGAAAACCACGCCCATCGCGTGGAACACACAGAGTTTATCGCGCTCGCCACCAGGTGCGAAGTCGCGTTCAACCGTGCAGACGACTTGCCCATCGTGCACCACGAGAACTTCGCGGCCGGCTAGGCGTCTGCCAACATTCCGACATTCTGCATGCGATTGATGCTGAGCAGCGCGGACTGCTCCACTGGGTTCCTCGGCTTGGTCAGGAACTCGGCCCCCGTGTCTTCGTCGCCTACGACCTCCGCATAGACCCCACTATTGCCAAAGATCGTGGTCGTCGAAGACGAGCTCCTAGAAGAAGAGCCCGCGAGCGCATTTCTGACATTCACCCGCGAATGACGCAACGCCTTGAGGGCATCGATTCGTCTGCTGTGCCGGCGCTCTACCGTGCGTGCTGAGCGGCTGTACAGGTGAAGTGTTTCAGCCTGCAACTTTCATTTTGCAAGGTCTCGATTTTCGCACCCCATCAGCTTGCGGGTGAGAATTCAAAATGAAACGACTTCGACAGAAATCAACTCCAGCGATCCCAATCCAAAGGAAACCCGAGCAACACTTAATCGTTACAGACAGCAAAACTGAACGTTTCCATCGAGCACGCAAGGCGCGACGCTCCCACGCTTAGCCGCGACGACGTTGCCCGAACAATAATTTCTTTGCGTCATCGCCCATGGGCTCGGCTCCCCATTGCTCCTTGCCCTCTTCCACGCCGCGAATCCAAGCGGGACGAGACGTGATCTGCGTGTACCAGCGGCTCACGTGAGGATAGTCTGCGAGTTCGACTCCGTGCATGCCGCGAAACGCGACCCAAGGACCAATCGCCATGTCTGCGATCGAATAGTCGTCGCCCGCTACGTACGCACGCGACTCCAGCCGCTCGTCGAGGATCCCGTACAACCGATCGACCTCATTCCCGTAACGTTCGAGCGCGTATGGGATCTGCTCGCTCGCGTAGTTTCGAAAATGGCCGAGTTGCCCGAGCATTGGCCCAAAGTTCGCCATTTGCCACATCAACCACTCCATCACGACCGTTCGCCCGCGAACACTGTCTCCGATAAACGCGCCCTGTTTGTCCGCGAGGTAAACGAGAATCGCTCCAGATTCGAAGATCGAAAGTGGATCGCCTCCGTCCGCGGGGTCAAGATCGACGATCGCAGGGATGCGGTTATTCGGACTGATGCGCAGGAACTCTTCCGAGAACTGGTCGCCGCGAGCGATGTTGATCGGGACGATCTCGTAGTCGAGCCCAAGTTCTTCGAGCGCAATACTGACCTTGTGGCCGTTCGGTGTGGGAAAGCTGTAGAGCTCGATCATGGGTTCTCCGGTCATCTATCGAAAGCGGCTGGCGGTCGTCCACCAAGCGAACCCAGAGCTTAACCGCAGGGGCTCTTCGCTGCTGTTCGCTTTGCAAGCGAGAAGGAAAATCAGCTGCGGATAAAGTCGAAGCTTTGCGTCTGGCACTCGGTGTCGCGCGCGAAACCAACGCTGAACTTCACAATGCCGTCGCCCTTGCACGTGCGCAGACCGAAGTCCTGCGCATCGATATTTCTTTGCGCGTAGAAGCCGAGCTCGAAGAAGCCAAGGCATCGATCGAGCCGTCGAGAAGCACCCTCGCCGGACGCGACCAAGACCTCGCGTCTCGAGACGCACAGATCAGTGTCACCGAACGCGGTATCCAGAATCGCGAACAACAACTTGCTGTTTCTCACAAAGAACTCGGACCCCGGCCGGCGCGACCAGTGCAATCGATACTCTCAATAGCGCGATCTCAACGGTTGCAAGTCTACGCGCGAGCTTCGGGACGGTGCAGAACCGGCTCGAGTCGACGATTCGGTCTCTTGCAGTAGCGATTTTAAATACCGCTGCTGCGGAATCGCAGATTCGCAACGTCGACTTCGCGTCCGAAACTGCCGAGCTGACCCGCAACCAAGTGTTGCAACAGACGGGTGTGTCCGTCCTGGGTCAGGCCAACGTTTCGACCCATTCTGCACTACAGCTGCTCGGTTAACGGTCATCGTAAAGCTCAAAACCACACTTTCTCCCCCGACTCGGTTTCGAGTCGGGGGAGCTTCTTTCTAATTCTTCGATCACTACTGGCCGATACCCGAGGGGGGAGATCGCGACGAGGTCTCCCGACGCGGGATACCGAGATCTATACTGAGCGCCCTCATCGTTGGCCTCCCGGCCGGACCGACGTAACGGGACCATGGGCATCGTGCGTTCATTGATGTCAGACCACTGCACTTCCCCGGCCCAGCAAGGATCGAGCTCAGATGCGGAACCAAAAAGCAGACTCCTATCTTCGCGAGTGGAAGCGAAACGAACAATGCGCGGAAGCAATGCTTCCTTTGGTTGGCAAGCTCTACCGTGAGCACGGTGTCATCATCACGTGTTACGGCAACTCGTTGGTCAACCGATCTCCGATGGACATCATTAATTTTCATCAAGCGGCCAGCCAGATCGCCATGTCGGACATCAAGACCGCCGACTCCCTGCCGCTGCTCCAAGCGATCTGCTCGATGGACCTATCCCCCGCTCGCATCGACATTGGCAACTTGCTCACGCACCTGCGAATGAAGGGCAGCGTGCAAAGCATGTCAGATTTCGTCGCGGAATCACTTTCTGAAGTCGACACGGGACGTAAGTCTGTTCTCGACAAACCCCGGGACGTTGTCCTTTACGGGTTCGGCCGGATCGGTCGCCTCGTTGCGCGCATCCTCGTCGGAAAGACAGGTGGCGGCGAAAACCTTCGCCTCGCAGCCATCGTCGTTCGCAAGGGTGGAGAAGACGACCTCGCCAAGCGAGCAAGCTTGCTCCGACGCGATTCAGTCCACGGCCTCTTCAAGGGAAGCGTACTTCTAGACGAAGTAGAGAACGCCCTGATTCTCAACGGTAACCTCGTCCACGTGATCTACGCCGACAGCCCGGACTCGGTGGACTACACGAGCTACGGCATCGACGACGCTTTGCTGGTTGACAATACCGGCAAGTGGTCGGACCGCGAAGGACTCGAACAACACTTGAAGTCTCCCGGGATTTCAAAGGTGTTGCTCACTGCGCCTGGCAAAGACGACATCCAAAACATCGTGTATGGCGTAAACCACAAGGGCATCTGCGATATGGGCAACATTTTGTCCGCCGCGAGCTGCACCACGAATGCGATCGTGCCCATTCTCGACACCATCCACCAAGCGTTTGGGATCAAGCACGGTCATGTCGAGTCTTGCCACTCCTACACAAACGATCAGAACCTGATCGACAACTATCACCGCAAGGCGCGACGCGGACGCGCGGCAGCGCTCAACATGGTGATCACGTCGACGGGTGCCGCCAAGGCCGTTTCCAAAGCGATCCCCGAACTCGAAGGCAAGCTCACGGGCAACGCAGTGCGTGTTCCCACGCCGAACGTTTCGCTCGCCATCCTCAATCTCGAATTGGATAAGGATGCGTCGGTCGACGAGTTGAACGAACACCTACTCAAGCGATCCCTCGAAGGCGACCTCGTCAACCAGATCGATTACACGAATTCGGACGAAGTTGTATCCAGTGACTTTGTCGGAAATCGCTATGCGGCGATCGTCGATTCGAAGAGCACGATCAGCCTCGGCAGTAGCTGCGTTCTTTATGTCTGGTACGACAATGAATTCGGGTACAGCCGCCAGGTTGTCCGAATCCTCGAAGAGTTGGCTGGGCTGGGTTTGCAGACGTTTCCGAGGGCGCTCAACGGCGAGGCGTAAGCTGCGCGATTGCCGGAGCGGTTAGGTTTCGGCCGCGCCAAACGAATTCAGGACTTCAGCTGCGAAAATTTCGGGATGCTCCAGCAGATCGACGCATTCACGCCGCTGCCATCGGCTTCGAGGCTTTTCGTTCGCTCGGTGCACGGGTGTTGGCGTCGGCGTGATGGACCGGTGTTGCTGCAACTCGGCCCTCCCCTCGAAATTGTGGCGCATGGGGCGGCGCAGCCCCGTACCGCCTTCATTCGATGTCGGGCAAGAGTTTTTTACTGCCTTTCGAGAAATGCCTCGTAAATTGCCAGTGGATTGCGCATTCGAGAGCGTGCCCGTACTGCGGAGCCTGGAAACTGCACGAAACCAACTGCACCTCGGACAATATGCGGGGCTCCGGTACATTCCCGTAACCGGGTCAGGGCGAGTCAGCCACTACCCGAATGGCGGCTCATGAAAGAATCCACCGGCGCGCTCACAGCATGGCTCGAAAGTCCCCGCTCACGCCCTCTGGTGGTCTCGGTGGCCGCCCTCGCGGTGGTGATGATCTACGCCGCGAACGTTGAACGCTACGCCTTCCTGGGCGACGACGCCTTCATCACGTTCCGCTACGCAAAGAATCTGGCCCAGGGCCTTGGGGTGGTGTGGAACCCGGGAGAATTCGTCGAAGGCTATACGAATTTCTTGTGGGTCCTGATGATGTCCGCGGGCATCCGCTTGGGCATCGCGCCGGAGGCGCTTTCCAACGCATTGGGAATCACAAGTGGGCTCGGTGTCCTGTTCCTGCTCGGTCGCTTCGCCGCGGATCGACTGCACGCAACGCACCCGTTGGTTTGGCTTCCCCTGCTCACGCTCGCACTTTCGCGCAGCTTTACCGCTTGGTCGACGAGCGGCTTGGCCACGCAGTTCTTCACGCTACTCGTGCTGGCCGCGCAGCTACGCTTTGTCCAGGAGCGAAAAGACGAAGCGAAACATGGCGCGTTTCTGTCTTCAGTCCTCTTTGCGATCGCGACACTCACGCGGCCCGAAGCCGGCCTGTTCATGTTCATTGCCGGCGTTTTCTTTCTCGCACAGGTGTCAATCGGTCGAGCGCGCGCGAAGGATCTTCTTGTCTGGGTACTTCCATACGTATTGATCGTCGGTGCACATTTTCTTTGGCGCTACAGCTACTACGGCGACTGGCTTCCCAACACCTTCTACGCCAAGGTCAACGGGCTCTGGCTCGAGCAAGCCGGCCACTACTTTTCTATCTTCCAGGCGGACTACAAAATCGCCTACTACCTCCCCCTGATCCTGCTCGGCGTGCTGCGCAGCCGCGAATTCACCCACGTTTTTTTCCTAACCAGCGCGCTCGTATATTGCACCTACCTCGCCTCGATCGGCGGCGGGCGTTTCGAGTTCCGCTTCCTCGTCGTGATCCTGCCCACACTCTATTGGCTCATCGCGGAGGGAATCCGAGCGCTAATGGACTCGAGAGATTCGAGCGGTCCTGGGTTTACGATTCTCGGCGCCGCGGTAGCGGCGGCCCTGCTGCTGACGACGCACCTCGGATCGATTTCAGAAGCAGCGAAACTCGATCGCCATGACGTCGAGTCGATCGACCGCACGCGCGCTTATGCAAGCGAACGTGCGCGGCAGGGGAAGATCATTGCGGGCTATATCGAGGCCGGCGTGCTTCCCAAAGACGTGATGCTTTGTGTCGGCGGTGCGGGCGCACTGCCCTACTACGCCGGCTGGCCCACCCTCGACTTTCGGGGACTCAACGATCCACACATCGCGCGTTCGCCGCTCAAAGAACGTGGAACCATCGCCCACGAACATTTCGCTAGCGAGCAGTACATGCGCGAGCGCGGTGTCGTAGTCTTCGACTCGCTGAACAACCTAGTCCACGAAGGCGATGTCTCGCAGTACCGCGATCGCGCCGCCAAGCGCGGGGAGCAGTTCTGGAAGTTGCGAGCGGTTCGCCTTGGCGAGCACACCCTGGTGTTTTCGACGTTCGTCTCTGATCCAGAATTCCAGCGCATTTTCGGTCACTTGGAAGTATTATTCTAGAAAGACCTCGAAGCAGAGATTCTCACCTCTGCTTCATCGGCTTCATGACCTCGCTGAGTCGCGTCGAGTAAGACGACTCTTCGATCCGCTGCACGATCTTCCAGCCCGCGTCCGTCTTGATGAGCTTGTCGTTGTAGTAGCCGCCGTCAAAAAAGAGCATCTGTCGCGATTCACCTTGGGCCAAGCCCATGGGGTTGTAGAAGACTGAGCGCGCGGTCGCGTTGTCGCCGTCGATTTCTACGACGCGATTGCTCACGACGTGCTGGGTCATCGGAAACATGACCAAGGTCTTCTCCAGCCAACTGCGAACCTCGGGGCGTTTGCCCTTGATCCCGCCGGCCGACTCATAGTCAACAAAGGCGTCTTCGGTAAAGCAGGTTTCCCAGAGATCCCAATCTTTTGTGTCGACAGCGGTCGCGTAGCGAATCAACAGGTCGTCGATTTCGCGTCGGTCCAGCAGTTCTTGAAACGCTGTGATTTGTTTATCCGAAAGGTTCGCCATGTTGTTTTCCTTTTATATGGGGTCGCGACGTTTCCCGAGTCGCGGGTCCAAAACTGGTGAGAGGGGAATGAGTTGGTTATGCGGTCCCGGCTGCGAGCATCTTCCCGAGCTTGATCAGATGAGAAGTCGGTCCGCCGAGCGTGAGGCCGAGCTGCCGTGCGTAGGTGAAGTAGCGAAAGAGCGGATAGTCCTTGTCGACTCCCATGCCACCGTGAAGATGAGTCGCCGTGTGGACAACCCGGTGTCCAGCTTCCGCGGCCCAGACCTTGGCAGTGGCGATCTGCGACGCGGCCGGTAGGCCTTGCGCGAGACGCCAAGCGGCCTGCCAGGAAGTCAGCCGAATGGCTTCGGTGTCGATAAAGGCGTCGGCCGCGCGCTGGCCAACAGCTTGGAACGTCGCGATGGCCTGCCCGAATTGTTCGCGACCCTTGGTGTAGTCCGCGGTAAGACGCAGGGCTTCTTCGCAGACGCCCAGCGCGAGCGAGCAAAGCGCAGCGTTGGTTCGCTCGGTAATGAACAGAAGGATCTCCGCGCCTTGTTCGAAACTTCCAAGCAATGCGTCGGCACCCACTTCGACCCCGTCAAATTCGATCTGGGCTTCAGGCTGGTCGCTGGTGGTCTCGAGCGCAATCACCGTACATCCCGAACTGGTCGGGTCGACCAAAAATATGCCGAGTCGATCGTCGGCTGTACGCGCAGGGACGAGAACCAAATTGGCGAGATCGCCCGCCGGAACGCAGATCTTGCAACCGCTCAGCTTGAACCCGTCGCCGTCCGCGATGGCCCGAGTCTCGGGGACTTCAGGATCAGCCCCTTCTTCGACTAAGGCCGCAGTCATGATGATCTCACCCTTGGTGAGCGGTGGGAGCGTCGCCTGCTTCTGCGCTTCGCTTCCATACTTCTCGATTGCGAGCGCGGCCATCACCGCGGTTTCGATCAGCGGAATGGGTGCGGTGGTGCGCCCCACCTGCTCTGCGATCAACGACAGTTCAAAGAACCCCATACCGGCGCCGCCGAATTCTTCGGGGACTGCGATCCCAAGCACCCCGGACTTCGCAACTTCGCGCCAAAGGTCGGGATCGAAACGCGGACCCTCCGACTTTTCCAATTCGGTCATGCGCTCCTGGGTGGCTTTGTCGGACATGATCTGTTTGGCGAGTTCGGCGATGGCTAGCTGCTCGTCACTACAGGAAAAGTTCATGGGGTCTCTCTTTGCAGTTTGCTTTGCGTTTCGTTCGAAGGACGGGACGATGAAAAGAACCCAGCACGACTAAAAGCGAGGGGCCCGAGGCAATCCGAGACCAAACATGCCGATCAAGTCGCGTTGAATTTCATTCGTGCCACCGCCAAAGGTCAGGATCAAGAGACTCCTGTACATCGTCTCGATATGGCCCAAGAGCAGCGCTTCCCGGGACGAGGCTCGCAGGTACGACCGCTGGCCCATAATTTCCATCATCAAACGAAACGACTCGAGATACCACTCTGTGCCAAAGACTTTGATCCCTGACGCGTCGGCCACATTGAGTTCGCCTTCGGTCGCCTGCCAGGCAACCTTCCAATTCGAAAGCCGCAAAAACTCAAGCCCGGCATGCACCCGGGCGAGGTTGATCTGCGCCCATTCCTGGTCGATCACGCGACGACCGTCGGTGAGTTTTGTTTCTCGAGACCACTCGAGGACTTCGTCATAGACCGACTCGAGCATCCCGGGTGAGCAGATCGTGACGCGCTCGTGGTTGAGTTGGCCGGTGATGAGCTTCCAACCCTTGTTGAGTTCACCCACGAGTGCGCTCTTTGGAACGCGAACGTTGTCGAAGAACGTGGTACAGATGTTGTGGCTCGAAAGCAGGTCCATTGGCTCGGCCGTAATTCCGGGTGTCTTCATGTCGACGAGGAACATCGTAAGCCCCGCGTGCTTTGAAACATCGGGGTCGGTACGGGTCGCGAGCCAAATGTAGTCCGCGTCACTCGCAAGGCTGGTAAACACCTTTTGCCCGTTGATGATGAAGTCGTCGCCATCGGCAACTGCCCGGGTCTGCAATGCGGCCAAATCCGTGCCGGCGTTGGGCTCGGTGTAGCCAATGCAAAAATGAACATCGCCCTTCAGGATCCGGGGAAGGAAGTGATCTTTCTGCTCCTGCGAACCCTGTTTGTAGAGGGTCGGCCCCACGGTGTTGACCGTAAGCATTGGGACCGGAGCGCCTGCGCGCATCGATTCGTCGAAGAAGATAAACTGCTCGATGGCGCTGCGGCCTTGGCCTCCGTATTCCACGGGCCAACCGATCCCGAGCCAACCGTCTTCTCCCATTTGCCGCACGACGCTGCGCATCGCACTGCCCACGCCGTGCCCCTCGCGCAGAGCCGCTCGAACGTCGGGCGTTAGCAGCTTGGCGTAGTAGGCGCGCAATTCGTTGCGCAGAGTTTCCTGGGACTCGTCGTAACCGATGTACATGGAGGGCCTCGAATCTAAAGGAACCAAATCGGACGCAAGCTTTGCGGGTTTGCGGGGGCACGTCGACCCTCCAAAAAGCTAGACCACGACAAATACGGGGCCTACTCACGTTCAACGAACGCGAGCGGATCTGGCTGCACCGAACTCGCGTTTCAATTGCACGGGGTGGTGCATCGACTACGATCGCATCACATCAAAACACCCAACCTCTTAGAAACGCGAGCATGGAGACCTGCCGAAAATGACGGACATCCTCAAATATGACGGAAAGCGTTGTGTCGTAACCGGCGCGGCATCTGGAATGGGAGCTGCGTGTGCGCAGACACTCACAGACATGGGTGCAGAAGTATTCGCTCTCGACGTGCAGGACATCAAGGCGAGTGTGCATCGCGCGATCAAAGTCGACCTGATGAGTGAAGCGTCGATCGACAACGCCCTTGGCGAAATCGAAGGCGAGATCGATTGTCTATTCAACTGCGCCGGCCTTCCCGGTGCGCCGCGCTTCTCGGCACTCGACACATGCCTGGTAAACATCGTGGGCCTACGCCACGTCACCGAGTCGCTACTCCCGCGGATCAAAGACGGTGGCGCCATCGCGAGCATCACGTCAGTCGCTGGCATGGGCTACCCGAAGAACCAAGAGAAGGTTCACGAGTTTCTCGACACGCCCGACTTTGAAAGTGCCAAGGCTTGGTGCGAAGCCAACCCCGACGTCGCGAACGGCTATCTTTTTTCGAAGCAATCCATCATCGGCTACACGTACCGTCGTGCGGCGGAGCTAAGCGCACGACGCATTCGCATCAATTGTTTGAGTCCTGCTCCCACCGACACGCCAATGATGCCGGCCTTTCATGAACAGATCCCGAAGGAAGCCATGGACGAACACTTCCAGGCGCCGATCGGTCGCAACGCGACTCCCGAAGAAATGGCGGAACCCCTCATCTTGCTCAACAGCGAAGCGTCTCGCTTTGTAAGCGGAGTGAATTTGTTCGTCGACTACGGCTACACCGGACAAGTCTTCTGCGGACAACGGCCGGGGCTATTGGTGTAGTTGAGGGTTTCGCGGCCCGGCTAGTCAACGAGCCCCGCGTAGAGTACGCGCACGAACCGGTCGGGCGACAAGAACCCCGACCCCCACCGTTCGTCGTAGTCCGCAGTGAGCTTCATCGCCACGATATCGTCGAGGCCCGTTCCCTTCTTGATTTCGACGTCGATCCGGTCGCAGATCGTTTTGAGCATGTCGTGATAGGCCTGGAGTTCGCCGCGATTCGAAAGTTTGCCGTGGCCGGGGATCACCTTGGTGTGGTCATCAATGCGCGCAAGGACACCGCGGACTCCGGCAATCATCCCGCGCGGTTCGCCGCCGCTCGAAAAATCGACAAATGGGTATATCCCGTTGAAGTAGAGGTCACCAAGGTGCACGACGTTTGCGGGCTCGAAGTAGATCACCGCATCACCGTCGGTATGCGCAGGCGCGACGTGCTCCGCACGAATCGTCAGACCATTGAAGTGCAGTGAAGCCTGTTCGCTGAATGTGACCGTAGGAAGTGCAGCTGTGGGCGATGCCTTCGTGGTCCGCCCGAGCGCTGCACTTACGTGTTCGTGACTCATGCGCTCGCGCACATTGTCGTGCGCCACGATGACCGCCCCAACTGCATTCATGCGCTCATTTCCACCGGTGTGATCTGCGTGCCAGTGCGTGTTGAGCACATAACGGACTTGCGATGCACCCAGTGCATCAAGCGCGGACAAAATTTGCTTTGAAACTTGAGCGTAGTCGTCGTCCACGATCAGCGTGCCGTCTCCCCCGTGACTGACCGCAACGTTCCCCCCACGTCCCATCAGCATCGATATCCCGTCCGCGACCACGACAGTGCGAACATTGACTTCGTCACTTGCCTTCCCGAAGTTGGGAATCGCAGTGGCGAGGAACAAAGTGAGCACGAAGTGGAACAATTGATGTTTTTTCATGATCAGTCCTTTGGAGTTGAGGCGGATTTGAAAAGTCTCGCGCGTACTCGCAAATATTTCGACAGCGACGAAAGCCTTTGTGATCGGCGGGGCTAAGCTCCCGCGACACCCCAGCATGGAGAACCCGGCCCAATGCGCACTGAACTCTGCGAACGCTTCGACATCGATGTTCCGATTTTCGCCTTCACTCACTGCCGCGACGTCGTCGTCGCCGTGAGCAAGGCAGGTGGGATGGGGGTGCTTGGCGCGGTCGGCTTTTCCCCCGAGCAGCTCGAGCGCGAATGTCTGTGGATCGACGCGCACATCGGTGACAAGCCGTACGGCGTCGACACGGTCATCCCTCAGAAGTACGAAGGCATGGGCGAATCCGATCCGAAAAAGCTCGAAGAACAGTTGATGGCCGCTGTGCCGCAACAGCATCGAGACTTCGCAGCCAAGCTACTCGCGGACCATGGCGTCCCGGAACTCCCCTCTGATGTTGAACAGATGGGCCTACTCGGCTGGACCGAAGCGACCGCGAACCCGCAGATCGATGTCGCGCTTTCGCACCCGAACGTCAAGCTGATCGCGAACGCTCTGGGCACACCGCCGGACGATGTGATCAAGCGCATCCATGAATCCGGTCGTTTGGTCGCCGCTCTGTGTGGCAGTGCGAAGCAAGCGCTTCGTCATAAGGACGCCGACGTCGACATCATTATCGCCCAGGGTCACGAAGGCGGGGGGCATACCGGCGAAGTCGGGAGCGTCGTGCTGTGGCCGGAAGTGATCGACGCGGTTGCGCCCGTTCCGGTTCTGGCCGCAGGCGGCATCGGTTCAGGTCGGCAAATGGCCGCCGCCATGGCGCTCGGCGCCCAAGGGATCTGGTGCGGGTCGATCTGGCTCACAGTAAAAGAAGCATCGACGCCGATGGAACAGAAAGAGTCGCTGCTGAACGCGGGAAGCCGCGACACGATTCGTTCAAAGTCGGTGACGGGCAAACCGGCGCGCATGCTGAAAAACGCATGGACCGAGGCTTGGGAAAACCCCGAAAACCCACAACCACTTGGGATGCCGCTACAGGGGTTGGTCACGATGGACATGGTGATGCGCACAAGCATCTACGCAGCAAAATCCCAGGACGTGGCCTTCAACCCGGTCGGGCAAATCGTGGGAAGCATGAATCAAATCCTGCCAGCCAAGAACCTCATTGACGAGCTGATCAACGACTACATCGAAGCCGTTGAGCGGATGCATGAGGGGCTCAACTCCGAGTAACGCATCCGACGCGATATCATCGTTTGGCGGCTCGCCACTCGGGACTCGGGACTACGGACTAAGGACGCTCGCCCGGTGGGGCCGCCCATGTCGGCACGGTCACAACAAGGCAACACAGCGCGCATGTCATCGCGCGAAGCCGCGATGCGAAGTAACGAGTCATCGTGTCCAAAACTAGGGCCCTGTTCGAGGAATCACCCGTCAATTTGCTAAGCGTTCCCGTCGGTGCCCCGATCCCAGATCACTTTGCCCCGACAAACCGTCATCGCGACATGCTCTCGACAGAGCTTTTCCCGAAACTCACGCCAGGGTAAGTCGACCAAGCAAAAATCGGCTTCGCCCCCGGGTGCAATCGATGCGGGCAACTCCCCAGGAGACGAAATTGGAGAGGTAAAGAGGGCGAGCGCGCGCTCGGGGGTCAATGCTTCTGCGCCGCCGAGGGTCGCGCCTTCCCGGGTGGTGCGGTCAACCGCGGCGCGAATCGCAACCCATGGATCGGCTGCGCCGTAGGGTGCGTCCGTCCCGGCGCCGAGCGCAACACCGCTGTCCAAAAAGCCACGCCCGCGGTACAACCACGGATGGTCCGCCTGCTCGACGTCACGCAAGTACGCCTTTCCTCGCTCGAACACGAAACCCGGCTGCGTCACCACCCACACGTCCAATTCGGATAACAAGGCCACGAGCTCGGGTGGGGCGATAGACGCATGTTCGATGCGATCTCCTCGCAGAGGCCCCGCCTCACGTAGCGCGCCACAAGCCATCACGAGTTCAGCCCGCGTCACACAATGAAAAGCGACCCCGCGCTTTGCGATGTGCGCGGTGTGAATGAGCTTGACCAACTCATCGAATTCGGGAAGCGCAGGTTCACGCAACATGACCTTGACGGGGCCGACTTCGACGAGACTGCCTGAAAGCGTATCAAGCGCCGCGCTGCCCATGGCAGTCACCTTTTGCGGTAGCGCGCCCTCTTCTATTGCGCGTTCTAACGCCGCGATGTCCGACCGGTCCTTGTCCGGAGTCGCATCCATCAAGGCCGTGACGCCGCAGGAAGCAAGCTCGCGTCCCACGGCCGCAAGATCGGGGATCGAAGCTGCGCCGAGACGCCCTCGTAGCCACGTGTCTTGGTAATAGATCCTTCCCGTCAATTCGCCGGCCGCATTTCGTTCAACGCCCTCGGGCCACGGCCCCTGCGAGAGCGAGTAGGCATCGATCGCCGCAGAATTCAGGATCCACATTGCACCACTTCGATGTTGCACCCGAACTGGCACGCCTTCGGGTGCCAACGAATCGAGTCTGTAGCGATTCAATTCGCCCGCGACCGATTCGTGATAGCCGACCCCGCGGATCGAGCCCGACGTGACCTGTGCCCCCATGAGTGCAAGATGCAATTGTTCGTCGCTCGTCACTTCGGGCGGACCACATGCGACAGATGCGCGCGCTGCAGCGAGTGCAAAGAGATGGATATGGTGATCGTGTAAGCCTGGGAGCAACGCACCTCCATGTGCGTCCACCACGCGACCGGCGCCTTTGCTCGAAACTTCGTCGCTAATTTCGACCACCCGGCCTCGTTCGATTCGAACGTCGGCGATGCGGCCGTCTTGCAGCTCTGCATGTTGGATGACGAGTGCGCTCACGCGGAGACCCCAAACGATGCCATGGTACTTTGCGTATCTGCGCCCAACGATGAAGCCCGAGCGACAACGGCCCGCGCGCGCGGAGGTGCCACAACCTCACTCGCATCGCCGACGCGTACGCGTTCGCGCTCCTGGGCGTCTTGCTCGACGGACACGTCCACAGCTTGACCTTCGAGTTCGGCTGCCTGGTCGAGGATGAAGCGAACAACGGCACAGAGAGAAACATCGATCAGTTGGCTTCGTCCAGACTGCCAACTCGCAAGTGCGGCGACGGCCGAATGTAAGCCCGTCAACGGATCGGAAATTGCGTCACCGCAAAACAGCGGCGACGGCGGGCCGTCATCGCCGCGATTCAAGTCCGCAGCTGCCCAGCAAAGCCCAGCGGACGCGCTCGCGTCGTCACCGAACGCGACCCAGTTTGCCTCGGGCTCGCTTCGGCCGTAGCCCGTGATGCTCAACCACGTGCGTCCCGGATGACGGGCAATCCAATCTTCCGCGACGATGCCGAGTTGCCGCAAAGCCCGGGGGCGCGCGCTTTCGATCACGATGTCTACGTGCTCAAGCAATGCTTCAAAAGAATGCCGTCCCGCCTTTGACGTGAAGTCGACCGCAACACTTTCCTTGCCTGCGTTCAGTAGGTCGAAGAACGCAGCCGGACCGTGCCGCGCACCGTCCGGCCGTGACAAACTTTCGAGCTTGATCACCCGGGCTCCGGCGAGCCCAAGAAGATGTCCACACAACGGTCCGGCCCAGAGCGTCGACAGATCGAGCACGACGGGGCGTGCGCCGGGTGCGGGCTGAGTCTGTTTTTGGATTGCATGCGCTTCGAACCAAGGCGGACAATCCGGCGCACCTGGCGAGAACCGGCGAACGGGCGCAACGGGCATTCCCATGAGGCGCGCACGAGAGAGGAGATCGTCACTTCCTCGTTCTGCGAAGACTCGCTGAACAACTTCCCAAGCGCCCGATTCAGGATGGGCCGCCTCCGTTTCCAACCACGCGGGGAGCAAATTTCGATCGCTTTCGCGCGCGAGATTCACCGCCAACCATTCGTCCTTGGTTTCGATGAGCCGACAACTTTGGCCCGGCGCAACGTCGCCAGACCTTGCGTAGTCGAAGATCGCCGCACGTTCGCCCAGAAGCGCAGCACCATCGAGCTCGCCTCCTGTCCAGCGATTGCCCGCAAGCGCGCGCAACGCGACGAGGGCCGCGGCCGCGGCACCGGCCAGCGGAGCCGGGGCGAGCAGCGGCAGCTTCCCGGCCTTGCCGGACAAGGCCATGCCTCCGCTTCGCGCCCATCGAAGCTGCTCGTGTTCGCCCTGTTCTGGGACATCGATGCACTGACTGATCCCCCCGACACCCAAATCAGACAACATACGCGCTGCGTAACTCGTCACGAACCCAGTCCTGGAGAGGAGGGGGAGATCATTCGAAGTTGCGGTAGAGACTGATCGGTCTATGGACAATGCAGGGTCCCTCTGGCCACTCGATCACTTGGGAGCAGCGGGCGAGCAGGCTAGCATTCCCGCCAGAAAACATTTATTTTCGCGGCCCTTGGCCGATTGGCCGACCTCAATTTCGGCCGTGTTTCGGACACAACCCACCAACGGATCGGACACGCTGCACAAGCGGTGAGCCTGTTTCTCACGCAAGAACCGACCCGCGGCACAAGATCGACAAACCAGGCCGATCAAATCAGGCCAGTCAAGCCAGTTAAAGAACACGATTGCAATAACGCAGACCCGGGCGCAATTTTGTGCGCCCCAAACAAGGTGCTCTGCGAACCACGATTGAAGGAGTAATGATGGCACTACTAAAGGCAGGAACACGACTCAAGAGCGCGGTGTGCTCAACGGAAGTCATGGTCGTCGGCGCACCGAAAGACGAAGTCGACATCACGTGTGGCGGCGCGGCACTGATTGCAATGGGAGGAGAAGGTTCGGGCGAGATCGCGGACGGCGCGAAGGACGGAACCCAGATCGGTAAGCGCTATGTCAACGAAGCAGGCGATCTCGAAGTCCTCTGCACCAAGCCCGGCGAAGGAACGCTCGCCGCCGGGGGCGCCGCGCTTACAATCAAGGGCGCAAAGCCTCTCCCATCTTCGGACTAACGTCTTCGGACCAAGGGTCGTCTTGGCGGGTCGACGCGGCTCGCCTCGTCGGACACGCCAACGACTCACGCGGTCGTCAACAGATCCTTCGCCCAACCCGGCGAAGTCGGTTGCGCGCTACCGAAAGAACACCCCACGCACGACAGCACGTTGTTGTTGATTTTTCATTGAGTTGTCATCGACACGACGCCACGTCGCAACGCTCAGGATGATCCTATGAACCTTATGATGCTGCTCGAGATGGCCCAGTCGAGCTTTGGCGACCGGGTCGCTCTGACGAACGGCGACGAAAACCTCACCTACGCGCAACTGTTCGAGGCCTCGTCCGTTGCTGGCGAAAAAGCGCGTTCAGCGGGCGCCGAATACTTTGCCATGCTCGACGAAAGCAGCTTCGCGTTTCCGACCGCGCTATTTGGCGCCGCGTGGGCGGGGATTCCGTTTGTTCCGCTCAACTACCGCCTGACTGGAGACGAGCTAGACGCGCTGCTCACCCGGGTTGAACCCGCGGTCCTGCTCTGCGAAGACGGCCGAACCGAATCCCTTGCGAGTCGAGACCAGTGTCACGCAATCGGACGCACGGACTTCATTTCACAGACCCGCGCCGCAGGCGCAGCTGGGCTTGATCCCGAATGGTCGATGGACCCCGAAGAAATCGCCATCCTGCTTTTTACCAGTGGCACCACGGGTGCGCCGAAGGCTGCTGTCCTTCGACATTCACACATCGTGTCGTACATTTTAACGACGGTTGAGTTCATGAGTGCCGAGGAAGACGCGGCACAGTTGGTCTGTGTTCCGCCCTATCACATCGCCGGCATCGCCTCGCTCGCCAGCTCAATCTACTCGGGCCGTCGCATCGTGCAGCTCCCGAATTTCACGGCTGAGTCGTGGATCGAAACCGCGCGGCGAGAAAAAATTACCAACGCGATGGTGGTCCCCACCATGCTCTCGCGCATCGTCGAAGCACTCGAAGACCAGCGCGGCGCTGACCTTCCAGACTTGAAAGCGATTTCGTACGGCGGCGGCAAAATGCCGCAAGCGGTGATTGAACGGGCAATGAAGCTCTTCCCCGACACCAACTTCACGAACGCCTACGGCCTCACCGAAACCAGCTCGACCATCGCCATCCTCGGCCCCGACGATCATCGCGCCGCCATGGCGAGTGACGACGCCGCCGTGCGCAAGCGGATCACGTCTGTTGGCCAACCTATCCCGACCATCGAAGTCGAAATTCGAAACGACGAAGGCAACGAAGTCGCGACCGGCGAGCGCGGCGAGATCTACGTACGCGGCGACCAGGTCTCCGGCGAGTATTTGGGCAAGGGGAGCCAGCTTCTCGATGACGGCTTCTTCCCCACCAAGGACGGCGGCTTCCTCGACGACGAAGGCTATCTCTTCCTCGAAGGCCGCATGGACGACATCATTGTCCGAGGCGGCGAAAACATGTCGCCGGGCGAGATCGAAGACGTGATGCTCGAACACGAAGCCGTCGCCGACGTCGCCGTGATCGGGATCCCCGACGAACAATGGGGCGAAGCGGTTGTGGCTTCAGTCGTGCTGAAGCAAGGCAAAGCGGCGAGCGAAGGCGAGCTGCAACAATGGGTCAAAGACCGCTTACGATCGTCCCGCACGCCAGAGCAGATTCAGTTCTCCGACGAACTTCCGTACAACGAAACCGGCAAGCTTTTGCGCCGGAAGGTTCGCGAACAATTCGCCAGCTGAGTCACTAGCGCGGGTTCGCGACGAAAGGCTTCGACCGTGATGGAACCAAGCCCGCCCGCGCTGACTTTGACCGCAGCGATCGATGCCCTCGCGTCTCCGTATGCGATGGAAGACTTTTCTGCGCTTACCGGGGCTTCCTCGCTCGTGGTGGACCTACGAGACACTGCTCCGGCCGCTGACGGTGAAGCTGCCCAACGCGCGCAAATGACGCTCGCCCAACTTGCCTGTCCCACGATCGCCATCGCACAACCCTCGCAAGCGAATGGAAGCCATGCCTGGAGCGCCCTGTTCGACGTTTGTCTCGAAGACGAGACTGACCTCGCCACCCTCGATCACAACATCAGGGCGAACCCACAAGCGTCGCTCGCAATGGTTCAACTCTTACGACATAGCCGGGGCCTTTCGATACATGACGGTTTGACCGCCGAGTCCCTCGTCTATTCCACGCTGCAAAGCGGCCCCGAGTTTGCGACGTGGCTGCGTGACCGTAAGCGCCCTTCCGTCTCGGCCGCGGCGAACGAGCCTGCGGTCATTGTGATTCGCGACGCCGAGACGGTGCACGTCACCTTGAACCGCCCGGAGCGCCACAACGCATTCTCCGCTGAAATGCGTGACGCCTTTGCGGAAGTGCTGCAAGTCATCGATGCGGACGCGAGCATTCGCAGCGTTGTGCTTCGTGGCGCGGGCGCGTCGTTTTGTAGCGGCGGAGATCTTGCAGAATTTGGCACGCTGCCCGACCCGGCGACCGCCCATGTCATTCGTTCGACGCGCAACCCCGCTCGCTTGCTTGCACGCTGTGCAGATCGCGTGCGCTGCGAGGTCCATGGCGCGTGTGCCGGAGCCGGGGCCGAGCTTCCCGCGTTCACCTCAAACGTGCGTGCGCACCGGGACGCAACATTTTGGCTACCCGAAGTTTCGATGGGTCTCGTGCCGGGTGCCGGAGGTACGGTGAGTCTGCCCCGCCGCATCGGTGCCCAGCGAACCAACTACCTGGCATTGAGTGGTCGTCGCATCAACAGCGAGCAGGCATTGCAATGGGGCTTGGTCGACGAGCTTTCGAACTGAATGCGTTAGCTTCGTGTCGACACGCGCGTCGCACTCAAAACTGAACAGCGAGGAGCAGTCGTTATGCCCGGACCGATGGACGGCGTAAAAATTGTCGAGATGGGAGTCTGGGTCGCAGGGCCTGCAGCAGGAGGTGTGCTCGCCGACTGGGGCGCGGACGTCATCAAGATCGAACCTCCGGGCATGGGCGATCCTGCGCGCTCGTTTACAAAAATGTTGGGCGGCGATCTCGACATCAACCCGCCATTCGAAATGGACAATCGAAGTAAGCGCAGCATCGTGCTCGACGTCGGGCAGCCCGAAGGCAAGGCCATCGCTCTCGAACTCCTCGACGAAGCGGACGTCTTCATCACGAACATCCGCCCCGCTGCACTCGCACGGCTCGGCTTAGACCCTGCCACCCTTCTCGCGCGCAACAAACGGCTTATCTATGGCGCCATCACGGGTTACGGCATGGCGGGACCGGATCGCGATCGGGCCGCATACGATATCGCCGCGTTCTGGGCGCGAAGCGGGATCGCCAACGCGCTCACGCCACCGGGCGCCAATCCACCATTTCAACGCGGAGGCATGGGGGATCACGGTGCAGGCATGTCACTTGCCGGCGCAATCTCCGCCGCGCTCTTTGCTCGCGAGAAGTCGGGGAAGGGCCAGCTCGTGTCGACGTCGCTTTTGCGCCACGGCATTTACACCATGAGTTTTGATCTCGCGATCAACTTGCGCTTCGGCGTCGAAATCATGGGGGCCGACCGCAAGACCATGGGGAACCCCACGGTCAACAGTTACCAGGACAAAGACGGTCGCTGGTTTTGGGTGGTCGGCCTAGAGGGCGATCGCCACTGGCCGCCGCTTGCCCGCGCCGTGGGACACCCCGAATGGATTGACGACGAGCGTTTCGCCACCACGGCCACCCGCGCGCAAAACGCTCCGGACCTCATCAAGGCACTCGATGAGATCTTCGCGACCAAGAGTCGCGATGAATGGGCGGAAATCTTTGAAACCGAGGAAGACTTTTGGTGGGCGCCCGTGCAGAACTTCGGGGAAGTTCTCGCCGACCCGCAGGTGCATGCTGCGGGTGGACTCGTCGAAGTTCCCGACGATGTGGGAACGACGCTTTTGCCCTCGTCGCCGGTGGATTTCGACGACACCCCTTGGGCCCCCCGTTCCATGGCGCCGTCCCACGGAGAGCACACAGACGACGTGCTGAGCGAAACTGGGCGCAGCGCCGATCAGATCTCCGAACTGCGCTCCCGCGGCATATTGGGTTAAGGGGGCTTCTGGCCGGAAATAGCAGCGGGGTTTGCCCCACTCCCTCTACCCCTGCCCGCGGAGATTAACGCGCCCGAGCGTTGTGCTTGGCGCGGAAGATGTGCCGGGAAGAGCGGTTTTGCATTCGATTCAGACGCGATCGCCCTTTCGGCCCCAGCTTGCCATCGTTGTGGATCATGCGTTCCTTGGTGTTCTTGATGGCCTTCTGCTCGCGGCGCAGCTTGCGTGCTTCGCGGTGCACGAGAGATCCGCTCTCAAGACCCGCCACGATCCGCGCTCGCTGCCGAACCTGACGCTTGTGGAACGTACCCGCACTGGCAGCCGACGCGACAAAACCAGCCCCAAGAAACACCAATGCAACCGCCAGGACAAAACTTCGATTCATCTTTCTGTACTCCTTCAGGGGACCCACCCGAGTTCGCCTCGAGCTTTGGATTCAAGGTCCTAAACCCTGCATCGACGAAGTCGTTGCGCTGGCGGCGGGGAAACCGGACGGTTGGGCTCCGGGAGCGATCGATGCCCGCGCCGCCGGCTGCTAAATTAACGAATCGATCGCGGAGTTTTGGTACCTTGCTGCCCGCCGGGCGAGGGAGCGAAAGAACGTTTCCCCGACCTCCAGTGTCTAAGCGAGAAGCAGTGGATCGCGGAGCGCAGAGCACCTGAGTTTCAATGCGGCCGGAATTCACTTCGTACGAAGTTGCTAGTGAAATGCACGATCGTTAGTTGATCCAATTCGAAAGAGGGGACAGTCGCGTTGTCGAACCAGGTCACGATCCACACAAATCGTTATGGAACCAGTCGCACGTCCGTGAAGATTATGTTGAAGGTCTTGTTGAGAACGGGAGTGGTGCTCGGTCTTACGATCGCGACGCTATTTGTCGCATCGCTCACGCCCGAACCCGCACTCGCGCAGGAGCGCGCCTGGGTTCGAAGCGAGATCCGACTCAACGTGCGGAGCGGAGCGGGGACCCAGTACCGGATCCTCGGCGGCGTTGCGACCGGAGACGGTCTCGCCATCATGACCCGCGGTGAGGGTTGGACCCAGGTTCGACTCGAAGACGGGGTCGAAGGCTGGATCCCAAAGGGCTACCTCAATGCCAAACCGCCTCCGACCGTGCGTTTGGCTCAGCTCGAAATCGAAGTTGCAGGCCTCCGCACTCGCTTGAGCTCGACGACCGACGAAGGCGAAAAACTACGTACGTCGAACGAAACGCTCAGCGCGACCGACAGTGCACAACGCGCTGAAATCAACCGGCTGGTGTTCGACAATACGAAGCTTCGCGCAGGCTCACGCCACCCAGAGTTGATCGCCGGCGCGTGTATTCTTGTCGCGGGCATGATCCTTGGTGCCATGCTTCACAGAAGTTCATCGAACCGAAGGCCGTCGTCGCGAATTCGATTGTAAAAAACACCGTTAAAATTGCGGAAGCTGCGAGTCGAATTCTCGTCTCTGACTTTCTGCTCAAACGATCCAACACGTTTGACCAGACGTACGACGCATGGGGGTAAGAGTCCTGTTCCGACTCTCTTTCACCTTCCGGTAGATTTTCTTGCCGCGTATTCAAATCGGTCGTTCAATTCCGTCAACGACTCGGAATGACCAAGAAACAGACATTTCACAACACCCAAGAGATCGGCTATTCGCTCGAAAAGAACGCGCTGCATTTCCTTGGTGAAGTAGATCAAGACGTTGCGGCAGAAGATCGCATCAAACGATCCGCACATGGGCCATGCATCCATTAAGTTGAGATGCCGAAACACGACGGATTCCCGAAGTTGGCGCGAAACTCGATTCTGACCATGGCGCTCACCTCCGTCGCCCTTAGAGAACGTACGTAGACGGTCTGGATGAATCGCGGCGAGGCTCTCGTCGGTGTAGAGATCTCGCTTCGCATGAGCGAGCACGTCCGAATCGAGATCGGTGGCAAGGATACGTGAGTCATGCCCCAACAACTTCGGAATCGCTTCCTGCATGACCAACGCGATCGAATAGGGCTCCTGCCCCGGGGAACATGCCGAAGACCAAATGCGTTTCTTGCGAGACTGTTTGATCGACTCAAGAAGTTTCGAATCAGTCCCGATACCCAAGGATCAGCGCTTTCCTCACGGTATTGACCCCCGGCGATTCATGGAGAGGCACATCTCGTGCCGCGCAATCGCACCCTCGACCCCTATCGCAGCCAGCGTCTTGCCCACCATCTCACTTCGGAACTGCTCACAATT
>DUBZ01000070.1:0-39091 GCA_012960035.1 Myxococcales bacterium | reverse complement strand
GGAGTCACGATTGTGCGAACGCCTGAAGAAGCGCTTCGCTCCTTCGTCACGACGCCCCGCAAGAAGAAACGCAACGACGAAGTACCACAACAATAAGGAACCCGATCAAAGCGACCCGGGTAGTCGCAAGCAAACTAGATCCTCGACGATTAATTCGGAGGGTGCCCCAGACACTCTCGCCGAATTGGGAAATCGATGCAGGGGTCTTTGCGGGAAGCTCGAACCGGACTCGAAGTCGGACCACTTCGACGCCAACCGTGCCTTTGCCTGCCTACCTGGGTCGCGCTGTTCTGCTGGATGCCAGACGCTTCACGAAGCAATAGACGCCTCACGACAAACGCGCGTACATCCCCATCAGCACAAACCCCGAGGAGAGAAGGCCAAGCACCGCACCGATCACTGCGGTCCGCCCGGCTCGTCGATGTCGATTGACTAGCGCCGGGTCCGCCTCCGGGTCGTCCGAGTTCAACGTGAATGAACGCGTCGTACAAAGCTGGCTTCCCCAACGCAGCGCAAGCGCGCCGCCCACAACCATCGTCAACACACACGTCTCGTGAAAACGCAGGGTCCAGACAGCGGCCTGACTCCACACCGAAAGATCTTCGCGTCCGAGAAATACGAGCTTCAACGCGTACGCAAGCATAAACCCAACGACGAGCAGCGACGCCGTAATCATCAACGATCGATGTCGAGAAGGGAAGCCATCTCGGAGCTGTCTGATTCCGTAAATGGCGAGACCGACCACAACACTCATGTTGATGAATGCGCCAGTCCAAAAGAGAACCTTCGGGTCAACTGATTCTGTAGTCAACTCTTGCCCACTGCCCTGTCCACCCCATCGCATTCCCAACCCACGCGGCACGGAGCATAGCGCGGACAATACGCAGAACGTGCGCAGGACAGCGGCGCGAATGGGCATTGGTTAGGATATTCCCATATGAGTGCTGTCGGCATCATCCCCGTTCGTTACGCAGCATCGCGCTTTCCTGGCAAACCGCTGGCGGAGATCGCGGGCGTCAGCATGATTGAACGCGTGTGGCGCGGGGCATGCGAAGCGAAAACCCTGCGCCAAGTTTTCGTCGCAACCGACGATGCCCGCATCGCGTCTTGCTGCGAATCCTTTGGTGCTCCCGTCGTCATGACGAGCCCGACTCATCCCTCAGGCTCGGACCGGATCGCGGAAGCCGCGAGCACTCTCACTGACGACATCATCGTCAACATTCAGGGTGACGAACCTTTGATCAAAGGCTTCGTGGTTGATGCTGCGGTCGAGGCGCTGCTCGAAAACGAAGATGATCTGATCGCCACCCTGGTTCATCAAACCGATGGCGCAGACGCACTCAACCCCAGTCGGGTCAAGGTCGTCGTCGACCGCCATGGCCACGCACTCTATTTTTCGCGGTCGCCGATCCCCTACGCAGCCCCGAATGCCCCCAACACGACCTTCCTACAGCACATTGGAATCTACGCGTTTCGAAGAGACTTCCTGTTGCAATATGCCGCGCTACCGCAAACCCCGGGCGAGTTGCGCGAGTCCCTAGAGCAATTGCGCGCCCTCGAACATGGCGTCGCGATTCGCGTTGCCGAGATCGAAGGCTGGAACAGTGTCGCGGTCGACCGACCCGAAGACGTTGCGACGGTTGAAGCCCTTCTCGCGTCAATGGACCGGGCTGCGGAAATCCAATGAGACCCGTTCTTGATGCACAAACGGTTCGCGAATGGGGCGAGCGCTATTCCAACTGGGGGCGCTGGGGCGACGACGATGAACGCGGGACCCTCAACTTCATTACGAAGGGTCGAGTCCTTGACGCGTGCGCCATCCCGCGGTCGGGCCGGGTGATTTCGTGCGCCCTCCCCTTTGACGACAAGGGCCCCCAGTCGGGCAAAGGCGGCCGCCACAACCCGATCCACGTCATGCTCGCCGACGCTGGGGATGCGCTAACCGGCGCACAGGATCACTTGCCCGGCGGCTTCCGCTACGCGGACGATTCGATCACCATGCCGCTCCAATGCGGAACCCAATGGGACGCCCTGTCGCACGTCTACTACGACGGTTTTATGTACAACGGTCGCGACATCAAACTCGTGACCAGCAGCGGAGCCGAAGCGAACTCAATCGACCGACTAAAAGCCGACGTTGTCGGACGCGGTGTCCTGCTCGACCTGCCACTCGTGCGCGAAACGCGCTGGCTCGAAGACGGAACGGCGATCATGCCCGAAGATCTAGACGCTTGTGCGGAAGCCCTCGGCGTAACGATCGAGTCTGGAGACATCCTGCTTGTTCGCACAGGCATGATGACGCGCTGCCTCGAGCAAAAGTCTTGGAAGGGATACTGCGGAGGCCCGGCACCTGGGCTTTCCCTGTACTGCGCGCGCTGGCTGTACGAACGAGAGATTGCCGCCGTCGCGACAGACACGTGGGGCCTCGAAGTCAGACCCAACGAAACCGAGGATTGCTTCCAACCACTCCATATGGTGTCGATCCGTAATACCGGCGTGACCTTCGGCGAGATCTTCTTCCTCGACGACCTCGCCGCGGCGTGCGCAGAAGACGGCAACTATGCCTTCCTCTTCACCGCCCCACCCCTACCGATCACCGGAGCCGTCGGCTCCCCCATCAACCCACTGGCGATCAAGTAACAGTCCCCGTCTCGACCGGGACAACGCGATCGCTCGAAACGGGATCGTTTCAATTCCCGGAGCAGAGACAGGCGACGACCCCGCAGTCACCCCCCTAGAGATCAGATCAAGCCCATTTCACAAATCGCCCAGCTGCCTGGTTACAGGGGAAGCGGCCCAAAGGCCGCTGCTAGAGAGCGCCTTCAGCAGCTGCGAAAAAGCACGAAGGATCCCTGGGAGCGGATCGAATAGACCCTATTCAAAAGCGGCTACGGCATCCGCGCTCCCAGGGTCGGTGGCGCTGGGAACACTTGCGTTCCCCTACTCACCGAACCTTCATGACGTACATGACGTCGAAGTTTGGCTCGCGGCTAGAACGCCGCCACCTCACTCGCCATAGAATCGCTATGTTTCACCTGATACCCCCTTCTGCCGGCATAGTGCAGTCCAAGCAGGGCCCAGTACCCCGCGTCCGACTCCCGCTGTCCAGGGTGGGCGCCGCTCCTACCCCTACGGGCCGCCTCCCCACCGAGTTTTGCCGACATCTCCAATGGATCCGTCAACGTTCCCGATCAAGAGACTCGAGGATGAGTGAGATCCCCTGCACTGCAACTTATAGGACACACAGAGCTCGGTCCAGCAGAAACGACCCGTCGGTCAATCTACGATCCACAATTGATGTCGAGTTCGCAGCGAGCCTCCAATTTGGGCCCCAGCTACGAACTTCGTAAGTGAAGCCTCGAACCCTCATTCGGACCGCGACCAAACCGGAAATGCTGGCTAGAATCGGCCCGCTTCGCGGCCAGTCGCTGTATGCCTGTGCCAAAGCTGCACCTCTCGAAGCACGACCCACACCGCGTCCATCTCGGCATCACTTCCCTCAAGCCCAAGACATCAAACACAAATGCCGGATTGCCCCGCGCATCTGAAGGTATACTGCTTATGACAGCACGACTCGTTCTCTACGGAATCCTTGCAGCCGTGATGGCCGTCAGCTGGGCTTCCTCGTGCGTCATCTACAGGGCGGCCGAAATTGGCGACTTGGTCGCTCCCCTCGACATCATCGAATCCGGCAACCTCGCGGCGGTCGTGGTCGGGAGTGGCAACGGTTTCGAGAACCCCGAGCGCATGGGGCCCTCCATTGCGATCGGATGGGACCAGCGGATGCTCATCGTCGACGCAGGACGTGGCGTCTCCGAAGCACTGCGAACATCTCGCATCCCCCTCGCCCAGGCCGAAGCGGTTTTGCTTACAAGCTTGTTGCCCGAGAACACTGTCGGCCTCGATGATCTATTGCTCACCGGTTGGCGACAACCGCGCGAACAATCACTGCGCGTCTATGGCCCGCCCGGCACGCGCGCGTTGTGCGAAGCGATCTTGCAGGGGCATGCCATCGGAATTGAAGCCGAAGGACGTTCGCGCGGGTTACCCGCCGGCGGCGCAGTGTTGACCGGCTTCGATGTCGAGCCCGGATTCTCCGTCGAACTCGATGGGCTGGCCATTGAGGCATTTGACCTTCCGGGAGGCCCTACCCCGGCGTTGGGTTGGCGCTTCGAACGCCAAGGCCAAAGCATGTTCGTCGCCGGAGCAGGATGGGCGCCCGAAGCTGTGGTAAGCGCGGCCAAGGACGTCGACTATTTGTTTCACGAAGCCGTCATCATCCCACCGGCCGAAGACGCGGAAGAAGCGGGCATCCTGATCGATCCCGAACTGCTCCGCATGGAAGCGGCACTCCACACCAACATCCTCGATGTCGGCGGTATCGCGAGCCGCGCAAATGCTGGAGCCCTGGTGCTCTTTCGCATGAAGCCGCCACCGTTCTACGACTTCCAAGTCACAGCGACGGTCCGCAAGACGTACAGCGGTGATCTTGTCGTCTCGAGTGACGGAGAAGAGATCACACCACCGCGTCTGTGATGGGATGGCGCCGTGTTCAGTGGACCGTCTAAATCAGGATGCCTTCGCCGTCTTCGTCGTAATACGGGGCGCCTTCACGCAGTGCCCACGGCGGTGGCGGGGCCGGACGATCGTCGAAGGCTCGTTCGCCAGTAAAGCGACGGCGTTGCTCTAAGTAGTAGTTCTCGCCCCGGGTGATGCGGATTGCTTCGTCGATAATACGAAGCGCGGCATCGTGGTTCCCTCGCACAAAGAGCACTTCGGCCAAAGTGTCGAGGATCTCGGGATCTTGAAAACCCGTGCGGTTCGCCGCGCGCTCGGCAAGCCCCTGAGCGGGCGCGAGCTGCGAAGCCGTTGCACGGCTCTCCGTCGCCATGCGCCAAGCTATGCCGTTGTCGCTTTGAACCCGCGCGTGCGGTGTCGCGAGTAGCTGGTACGCGTACCGCTCGAGCGCACTCGACTCGCGGAGTGTCAAGAAAACTACGTTGAGGGTCGCAACGCTCACCACCACGACCATCGCCGCAGCCAAGCGTCGCAGGCCCTTTGACTGTGGTTGCCGAAGGACACCGCCAAACCCGACAACGCGTGCGGCGAGGTAGCCGGCAACAAAGCCCCCGAGATGTGCTTCACCGGCGACAAACGGAAGCGTGAATCCACTCAGGCCCTCGATTACCAACAGGACGATGAAGGGGCGGCGCGGGATTCGCCACCAAACCGGCAATCGGTCGCAGTGGTGAAGTTCAAGGCAGAGCGCCGCTCCGGCGAGCCCAAGCACGATTCCGGAAGCGCCAATCACGGGCCCGACGCCCATGGCTTGACTCGCCAACATCGCCCCAAGTCCCGAGAACCCCATAATGATCCCAGTTCGCAGCGAGCCGAGCGGACGTTCAACCAGCAGAGCAAGACCCATCAAGCCAAGCAAATTGAAGATCAGATGTATCGGGATCAGTGCGACGCCGTGCAAGAAATTTGCAGTCACGATGCGCCACAGCTGCCCCGCATCGACTAGGGCGGGAGTCAACTCGCCCACTTCCTGCACGAACGGGTCATTTAATTGCAGGACGTAAACGAGAACGCATATGAAACCGACGAGTCGCGTGATGCGTTGGGGCGCGGGGTTGCGCGCCAGTGTGTGGATTTCCGAAATGCGTCCGAGATGTTCGAGACCAAAGGGTTGCTTCGCGATCGCGCTCGAAAGTGCGCGCGACAAATGTTCCGGCCCATCGGCGTCTTCGAAACGTCCGCGGCGGATCGACATGATCTCGCTGCACGTCCCCAGCCAAAAACCGTGCGGCGCAGGCGCAAAGTGAGTGATGTCTTTATACGGGAAAATCCGCGCTTGGCCCCATCGCCGACCAGAAACAATGCGTAACCCGGCATCGTCCAGCACGATTTCGGCGCCCCGACCTGAAAGCGGAATATGCAGGGCGTCACCGTCTGGCGGAATGGTCTCGGCGAAAGCAGAGTTCGTATTCACGCGGGCTGACCTTTAGAAATACGCATCGACCAAGATTAGCCCGCAACGCGGACTTCAAACACTGCAGCTGGGATTCGATAAAAAGCAACGCCCCCGCTCATGAAGAGTAGGGGCGCTGATAGATCAAATGATCGATCTGTCCGACGAAACGGTTTGGTGGTCAGTCGCGCCTTGGAATGGCGATCGTCGGAAACACTCGCGTGTAGATCAAGAACACGAGACCGAAGGCGCCAAAGAAGCCGAGCGCGATAAGGATCTGGTAGAGACCGAGGTACGACGTGCTGTCGTCCTTGATGACCGAAGGCCAGATCAGAAGGTTGCGCTCGAGCCAGAAACCAAAGAGTACAATGCTGGCCACGGGGCCGAGGATCCAACCCGTCTTTTTGGGTCGCTGTCCGAGAAGAACCCAGAACGGGATGACCCAGAGGCATGCCCAGGTGGCCATCGCTGTCCAACCGTAGGCGGTGCTCAAGCGTGCCCAATCAAAGTCCCAGCTCGACCAAGCCTTGGCCCAGGCCGAAGCACTGACAGCGCCCTTGTCCACCAAAAACTGGTTACCCAAGCGATCCGCAAAGAACTGCGTCTCTTCTGGCAAGTTGCCGTACCAGATCACCAAGTATTGCGACCAGAACAAGTACATCCAGAAGATCGAGAACGCGAAGGTCAGCTTCCCGATGTCGTGCATGCGGTGTTCGGTGATCAGGCCTTCGAAGCCCTCCGCCTTGCGGTAGAAGACACTGCAGAGTGCGACGGATGCAACTGCGGAAAGAATGCCGCCCCAAGTCACGTACGCGCCGAAGAGGTTGGAGAACCAGGTCTGCTCCATCGACATCACTTGGTCGAATACGAAGAACGAGTAACCCATTGCGTAGATGAACAAGATCGGCGCAGAGCGCTTGGAGAGAACCTCGAACGCATGGTCGCGTTCTTCGACGTTCCCCTTCCAGTTGGCGGTCCAGCTCTTTGCCATCTTCTGGCCAAAGCCCGTGCCATTGTCGGCCATGTCTTTGAGCATGGGGCGATTCGACACCTTGAGGAACCAGATCGACAGCACGGCCATCAGGCCGAGAATCACGAGGTCCGTGGTGTAGACCCGCGTCGCGTTGAGCCACACTTCTTTGCCGTGAACCGCGCCTTCGCGCTTCCACTCGAAGATGTAGTCGCCACCGAAGTACCCGATGCATCCGAGAACAAAGGTGATCGGAACCCACGCTGCCAAGGCTTCGAACATACGCCGCAGCGGCCCAGGCCACTTGGCGCCGACGACAACCATGATGGCTGCGAAGGCCAAGCCAGCCTGAGACAACATCGCGAAGTAGATGAAGTTTGCGTGGTAGGCGAGCCATGCGGTCTGCGGGTCTGTTGCCAATGCCATCACGAAGGCGATGACGCCCACGATGGCGAGCAGGGCACAAATTTGCGTTAGCGGCTTCGGAAGTTCTCGCGCGAACGCGACTTCCAATTCTTTAGCGGCGGAACTCACGAGCGGCCTCCCTGACCATTCAGGTCGCGCAGGAAGTTGACGAGATCCCAGCGCTCACTGGGTGGGATCCGCTTGTAATTGGGCATGCGTCCGCGGCCTATTGAAATGGTCGTGTAGATGTGACCATCACTAAAGAGCTTCGCCATGCTCGACGGACCTCCGACTGGAAGCACCATGCCGAAGGGGCCATCGGTGCCGAAGGGCGGGCCAGCGAGAGGACCGTTGCCGAGGCCTTCCGGCCCGTGGCAGGTTTCGCAGTAGCGGTGGAACAACACTTCGCCGCGCTTGAGCGACTGGAGTGAAGACGAAACCGGGTTCACGAGCGCGTCCTGCTCGGGGATGGTCAAGCTCGCGAGATCGGGGACGGCGCCCCATCCGATCGGGACCGTGCCTTCCGGCGGAGAAAAACCTTGGGCCTGACCAACGTACGTGTTCTCTTCGAAGGCCTGAACCGTAATTTGGCGCTTCATCTGCGGGAACCACTCCCCCCCGTCGACCTGCTCCCAGCAGCCGAACGAAAGCGGCAGCACCAAGAAGATGAACGCCATGCGGGCCCAATGACCGGCGCGCTTTGGCTTAGGAGACAGGCGCTGCTGCTCAAGAAACAAGCGCTGCTGCTCAAGAGACAAGAGTCACCTCCTTTGCCGACTGCGCGCGAAGCAAGGCGTCAATCTCAGCAACGTCTCGATCTCCGCACTTCACGACGACGCCGAACTCTTCCGCAGAAAACCGCGGGCTGTAATGGTCGTCGAGCTTGAAGGTGGGATAAAGCTTGCCAGCGAGCAGCATCCCCAAGAAGGTCAGCAAACCGCCGAACAAAATGGTCAGCTCGAAACCGACGATGACGTAGGGTGGGATCGATGCGAACGGCTTGCCCGCGATCTTGATCTCCCAGTCCCAACTCATCCAGATCTGAAGCGCGAAGCCTGTGACCACGCCGGTCAAACCACCGACCAGCGTAAACAAGCGAACGAGACTCGGCTTCGGGTCCATCGCTTCGTCGATCTCCGGAAAGGGAGCCGGCGAGTAGGTTTCGATGTCGTCGAACCCACGCTTCTTCAATTTAGTGACTGCCGCGACCACGTCGCCGGGCAAGTCGAAAACGCTCACCAACGTCGGCATCAGTGTGCTCCTCCGTGAGCCTTTTCGTGAATGATGAGCTCTTTCACTTCGACTATCGCGATGATCGGTCCGCCCTTCAAAAAGAGAATGAAGAACATGCTGAACCAACAGAAGCTGCCCGTAAGGACCGAGAGCTCAGCCAAGCTCGGAATGTAAAGACCCCATGCCGCCGGGATAAATTCTCGCGACAGGGACGTAATGATGATCACGTAACGTTCGAACCACATCCCGATGTTGATGAAGAAGCAGAGCACAAACAGGAACGGAACGTTCGTACGGAGCTTCTTGAACCAGAGCAATTGCGGGAAGATGACGTTGAAGGTGATCATGCACCAAGTCGATATCCAGTACGGACCAAACGCGCGCAGCCAGAAGGACGTCTGTTCGAACTCGACGCCGCTGTACCAGGCGATGAAGTATTCCATCGCGTACGCGTACCCGCAGATATTGGAAGTAAACAGGATGAACCTGGACATGTTCTCCAGGTGATAGTCCGTGATGTATTCCTCAAGGCCGTAAATTCGGCGTACTGGGATCATCACCACCATCACCATCGCGAAGCCGCCAAACACGGCGCCTGCCACAAAGTAGGGGGCGAAGATCGTCGCGTGCCAACCCGGGACGATGGACATTGCAAAGTCCCATGAAACAACGGAATGCACGGACAGGACGAGGGGAGTCGCGAGTCCTGATAAGTGGAGAACCGTGCGGTTGTGCGCCTTCCACTGGCCCGACTTGCCCTGCCATCCAAGTGCCAGAATCGTGTAGATGAACTTGCGGACCCCTGTAGTGCGGTCGCGCGCGATGGCGAAGTCGGGGATCAAGCCGACGAAGAAGAAGACGATGGAGATCGTCATGTACGTGTTGACTGCGAATACGTCCCAGATCAACGGGCTCTTAAAGTTCACCCAGAGTCCGCGCTGATTCGGGTACGGGATCAAGAAGTAGAACTTCCAGAGCCGGCCGATGTGGATCAGCGGGAAGAGTGCCGCGGTCAAAACTGCGAACACCGTCATCGCTTCTGCGCTGCGGTTAATGGCGTTGCGCCACTTGGCTCGGAACAGGAACAGGATCGCCGAGATCAGCGTTCCCGCGTGACCGATCCCGATCCAGAAAACGAACGTAACGATGTAGACCGCCCAGAAGACGGGCGCCTGATAGCCCGCAATGCCGAGACCGACGTAGGTCTGATAGGCCAGTGTGGCGGCTGCCTGGGCGACGCCCAGCACCGCCAACCCGAGAAGCAACATCCATTGCCAGGACGTACCCCGGGTGATCACCGACATGATATCGACGTTGGCCTGCGAGTCCTGAGGCATCGCGTTCGGGCTCATCGCTGGTGCAGCGGTAGCAGGAGGTGTCATCCGTGGGACCTCTCGTCATCAGCGCGATCGACTTGTTTCAAGTACGTGATCGCCGGTCGCGTGTTCAGAACATGCAGCGAATGGTATGCGCGCTTCTCGTTATTCGAAGTCACAACCACCTTGCTCTTCTTGTCTTTGGCGTTGCCGAATTCGATGGCCTGGCTCGGGCACGTCTGCTGACATGCTGTAACCACTTCACCATCTGCAATGGGTCGGCCTTCGTTCTTCGCTGTCTGTCGTGCACTCATGATGCGCTGAACGCAGAACGAGCACTTTTCCATCACACCCTGCTGCCGCGTGGTGACATCGGGGTTCTGCATCAGGTTCAAGTTGCCGGGCCAGTTGTGTCGGCTGTAGTCGAAGTAGTTGAAGCGGCGAACCTTGTAGGAGCAGTTGTTTGCGCAGTAGCGCGTGCCCACGCAGCGGTTGTACACCATGCCGTTCAGGCCTTCGGGTGTGTGGTACGTCGCAATGACCGGGCAAACCGATTCGCACGGTGCCGCGCCACAATGCTGGCAGAGCATCGGTGCGTAACGAACGTCGGTCTTGCCAAGGGCTTCGCGGTCGGGATGCGGTCGTCGCTCGATACCGTCGCTGCGATCACCCTCATCGACGTAACGCTCGATGCGGATCCAGCTCATCTCGCGATGTCGCGCCATGCCTTCTTCGCCAACAATCGGAATCGCGTTCTCGGTGTAACAAGCCGCGACACAGGCGCCGCAACCGGTGCACTTGTCGTTGTCGATCGACATGGCCCAGCGGTACTCTTGGTCGGGATGGGCATCGTTCGCGGGATCGAACGGAAGAATGATCTCATGGCTTTCACCATGACCACCGCCTGCTGCGGCCTCGTCGCCATGACCGTCGCCGAGCGGTTTTTCGTGACCGTCACCATGATCTGCGGCTGCGGCCTGCGCGTCGTGATGCGCCAGGCTGTCGCTGCCGCCAGCCAGCGCGGCCAACGAGATCGTGGGAGCAAGCTTGCGCTCGCGCTGGTTGTCGGTGAACTGTGTGAGCGGGATGCGCTGATATAGCTCCGTGACCGCAACCGATGCCTTGGTGGAGAGCCATGCTCGCCCGCCCTGCTCGTCTGTCGCGTCGGCGAGGAGAGCCGTCACATTGACGCCGCGAGCAACGCCGGGTCGGCCGTCGCCTTCAAGAGATGCGTAGTGACCGACGGTGTGACCTTGCCCGGTGGCGATCGCGATCACGTCGTCCTGAATGCCGCCTCGGGGATAAACCGGAAGCTTCAAGCTCCCCGCTGCCGTGGTGACTTCGACGACTTCTCCGTAGTCAACGCCGAGCTTCTCGCAGGTGGTCTCACTAATTTCCAACCAGGAGAGCCAGCTTGCCCTCGCGACTGGGTCGGGGATTTCTTGCATCCAGGGCAAGGTCGCTGCCGAACCGTCTCCAATGAAGCTGTGCGGGTAGGCGACCAAGGTGAACTCGCCACTGCCGCCGAGCGCGGGTGCGGCAATGTTGATCTGGGACACGGTGGGAGCCACGGCCGTTGCCGGTGCTGCCGCCGGGGCAAACGTGCCACCCGCGGCAACCGTCGCGCGCCAGTCAGAGCCCGACCAGTTCGTCTTGAGTCGATCCAGGAAGCTGCCGTCGCCAACCGTCGCACCGGTTTCCCGCGCAATGGCGAGCAGAGTGTCGCCGATCTGTTGGGTGTCGAATAGCGGGCGGATCGTCGGCTGAACCAGTGAGCGAATGCCCGTGCGAGGTTCTGCGTCGCCCCAAGATTCGAATGCATCGTTGTCGGGTAGGAGGATATCCGCGGCTTGCGCGGTCTCGTCCTTCAATGTGGCAAACGAAACCACGGTGCCGACCTTGCCCAGCGCTTCTGCAAAACCAGACGATGCCGGCAGCGAGTAGAGCGGGTTCGAGCCGTGAATCAAAAGTACGTCAACGCTGCCGGCCTTCATGGCGGCGATGAGCTTCTGAATTTTTGCGTAGGGCGCGCCGTGCTCCGCACTGTCCTCGGCCGGGACCGTGAGACGGCTGTTGAGCGCACCGAGCAGAACGTTCAGGAGCAGTACCGCTGCCGTGTCGGACGTCGCATTCGACGAGCGAATCGAAACGCCCGGCGGAAGCGCAACCGCGCGCTCAGCCTTGAGGACGCGGGCGACGAGTGCGTCGAACGTGTGTTGGTCCACGCCCGCCTGCTTGAGCAACTGACCGCTGTTCTGACCGCGGAACACGTCGTTAATGCCGCGAAGGTCGCCACCGAGTGAGCCGCTCTTCTCTGGGAAGATGGCCATTGCAAGCGCGAGAGCGAGTGCGCCCTCTCCGCCCGGCGTGCTCGCGATCCACTTGTCTGCCTTCGAGGCCGTCATCGAAAGTCGGGGGCCGACGTTGATCAGCGCTGCACCGCCATGCTTCGAAACGTCCTTGGCGTGTGCAAACTGTCGAGCGTGTTCGACGGGGGAAAGCCCCTGATCGAGGAAGTCAGAGCTGAAGTCGAGCACGAGGTCGGCGCTCGAAAGATCGAACTCCGGCGTAACGCTGCGTCCGAAGACCAGCTGTGCTGCCGATCGAAGTGCATCTTGAGAGAAGGGGGCATAGACGACGCGCCCTGCAGCACCCGTGACGCTCACGAACTCGTCCATCACACCCGCAAGGGTCGGACCAACGGGCGCACCGAGGATCCAGGTGCCGCTCGGGTTGGCCTTGATCTTGGCGGCTACGGCGGCTTGGGCGTCCTGCCAAGTCGACGCGGCGCCTCCCATCGTCGGGCCTTCGTAGCGATCGGGGTGATACGTGCGGCCGTGACCGACCTGTCCCCGGGCGCAAAGCTTACCCTTGTTAATCGGATGTTCGGGGTGGCCTTCGAGCTTGATCGGGCGTCCCTCGCGCGAGGTCACGTGCAGCCCACAAGCCACGGAACACTCCATACAAGTCGAAGCGTAGGTGTTCGACGTTCCGGGGAGCACCTCTTCGGGCTGAACCACGTAGGGAATCAGCTTCTCCACGGGGTCGCCTGTACAACCGGCGGCTGCGACGCTGGTGGTTGCTCCCACCAGCTTCAGAAAATCTCGACGATCGAGCTCGGGCATACGTTCGTCCTGGGTTCTCTTTCGAGTTCGAAGAAGCTCCGAATCAATCAGAAGCTTCTTTTTGGTTCTTGCTTCGACCCTTCGGTTGGCCCGCACTCTGCGAACTCAGCCTCCGAAATCGAACGATCTACTCGTCCCTGCTCTCTAGCTCTGTCTTCAATCTCTTCTTGCTTCTCGCGTCCCACTCATCACCAACTCCCAGCCACGCCGAAAAGGCAGGAACCCGGATCATCGGGTTCCGATTAATAATGGCAGGTGAGGCAGTCCTGAGACGCTTGCTGGTTGTTTTCGCGATGGCACTGAATGCACCAGCCCATCTCGAGTTTCTCGGTCGGCAAGCCGTACTTCCACCACTTGGTGTCTGGAATCAGGCTCAGCTTGTCGATCTCCTCAACCGGGCCGTGGCACTTCTGGCACTCGACCCCCGCTGAGACATGTCGGTTGTGGCGAAACTTCACGTACTCCGGCAAGCGGTGAATCTGCACCCACTCGATCGGCGTCTTCTCTTCCCAGTGCTTCTTCAGGATCTGAATCCCTTCGAGCTGGTCATATTCTTTGGGGAACTGGCCGTGGCAGCCCATGCAGAGTTCGACGGACGGCATGCCCGCCGTGCGCGATTCGCTGGTGCCTGAATGGCAGTACTGGCAGTCGATCTTGAATTCGCCAGCATGGTGTTTGTGGCTGAATGGGATCGGCTGCATCGGGCCCGGGGCCTCGACGTCCCAAGCGCCGTCGTGAGACTTGCACGCACTCGCGGTGGGGAACTTCTTGTCAAATTCCTTGGGGATTTCGATTTCGATGTTCGGATCGTTTTCCTTCAGTTCGCGCAGCCGGTGGACATCGCAAACCCCCGTCGCAACATGGGTTTCACCATGACCGGCGTGGGCCACGTTCTCGTCGAAGGGGAGCAAATTAAATGCCCCCATCGTGACGATCAAAATTGTGGAAACCAGGAGCGATGCGGCGACGCCCAAGCGGTTTTGCCTTGGTTGCGGTCGCGTCGGAAATAGCCTGCTCATTCGAGTCACCATTGGCCTTCGTCGAACTTTGTCGACGGCCTCTGTCGATTTCTACCGTGTTCTGCCGAACTGGCGGGAAATGGAGCCGCGTGCTCCGTTCCCCCTACAACCTTGATCTATTTGGATCTGCTTGCCGATCGCGCTCTTGATCGTGGTTCTGTTCGCACTTCCGTGTGAGACGTCTCAGAAAGCCCAGCCAGCAAGCGCGACGTGGACTCGACCGTCACTCTTCTGCCATCTGCGTGACCTTGAATCGCGCACATGGAAAACCATTGGCGGCCTTCGAGACATTCCGCGAGGTGGTTTTACGACTTCGCCCGTGCGACGTCAACCGACTTTGACCGGAATCGCATTTCTGACGGCGCATCGAATTGTTGCGGACTCTCCTTCCGCCCCGAGGCTTGCGGCTTTGCCCCTAATTCAGCCGTGATTCACACGGCGAGCGCAACCCCTCAAATGATCCACTGACGTCAAGTCAGGGGGCGTATCTGGAACCCGAACCATCCGGGGCGCCAACCCCCGCTGGTGGCGCGAGATGTCGGTTCGCAGTCCGAAGCAGAACCACCGGACGGGCACACACATTGTCGCGCGGTGTATTCTCGACTACCCATCGTTGTCCAGTACCCATAGGAGATCGTCATGCCCGTCAGTCAGGAACTACTCGACATCCTCGTATGCCCAGAAACCAAGCAACGCGTTTCGGCCGCGGGCGATGAGACCATTTCTCAGATCAATGCGCGCGTCTCCTCGGGGGAACTTCGCAACCGCGGAGGCGAATCCGTCGCGGCGCCGATTTCTGAAGGCTTGATTCGCGAAGACGGCAAGATCGTCTACATCGTCGACGACGGGATCCCGGTCATGCTGATCGAGGAATCGATCGAACTCAGTTCGCTGTGAGAACGGACCGCTCGCGTCGATCGCCGCGACCTCCTGGTCAATCGTCGCGCCCTACTGCGCGAACTCACGCCGCTTGAGTTGTTTCACGTAGTCGCGAAGCTCGGGATCTTGCGCGACCAGGTTCGAGATTCGCTCCTCGAATTCTGCTGCGGATCGATAGAGCGGGTCGAGATCAAAGCGAATGCCAAGCGCCTCACTGACTATCTGCACGAGCGCAAGCGCGCCACGCGGGTTCGGCCGCGCGTTGATGTAGTGCGGAAGCCCGGCCCACAGACTCAACACGTCGAGGCCGTCGCGGTTAAATCGATCGGCGAGCACCCCGAGGATCCCGGTGGGCCCTTGGTACGTCGAAGCTTGCACTCCGAGACGTTCGAGCAGTGCCGGGTTCGATGCGACACCTGTGATCTGCACGGGCTGCGAATACACGACGTCGGCAAGGTGCGAACCGAGCAAGACCACACGCTTCACGTCGTTGGCTTTCAAGACTTCACTGATGCAGTCGCAGAAGCATCGCCAACGCATATGCGGTTCAACCCCGGCGCAAGTGATGAGATCGCGGGTTTTGCTCGCTTCGCCATAACGAAACTCGTTGCCCGGCCAGTGCACTTCGCGCTGATTGTTTTCGTCCATCACGATCTCTGGACGCGTCACAGTGAAATCGTAAAAGTTTTCGGAATCAAGCTCGGCCAACGGCACGGCGCGGATCGCTTCATTGATAAACGACACGGCGTTGCTCGCCGCGTCTCCGGCATCGCTCCAACCTTCGAACGCAAAAATTGCCGTCGGCTCTTGAAGAGACGGTTGCACGTGGATGCGAAGAAGGTCGGTCACTCCATAATGTTCGCACGCAGCGACATGCTTAGACAGGCTTCAACCGAAATCCAATTGGAGTCGCGGCGCTCAAGAGATGAAGCGGTAGCCGCGACCGCGCACCGACATAATGTGCACCGGGTCCGCCGGATCCTTCTCGATATAGCGACGCAATCTCACGATAAAGCTGTCGATCACCCGTGTTTGGGTGTCCGGACGGAGTCCCCAAACTTCTTCGAGCAGCTCTCCTCGGGTCACAACCTCGCCGTCCCGGGCAATCAAAGCGCGCAGCAAGCCCATCTCCCGCGTCGTCAATTCGATTTGGCCGGTCGGGGTGTCGAGGCGAAATTGATCGAAGTGGAGGGTCACGTCCCCAAAACTGAGTTCGCGAGGCCCCGCGTCACCTTCGGCGACGCCGTCCCAACGACGTCGTCGCAACAACACCTTGACCCGAGCAAGGAGTTCGTCGAGGTGAAAAGGCTTGGTGAGGTAGTCGTCTGCACCCTCTTCGAGGCCGCGAACGATGTCTTCGGGCGAGTCTTTGGCGGTCAACATCAAGATCGCAACGAAGTTCCCCGAAGCGCGCGCACGGCGTGCGACTTCGAAGCCGCTCATTTTCGGCAGCATCAGGTCAAGGATCACCAATTCGAACGCTGGCAAGTCGCCCGTCAAGAAATCGACCGCGGCTTGACCGTCCTCCGCAATGCTTACGTCGTGGCCCTCAAGTTCGAGATTAAAACGCAACCCCTGGGCGATGTGGTCGTCGTCTTCGACGACTAGAACTCTGGCCAAACTCGCTACTCCTTGCTTCTTGTGAGCGGCTCGTCGATCGAGCACTCAACCCAGCGTTTGCGCACTGCGGCTACAACGGCACCGTGCGTAGGGTGACGACGAACCGACTGCCGCGCCCCGCGCCTTCACTCAACGCAACAACGCGACCGCCTTGTTTGCGCACAAGGCTGCGGACGACAAACAAACCCAACCCGAGGCCGGCGGCAGTACGCTGCATGTCGCGCCCCGCCCGGTAGAAGCGTCTAAATATTTTCCGCAACTCACGCGGCGGGATTCCGATTCCAGAATCAGCGATCTCCACTCGAACGCGATCCTCGCGCAGAGTTTCAACCTGCACGCGAACCTGCACCGGGTCGTCTGAATACTTGATCGCGTTCTCAAGCAAGTTGTTGAAGATCAATTCGAGCTCCGACGAATCTCCCCTCACCGGGGTCATGCGTTCGACCTTGAGTTCGACCGCTTCTTTCGAAAGGCGATAGCGCGTGCGCATTTCTTCGATGCAGCTGCTCAGGAGCTCGGCGAGATCAACGCGCTCCCGGATCGGATTGCGACCGTGCTCTTCAGCGCGCGCCGCGTCGAGCACCTTGGCGACCGTCCGGTCGAGCCGGTCGAGGTCGGCGCTCATGCGATCGATGAATTCGCGCCTCTGTTCCGCGGGCGGATCGTGACGCTTGATTGTGTCTAAGTACAACCGAAATGATGCCATCGGCGTTTTCATCTCGTGGGTCACGGCATCCAGAAAGGCCCGCTGGCGTTGGTTGCTGCGCATTTCTTGCAAGAGCCACGCACAGAGCCCTGCCAGACCGATCATCACGAGCAAAAAGAAGATCGTTCCAAAGATCAAGAACAACCAATCGCGGGTGTCGAAACCCGGGCCAACCGGGTCGAGTCCACTCCACAACATCACCTGCCATCCAACAGCGAGGACCAACAGGAGCACCATCAAAACGATGCCGACGGTGAGCCTCGGGAGTATGGATCGGCGTGACACGGGTTTTGGTGTCCTCTTGGTGTCCGAGTCACACCCCGTCGATCGCCTCGGCGGCGAACGGGGGTGAGTTCAAATGGGATACCCTGCTATTGGACGTCAGCGTCCCGGCAAAGGTTCGAAGCGCCTACGATACCATGCGCCGACCTCGCTAGGAGAAAGCCCCCTGTCTATGCACCCTGCCCGCGCCACGATCACGACAAAACACCTCGCCCACGTGTTCGGCGCGATGCTCCTCACCTCAAGTTTTATTTGTTTCGCGCACCTGTCCGCATCCGCCGGCCTGCCAGACGAGGGAGACTGCCCCGAGGTGACGCTCGAGCCGGAGGGCGACGGGCCCAAGGTCGACGCGGTGGCGATCGCGATCAAACCCGGCATGGTGCTGTTAAAAGAAGACTTGATGCTGCTGCGACAGCTCATTCCCAAGGAGCTCTGGCGAAGCCGGGAAGTCTTCTTCCACGAAGGCATGCGGCTCGTGGTTGGCCCGTGCCATCGCCGCTACGCCGTCCCGGACTTCTTTCGAGAGGCCACGGAAAAGTTCGCGGGACAAGCCAAAGTCGACAACGACGGCAACCTCACCCAATACACCGCCGGGCTGCCCTTCCCCCAGGGTCAAATTGATCCGAACGACAAGAAGTCTGGCGCGCATTGGGCCTTCAACGTGCAGGAGCGATATATCGGTGCCGGCTTGCGGGGCAAGTTTCGCATTTCCGACTTTCCGAACCGCGTCGGCGAAATGCAGGAATACGACGGCGAATTTTTTGTGCTCAAAGTTTCACACCGCGCCGACCTGGCGGCCCAGGACTATCACATCCCCAAGCGTCAAAAGATGGAGCTCGCCTCAGGCGGTGAGTTCCACCGCCCGTTCAACGCGCGACACCTGGCGTGGCGACAATTTCGCCCCAAGCGCGCAAGTGAGCGTTACGGCGAACCTGACGACATTTTTACCTACATCCCCTCAATGCGGAAAGTGCGACGTGCCGCGATCAGCTGGGTCGACGGCCTCTACGTCCCGAAGTACAGCGTGACGGGCGACGGCGGTGGCGGGCAGCTTGCGTACGGTGAGACAGGCTCGATCAGCCCAACCGCGGGTTATTCGATCGCGGCTTCCGAAGACATGCGGCGTGGCCTCATCGGGATTACGCTCCGCGCGAACGCATACGCGTGGCGGATCGCTGGCGAAACCGATGTGCTTGCCCCCATCAACGCGAACGGCTCGGGCTACCCCATCCTCAAAGACCGCAACTTCGGAACCAGCGGCCTGTCCTTTGCGAACGATCGCTGGGACGTCCGGCACGCACTGATCCTCGAAGGCTCCCTGCGGGTCAAGAATCTCGACGTCGCCTACGTGAAGATCTTCGTCGACTACCAGACCTTGCAGCCTCTTTACTGGATCACCCGGACGAGCCGGCAGCGGTTGCTCGACATCGGTGCGTTCGCATACAAGTTCAGCGACGACCTGACGAGCGCGCCCGAATGGCCAGGTGGCGTTCCGGCTTCGGCCTTTATTCCCGTGGCGGCGGCGTTCTATGACGCTGGAGCGGGGGCAGGCGGCTGGAGGCGCGAATCCTATGACATCGACACCACGCCTCCGAGCGATGCTTTGCAGCGGTCGATGACGACGTCTGACGGTCTGGGCCGAGGTCGCTAGTCAGCCCTTAAGCAAGAAGTTAGCCCTTAAGCAGAGTCAGCCCTCAGCGTAGAACTGGGCCTTCCTAGAACGTGTAGCGGAGCCTCATGAAGACTTCGTCGCGGTCGCGAACAAGGGCGATCCCGTTTTCGACGCCAACCTTGTACGCGTACTCGCCGCGCTGGTTTGACGCCGGGCCGATGCCCTGAATCGGCATCTCGTGCAATTGCTCGCGGCCCATGAAGATGTTCGCCCCGACGACGACTGAGAAATTTTCAGTGTATCGGAACGTCACCTGAGGCAACGCCGCGCCAGAGCGCGACATAAAGTCGTAGACGCCGATCAAGCCCGGCAGCAACCGGTCCTGGAAGTACCCCGTCTGCATGAAGACCAAGCCCAGCACATTAAACGGACCGTTGGCCGGCATGCTGCTCTTGTATCCATCGCGGTACTGGAAGAACCACTGTGTATTGAGGAAGAAAGTGTGGTTCGGGTTCAAGAAGTCGATGAACGTCGGGCGGTCCATTGAGATCGTGAGGTTGAAGTCGTCGACCGTCGTAAGACCGTCCCACTCATCATAGTCGCTGACGCGAACCCCTTCGACCCAGGTGAATTCCATGCCCCAGTTCGACTTGGTGTAGTCCTCGGCGAAGTCGACCGCGAGGCCAAGAACGTTGCGTCGATCGAATTCGAGGATGACCTCGCCACCGCTGTGCCAAATAAAGGTGCGGCGACCAAAGTCCCCACTGCCACCCGCCTTCACCGACCGATGCTGCACGCCGGCAATGGCGAAGATGTTCTGAACGATCCCGCAGTGCTGGGGCGTCACGAAGCTGCAGTGCTTACCCGCCTTAATGAATTCACCGGTGCCCACGACGGAGTCCGACTCGAGAATTTCCATCCCGACGAACCGGTTTTCGACGTAGTCGTATGTCAGGCCAAATACAGCTCCCGTTTTTGCTGTGAGCCATGGGTCCACGAAGGCTTCGTTTGGATCGCGGGTCCCCCACTCGTCGCCGGAAAATGCGTAGTGGACCGCAAAACGACGCCGTTCAGCTCCGCATCTTACAACGTTTTCGGTATCCACGTTAACCTGTCCCGGGAATTCCACTCCGAGGGTAGCCAAACGGTCTTCGTGGCAGTTCCCCTGGGTCTGATTGAGCGGCGGGCCACCCGGGAAGTATGGAAGTGTGAGCGACTCGCCAATCTCACGCGGCAAGACCCCTCTGTTGCCGGTCGGACCGGATGTAATGGTGTCGATGATGAGCTGGAACTCTTCGTCGAAAGTCACGAGCAACATCATCAAGTTGAACGAGAAGCCCGCCAGCTCACTTGTAAAGATGTCCCCCGTGAAGGGATGCCCATTGCCGAGCTGGTTGTTCTTGCCGCCCACAAAGTCCGTCCGCAGAATCGGGCACCCCGGACAATTCGGCGTCCCCCGCTCAGCCTGATCCTGATCGGGATCAATTTGCCCCGGTAGTCGCAGTTTGACCGCAGAAGACTCGGATTTAAGGCGAAGTTTAAACGGGCTCCCGTCTACCGAGAGTTTGTAGCCCTCGTCCCAGACATTGTGGAGTCCCGGGCCGTCCTTAAAATTTTTGAAGTGCTCGAAACAATCCGAAGCCAGGTCAGGACTGCAGTCGACACCGGGATATCGGATGTCCGGAATGCCGTCCAGATTGGCGTCGATGATGCTGCCTTCTGAGTCGCGTTCGGCGTCCTCCGGAGCGACGTAGGCGTGGAACAAGAAGAGCTCTTCGTTAATGAAGAAGCCCTCATTGCCGCCCTGCTCGAGAAAGTCCTTTTCGCGCAGATAACCGTTGATCACGGGGCCTTGGCCCGGCGCCCCGCTGAATCGCACGTGATTGAAAGCGGTAGCGAGAGCCGTGATCCCACCGGATTCTTTCGCGGTATCGACCAGACCACGACAACCCGGTAGGCGGGACGGCGCGGTTTCCGTATTCCCGTTTTGGTCCGTCCTCGTTCGGCCCTCAAGATCATTTGTCGTACAAACGGGTGTACGGATCCCTGCTTGGCGCCAACTCACTGTGCCAGGTTGAAGGAGCGGAGCGATACGGGGGTCATCAATCAGAAGTGGGTTCGGGTCGCCCACATCCACGCCTGCGCCATCGCCGTTTCGCTCAGTCCGTAGAAGTGTGAGATGGCCATCCGTTCGAAACTCAATGTCATCGGCAAGGTCTGCGCGACCGACATCTTTGAGTTGCTTCCTGAAAATCTCGAGCGCCTGAAGTGTGCCCTCGATGCCGACAAAGCTTTGGAATATCGCACTCGCGTCAGCGTTCAATAGGTCTAGGCCCGAGAAGTCACAGTTCGTCCCGAAGAACGGACCACAGCCAAGCAAGGCTTCCTGCTCAGGCGTGAGCGACTTGCCGAGCTTGCCATCTGCGACACCACACTTCACCTTCAGTCGCGTCTCCGGGGAATTAGGTGCGATGATGGGGTTGAAGTTGTCTGCCTCGCTTTGGGGGTCGAAGCAGTTGAAATTCTCGTTTTCACGCCGGCTATCCACCTTGGCCTGCCGCTCCGATGGTGTTAGCAGCGGATCAACGTTGCCGTATTCCTGCAAGGTCACGACCGGTATCGAGACCGGAAGGAAGTCACTCGACACGCCCGTCTGCACCGTCAACAAGTTGTTCTTAAGCGGCTGCCCGCCTACCAGTGCACCAATCAACAGCGCAATGGGGCCGACTCCGCCCACGTCTCGCGTACTGCCAAACACCGTCTGCGCGCAGGCGTTCGGGTCAAGGCTCAAGAAGCCAACCGTCGAAGAACAAATCCAAGTAAAGAAGTTAAGGTTCGCATGATGCTCGTCGAGGGAGTTGCCCTCGATGAAGGCGCGGTAGCTGTTGTTGATGGGGATGCGCTGATCCAGCCTGTCGATCACACCGGGCACTTCGCGCAGCTCTTTCAGCGCAAGCGCCGAACCGACGAGGTCGCTCAGGTCTTGATCCCGGGGCAAGTCCGCCAGGAAAAATTCGCGATGGGTCGGCCCCGGGCGCAAGCACGATTCCGAAATTCCGTTACCGCCCTGGTACTGGGCAAGGATCGATGGATTGCCTGTCCCACCACTGCCGTCGGCGATAATGGCGTCGATGAACCCCTGGGCGTTGTTGTTGTTGACGTCGAGTGCCGGCGACAGGCGGGTGGTGATCACGTCCTGTTCGTCTGTATTACAACGACCCGAAAAACCGTATCGACGCGGTCGACCCGAGAACGGATCGACGTTGCGCTGGTACTGGGTGATGAACTCCACCGTGGGAAGATCGTTGTATCCCCAAAAGTCCGTCAGCGCGAAGCTGAAGCGACTCCAGCGCCACTCAACACGACCCCCGATTTCCCAACCGCGCGGGTCGAACCAGCGGTACGGCGGTTGCGCGATCCCCGCCACACCAATGCCCGTCATGCCGTGAACCAACGCGCCAAGCGACAGCTGGCATACGACGTTTGGAGTAAACGCCTCGCCGCATGCGCCCAAGTCACTGAACTGAAAATCATCAAAGTTGAACGCGAACTCGACACGCACATCAGAAAGCGGGCCGACTTCATAGAGCGAGTACACCGCGCGGAATGCCCAGAGGTTGATGCGGGTTTCTTCGAGGCTGCCCAACGACGAAAGCGCAAAGTCCTGCGGGTTGAACTGGTCCGTGGTTCGAAACAGTTCGGTCTTGCCCCACACGATGCTCTGCTTGCCAACGCGCAACCAAAGCCGGCTGTCCATTAACTCGATGTCGAGATAGGCCTCTTTGAGTTCCTTTTCGTCGTTCTGCGAGTAGCCCCGGTTCCAGGCGCGCTCGCTCTCGGTGTAATTCAATGGGACCGAGTCGAGGCGACCGGACTCCAGAAGTTCCTGGAGTGGCTTACTGGGAATAAAGTTGCCGCGCGCCACGGTGTCGCTGCGCGTCGCGCTGATGACGTAGTGGGTCCCGAAGCGGATCAAGTACTTTGAAATTTCGGTTTCGCAGTCTACGCCCGCGTCGCAAGAAAGCGCGACGCCGTCGGCTTGGAGGCCCGTCAGCCGATCTTCGACCGACTCGAGAAGTTGGTCGGAGCAGTCCCACTCACTCTCAAGACAGTCGAGAGACTTGATGTCTTCGAAAGTCTCTTGGATCACGCTCGAAAGCGAAATCCCGCAACCGGCCCCGAGCCCTCCGCACGTAACATCGTAGCCTTCTACGTCCATCTCTTCGGAAAAGACACGTTCGAAACAACCCATGTCCCCCGTCTGACAGACCGTGCGCATCGAGACCTGAATATCTCGGTAGTACTCTTGAAACTTCAGGTTGAAGTCGTTGATCTCGACGATTTTGTTGTCGGCGTCGTAAACGATCGTCTCATCGACCTCTTTGACGTAGCAACTCGAACCGCCATCGTCGGTGTCTGAGCAGTCGAGATTAAGTTCGAGCTCCTCGATGTCGGGACCGAAGTAAAAAGCTTCGTCGTGGTCGACGATCGACGTGGGGCGATATGGCTTGGCGCCCCCACCCCCGGTGCCGAGCTTCGGATAGCGGAGGCGCACGGGAAGTAAGTTGACTCCCTGGCCGTTCGAGTTCAACGCGTAGTCGATCTGGTCGGCGCCGTCGGTGTCCGCGGGATTCGCAAAGATGTCGGTGAACTTGTCGGTCCGCAAAAGTGGCAAACGCAACGAGACGTCTGCCCCCGCGCGGTCCGGGTAGTTCAACTTTACGGTGACGTTGACGGTAGGATCGGTCGCCAGCTCAGCATCGATATCGAAGTCCTCGACGCCGGGCGGCAGAATGTCACCGTCTTCCGTGTTCCAAAAGTTGAGAAAGTTCGTCTGGAACCCTTGATGGTCGATGTAACCAAGGAAGAGCAACTCGGTCGTGGCCGCGCTGTCGAAGGGGTTCGGCACCGACGCCATGGTGGCGATCGGATCAACTTTGTTCTTCGGAAGCCACGGCCCCATGCGCGCGATCGCACCCGTGCGAGTGTGAATCTGAGTGAACTTGTAGTCCTTGAAGTCGTCGAAGTTCAGGCTGAATGGCGTGGGCCCAACAAAACAGTTGAAGTAGTTGTCGTCTTGGTCGTTGCAGTTGGAACCGAGGCCGGGAGCCAGAAAGCGATCCTCCCCGGTCTCATTGCCGAGGGTGCCGTTGTAAATCGTCTGTCCTTCGGTTTCGGAGATGAGACGAAAGCCGGAGAGGTCGGCGAGAGCGATCGGGTCGGTGGTGGCGCCAGAAAGCCGGTCGTTGTTCCCGAGTAACAGTACGCCCGCCGTGTCTTGGTCGAACCCGTTGCTCAAGCGCCGGGGCAAGCTCTGGGATTTGTCCCCATAAGTGTTGATCCCTCGAAACATCCCACAACCGTGTGAATAGACGCAGTCGTAACGGACCTCAAGACGAACAAACGCACTTAGAAGATCGATGCCCATCCAGGTGTCGTCGATGATGTCGAGTTCGAGCTCGACATTGAGAACTTGATACCACTGGGCGACGTCCCAGTCTTCACTGAAGTCCTCATTGAGGACGCGTAGCTGACTCTCGAAAAACCCGTGGGCTTCGAAACGACCGTCCATCATTTCGAAGGCGCCTGCAGGGGCCACCACGCCTGGGGCCACCGAAAGCGCGGTCGAGAAAATTAACGTAAGGACGACGAGCAGCAGCAGCGAGCGGTCTACAACGTACTGAACCACACCGAGGGGCATACCTTCTCCTGCGGTCTCGTTGATTGGGGTTCAACTTCGACCGACGATCAATGCTGACCCAAATCACCCGTCGCCAAAGCTGCTGTAAAAACAACAATCTGGACGCACTTTTGATCTGGGAATTGCTCGAACAAACGATCCGTGCTCACACCCGCGAACCAAATTCCGTGCGCGAAACCGTGAACTCAAATTTCAAAATCCGCAAAACCTTAAAACGATGAAGCCGCATCGCGCAGGAACCGCGATGCGAGGGTCGCTTCCCAAGCGCCAACTCTCGTCGCCATTCCCAAAATAGATGCAACTGCCAAAGACCCAAGAGTTGCTGAACCTCAGAGACCACTACCGGCCATTGAACATATACTGAACTGATTATAAAGAAGAGAGACTCGACGTGATGAGGAATCCACGTCGCCGAGAACTCTTCGTTGAGAGTTTATACCCCCGCGAGTGGTTCAATGACAACGTATTTTTGCAGGGATTCCGCGCGCGGAGGCGTGTTGGGGGCTTCGCACAAAACCCTGCAGAGTCCGCAAAGAATTGAACCATTTGCCGCCAATGCTGAATGCTGGTCAGTTTTATTCAGATCGCGTCGCATCGCATGGCGGCCGAGCGAGGCACCCGCGAACTACAATTCGCGGGCGCCGACCACTAAAACGCTGTGTGAGTGCCGAAAAGTCAGCCGCGGCTCAGGGGAGCAGCGCCACCGGGACGGGCATGATGTTCCAAGTGAAGACACCGCCTGCGCTGGAAGGTCGCTTGTAGATCGTCTCGGATACCATCCGCGAGCCGTTCCACTCGTAGCGACGCACTTCCTTGTGCTTGTCGCTGGCGACGTAGAGCTCGTCTTTTCCGTCTCCGTCGAGGTCGGACAGGATCGCGGCGTGCTCGAAGCCACCCGAATTTTTGTCGAGGAGCTCGACCTTCCACGGCGCCATGGGGTCCGCGCCCGGGCGCAACAACCAAAGACCGCTGCTGTAGGCGGCGGCGACCATTTCGAGTTTGCCGTCGCCGTCGATGTCGCCAACGGTCAGGAAGCGGCACATGTAGTCCGGGAGCTCGCCGATCACCACGCCCGCTGCCGGGTCGGTGTCCGCTTCATAGCGACGAACTTCGGTCTTTACGTCGATCGATTTCGTTTCTTTGTTCAAGCGTCCTTCGACGACAACATAGAGTTCGTCCTTGCCGTTGCCGTCCACGTCACCGACGTAGATCTCCTTCGCGTGGCGATCTCCGAGGTCGGCCACGATCTTGCGCCCTTCCCCAATTTCGGGGATGTAGCGCACGACTTGGCCCGACTGGTGAGAGCCGTCGAGTCGATTGGGCTCACTCGGCGTCGCGTAGACCTCGAGTGTGCCGTCGCCGTCGATATCGCCGATCTCGATCTCGTGGACGAAGGTGTTCGGCTCTTCGTCGATCTCGACGACTTCAAAGGTTCCGTCCGGCTTGGGGTGGATGGTCGCCACAATGCCCTGGTCGTGGGTCGCGACCGCCATGGCGGCGCTTCCGTCGCCAAACAGGTCGCCCACTTCAACGTCGCGCATACGGCTGAATTTGCCGCCGAAGTCCTTTTCCCAGAGCGTCTTGGCTTCGAGCCCGTCCGCTCCCTTGCTCCACAACTTCACCACGGCCTTCGAACCGCTGACCGACAGAATCTGCGTCTGACCATCCGCCGTCTGATATGCCATCGCCTTGTGGAAAACGTCACTTCCTTCGTCTTCTAGTTGGGTCAAGTTCCACTTGCCGTCGCTGAAGCTCAGAAACTCCATGCGGGCCGGGAGTGCTTTCGGCGGCTTGCCCTTTTCGAAGGGCGCAAAAGAGGCCAACCCGAGAACGAGGGCATGACCGAGGTCCGGTTCCGGCGCCTTTGTGGGCTGCTTTTCGACCCCGGGCGCGAGCTTTGCCGGCTTGGTGGGTGCGGGCGCCTTATCGGAGTCTCCGCCGCAAGCGACGGCTGCAGCTGCAAGCCAGATCGCAAAACTAAAAACTGCCGCGGATTTCGCGCCGTGAACCATGGTGGATCCTCCAATCTCAATTCCAAATTGAATAGGGGTTTAGCAGCCCGATCCCAGTGACTCACCCCCTTGTGAAGCGCGAAGGCCAGATCTCGTGCCCCGGACGCCGCTTGCTCACTGCGCTTGCCCGGTGAAAGTGTTATTTAGCGGCAGTGAGCAAACAAAACCTGAAGCCTCCGAGGGGAACCAGAGACCTCTACCCGGAAGATCATCGCTTTCGAGAGTGGTTGTTTGGCCACTTCCGCGACACGGCGCACAAATTCGCCTTCGAGGAGGTCGACGCCCCGATCGTCGAGCATGCAGAACTCTTCATGCGCAAGGCCGGCGAAGAAATTGTCGACCAGCTCTATCACTTTGAGATCCACGACCGGCACCTGGCCCTGCGGCCGGAAATGACGCCCTCCATCGCCCGGATGGTGATGGCGCGTGCCGGCGGCCTGCGCTTTCCGATCCGGTGGTTCACGGTCAGCCAGAACTGGCGCTACGAACGCATGTCCCGGGGCCGCAAGCGAGAACACTTCCAGTGGAACATGGATATCTACGGTGAGCCGACGGTTGCCGCCGAAGCGGAATTGATTGCAGCGATTTTGACGATGATCGACGCCGTCGGTCTTGCGCGCGGCGACGTCAAAGTCCGACTCAACAGTCGCAGCCTGCTCGAAGACTCTCTGCGCGCGGGAATACTGAAGCAACGTCCCGAAGCCTTCGAGCCGCTCTGCGTTGTGATCGACAAGATCGAAAAGATTGGCCCGGACAAGGTGGTTGACATGCTCGTCGACCCCACTGGTGAGATCCGTCTCGAAGCGACCGAAGCCCGGGACGTGGTGCAGATGCTTTCGCTTTCGAGCCTAGACGACGCCGTCAACGCGGCGCCCAAGGGTTCGGATGCCGGCGCTGAACTTCAGCGACTCTGGCGCCTGCTCGAAGCCTACGGGATCGAAGATCGCGTCGTCTTCGACGCATCGGTGGTCCGCGGATTGGCGTATTACACGGGCGTGGTCTTCGAAGCGTTCGACACCCGGGGCGACTTGCGATCGATCTGCGGCGGCGGTCGCTACGACCGGCTGACCGAAACCCTCGGTGGCCAAAGCATTCCGGCAGCGGGGTTTGGTTTCGGCGACGTCGTGATCGGCGAACTCCTATCGGACATGAATTGCCTGCCGGATCTCAAGCGACGGCTCGATGACGTTGTCTACGCCTTCAGTGAAGACGAACGAGGGAGCGCGATCGAAGTTGCCAACCACTTGCGCGGCTTGGGGCGTAGCGTCGAATTGATCCTCGGAACGCCAAAGTTGAAGCGGGTGATTGCAGACGCGGACCGAGACGGGGCATCGTCCCTGTGGTTGCTAGGACCGCACGAAGTGAGCCGCGGCGTTGCGAAGCAGCGGGTACTCGAGTCCGGGGTCGAAAACGAAGTAGAAATTGCCAACTTCGCTGTTCCAAACGGCACTCCGTGAATCACGGACGTCGCTTCATTTTGCACGCTCTCTAACACGGCCGTTCTTCAAGCACAATGCAAACGCGCGTTCCACACCGACAACGCATCAACGACACCTCAACAGCACCTCAGCAGTATCTCAGCGGTATCTCAACTACACGCCAAGATCGAAACGTTTCGATCGCATCGAAGGATTTTGCGGTGGAAGACTGGACTCTCAAGGACAGCGTCGAGTTATACGGCCTCAACCGTTGGGGGGACGGCTTTTTTGGCGTGAATGATCGCGGATCCGTCGAAGTCTTGCCGCTTCGAGACAAAGGCCCCCGCGTCGACCTGATGTCGCTTGTTGACGAACTCAAGGGACGCGGGATGCGGTCTCCCATGTTGATTCGTTTTTCGGACATCTTGGCCGGACGCGTCGCGGAGGTGAGTTCTGCGTTCGGCGAAGCGATCGAGCAGTTCGACTTCAAAGGGCGCTACCGCGGGGTCTATCCGATCAAGGTGAATCAACAACGACACGTCGTTGAAGAGTTGATTCAGTACGGTGCGCCAATGCAAATGGGGCTCGAAGCGGGCAGCAAGCCCGAACTATTGATCGCCCTCGCGCTGCTCGATACCCCAGACGCGCTCATCATCTGTAACGGCTACAAAGACCGCACCTACATCGAAACCGCATTGCTCGCGCAACGCCTTGGCCGCAAACCCGTGATCGTGATCGATCGCTTTCACGAGATCGACATCCTGATCAAGCTTTGTCACGAGCTTGGGATCCGTCCTCACGTTGGTATTCGCGGACGCCCCGCCACAGCCGGCGCAGGCAAGTGGGTCGAATCATCGGGGTCGCGTTCAAAGTTCGGGTTGTCTCCTTCTGAAATTGTCGATGTCGCAGACCGACTGCACGGCGAAGGAATGCTCGACTGTCTCGAACTCATTCATTTTCATATCGGCTCACAGATCACCGCGATCCGCGCCCACAAAGAAGCACTGCGGGAAGTGAGTCGGATCTACGTCGGCATGCGCGAACTCGGTGCGACGAGTCTTAAAACGATCGACGTGGGCGGCGGACTTGGCGTCGACTATGACGGAAGCCAGAGCGATTCGAATTCGTCCATGAACTATTCGATGCAGGAATACGCGCGCGATGTCGTCAGTGCGATCCAGGAAGCTTGCGATGCCGTCGGTCAGCCGCACCCCGACATCATCACCGAATCGGGACGTGCGTTGGTCGCACATCATTCGGTACTCATCTTTGACGTCCTGGGGACGAATCGTTTGCGGTCGGAACGCAAACCCAATACGCCGGTGGACGATGCCCCAAAGCCGCTGCACGATTTTGCGAACGTCCTCGAAACACTCGAAGCCGGCAACGTCCAAGAGGCATACCACGACGCGTTGCAAATTCGCGACGAGGTCAACAGCCTCTTCGGCCTTGGGTATCTCGACCTACGCGAACGCGCGCAAGCCGATCGCCATTTTCTGCATTGCTGCGAAATGATCCTGTGCGCGGTGCGAAAGCTCAACCCCATTCCAGAAGACCTCGCGCACCTCGAACGCGACTTCGCGGACACCTACTACGGAAATTTTTCGGTCTTCCAGTCTGCGCCCGATCACTGGGCGGTAAATCAATTATTTCCCGTACTTCCGATCCACCGACTCGCCGAGGAGCCGACCCGGGCCGCAGTGTTTGCGGACCTTACCTGCGACAGCGACGGGAAAATCGATCGCTTCATTGGCCAACAAGGGGAAGAGCGAACACTCGCGTTGCATCCCCATGACGGCGAGCCCTATTTCATCGGCGTTTTTTTGGTAGGCGCGTACCAGGAAATTCTCGGAGACTTGCACAACCTATTCGGCGACACCGATGCCGTGCACGTTCGCGTCGACGATGACGGACAAATGAACATTGAGCATGTTGTTGAAGGCGACGACGTCTCTGAAGTTTTGCGTTACGTGCAATATGATCCCGCGGCCCTGATCGAACGCGTGCGACGAACCTCGGAAGCCGCGCTTCGTCGGGGCGACATCAGCCTCAGTGAATCCACCCTGCTCCGAAAGCGATTCGAAGAGGCGTTGCGCGACTACACGTATCTATCCTCTGATTAGTGCGCGGCCAACTAGCAGGCGGCGGAAAAACCCCGGACCGAGCAGCGTGCGCGGTTTTTCGGCGAACACAAGGCGTGAAGCCGCCGCGGTGCGGGCGCACAGCAAAGTTTCGCAACGCAGGGATCGACGCAAAAACGCGTGCGATGCGACGGGAGGGGTTCTTCCGCAGCCTGCTAGAGCGCCCGTGACTAGCGCTCGGCGGCTCAGCGGACACCCCACCCGAACCCCAAGAGAGAATCGATGACCCAAAATCCGCGCACCGCGCTGCTCGTTGGCTGCGGCCAGGTAAAACAAAAGCTAGAAGATTCCGCTCTCGCCCATGAACCGATCCAGCTGATGGAAAGCGCGGCCCGTCTCGCGGCCGAAGACGCCAAGGCCCCTTCGCTCCTCCAAGCCGTGGACGCGATCTGGGTTCTGCGTGGCATCTGGGATTATTCGAATCCTGCCGCACTGCTGGCAGATCGACTCGGTGCGTCTAGCGTCGACACGGGGCTCGCGCCGATCAGCGGCAGCAGCGTTCAACGCCTGATCTGTACCGCGATCGCAGAGATCGAAGCCGGTCGACATGACATCGTATTAATCACCGGCGGCGAAGCGGAATACAGCAAGCGACGCATAATCCGCAGTGGTGGGCAACCTGCGCGCACACCGCAAACGAATTCGTCGCCCAAGCGACACTTCGGCGGCGACCCTCAAATGGTTACGCCGGAAGAAGTCGCGTTGGGCCTCGCGATGCCGGCAAGCGTCTATTCCATGTACGAAAACGCACTCCGCCATGAGAGCGGCCGATCCCTCGCCGACCACCGCGCTTATGTGTCCAAGTTGTGCGCTCGCATGAGTACCGTTGCGGCTGCAAACCCCTATGGCTGGGATGACGTAGCACTCACCCCGGATCAGATCGGAAACGACATCGACGGCAACCGCATGGTTTCGTACCCGTACACCAAACGAATGGTTGCAAACATGGTCGTCGACCAAGCCGCCGCGATGCTCGTGTGTTCGTCCGAGGCCGCGGCAAAGTACGGCGTCGCAATGGACCGGGTCGTGTACCCCAACGTCGTGGTCGAAGTCAGCAAGATGCCAATGCTCTCGAATCGCGAAAACTACAACGGCGTAACCGCATTGGAAGTCGCGGGAAAACGTGCGCTCGAAATGGCCGACCTCTCGATCGACGACATTTCGCTGATCGACATTTACAGCTGCTTCCCCGCAGCGGTCCAAGTCGGCATGCGCGAGCTTGGCCTAGGCGACGATGCGACGCCGACCCTCACCGGTGGACTCAACCATGGCGGGGGCCCCTTCAACAGTTACGTGATGCATTCGATCGCGACGGCGATGAACAAAGTTCGGGACGCGCGAGGGGAACCGGCACTCGTCACATCGCTCGGTGGCTGGTTCAGCAAGATGGCCTTCGGGGTCTACTCCGCTGAGCCTCCCCGCAACGGCTATGCATATGCGTGCCTCGACGATGAAATCTCGAAGCTTCCTTCCCGGGCGCTCTCCCAGAACGTGAACGCAAACTCGACAATCGAGACCTACGCGCTGAGTTACTTCGAACAGAAACCCCACCAGGCCGTTATTGCCTGTTTGCTCGACGACGGGTCTCGACTCTTCGCGACGACCAACGACGACGACACCCTCGAAGAGCTATTGCGCATCGAACCCTGTGGTCGTGACGTCGCCGTGACTACAGAAGGCAAGTTCGAGCTGCGCTAGGAGTCTCCGCGCCAGAAGGCGCACGCGCCCAAACGCGAATATCGAATCCAGTCGGCGTCCTCTACCCTACCGCCGCGGCGCCATCCTGCCGCCACCGTGACACTCCATTTTTTCGTGAGTGCCCGCACGAATCAGAGAACCCAACATGACCGACACAAACCAAGAACGAACCGAAGATGATAAAGCTGCGTTTCTGGAACAGCTGCGCAGCAGCATCGGGGGCGCCGTCAACGCGCCACTCCCGGCACGCGATGCTGTAAACCAAGCCATGATTCGGCATTGGTCCGACGCCATGACGGACTTCAACCCTGTCTATCTCGACGCCGACCACGCAGCGAAGTCCGCACACGGCGACATCGTCGCTCCCCCCGCCATGTTGAACGCATGGGGGATGCCCGGCCTGGTTCCGCCCGAAGCGGCATCGAAGCAACCCGGCGTGCAGGTTTATGCAGACCTCGATGCCGCCGGTTACACGTCGGTGGTCGCCACCAACTCGGAACACACTTACAACCGTTACCTCAAGCTCGGTGAACTCGTGCACGGCAGCATGTCGGTCGTTGACGTCACTGCCGAAAAGAAAACCGCCCTCGGGATTGGACACTTCGTCACAACGCGCACCGAGTACACGACCGCGTCGGGTGAAGTGATCGGCGCGATGACGTTTCGGATTTTGAAGTTCAAACCCGGCACTGGGCGCATGGCTCAAGTGGCGGATTCGGATGGCACCGCAACCCCGCGGACGGGCCGCCCTAAGCCGGGAGTCTCACGCGACAACCGGTTCTTTTGGGATGGCATCGCCGAGGGGGAGCTGCGCATCCAGAAGTGTGATTGCGGCGCGCTTCATCATCCTCCGATGGTTCGGTGCCCAAAGTGCGGCGCATACGATCTCGGCTACGTCGTCGCGAGCGGACGGGGGAAGGTGTACAGCCACGTCGAGCCGGTTCACCCCAAGGCCCGAGCGTTCGACTACCCACTCGTGGTGGCTTTGATCGAACTCGAAGAGGGGACGCGACTGCTCTCGAACCTCGTCAACTTGGACGAAGACCAGATTAAAATCGGCATGGATGTCGAAGTCGTGATTCAAGACTGCAACGGTGTCGAGCTGCCGGTGTTCCGGCCCGTACGACCGCCTCGCAACGAAACAACCCTCCGCTTTGCGGATGTTGAGGTTGGAGATACTCTCGCACCCTGCCCCATTCCGATCACACCGACGCTCATCGTCTCGACCGCTATTGCGTCGCGGGACTACCAAGACGTGCACCACGACCGTGACCTCGCGATCAAGCGCGGCTCGCCGGATATCTTCATGAACATTTTGACGTCGAGCGGTTTGAGCTCGCGGTTCGTCACCGACTGGGCGGGACCCGACGCGATCCTAAAGGATCTGAAGATTCAACTTGGCGTTCCGAACTACCCGTACGACGCGATGACCATGACGGGAGAAGTCACGTCAAGAACTGCGGGGGACAACGGCGGCACGGTCGAAGTCACCATCCGCGGTTACAACCGGATGGGCAACCACTTGACGGGCAGTATCTCCCTCGACCTCCCGGCCTAACACCCGACGATCCACATACGAGAACAGCGCATCAACACAGAGCACCGCCAAAGGGTTTAAGCATGACTATGAAGTTCGCAGGCGAAACTGCGATTGCGGGCATTGGAGCGACGGAGTTTTCAAAAAGCTCGGGACGTTCGAGCCTGCGCCTCGCGATCGAATGCGCCGAAAAGGCGATCGCCGATGCCGGCCTCGAACCTCACCAGATCGACGGCATGGTGAACTTCACCGTCGAGGAAAGCCCCGAAATCGAAGTGGCTCGCAACCTCGGCATCCGCGAACTCACACACTTTAGTCGCATCCACCACAGCGGGGGCGCCGCCTGCGGCACCATTCACCAAGCCGCGATGGCGGTGCACAGCGGCGCGTGCAACTACTGCCTCGTGTTTCGTGCATTCAACGAGCGGTCGGAAACCCGCTTCGGCATCGGCGTCCAAGACCGCCCTGCGACACCGAGCCCGATTGACGTCGAATTCGGATGGAGTTCCCCATTTGGCCTGCTGACCCCCGCTTCGTGGGTCGCGATGTTCGCCCGCCGCTACATGCACGAATACGGCGCAACGAGTGAAGACTTCGGCCGCGTATCCGTTGCCGACCGCAAGCACGCCGCGACCAACCCCGAAGCGTTCTTTTACCAAAAGCCAATTACCCTCGAAGATCACCAAAACAGTCGTTTCATCGTGAAGCCCCTACATCTCCTCGACTGCTGTCAGGAAAGCGATGGCGGTCAAGCCTTCATCGTCACCACGGCCGAACGCGCGCGGGACCTCGCTCAACCCCCGGCCATCATCGCCTCGGCCGCACAAGGCAGCGGCGAAGACCAACAGATGATGAAGAGTTACTACCGGGACGACATCACCGGGATTCCCGAAATGGGCATCGTGGCGCGACAGCTATGGGCCGACACTGGCCTGAGCGCACGCGACATCCAGGCCGCGGTGATCTACGACCACTTCACCCCGCTGGTCCTTCCTCAGCTCGAAGAGTTTGGCTTCTGCAAGCGCGGCGAAGCCAAAGACTTCATCCAGAACGGCAACATTGAAATGGGCGGTGATTTACCGGTCAACCCCAACGGTGGACAACTCGGCGAGGCCTACATTCACGGCATGAACGGAATCGCCGAAGGTGTGCGTCAGGTTCGCGGCCACGCGGTCAATCAAGTGAGTGATGCGCAGAACGTATTGGTGACGGCGGGCACGGCGGTTCCAACCAGCGCACTGATTTTGAGCCGCGATCACTAGGAGTCTGCACAGCGCAGTGGCGGGTCCTGGTCTCCATACAAAACAGCGTAAGCATAGATCAACGCGAGACTGCGGTACGGGCGCCAGCGTTCGGAGAAGTCGCGCATTTCGGCCTCACTGGCGACCTTGCTGCGCCCCAACATGTCGATGGCGATCTTTTTGACGACGCCCAAATCGCCAGCCGGAAAAACGTCCACGCGTCCGAGGCCACGTATCAGGCTCGTTTCCGCGGTCCACCGTCCGATCCCTTTGTAGGCCACGAGCTGTTCGATCACGTCTTCGTCGGGAAGGGCACCGAGCTTGTCTTCATCGAGTTCACCCTTCGCAAAGGCCTTCGCCATGCGGACGATGGTGCCTGACTTCGCTTTCGTCAGTCTCATGTTGTGAAACGTCGACTCCCGCACCCGTGCGAGACGCGCTGGCCGAGGAAATGCGACGCGGGTCTCCCCCTCAACCTCGATCGTATCGCCGTAGCGGTTCGTGAGTTCGTCATAAATTGAATGGGCGAATTTGAGATTCACCTGCTGCGCGAAAATCGAGGTCACCATCGATTCGAATAATGTCGCGCCACCACACAGCGCCATCCCGTGGTGGGCGCGAACCGAGTCGGCGAGTAGTGGATCGTTGCGGAAGCCCTGATAAAACGGAGCCAGCTTGCAACCGGCACCCAACGAACGACGAACGATTCGTTCCGCGTGTTCGCGTACGCCTCTGTTGCGAACATGCTCACCGTGCAATGTCACCTGCAGTGTCGCGCGCGAGGGTGGGCCCACTTGGTTGACTCGCATGAGTGCGAGTTCGTTGTTCAAGTGAAGGCAGCGACTGTATTCACCGTCGTCGGTCATACGGTCGACCAGGGTCGTAAAGCGAACGAGCCGCGCGACGGTTTGGGAAAGCGAATAGGGTCGCTCTGGTGTCAGATCAAATTCAACGCACTGCATGGCCGCACACTAGACCGTTCGTTCTCGCGGAGCCCGGCGCGCATGCGAAACCAACTTCTGGGTTGCAAACCCCGAGCGCGGCACCCACCATCTCAGTTCACGTCTGCCTCACTGCACAAGCCCGGAGACTCCCCAATGACCACGCTGAACCGTGACCCGCAAACCATTCGTCATTGGGACGACGAAGTGGACGTCCTCGTTGTCGGGATGGGGGTCGCCGGAGCCGCCGCGACGCTCGACGCGACTGCGCTCGGCCTCTCCACCATGATCGTCGAGCGAGGCGGCGGCGGCGGGGGTACGTCGGCAATGAGCGGGGGCGTGATCTACATGGGCGGAGGAACGCCCCTCCAGCAGGCGTGCGGTTTCGAAGACACGCCGGATGAAATGTTCAAGTTCTTGATGGCCTCGTGCGGCGAAAACCCCGACGAAGCCAAGATTCGCCTTTACTGCGACGGCAGCGTCGATCAATACGACTGGCTCACCGGCCACGGTGTCCCGTTCAAACAAACCTACTACCACGGCGTTAGCGGCGAACCGCCCACCGACGACGGACTCGTCTGGTCCGGGCCCGAGCAAGTCCACCCCTATTGCGAAATTGCCAACCCCGCGCCGCGCGGACACGTGCCGCAAATCGAGCATCAAGGCGGACCGCTTTTGATGAAGGTGTTGTGCGAAGAAGTCGAAGCTTGCCCTGCAACCAAAGTGATGAACGCGCGCTGCACCGCGCTCTACCAAGAGCCCGGCGGCGAAGTGGTTGGCGCCGTCATCACAGTTTTCGGCGAAGAGCGAAACATCCGCGCGAACAAAGGCGTCGTCATCACCACTGGCGGGTTCGTCTTGAACAACGAAATGCTCGAACACCATGCTCCTCTCGCCAAGCGGTGCAAAATGCGCGTCGCAGCCGAAGGAGACGATGGCAGCGGGATCAACCTCGGCGTGAGTGCTGGGGCTGCAACATTGAACATGAGCGCCGTTTCGATCTCCATGCCCATCACCCAACCGTGGGGACTCAAGCGCGGTGTCATGATCAACGCCCAGGGCCAACGCTTTGTTACCGAAGACACCTACTACGGTCGCCTCGGAGAACACGCGCTGCTGCACAACAATGGGCGGGCCTGGTTGATCGTCGACGATGAAATTTTCGAAAAGCCCACCTATATGGACAAGGTTTCGGCGGTCGGAGAAACCTTCTCTGAACTCGAGAGCGAACTCGAACTGCCGTCCGGCAGCCTTGAAGCCACGATGCAGGTGTACAACCGCCACGCCGAAAAAGGCGAAGATCCGGTCTTTCACAAGAACCGCGAATACATCAAGCCACTGCAAACCCCGCCGTACGGCGCGCTCGACTGCACGACTGAACACGCGCTCTACGCGGCGTTCACGTTGGGGGGCCTGCGCACAGACAGCGACGCGCGGGTGCTCGACCCGGTCGGCGACTGCATCCCGGGGTTGTACGCGGCGGGTCGATCGACTTCAGGAGTTTCCGTGGGCGGCTATTGCAGTGGCCTTTCGCTCGGAGACGGAATTTTCTTCGGTCGAAGGGCCGCGCGGGCCGTTGCTTCCAGGTAGTTTTGCCAAACATGCACCGAATGCGAGCACTACGGGTTTTCGAGCCCGGCTAACTTTCGCCCCCTAGAATCGTGAACTTCATCGCGAACCGCGGAGGATCTCAAAATGGTCAAAATCGTCAAACTCGGCATCAAGCGTCCGGTCACCAACCCACTACTGCCCGACCCCGATCCCCGCAAAGTCAACTACACGCTGATTTCCGTCGACGACCACCTGCTCGAGCCAAAGCACACCTTTGAGGGGCGACTGCCGGCGAAGTTTCAAGACCAGGCGCCAAAGGTCGTTGAGACTGAAGAGGGCCACGAAGTCTGGATATTCGAGGACCAACCCTATTTTCAAGTCGGGTTCATGTGCGTGGCGGGACGGCCCAAAAAAGATCATCGCGTTGAACCGAGTCGCTATTCAGAAGTTCGTGCGGGTTGCTACGACATCGACGCGCGGATCAAAGACATGGATATCGGCGGCATTCACGCTTCGGTGAACTTTCCGTCGGGCGTGACGGGCTTCGGAGGCACGCTCTTTTCCGAATCCAAAGATCAGGAGCTCGGCTTTGCCTGCACGCAGGCCTGGAACGACTGGCTCTTCGAAGAATGGCATTTGCCCCACAAGGACCGGATCGTCCCACTTGGCATTACGTTCCTATCCGACCCGGTGAAGGGCGCAGCAGAAATCCGCCGCAACGCCGCGCGGGGATTCACCGCGGTCACGGTTCCGGAACAACCCCACGAGTTGGGCTACCCCCCGGTTTTCGACGCACATTGGGAGCCGATCGTCCGCGCGTGTGCAGAAACTGGGACGGTGCTGAACCTCCACGTGGGCGCGTCCGGTTTCCCCAAAATGCCTCCGGGCGCACCGATGCTCGAACTTGGAGCCACGTTGTTCGGCCCCATGGCGGTGTCGGCGTGCGCCGAATGGCTGTGGAGTCCGTGGCCCGTAAAGTTCCCCGAGCTCAAAATCGCCATGTCCGAAGGGGGGATCGGCTGGGTCGCGATGTTGATCGACCGGGTCAATAACATCATGGCGCGCTCGGGCTATGGCGACGGCTGGCCGGACAAAAAGAACTCGCCCAGCGACGTGCTACGACGCAATTTCTGGTTCTGCATGATCGACGATCCGTCGACGATTTCGACACGACACACCATTGGCGTCGAAAACATCTTGTTCGAGTCAGACTATCCCCACGGAGATGGCACCTGGCCAGACACCCAAGACGTCATGAAAAACGTTCTGGGGTCGCTCCCCGACAACGAAATTCGGATGATCGCCCACGAAAATGCGGCCAAGCTCTACCGTCACCCACTGCCGAAGGAACGTCTGCCATAGCCCGAGCCAGAAATTGGCGAGCGGCAGATCCGCTGCGGTGTAGTGCCGTGTAGTGCGGTGTAGCCCTGTGGTGCATTCGGATACTTGTCGTCGTACTGCTTCACGAACTTCCCGACCGGCTCTTCGGCGACCTTCGGCGATCGTCGCAGGTACGGAGGCAGGGTCTCGCTCGTGAAGCGGCAGCGGTCGGCATCGGCATCCACCCGTTCATCGCGAACGCGGGGAGATGTGACTTGCATCGTGCCCGAACCGATCGTCCCCTTCCTTGGTCTTTCCCTTCCGTCTAGCTCTCGATTACATTGTTCATCGGTGATTCCTAATCCTCGATCCACACACAACTTTCGACCGCGT
>DUBZ01000069.1:1271-3607 GCA_012960035.1 Myxococcales bacterium | reverse complement strand
GGGTCTTGGCGTGTGCCCTTAATCTGACATTCAGCCGTAAGACCACGAACACCCACAGCAAATTACTACGACGCGCTTCGTATTTTACAAAAGCGCCGAGGCTCGACGCATTAACCGATAAGCCGCCGCCGACTGCACGCGCTCCAAAGCGCCATCTTGCGACCGTCGAGATACCACAGGCCGCGAAGTTCGAGGGGGGGCATGGGGCGGCAGACTACGCCATGGGCGGCGAGGGGCGGCGAGTGTCGCCCGCTTACGCCGCCATCGGCGTGGCGTTTGTCTTGCGAGGAAAGTGCAAACAACCGCCCCTTTAGTGCAGACGTGGTCTATCCGCGGCGCTCAATCCACGCGGGGGTGGGGAGCTGGGCCGGTTGCGGCGGCGGCGTATTCACGAGGGCCGAAATGAGTTCGCGGCATCCGTCTGGACGCAGGTGCGGTGACCAGGCGGGGCGACAGCATCCTTGGCTGACTAGAACCGATAGAACACGCCTATGTTTGCAGAGAGATAATCGGCGTCGCGTGTCTCTTCGGTCGTCATTACATAACTCCCTTGCGCCTCGATGCCCCAGTTTCGCGTGAGATAGAAGTCCACTCCCGCTCCACCGCGGAGCGCACCGCCCAGGTAACTCTTGTTTCCAAAGCTGGTATCCACCCAGAGCACGTTGGCTCCACCGCCGACGAGGATGAAAGGCTGAAGCCGTCCAAGCGGAAGGTAGCCTTTGAAGTTCACCGTGAAGGTGAGGACGTCATAACCTTTCGCGACCGCACCACCGTCGACATCGAATCCGTCGAGGTATTCGAGTTGAAATTCGCCACCCATGTAGGCCGACTTCGTTCCCGCGCGCAGATTGAGGCCGTAACCAGGACTGACCGATTGGCCCTCGCCGAGGCTCGAGTCTTCGAACTCGAGATCGATCCCGGTCCCGATACCGAGGCCCACGTAGTACCCATCGCGATCGAAATCAGTGCTCGCCCAGCCGAAGTTCTGTGCCGAGGCGCTACTGCTTACGCTCACGATGATGAGCAAGACGATGACGGCACAATAGGCTCGTTCGGTTGCACGCCGTATCTTCATTTTCGTCATTCCTTTCTCAACCCGTGGCTGAGGGTTCAACTCGACAAGGTGTCACGCCTTCACATCGATCAGTCGAGACTTCGTGTTGGCTACAGCTCGTACCAGAAGATCGTTTCGCTGAGGCCACCATCTCCGCAGTCCGATTTGTAAAAACCGATATCAGCGCCACGAGAGATCGCCGGGAATGCTTCGAAGTCACCGCCGCACCCAGATGGATCGAAGCCATCGGTTTCGGCCGAGCCGTGGTCGTCGGTCGCATCGAATATGATCAGCTCTGTCGTGGTGGCGACGCCGAGAGTTTCTCCCAAGGCATCGAAGGAGAGGCCGGTAATCGGTTCGTCTGTATCGACATCCCACCACGTCCTGTGAAAGTCGGCGAGTTCGCCATCGTCGATGTCGTAGACGAGCTTGGTGGTCTGATCAACCAAGGCGATCGTGTCTCCGTCCGGCGACGCGACGACGATACCGCTGTTGAGCTCGTCGAACTCTTCATCGTCAGGGTTCGTCAAATCAAAGGCCGCGCCAGTAGCCGGGCCGCCGCCCTGCCTGAATTGTGCGGTTCCGGTCGCGTCGCTTACGAACATCTGGTCGGTTGCTTGATCGAAAGCGATCGTGTTTGCCGACCCCGAATAATCCAGTTCCAAAATGCTCGGCGTGGAGATCGTGAAATTCGGCGCATGAATCGCTCGGACGCCCAACGCTTCCGGATCGTCAAAGTGGAAGTTCGTCCAGATGTAGTCGCCGTTTCCGCGTGTCAGTGTGGTCGGGAAACCCTCGACCGTCTTCGACATGACGTCTCCGAGTCCAGGACCCGCAAGGTCGATGCGCGCAATCCCGAAGCCCAGAGGCATAGAAGCAAACAAAAACTTGTTTCCCGGGCCGTCGACGATCAGCATTTCTCGCGGCATGTCGGGCAGATCCCATTCGGCAAGGGTCACGCCGGTAACCACGTTGCGCATGACGATCCGGTTCGTTGCGCGTTCGGAGACGAACACCCAACCATCACACAACGGCACCACAGAACCGGCACGAGGAATGCTGAGTGAGCCACCGCTACTTGACGTCACCGCGTTGAGGTCGTCCGTCGTACAAAGCGGGACTGCTTCGTCGGTCGAAAGAACCGTTGAAAGCGCGGGTTGATTCACGCCGATCAGGCTCGTGGAATTGCCGAAGCCCGCCGACGCTGCCCACCAGTGCAACTCGATGCGCGGGGTCGAACCGCAAGCCATTTTACCAATCGCGATTTCGCCGCCGCGCGAAA
>DUBZ01000069.1:0-1256 GCA_012960035.1 Myxococcales bacterium | reverse complement strand
GCTCGGTGTCCTGCTCGAGACCTTGGCGTGACGGACGGTGTCGAAGATGATGAGGTCGCTTGCGCTCGAAGCGAGCAGGTAGTCGCTATCGCCTCCATTCAGAGGACTAAACGCGGCACCCGTGATTTCGGAATCGACCTTCCAGCCACCGAATGTGTTTTCGGCGGTGTCGGCGTTGAAGTCGTTGATGACGAATGGCCCACCCGCGCTTTCGTTTCCGTCTTGGGCGACAACTGCCAATCGATCGTAATTTGGCGAGAGTTCGAGTCCAATGCCAGTGCTACCGGTTGGATCTTCACCATCGGGGACCAACATCAAGATCGGGTTGTCGGGATCAACGACGTTCAGGTCGTAGTTGAACAAGAAAACGTCTGATGCGTTCGCGGACACAATCTGTTGTTCGTCGGGATTGAAGCGAATAAAGTCGCCCGTGAAATCCGAAGAATTGATGATGTGCTCTAGCGTTACCTTGGCGTAGACACGAAGTTCGGAACCGCCACCGGCTGCCACCAAAACTTCATCGTCAGAAAGAGCGATACTCAAGGGTTCGCTATTCACGAATACGATCGAATGCTCGGTTCCGACCAAATCGATGGACGCGATGAGTTGTTCCGTCGGCAATGTGGCGTAAATGCGCGAATTCGTTTCGTCGAGCTCGAGATCGCCCGGTGCGCCAGGCAGGTCGTAAACGAAGCCTGTTTCGCCAGTGAAAACGTTTTGCAAGACGACTCGCTCGTTCGTCTTGTCCGCAATGAATACCCAACCACTGCACCAAGCGACGATGTCCGCTGCTTCTATATCAATCGTGCGATAGCCGGTGGTCGGAACGCCGGTGATATCGTCAGCCGGACAGAAAGGGTCGCCAACTACCGCCGGAAGACCCGCGTCACCGACTATTCCAGGACCACCGCCGCCGCCGCCATCATCATCTGATGCAGAGCCAAGCTTGTCGCGCTTGCTGCAACCGCCGGCGATGAACAGCAAGATCAAGATCAGGATAGGGAACGTGAACGAGACCCTTGAAAGTCTTCGCGGACTGCTTGCGATGCGCATTGAGTTCGTCTCCGTAGCGTTAGGTAAAACCGGAATTGCAAAGAGGGGAGTCGAACTTGGACGCACAAATGATGCGCCGTGCTGCCCCCTCGGTCGGATTTGCGTACGCGTTTTATTCGGAGGCCGCCGAATATGTCTGTAGAGAAACTTCAGTGAATCGCGGGCTTGTCGCGAGTCGGTGGCAGGAATCGCATAGACACTCG
>DUBZ01000068.1:423-21948 GCA_012960035.1 Myxococcales bacterium | reverse complement strand
GGCTACACTTGGCATTTAAAAAATAAAAATGTTTTATCGTAGTGACCTGCCTGCTTTCATCGGACCAAAGATTCCTAGAAAATGGCTGGCTCCGGGTTCCTTGTTGAGATGTTTCGAGCGTACTGCGCTGGCGTGAGATTGTTCAGGCTTGAGTGGGGCCGAACCTGATTGTAACTCTTTCGCCAGTCTTCGATTGCGACCTTCGCATCGATTCGGTTCTTGAACCACTGCATGCCGAGACATTCGTCCCTGAACTTTCCGTTGAAGCTTTCGTGGGCTCCGTTCTGCCAGGGCTTGCCGGGGGCCGCCACCGGGCTTCGATCCCCGGCCGCTGATTTGACATCATCATCCCTTATCAGCACGTTTGGCGAAAACAGGGCTTGTTTGTCCTGTGTGCGAAGCGGTGAAGATGGAGCACACCACCAAGGTGCCGTCGGCTGGGCGCGTAAAGATGTTTCGGTATGCCGTCGGAGATCAGGTCGAAGACGGAGCCGAACTCGTCGACTTCGAGCCGTCGGGTTGAGAAAATCATCGTCTAACCGATCAGCGCATTGCGAGCCCTGCAGAGATGGCCCCAGAGCGCTACTCGTTGTGTTGGGTTCGGTCGCGTGATGCGGCGATGCGCCCGGAGGAGAGCCGATGTCCACCGCACTTGAGAATGAAGCCCTCGAAACCTACGAGCGATTCGTGGCGCAGCGCCTTGAAGTCGACGCGGGGCGGCAGACATGGTCAACGCTTGCAGATTTTTTCACCGAGGACGCTGCGTATATCGACCCTGCTTGGGGGCGTATCGAGGGACAGGATGCGATCCGCGCATTCTTTGAGCGTTCGATGGCGGGCCTTACGGGGCATGGCTGGTCGACGCCGGAACACTGGACGATGGCGGACGGTCATCGATTGGTGAGTCAATGGGATCAGATTCTCGGTGAGAAACCAAACGGAGAACCGTGGTCCGTCGCCGGGCTTTCGATCCTGTACTACGTCGGCGATGGGCATTTCTGTTATAGCCATGACATGTTGAACATGACGCACATCGGCGAGACGATGCGTGATATGGCGTGGAGCCCGCCGCCCGAGTTCAATATGCCGCCCCGCAAGCCCAACCGAGACATTTCGCTCCCCGTAGCGTGGTCGCACCTTGAGCCGAGTCGGGCTCCGCGGTAGCCGGGGCGACGTTTGCCCCTGTCTTCGCCTCGCACGAGAACGATTACGAAATGAACCCCATCCGCTATTGCTATCGCTATCGCTCGGGCTGCGGGCGAGAGCGCCGCCTCGAAGCAGTTTGGGGAGACCGGGCGCGCTACTAGCGAACTAAACTCGAAGAATCCGCCGAAATCAATTCCGATATCGCCACTCATGCGTCAGATTCCGATGCTCATGACACCGAGCACACTCCGTATACCGACCCTGAAGTCGTCGAGTGTGACATGTTCCCGCCGCGTATTGGCGCGACAACCCGAGGCGCGAAAACGTATCCTTAAGCACTTGTCGTCGGTGGTGGGATAGAGGAGGACCCGAATGACAGGTCGACTCGAAGGGAAGATTGCAATCATCACGGGTGCCGCGCGAGGTACAGGTGCGGCGACCGCCCGGCTCTTTGTCGAAGAAGGTGCGCGGGTGTGTCTCGCCGATGTTCTCGACGAAGCAGGTCAGGCGGTGGCATTGGAGCTTGGCGACGCTGCAATGTTTCAGCACATGGATGTGCGAAGTGAAGGCGATTGGAACCGCGCCGTCGAAGCAACGCGCGAGCGTTTCGGTTCGGTCAACGTGCTAGTCAACAACGCTGCGATTCTCGACGTTGGCCCGATCGCCGAACTCGACGTCGAAAAGGCGAGAGACATCCTCGACGTGAACCTGATTGGCCCGATGATCGGCACGAGCGCGGTGCTTGGTGACATGCAGGAGGCCGGCGGGGGTGCGATCGTCAACATAGGCTCGATCGACGCCATGGAAGGCATGGGTTGGGTTGCACCCTACAGCGCATCCAAGTGGGGCCTGCGCGGCTTTACAAAAAGCGCGGCGCTTGAATTGGGGCAGCTCGGTATTCGGGTGAATCTTGTGTGTCCCGCTGGTGGCAGCCCCGAACTTACCCAAGGCTTTATCTCGAACATTCAGCAACGTAGGGACGCGGGCGAGACCATCGAACTACGCGGCTTGGAGGGTGGCGTGCTCGGCGAGCGCGAGGCGACGCCGCGCGACATCGCGAACGTGGTGCTCTTTCTCGCTTCTGACGACGCCGGTTTCTGCCATGGCGCCGAATACATGGTCGACGGCGGCCATACCGCCGGACACATCTGGTTCGCGACGAAGTCGGACGCGAAGGAGTCATGAGCCGACGGGTACTTTTTGCAAAACGACTTGCCCGTCGCGGACATCTCTCCACCGGAATTCCGGTTTGACAAAGGACTACGTATCGGCGGAAACGCCGAGCTCGGAGCCTGAGACTCGTCTCGCTGCCGATTCGTTCTTGCTGACGTCCTGAACCAGTTCGAGCACCGTGCCGTCCGGGTCCTTGAAGCAGACGAACCGCGAACTCGGTCGGTCGTTCCACAGCACGGTTGCGGGTTCGCTGATGAGTTCGACGTGGTTTGCCGCAAGTTCCGCGAGGTCTGCTTCGAGATCTGAAGTGGCGAGGGCGATGCGTGCGATCCCAAGATGATTGAGGGCCGGGTAGGGGGCCGCGCGATCGTTGGGCTCTTTCCATTCGAGCAAGTCGATGACGAACGGGGCACGGCCGGAGGAGTGACGCATGAGCGCGCCTCGAATCTCGTAGTCGTCAAAGCCGACCGCCTCGGCGACTTCCCGTGTGTTGCGGGTTGGAACCTCGAGGTAGACCTCGAAGCCGAGCATTTCGTAGAACGTTCGTGAGACGTCGTAGTCGCTGCAGTTGATGTTTACGTGGACAAGGCCTTGGATGTTCATCGCTCATTTCCTCTGTGGGGGTTGCCGGCGGACCTTTTGTCTTGATCAAACGACGGTGTCGCCGTTGTCGACAACCATCTCGGCTCCGTTGATATGCTTGGATTCGTCCGAAGCAAGAAACAGCACCATGAATGCGACGTCGTTCGGTTCGCCAAGGCCAACGGCGCGACGGGTGGCTTCGCGGTCGGTCTGCTCGCTGAGTTCGAGGTCCATTAACCCGGAAAGCGCGGCTTCGACCATCGGGGTGTCGATGCTTCCCGGATGTACGGAGTTGCATCGCACGCCTTTTTTTTGACCGCGACAATAGGCAGCCACAGACTTCGTTAGAGAGCGAATCCCGCCCTTTGCGGCCGAGTACGCAAAATAAGGTGCGAGCCCGACTAGGGCAGCCGTAGACGACATGTTGATGATCGAACCTCCGCCACTCTTGTTCATCGCTTGCATTGCGTAATGACAACCGAAGAAGGTGCCGTCGAGATGTACCGCCAAAGTGTGTCGCCAAATTTCGGTCGTGGTTTGTTCGACATCGGCGATAAACGCGATACCCGCGTTGTTGACCAGGACGTCGAGCTGGCCATGTCGTTCCATCACGCCATCGACGAGGGTGGCCCAGCTTGCTTCGTCCGAGACATCCTGTGCGAAGAATTCCGCCCCGATTTCAGAAGCCACCTGTCTCCCGGCTTCTTCGTTGATGTCCGTGAGGATCACACGCGCGCCTTCGGCAGCGAGCATGCGTGCGTCTGCTTCTCCCAGCCCCTGTGCTGCGCCCGTCACAATGGCCACCTTGCCCGCTACACGTCCCATCACGCCTCCAGCTAATCGGCGAATCGTACCGCGCTCGCTCGTGGTTGGTTGTCGAGTCGTGACGCTTCGACAAAACTCTGCCTATCCTGCTTCTCGTTAGTCGATCTCCGACCAGACACGATTCGGATAAAGCACGGTGACCGGTTCGTAGAGCCATTCGTCCCGGTAGGCCTTGCGTGTGAGGAAGCGGATCAGTGGCGCGTCTTCGAGGGCGCGTTCGCGGATCAGGTCGCAAAGCTGTTTGTTCCCAATGGCTGCGTTTGCGGGCCGTTTGCCGAGTAGCTCGGTGAGGTCGCGGGTTTCTTCGTCTTCATGCCAGGCCCCGAAGCGTGCGCGTCGGTCGATGCAGCGGATGAGCGTCATTGTTTGCACCGAGCGTTGTCTCGCGAAGGGATCGTCTAGCCGAGGTGCGACGTCGTGCTCCTGGGCGTAGAGGGCTCCCGCGACGAGCGGGTCCACTTTGTCTTTGTCGTCTGGTGTCTCCGGACGCGCGACCTCAATTTCCATCGCGGCCGCGAGCATCTGCGCGGTCGCTCGGTCGCCGAGGTAGCGGTAGCAGAGATACCAGGCCAGTGGTTGGCTGGGCGGGGCGGCGTTGCAGATGGCGTGGATGCCCATCATCCCGCGCACGTTCTGCTGCACTGCGTAGTAGCGCGCGCGAAATCGGTCGTAGGGAATGCCAGATTCGCGTTCGTACAGTTCGAACAAGCCATCGAGTCCGCCGCTCGGGTTGTACAACTCGCGTACCATGATGTTGCCCAGATCTTCCAGTGGGTCACCGTAGTGCCCGAGCTCCCAATCGATGACGGAGCTCACACGGTCGCCCTGGAACATGAAGTTTACGGGCCCGGTGTCACCTTGGACGAGTGACACACGCGCGACTTTTTCCGGCGCGAAGCGTCGCAACCAATCGATGCCGTAGACTGTGAGTGGGTCGTCGCAATCTTCGAGGGGACGGCCCATCTGCGCGAGCACCCGGTCTACCTCGTCGAGTGCGCAGGCGGTAGGCGTTTGCGGGCGCGGCGCCATGATGTCATCGAGCCCGAGTGTGTCGAGGTCGATCGTGTGAAACCGGGCAACGATGCGGACGAAGTCTTCCATCACGGCTCGCTGTTGTGCGGGGTCTTTGATTGCGTCAAGGTCCGAGCGACCGGGGTCGCGTGCCATGAGGGTCGCGCGCAGTTCCGGGTTCCAGCCGTGGATCTCCGGCACGGGGATGTCGTTTTGACCCAGCGCTTGCAGGATGCGCGTCTCTCGCTCAAGTAGCCGCGGGTTGCCGTATGTGTCGCGCTGTAGGCGGAGGAAACCCTCGAGCACCGAGCCATCGGGACGGGTTACGTCGACGATCCACGCCTCTCGTCGCGCGACATGCCTGCGCAACCGCGTGATCTTGCCATCGCCGACCTCGGCGATCCATTCAAAAATACCGTCCGGTAGGTCGTGAACCCATTCAGTCATCGCGACGCGTTGCCCTCCTGATTCTTGATTATAGAATGCCCAACCTTATTCCTGACTCCGCGGCTTCAACGCACTCTGCTCACGAAACCACTCAATCGTCTGCGCCGACTGATCGCGCTCTTGCACCAGAAACGCTCGCACCGCATGGGCCAACCGGTCGTCCTTCAAGTAATGACCACTCACCGTTGGCTCCGCATCGAACCCGCGCACTTGCTTGTACTCGCCACCCGCGCCCGGTTCAAAGCGCGCGAGTCCACGCTCAATGCAGAACTCAATCGGCGCGTAGTAACAAGTATTGAAGTGCAGGTGTCGCAGGTGTCGATCCGTTCCCCAGTAACGCCCGTACAAAACGTCACCTTTAAACACGTTCATCGTCCCCGCGACGGCTTCGTCTCCTTGCCAAGCAAGCGTGATCTGCAGCCGATCCCGAAAGCGTTCAGTGATCACATCAAAGAACGCTTGGTTTAGATACTGCCGTCCCCAGTAATGATGGTTCTCAATGTTCGCCAAGTAGAAGCGGAACATCTCCTTCATCACATCCGGTGTGACTTCGTCGCCAACATAAAACTGAAGTCGCGCACCTTGCTTTTCGAGTTCGCGCCGTTCTCTGCGAATCTGATTCCGCCGCTTGCTTCGAAAGCACTGCAAGTAGTCGTCGAAGTTTTTGTAGTCGCGGTTCTTCCAGTGGTATTGGAACCCGACTCGCTTGTCGAAACCCATTTCGGCCAGGGCGTCGACTTCGTCGGGGCGACAAAAATTGACGTGGGCACCCGAGATGTCCTGTTCGTTGCATATTTCGCGCAGTGCGGCACCGAATTGCCTCGCCCACTGGACGCGGTCTTGGCCTTCGGCGACCAAAAAACGTGCGCCGCTTACCGGGGTGAAGGGGACGCCGACCAAAAGTTTTGGGAAGTAGGCGATGCCGGCGCGTTCGGCCGCGTGGGACCAGCCGTGGTCGTAGACGAACTCGCCTTCGCTGTTGAACTTGATGTAGAGAGGGCAGGCGGCGAGAAGCTCTTGTGGTTTGCCGTCGCTTTCGTCTTCGTAGGCGACGAGGGTTCGCGCGATCCAGCCGGTGTTTCCGCCGACGCAGCCGGTCTCTTCTAGGGACGCGAGCCAATCCCATTCGAGAAAAGGTGACTCGTCAACAACAAGGCGGTTCCAGGCTTCTCGGGGCAATGTGCTTACCCCTTCCGTCATCTCGATTCTCGGCATGGCAATGCAGTCTAACGTGTTCGGGCTATTGTCCCCGTGTGGAGCCATATCTTCTTCGTTTTCAAAAACCTTGTGTTTCAGATCATTCCGTCTTCATGGGCGCGGGCGTGACGGCCGGAGGGGGTGGGGGCGGTGTAAAACCGCCGAAGCACGAGCGCGACCTTGGTGTCGCGACCGAAGAAAGAAAGAAGACGAAGCGACCGGACCGCTATAAGGTCCTACTCCACAACGACGACTACACGCCGATGGACTTCGTGGTCGGTATTCTCGTACAGGTTTTTGGGAAGAGTCCCGCAGCCGCCACCCAGATCATGTTGCAGGTGCATCGAGCGGGGATGGGGGTCGCTGGGGTCTATGTACGGGAGATCGCAGAAACAAAGGTTGCCACGGTGCACCGTTTGGCCGAAGAGAGGGGCTACCCCCTGCGGTCTGGCGTTGAGAAAGAATGAGTTGCAAGAGAACAAAGAGAACAAGCGCCTCATGCATGGTTGGAGAGCGAAACTGAAATGGCGGGAGTAAGTCGCGAGTTGCAGCTGACCTTGCAGTCGGCCTACCAGGAAGCGGTGCACAGGCGTCATGCGTTTGTGACGGTGGAACACTTGTTGTTCGCGCTTTTGCACGACGACGCCGGTGTCGACATCATCCAGAGCTGCGGCGGCAACGTCGAGTCGCTCAAGCAAGACCTCGAACGCTTCTTTCGAGAAGACCTCGAACAACTTCCCGACGACGAAGTCGTCGAAAGCCGACAGACCCTGGCCTTTCACCGCGTGCTCCAGCATGCGGTCGACCACACGACCCGCTCGGAAAAAGACGAAGTTGAAATTGGCGACCTGCTCGTCGCGCTTTACCAAGAGCCCGATTCGTACGCGGTCGTGTTGTTGCGCGCCCAGGAGGTCGATCGTCTCGACTTGCTTCAGTATATCTCGCACGGCGTCGTGAAGACCCGCAACCCGGGGCCCGGCGAACCGATGGACGCGAATAGTCGCCCGGGTGTTGGCGAAGAAACCGAAGGCGTTCCCGCCGACCCGCTCGAAGCGTTTACCGCGAACCTCACCGAACAGGCGGCCGCCGCTGAACTCGACCCGATGATTGGTCGCGGCACCGAACTTGAACGCACCCTTCATATCCTCGCGCGCCGACGCAAGAATAACCCGATCTTTGTCGGCGAGACCGGTGTTGGGAAGACGGCGCTCGCCGAAGGCTTGGCGCTGCGCATCCACGAGGGCAGGGTGCCCGACGACCTCGAAGGCGCGGAAATTTTTGCCCTCGACTTGGGTTCGCTCCTCGCCGGCACGCGTTACCGCGGGGACTTCGAAGCGCGCTTTAAGGCTTTGCTTGCCGCGCTCGACGAGCGCCCGAATGCGATCCTCTTCATCGACGAGATCCACACAATCCTCGGCGCGGGTTCCGCGCAAGGCAATACCGTCGACGCATCGAACTTGCTCAAGCCCGTGCTCGCAAACGGCAAGCTGCGTTGCATGGGGTCGACGACGTATCAGGAATACCGTCATTTCGAGCGCGACCGCGCGCTCGCGCGCCGCTTTCAGAAGGTCGACATCGGTGAGCCGTCGAAGCAAGACTGCATCCGTATTTTGAAGGGGCTCGCTTCCCGATACGAAGAGCACCACGGCGTGCGCTACACGAGCGGCGCGCTCAAGGCCTGTGTCGACCTTTCGATGCGCCACATTGGCGATCGCTTTCTGCCCGACAAAGCCATCGACGTGATGGACGAAACCGGCGCGGCGATTCGCTTGCGACCTCGGGGCAAAAAACGAAAGACAGTCGGTGTGCGTGACGTTGAAGCCGTGATTTCCCGCATGGCCCGCATCCCTCTCGAGCGCACACAGGGCGAAGATCGCGAGCGCTTGCTCAAGCTAGAAGCCGACATCAAGAAGGTTGTCTTTGGCCAGGACGCTGCAGTCCAATCCGTTGTACGCGCCGTGAAGCGCTCCCGCGCTGGCTTAGGTGGCACCGACCGGCCGATTGGCTCGTTCCTCTTTACGGGGCCAACGGGGGTCGGCAAGACGGAACTCTCCAAACAACTGGCCAAGACCCTGGGTGTCCCGTTTATGCGATACGACATGAGCGAGTACATGGAAAAGCACGCGGTGTCGCGCTTGATCGGCGCGCCTCCGGGCTACGTGGGCTACGACCAGGGCGGCCAGTTGATCGAAGACGTGCGCAAGAACCCGTACGCGGTGCTCTTGCTCGACGAGATCGAAAAAGCGCACCCCGACGTGTTCGACATCTTGCTTCAAGTAATGGACCACGCGATCTTGACCGACAACCAGGGGCGGGAGGCGGACTTCCGTCACATCACCTTGATCATGACATCGAATGCCGGCGCCCGCGAAGCGTCGACGACGGCCATCGGTTTCGGGGGTGGAAAGTCGGGCAGTGTTTCAAAGGCGCTCGAGCGATTGTTCAGCCCCGAGTTCCGCAACCGCCTCGACGAGGTCGTGATCTTCGAGTCGCTCGAAGCGAGCGTGATGAACCTCGTGGTCGACAAGTTCGTGGGAGAGCTCAAAGGACAACTTGCCGAGCGCAAGATTAGCATCGAACTTGCACCGGCCGCGCGAGAGTTGCTGGCAGAACGGGGCTACGACCCCGACTTCGGTGCGCGACCTCTGGCGCGGATCATCCAGCGCGACATCGTGGACGCCATGGCGGACGAAGTGTTGTTCGGCAGCCTCGACAAGGGGGGGCGTGTCAAGGTCGACGCAGAGGACGGCGAGTTTACGTTCGATTTTTCGTCGTCGTAGTATCGTCGGCGACCGTTGCTTGGGCATCGTTGCATAGCGAGAGGCGCAACCGCTAAACGCGCTTCGTCTTCCACTTGCCGCGCTTGAAGGTGAAGATGAGCACGACACTTCGAGCGAGGTGATCGAAGATCAAGGCGTACCAGATCCACGACACGTCAGATTCCACAATGATCGCGAAGCCAAACGCCAGCGGAACTCGGAAGACCCAATTGCCGATACAGGCAGCGATGAGGGGCGTGGTGGTGTCGCCGGCACCGCGATGTGCACCGCCCAAAGTAAACTGAAGCTGGAGCAGTGGCTGGGCGAGCGCCAAGGCGAGCATGAAGGGGCCGAGTGCCAGGATGACGGCGCGGTCCTCGGTCAACAGCCCCGCCAGTTCGTATCGCCACACGGCGACCACGGAACCGAGGATCACGGCAGTCACGATCGCGAGCGCCGCCGACTGCCAGCCGATGCGTTCGGCTTCGTCGGGTTCGCCGGCGCCGAGCGCTTGTCCGATCAACGTTGCGCACGATTGCGAATAAGCTTGGCCCGGGATCCAGGTGAAAGCGAGCAGCGGAATCCCAACCGTGTATGCGGCGACGGACAACGTTCCGTAGTAGTGCCCAAGCACCCAGATGTAACTCAGCATCGCGGTGTTCATGACGAGCCGTTCGGCGATCCCCGGGATCGCGATGCGCACAACGTCCCAGGTGTGTCGGTTGAATGTGATGACGTCGCGAAAGCGAACGGCCAGGGGCGAAGTCTCGTCAGACTTACGCAACGCAAGCACCAACAAAAACAGCCCGACCCATTGGGAGATCAGCGTCGCGAGGCCCGCGCCCATGAGTTCAAGACGTGGGAAGCCCAAGTAGCCGAAGATCAGGACGCCGTTGAGGGTCAACTTAAAGACCATGACCACCATGGCGATTCGCATCGGCAAACGCATTTCGCGATTCGCACGAAACCCGCTTTCGATCACCAACGACACCGCCATCAAGACCGAAGACGCAAGCACGAGATTCAGGTAGGGAAGGGCGGTTTGGGTGACCTCGTCCACTTGTCCGAGGAACTTGAAAGTCCACGGCGCGGCGAGTGAGATCGGGATGCTCAAGCCCAAACTGATCGCGACGGCGACTTGGATCGAAGCGCCGAACGCGCGTTGTGCTCGTCGCGGGTCGCGCGCGCCGATGGCCCGGGCCATCAGGGCAACGCACGCGAGGCCAACTGCGAAGAGCGAACTCTGAACCAGGAAAAAGAACTGAGTCGCGATGCCGACAGCGGCGAGGGGAACGGCGGCGCCGCCTGTGTCGTCTCCGAGTCGTCCCACCATTGCGCGGTCGATCATCCCCGCGAGCGTGACCGCACCGGTGGCAAGCATCACTGGCCAGGCGAGGCGCAAGATCTCAGGAATGGCGCCCGTCATCCGCGGTTGCGCCAGGCGCTCTCGCAGCGTGATGGGTTGTGACTCGCCGCGGGGCATCGCGCGGGATGCGAGGCCGGTTGCTGGGAGCCCTGGTGCGGACTCGGGGTCGTCGAACTCGTCCGGTCCGGTCGAGATGGGTTGCGACTCAGGATCGGGTTCGTAATCGGGCATGGCGCGGCGCAGCCTATCGGATCCTAAAACGTGTCGCCGCTCATTCGTGTTTGGACTTGTCGTTGCCGTAATTCACCGAGCCAAGGCACGTGAGCCATCGGTGTCGTTCGGTGTAGATGCTAGGGTCTGCTCCATGAAAATTTTGCTCGCGAGTCCCCGGGGCTTTTGCGCCGGCGTGGACCGCGCCATCGAAATCGTTGAGAGGGCTCTCGAGCGTCACGGCCCGCCGGTATACGTGCGGCACGAGATCGTGCACAACCGCTACGTCGTCGATGCCCTGCGTAAGAAGGGCGCGATCTTCGTCGAAGAACCTTCCGAGGCCCCCGCTGGATCGCAGCTTATCTTCAGCGCCCACGGCGTGTCGCCTCGGGTTCGTAACGAAGCCGTCGCCCACGACCATCACACCATCGACGCAACATGCCCGCTCGTCACCAAGGTGCACGTCGAAGTCAAGCGCATGGTCGAGCAGGGTTATGAGATCATCATGATCGGCCACGCGGGTCATGTCGAAGTCGAAGGGACGATGGGGCAAGCGCCCGGGCAGATGTACTTGGTCGAAACCGTTGAAGACGTGCAGAAGCTCCAAGTGCGTAACCCTGAGCGCCTCGGTTGTGTCACGCAGACGACGCTTTCGGTTGATGACACGGAGACCGTGAAACAGAGCCTCAAAGAACGCTTCCCAAAGATCGTCTTGCCCAAGCGAGATGACATCTGTTACGCGACCCAGAACCGACAAGACGCCGTCAAAGAGCTAGTGAAGGAAGCGAACCTAGTTTTGATCGTGGGGGCGCCCGCTTCGTCGAACAGCAACCGCCTGGTCGAAGTCGCAGCCAAGCGCGGCATTCCCAGCTACTTGATTCAGAACGCAGACGCGATCGAGTCCATTTGGCTCGAAGGTGTGTCCTGTGTTGGGATCAGCGCCGGCGCGTCGACACCCGAATTTTTGATCCAACAAGTGATCGAGCGATTGCAAACCTTGCACGAAGGGGATGTCGACGTGCAGTCGCTGCTTGAGGTCGACGAAGGCATGACCTTCAAACTACCGGCGGAACTGCGCGACTAAACAACGAACACCTCGCACCCACCGCAGCGGATCCAACCGCGATTGAAAACTGAATCACACAACGCAAAGCACCAATGAACATGGAGGGCCTCCCTATGGCCGACATCGAAACGTTTCGACAAGAAACGCGCAGCTGGCTCGAAGCGAACGCGCCAGAATCACTTCGTGACTACGGCACCGCCAATCTAGACAGCTACACGTGGGGCGGCCGCAATGCGAAGTTCGCGACACCTGACCACAAGGTCTGGATGGACGTGATGGCCGAAAAACAGTGGACGGCGCCGACCTGGCCGGTCGAATACGGAGGCGGTGGGCTCGACAAGCAAGAGGCCAAAGTACTCGCCGAAGAAATTGGACGCCTCGGGTTGCCCGCAGCGGTGGACGGTTTCGGTTTTACGATGATCGGCCCGGTGTTGCTTCAGTTTGGCAATGAAGAACAAAAGCAAACGCACCTGCGACGCATCTGCCGCGGCGAGATCCGCTGGTGCCAGGGTTATTCCGAACCCGGCGCTGGCTCCGACCTCGCATCGGTGCAGACCAAGGCTGTGCGCGAAGGCGAAGAGTTCATCATCAACGGGCAAAAGGTCTGGACTTCGTATGCTGACCACAGCGACTGGATCTTCGCACTCGTGCGCAGCAACCCAAACGTGAAGAACCAAGAAGGCATCACGTTCATCTTGATCGACATGGCGACCGAGGGCGTGAGCGTGAGCCCGATTCCATTGATCAGTGGGAAGTCGCCCTTTTGCGAAACCCATTTCGAAGATGTGCGCGTGCCGGTCGAAAACGTCATTCACAAGATCGATGCCGGGTGGACCGTCGCAAAGGCATTGCTCGGCCACGAACGAACGATGATCGCTCGGGTGTTCGGCGGTGGCGGCGGGAAAAAGCAGGGGCGTGGCACGCTGGTTGAGATGGCGAGCAAATATCTCGGGGAAGAAGACGGCAAGCTCGCCGATCCGATTTTTCGCCACGAGGTTGCGCAGTCTGAAATGGACGCGGCCAAGTTTCGCTACGCGGCCCAGCGCATGAACGACAAAGCCAAGGCGGGGCATCAGCCCGGAGCCGAGAGCTCGATGTTCAAGGTCCTCGGTACCGAAAACAACATGCGTCGCAGCGAACTCGAAGTTCGCCTCGCAGGACCGCAGGGGTTGGGTTGGGAAGGGCCGGGCTTTGAGCCCGAAGAGCTCGACCGCACCCGCGCCTGGCTCCGCACCCGAGGCAACAGCATCGAGGGCGGCACGACTGAAATCCAACTCAACATTTTGGCCAAGCACGTGCTTGGCCTTCCGGACTGATCAAAATGAACCTTTCGCTTACAGATGAACAACAACTAATCGCCGAAACCGCGGCGGACTTCCTGGCCGAAAAGTCGCCGGTCGCTCGCTTTCGTGCCCTGCGTGATCGCGGTGACGAAGTCGGCTACTCCAAAGCCCTGTGGAAAGAAATGGCAGAGCTTGGCTGGGTCGGGATTCCCTTCGACGAGAAGAACGGCGGTGCCGACATGGGCATGGCCGAGCTGATCACCGTACTCGAAGCCGCGGGGGCATGTCTCGCACCCGAGCCCTTCATCTCCAGCATCTTGCTGGGCGGGCAGGCGCTTTCGCTCGCCGGTAGCGACGAGCAGAAGAAGACGTGGCTCGACCCGATGATCGAAGGTTCGACCTGTCTTGCGCTCGCGTCGCAGGAAACCGGGAGTCGTTACAACCTTGCTCGCGTGTCGACCCAGGCCGAGCGCGATGGAGACACGTACAAGCTCACCGGTGAGAAGATCCAAGTGATCGACGGCCACGCCGCCGACCACATCGTCGTGAGTGTGCGAACCAGCGGCGGCGAGAGCGACGAAGCGGGCATCAGCCTGTTCGTTGTTGCGGCCGACGCAGCCGGACTCACACGAACAAGACAGCATCGTGTCGACCATCGGAGTGCTGCGCTTCTGCAGTTGGACGGTGTTTCCGTCGATGCCAGCGCGCGGCTCGGCGAAGAGGGCGCAGGGCTCGAGATCTTGCGCCAGGTAACCGACCTGGCCACGGTGGGACTCTGCGCAGAGATGCTCGGCGGGATGAACCAAGCCTTCCAGAGTGCCTTGGGGCATTTGAAGGAACGAGAGCAGTTCGGTGTGAAGATCGGCACGTTCCAGGCGCTCAAGCATCGCGCGGCACGCGTCTTCATGGACATCGAACTCTGTCGTTCTTCGGTGATGGCGGCCGCCCGTGCCCTTGACGCAGGAGATGACAACGCGGCCCAGCTCGTTTCACTCGCAAAAGCCACGTGCTCCGACGCGTACGTTCACGCCGCGAATGAATCGGTTCAATTCTTCGGCGGAGTCGGGGTGACCGACGAATACGATGTCGGCTTTTACATGAAGCGCGCACGAGTGTGCGAACTTACCTTTGGAGATGCAGCTTTCCACCGGGACCGCTGGGCGAGTCTTCGCAGCTACTAGGTCTGCGTCTGTCGGAACGATCGAATACGCAAGCAAGACCCACAAGGAGCCAGGCATTGTCGAGCGCCCCCGCAAAGTTGACCGCTACTGAGAGATTCCTGCGCACTTGCCGCGGGGAGGCCGTCGATCGTCCGCCGGTGTGGTTGATGCGACAGGCAGGGCGCTACTTGCCCGAATACCGAGAGGTCCGCAAAGGCGTCACCTTCTTGGAGATGTGCCGGGACGTAGACCGCGCGGTCGAAGTGTCCTTGCAGCCGATCGACCTCGTAGGCAGTGAAGCCGTCATCATGTTCCAGGACATCTTTACCCCGATCCCCGCGATGGGGGTGGACCTCGACTTCGCTCCGGGCCCCGTGCTCGCCGAGCCGATTCGCTCGGCGGAACAAGTAGACAAGCTTAGGGTTCCCGAACCGCGCGAAAGTGTTCCCTTCGTATTCGAGATCTTGAAGACGCTGCGTCGCGAACTGGAAGGGCGGCAGGTCCCGCTTCTCGGCTTCGCCGGCGCACCGTTTACGCTCGCGGCCTACATGGTCGAAGGCAGCGGCTCGAAGGACTTCGCCCACGTAAAACGCATGATGTACCGGGAGCCCGAGATCTTGAACGCATTGCTCGACAAGCTGACCGAAAGTTCAGTGGGCTACCTCAACGCGCAAATCGAAGCGGGCGCGCAGGCGGTTCAAATCTTCGACACTTGGGCGGGCTTGCTCACTGCTGCGGAATATCGCGAATGGGTTTTGCCGCGACACCAAGAGATCGCGCAGCGGGTGAACCGCGACCAAGCGCCATTGATTCTCTACATCAACAACGGTGCTCACTTGCTTGACGACTCGGTGGAGTCTGGTGTCGATGTTCTGTCCCTCGACTGGCGCGTCGATCTCGCCGATGCGGCGCGTCGCCACGGCCAGCGCGTTGCACTCCAGGGCAACATGGATCCGTCGGTGCTTGCAGCGCCGCCCGAGAAAATCGCCGCCATGGTGCGCGACCTCGCGCGAGACGCCGCACCCGCAAAGGGTTACGTGGCAAACCTTGGGCACGGTTGTCTTCCGGGGACACCCGTGGAAGGCGTTCGCGCCTTCACAGAAGCGGTGCGTTCGCTCTAGCTCACGCGCTCGCGAACCATCGACACCACGCCATCCACCCAAGTCGGCTCGGCGTTGACGCATGGCGCGAGGTAGAGCGCCTCGCCCCCGAGTTCTTTCCACTGGGTGCGTGCGCGGATGCCAATTTCTTCGACGGTCTCAAGACAGTCCGCGACAAACGAAGGGCACAGAACGACCGGCCGCTTGATCCCGCGGGCCGCAAGTTCGGGCAAGACGACGACAAGGTCGGGATCAAGCCACGGCGTACGCCCAAGCCGCGACTGAAACACGACGGACGTGTTTTCTGCTGCGAGGCCCAGCGTTTCAATCAACGCACGCGTCGTCGCAAAACAATGCGCTCGGTAGCAATTGCGATTCTCGGGGCAGGCCGCATCGCAACAATCGGATTTTTCGAGACAGTGCTGCCCCCCGGTGTCGAGGTCTCGAACCTGCTGTTCGGGAAGTCCGTGGTAGCTGAAGATCACGTGGTCTGGCTTTTCGTCTTCGAGGATAGGACGTGCAACCTCGGCCATGGCGTCGCACAGACGCGGATCGTCCGGGAATGCGCCGATCGTTGTAACTGGCGGAACGTTTTGCTTGCCCTGAAGCACCCGTTTCACTTCGGCCAGTGCGCTTCCAGTCGACGCCGTGGCGTACTGCGGAAAGAGAGGAAGCACGACGATCGACGAGGGTTGTCGTTCGAGCAACGAATGGAGCCCGCTCTCGATACTGGGAGAGCCGTACCGCATGGCGAGTTCGACGTGGAATCCGTCGCCCAGCTTTTTGCTCACCTCTTTAGAGAGTTCACGCCCATAGTGAAGCAGCGGCGATCCCTCGGGCATCCAAATGCTTTGGTACGCGGCCGCCGAGGTTTTGGGCCGAAAAGGCAAGATCACGAGGTTGAGCAGTAACCAGCGCAGGGGCTGAGGGATCGTGATCACGAGCGGGTCCGAGAGGAACTGACGCAGGTAGCGCCTCACGTCGCGAACACTGGGTGAGTCGGGCGTCCCGAGGTTCAGCAACAGAACGCCGACTGATTGGTTTGGCTTCGACATGTGTCGAGGATGCCACATGCGCTTCGCAGTTGGGGGATAACTCGAATCGAAAACCGAGGGGGATGGATGGGCCACGCGCGGCGTTCGAGTTGCGCCTAGTCCCTTGGGCTGACGGACTCTTGTTGCCGGTATGGCCCTAGATGCCATTCCCCGAGCCACGCCGACAACGCGATGTAGTACGCGGGGTACGACAAGGTAATCTCGACCATGTGGTACTGGGTGGCAAATTCTGGGTAGCGGATCGTCCAGGCCACCACGATGCTCCACACGAGCCCGCCAATGCAGGTGCTGTTGCGAAGCACTTTCATCTTGCTCGGGTAGATGTATTTGAGCGGGATGAAGACCGCGACCGACAAGCCCAGCAACCACGCGTCGCCGGCAGCGGGCGACAGATCCATCATCCAAAGATAGATCGCAAGAACGTTCCAGTACGATGGGAATCCAAGAAAGAAGTCGTCTTCGGTTTTGGCGTCGAGTTGCGAAAAGCCGTAGCTGCTGGCGAGCACCGGCAGCGCGATAAAGAACCAGTGCGTCAGGCTCCCCGCAGCGGCCATGAATACCACGGGCACGATCACGAAATTGACGAAGTCGATGATGTCGTCGAGCCGTCGTCCGTCCACCCTAGGCAAGACGTCCGAAACCCCAACGAGACGAGCCAGTGAGCCGTCGACGGAGTCGATCGCCATGGTCAGAAGCATCATGATACCGGCGAAGGGCAAATCGCCTCGCGCGATCGCAACGAGGGCGAGTGTGCCGAACACGCCACCGCTCGCGGTGAACAAGTGCACGCCCCAGGCGAGGAGCTTGCGCTGCGGCTGATACTCCTGCGCGGACATCGCGATTCCAGTCTAGTGTCGAGTGATTCGAACGAGCCCGCCGATCGGGTCGGGCCCCTTAGAATATACAGCAGGAGCGTGGGATCGAGGTGCGTTTTGCGTCCCGGGCGACTAGTCTCGGCGCCGTTGTATTGTGTCCGACCCCGCTGCGCTTGCGACGCAGTTCAAGACTCGGGGCGGGAGGCCGATCTCGAAATAGGTCGAGCAGACGACAGAATAATTAATTTGACGGCGTGAGGGGTGGACGCCGCCTACAGGCGCTAAGCGCAGGAATGGGGTTCGATGTCAGTTTCGGTTGAGGTTCCAAGTCTCGGAGAAAGCGTGATCGAGGGAACCGTCGCGCGATGGTTGGTCAACGAGGGCGACACCGTCACTTTGGACCAAATCATCGTCGAGTTGACGACGGACAAAGTCGACGTCGAAATCCCATCGCCTTGTGCGGGGGTTGTGGGGAAAATTCTGGCGGCGGTCGACGATACGGTCGAAGTCGGCGCGCAGCTGGCGGTGATCGACGAGACTGGCGCGGGCGCCGGTGTTTCAAAAGCACCCGCTTCGCCACAACAGACGCAAGCGGCGCCCCCGCAGCCGACACCGACCGAAGCAAAATCCGCGGCACCCCGTAACCCAGCACCGCCGCCGACTCCGCTTGCGACCCGTGCAGCGAGTGCGGCAGGGATCGACCCCAAGACTGTGAGCGGAAGCGGTGCGCATGGCCGCGTGACGCGTGCCGACGTGAGCGCACAAACATCCGCACCCCCCGCACAAGCTCCAGTGCCGAGTCCATCTGCCTCTGTTGCCCCCGTTCGATCCGCCGCATCCGCCGCACCCGCGGCCCAGCGCGCGAGCGCACAGAGTTTTGGGACCGGTGTCGAAGAAGGGGATCGCGTTGTTCCCATGACGCGGCTGCGCAAACTCGTTGCCGACCACATGGTGTATTCGAAGCGCACAAGTCCCCATGTCGGCGCCGTCGCAGAGATCGACATGAGTGCGGTGTCGGATTTACGCAAAGCCAACAAAGCGGACTTCCAAAAAACCCAAGGGATCGGGCTCACCTTCCTTCCGTTCATTGTGCACGCGGTCGTGCGTGCGCTGCGCGAGAACCCGGCTTTGAATGCTTCGGTGATCGAAGACTCGATCGTCGAGCGGCGCGCGGTCAACATTGGGATCGCTGTTGAGACCGAAAAAGGACTCATGGTCCCTGTCATCCGTAACGCAGACCGTCTTTCCCTCGCCGGGGTGGCGGCGGCGATCGAAGATCTTTCGACGCGGGCTCGAACGAAGAAGCTCTCTGCCGACGACTTGCGCGGGGGCACGTTCACCATCTCGAACCCAGGTCGCAAAGGAAATCTTTACGGCTTCGCGATCATCAACCAGCCCCAGGTTGGCATTTTGCGCATGGGCGAAATGGTAAAGCGCCCCGTGGTGAGAACCGTGAACGGGGAAGACGTGATCGTGATTCGTGCCATGATGCACTTGGCGCTGTCTTACGATCATCGCGCCGTCGACGGATCGCCCGCGAACGCGTTTCTCTTCCGCGTCCGCGAGCTGCTCGAAAGCGCGGACTTCGATCTCTAGTCATGCCGGCCGAGCCGCGCACAAAGGAGCCGAGCTCGAACCCTGGGCAACCGCTTCGCGTCGACTGGCTCGGTAGCGTTCCGTATCGCGACGGACTCGAGCTGCAGGAAGCTGCGATGGCTGACGTGCGCGTCGGCGGCGCCGACCGACTGCTCCTGCTCGAACATCCGCCAGTGATCACGCTGGGTCGCAGCACGGACCGCGCACACTTGCTTGAAGATGAAGTCGCGCTTGCGGCTCGCGGGGTTGCCGTCGAAGAAGTGCGACGGGGTGGCGATGTGACGTACCACGGCCCTGGCCAACTCGTCGGTTACTTGATTTTAAACTTGCGCCTTCGCGGCGCGGTTGACGTGCACCGATTTGTACGAGACCTCGAAGCTGCGTTGATCACCGCAACGGCCGCATTGGGGGTGAAGACAACGACCGTTCCCGGACGAACCGGAGTGTTCGTAGCGCCGGAGATCGGCCGCCCAACCCAGAAGATCGCATCGATTGGTGTCGGGGTTCGTCACTGGATCACGTATCACGGCTTTGCACTGAACGTTGACGTCGATCTGAGTGGGTTCGATGCCATCGTGCCGTGTGGTCTCGCGGACGTCACGATGACGTCTCTCGCAGAGCAGGGCGCGGATGGTCCTCTCGCTTCCCGGGCGCGCGAAGCGGTTGCATCCACGTTTGGTCGTGCCTTTTCGAATGCGGACACGGCAGTCATTGCACCGGGCTCCTGATCTCAGGACACTGCTTGCATGAGCGACCCGCAAACCAAGCCTGCCGATCTCGACCACGCGATCGAAGAAGCGAACCAGCCCCCGTTCGCGAAGGGGCCTCCGCCGCTTTCGTCGTTTGATTTAGTGCTTCATCACGACGGCTCGTGGACCCACGAGGGGCAGGCGTTTCGCAACCAACGTCTGCGAGACAAGTTCGATGTCTCCGTGCGCTACCTCCCGGAAGAGGGCGGCGTGCATGTCGTGCAGATCGGTCGCTTTCGCGGACTCGTCGACGTTGAAGAGGCAGGGTTCTTCGTAGAGGACATCGACCTCGCTCGCGGAAACGTGAAGTTGTCCGACTTAGGCGAGGCCGCGATGGACGTTGCATCGCTGACCACGTCGCCGATTGACGGCGCGCTGCTTTGTCGCGTCAAACACGACCTTGAACCGAAAGGTGTCTTAGCGCGCTTCACTCACCGCGCGCAGTCCGAGTTTATGAACGCGGTGGATGACTCCGGCGAAACGATCGAAGTCGCGGGCAAGCAAGTCGCCTTGCCGGCGTTGTAGTTGTAGTAGTAGTTGTTGTTGGAGGTTTTGAAGGTGTTGAAGGCGTTGTAAGCGCGGCGACTAAAGCGCGCGCGCGACGGCAATGCCCGCCATCACCGCGAACACGCATGCCACAACGCTGCCGGCCGCATTCGCGGTCGCGTGCAACATCTTTCCGTCTTCGATCAGCTTGATGGTTTCAAAGCTGAACGCGGAAAACGTCGTAAACGCACCGAGCAAACCCGTCACCCAAAACAGGCGTACCGTTGGCGAACTGATGCCGCGCTGATCGAGCCACGTCGCAAGTATGCCCATGACGAAGCAGCCGAGGACATTGACCGCGAATGTCCCCAACGGGAAGCTCGCCGCCATGCGCTGATCGACCGAGATCGACAGCGTGTAGCGAAGAATTGCACCGAGTCCGCCCCCCACCATCAGTGCCAACCATTTCATTTTCTACTCCGAGTTTTGGGCCCGTCGCTCGCATGGGCACAGCGCTTCGCGATGCCATTGCTAGCAACGATCGCCGCCGGAGGCCCGTCACCGAGCCATCTGATTTTGCCCGAGAAATTGACGCCAAGACGCAGGCGAGGTAACTCCTAGCTCCCGGTTATTGGGTCGCCGGCCTCACAACTTCGACGCCACGTCGAACCCGAGGCCCCGGCAGCGAGTAGTTGGATGGCGGCGTAGCCAAGTGGTAAGGCACGGGCCTGCAAAGCCCCGATCGCCGGTTCGAATCCGGCCGCCGCCTCCAACTTACTCGGGAACGTTGAGGAAATTTGGGCCTAAATGGCCTTGTTCCCCTTCGGTTCCCCCGATGTTCCCCGAACCTACCGGTAATATCACTTTATTGCCTCACGCAGAACTTCTACTGCGAGTTGGACATAGCGGCGGGAAGTTGAGTCTGAAGTGTGGCCCATGATGCTCATGACCATTCGAATTGCGTCGTGCTCGCCTTGGCCTTCGGAAAGCAAGCGCTCTGCTGTTCGTGTTCCGAAGCAGTGACGCAATGCTTCGTTGGGTCGCCACGCATTGGGCCTACCGATTTGTTTCATAGCACTGAGCATTACTCGTCGTCGTGCGGATGGACTCCAGCGTCCGGCATCACTTCGAGGGCCGATTGATTCCGGGTTGGTGAACAATGGGGTGCCCGCTTCGCACGGACCCGGCCTGTGGTGTTCGCGAACCCACCGCGCAAGCTCGGTCGGGACCGGGACCCGGCGATTGTGCCCAGCTGTTTCCCGTCTTAACTATTCGGACACATGGGTGATCTAATCTAAGAGACACATCACGGGGACATCGTCCCCGAGGAGAGTGTCTTTATGGCGACAAGAAAGAAGCAGTCCAGCGAAGCCGCAGTGCGTGAGATCAGCGAGTGCCCGCGTCCGCCTTAGTCCGTGCACGAGCCGGCGCGAACTGCACGAACGAAGAAGAAGCGCGGTTTGCCGGAGAAGTCGCTCACGCTGCCTTTGCAGTAGCTC
>DUBZ01000068.1:0-306 GCA_012960035.1 Myxococcales bacterium | reverse complement strand
CCGCCGACCGCCGCGAAAGCCGGGTCGGTGCAAGGCGCTACGCTGCACGTCGTCGCTTGCCCGGTCGGATTCGTACCCGACACCGGGTCTGCTGGAGCCGCGTCCGCAACCGACGTGACTCCAGGTCCGACCATAATGCCCTGCAACTCCGAGATGACCGGCAGTCTCCAGTCGCAGTGGCCCGCAAAGCACGGAAGCCCACCGAGAGTCCCGTTCAAACGCGGCAGGAAGTCGGTGAAGGCCGCTCCATCGGGTGCCGTTCCCGTGAACCCCGAGCTAGACCACTGGTACCGGTTCAACACGTCG
>DUBZ01000067.1:31324-101874 GCA_012960035.1 Myxococcales bacterium | reverse complement strand
CGCGCGAGTTTGATCTAAGCGAATGCAGGAACCGCTCCCCAACATGTCGCGCTGATCCGTCGGGTGAGAGCAACGTGTAGATCAACAGTGCGATCGTGTTGCTGGCGACGAACGATTTCACTGCGCCTATCGCCATGATCCACTCGAGCGTTGGACGACGGAAGGCCTTGGTGAACAGGTCGAAGCGGCACGTCGATGAGCCGACCCACTCGATACCTCGGCGTTTTGCAATCAATGTATTTCGTTAGGCATGACGTTGCCGCGGATCATTTTTAAGCGTCCGATGTCGGGCCTCGCTCACGAGTCGATCTTTGCAGGCTCGAAAGTTTCTTTTCGGCTTCTCTCCTGCATCTATTCAGGATGCACCGATGCAACGTTACGCGATCAAGTGAGACAGTGCGGCGGTGGCAATCGAGAGCGTCAGGAAAAAGCCGCAGACATCGGTCACCGTGGTCAACATCGGACCCGATGCGAGTGCGGGGTCATAACCTAAACGTCGCACCAATAGGGGCACAGATCCGCCAATGCAGACGGCGACAACGGTGTTGAGCGCAAGTGCCGAGCCCACGACGAGTCCCAAGGCCACGCTGTCTTTCCATAACCACGCCAGCACGCCGAGTATCGCCCCGAGTACGACTCCGTTAATCAGGCCAACGATCGACTCCTTCGCAATGACGCGTCGATATTCTTTCGGCCGGATCAAGCCGAGCGATAATTCGCGCAAGCTCACCGCGACCGATTGATTCCCCGAACAACCACTCATGTCCGAAATGATGGGGAGAAAAACGGCGAGTGCGATTACCGCTTGAAGCGTTTCTTCGTAGAGTGCAATGACGCTTGCAGCCGTCACGTTGAGAACGATATTGATTGAAAGCCAGGCGAGCCTGCGTGAAGACCTGACGGCGGTGGGCATCGAGCGAAGTTCTTCACCGCCAACAATGCCGCGAGCGTTTCGTTCTTGTTCGTGGGCTTCGTCGAGGCGCAGTTCATCGACATCTTCCCGCAGCAATGCGCCCACAAGGGTTTTGTCTTCGGAGACAACGGGTACCGCGATGTAGTCGTATTCGTCGAAGAGTTCGAAAACTTCGGTAATGTGTGCGTCGGCACGAACTTTGACCGGCGTATTCACCATGCAGGACGCGATGGATCGGTTGGGTCTCGCGAGAAGAAGCTCACGCAGCGGAACCACACCTGCGAGTGCGCCCGCTTGGTCCACGGCATATACGTACTGGACCGCGTAGTCTGCATACTCTTCTACATTTGCGCGCATTTCGTCGATGACGTCTTGCACTGACCGAGTCGCCGGAACCGCCAAGTACTCGGTGATCATTCGCCCGCCCGCGGTGTCCTCGGAATACTCGAGCAGGCCGCGAACTGAGTCTGCGGCCAGGGACGGGGTGTGATCGAGGATCGCCTCTGCGCTTTCAGGTTCGATGTGACGAAGTAGGTTGGCTTGATCGTCACTCGCAAGCTCTTCAAGTATCTCAGCGGCATTGTCCGGCGTGAGGTCTTCAAACGCCTCAGCAGCCAGCAGCTTCGGCATCTCTTCGATGAGGTCGGCCGCATACTCAGGGTGCACAAGGCCAAGTAACTCACTGCGGGCATCGGCCGTGAGACGCCCGAGGTCGTGGACGCGGTCGGTTTCGGAAAGCTGTTTCAAGTACGCTTCGATTGCCGGCGCATCGCAGCGTTCGACCCATCCGGCAAGCTGCTTCCAATCCGTATCTGGCGTCGTGGTTTTGCTGTGCTCCGCTTGGCTCGGACTCATGGGCTGCTCGATTCGTTTGCGTAGTGGGTGTGGTCTGCGTGGGGACATCTTACGAACTGGATCGCCTTCTCGCCCCATTTCCGGTGCGAGTTCGTGCCGGAAATGGGGGATGGGTTTGAAGTCGTGAGCGACTTCCTCTTGGACCGGTCGGCGAACTGCTAGGGTTTGGTGGCTTCGCTTCGCCGCCCAGTGGTCCGGCACCACGATCCGACGTTCGCGCACCCGGCGAACGGCCAAAGGAAACTCATTGACCCGTACTTCGATCGTGTTCGCCGCTCTGGCGTTTCTCATAGGCGTGTCCAGCTCCGTCCAAGCCGAAGAAAGAATGACTGAAGAGCAGGTTCAGCAGTGGTTCGCAGAATTCACAGAGAGCCTCGACCCGCAGCGGGGAGAAACGACGGTCCCGGGCGCAAGCGCCGAGTTCCGTCTGGGCGATGCATTCGCTTTCCTCGACGCCAATGACACCCGGCGCTTGCTCGAAGAAGCCTGGGGCAACCCGCCAGACCCATCGGTGCTGGGCGCGATCATTCCGTACGACTTCGATCCGATCGGAACCAGCGCCTGGGCCGTGATCGTGGAATACGAAGAGGACGGTTACGTTGAAGACGGAGATGCGGCGGAGATCGATTACGTCGAACTGTTGGCTTCCATGCAAGAAGAAACAAGCGCAGCGAACTCCGCGCGCATCGAGGCCGGTTATTCGGGGCTCGAACTGATCGGATGGGCTGAGCCGCCGTACTATGATCCCGACTCCCACAAGCTCTATTGGGCCAAGGAAATTTCTTTTGGCGGCAATCGTCGCCACACCCTCAACTACAGCATTCGGGCGCTGGGTCGGCGTGGCGTTCTTGTTTTGAATGCCGTCGGGGGCATGGACCAGTTGTCGACGATTCAAACGGCGATGCAGGACCTGCTCCCCATGGTGGCTTTCGAAGAAGGCAGCCGATACGTCGACTTCGACCCCGACGTCGATCAAGTCGCCGCGTATGGGATCGGGGCCCTCGTTGCAGGGAAGCTCGCAGCCAAGGCGGGGCTTCTCGCCAAGTTTGCACCCTTGCTCTTGGGACTCAAAAAATTCGGCATCGTGATCATTGCCGGTGTGATCGGGATTGGCCGTCGCTTCTTTATGAGTGGGCGCGAGGTCGAAACCGACGAAGACAAACCGATCGGGTAGGAGCGGAAAGTGGAAGGCCTCGGCAGCGGCATCTTGTGGTACTTGGGGTTTCTGATTTCGGTCACGTGCCACGAAGCAGCGCACGCGTATGCGGCGCTTCTCGGTGGGGATTCGACGGCGTATGAGGGCGGGCAAGTGACCCTTGACCCCGAACCCCACATGCGCCGGTCGCCGGTCGGGATGATCGTGATGCCCATCCTTTCGATCATGTCCATCGGTTGGCCCTTAGGTTTCGCGAGTGCGCCGTACAACGTGGCATGGGCGGACCGCCATCCGAAGCGCGCGGCTTGGATGGCGCTTGCGGGCCCAGGCGCGAACCTTGTACTGGTTTTGATCGCCGGTATCGCGATCAAGCTTGGCGAGCTGTCCGGTGTTTTTTTGCGCAGCACATCGCCCAGCTTTGATTCGATCGTGAGCGCGCTCGACCAAGGGCTTTGGCCTGGAGCCGCGCATGTGTTGAGCATCGTGTTTTCAATGAACCTGATTCTATTTTCGTTCAACATGCTTCCGGTCCCGCCCCTCGACGGGAGCACAGCACTGGGGTTGTTCTTCGACGACGACACAGCACGCAAGGTGCAAAACATGATGCGTAAGCCCGCGTTTTCGCTGGTGGGCTTGCTACTCGCGTGGAACTTCTTCGGCCCGGTTTTTCGCGAAGTGTTTCTGTTCGCGTTGAATGCGATGTTCCCCGGTGCAAATTATGGTGTTCGCTAAAGAGGGAGCGAGACTTGGGCGGACTCCCCCAGAGCCGAGTGCGGGATGAGAATGCTTCCCAGCCAAGGTGCAGGTCTTCGCGATCTACCAGTTGAATGATGAAACCGTTCACGGCGGGTGCATGGAGCGCCATGACGAGAATCAGCGCGGTGAGGATCGGAACCGTCGCGGTTCCCGCCAAAAACGAATATGCGATCATGATCGTCGAGTCGCTCGTCGAGCCGGTGAGTTCGACCACGCCGAACGCCATGGCGATGGGAGCAAGCGCGGTCCCTCCATAGGTCACGAGGTACGCCACGAAGAGCTTGCGAACGTCCGGCTTGCGTAGAACCTCCAGAGCGTCTTCGAAACCCGTGTCGGTCAAGTCTGGCTTCCCCCGGCGCAGAAGCGGTGCGAATTCGAATTGTGCAAAATGCAATTCGTAGTCCTACGGGCTGGACATTTGTCTAGAGTTCTCATGACCCGGCGTATCTATCGCCATAGAAAGGAAGTCCATGTCAAGCGCACCCCGCATTCAAATTTCGCGCCTATTTCTGATCCTGGCAACCGGCGCGCTTGCAACGAGTTGCAATGGTCCACTGCCGTTTCTTTCCGCCGGCGCGCTTTCCGGCCAAGTTCAGCCTGCGCCCGAAACCTGGGCTTTGGCTGAAGACTTTGCGGTTGTCCAAATCGAAACACGCCCGAGTGAACCGTACTCGGTGAACGTGGCGTACACGCAAATTGACGGACGCCTCTACCTCAATGCCGGTGATACCGAAACCGAGTGGGTGACCCACATCGCTGACGACTCGTCGGTTCGTATGAGAGTCGGGGAAACAATTTATGAATCGCGGGCCGAACGCGTAACTGAATCGGGCGAGGTCGCTGCATTCGGCACAGCGTGGACCGACCACTCTATGTTCCACCGTGATCCCACGGAACTCGAACGTGTTTGGATCTATCGGCTCGTAAAACCGTAGCTGAGCGCGCCGGGTTTCTGACGAACGTCCCGTGGTTATAGAAAACCGAATCGAGCCAAGTAGATCGGGATCGTCAGGATCAAAAGTCCGACATAGACGATCAGTCGCAGCGCCGCCGGCGTTCCAGCGCGCCAGCCAATTGCAATCCAGATCATGCAAACGGGATAGAAAATCTCGCGATATCTGAGCAATCCAACGTGAACTGCGCCGAGCACAAGCAGGAAGACGGCGGGAAAAACGATCAGCGGCAACTTGAGACGCCAGTCTGGAGCGCGGATGAGGCTCCACGCGCCGATCAACATGTGGGGTAGTAAGAACATCGCGACCAAGTGAAGAAACGAGGACAGGATCGTGACCGGGTAGCCATCGATGTTCGGCGGAAATGGTAGGAACAAGTACGCAACCGCGGCGAACGGAACTTTGTAGATATCGAGAGGACCGGTTACGCGCAATAGACGGGTCAAGCCGCCGGTGTCCGAGAATTCAGCGCTGTCCGCAAGCTTCCCTGTCGCTCGTGAAGCGTACGTATCCAGATTGATCCTCGAGTCTTCGGCGACCGATAGCTGCAAAACTACCAAGCTGAGAATCGTGATGAGGGTAAGGGCGATACCCTGCAGCGCGTTGCGATTGGCGAGAACAAAGCAGATCACCATCATGCCGATAAACGGCAACACGAGTCCGCTTCGAAACGGGTACACGGCAAACAGACCAACGATCACCATGAAGGCCGATTTTTGCCAACCCTGATCTTGTCGAAATACACGCATAGCGTGATAGAACGCGAACATCACGATGAGCTGCACGACCGGATCTTTGCGGTGGTTGAGCGACAGCAAGATCGGAGCGGGCATGAAGGCGTGTAACCCGGCGGCAAGCCGGGCCGTTGGCTCATCGAAGTACATACGCGTGATTCGGTATGTGTAGAGCAACGACATGCTGATACACATGATCAGGATGAATCGGATGATCAGCGTGTTGGGCCCAAAGATGAGATACGTGTACGCGGTGAGCTGATAGAAGCCGGGATCGACCGCAGCCCAGCCGGGTGTTAGTCTCGCCGTTTCGTAGACGATCTCCTCGCCCATTTGAATCGACTGTCTGTGGACACGGCCTGCGTCGACATAGGCAAAGCCTCCTTCGCCGATATAGATCAACCACTGAAAATAGAATGGCATGATGAACGCCTTCAGAAGGAAGGCGATCAGCGCTACCGGCATCAGCCAGCTGCGCTCCTCTGGCTTTCGGACCATGTAAAAGCCAACGAGAAGAACCAGGGTGATGAAGAACCCCAGCATCGAACTCAGCAGTGGTGTTTCGGGAATGGCGGGGTCCAGTTGAGCTTGCCTTTGCGGTGCGGTGCAGCGCGGTGAGTAGAGGGATGACGGGGGTAGCTTCGGGGCGGCAAGATACCGGATCCACGTATGTTCTTACAGCGGTAGCCCGGTGCGTTGGCTTCAACACGAGGCGCTCGAATCACAACGAAGTGGAAAAAAACTACGTATACATTTCGTCATCCGATAAGGAGGCGGATTGATGAAGTCGACGGTCCTTGATGTCTGTCTGGCGATTTTCGTGGTCTATCTCTGGGGTGCGGCCTCTAACTGCGGCGCGTCAACGCTGCGTTACCAGGCGTGGAACGAGACCGCTGACGATGTGCTCCGGGGCAGACGCTGCTCGAGCACTTCCCTGAGTCTGGGGTCTATTCCATCCCCGCGAACAGCAACGATCCCGAGATTCGAGCGAGCCTCGACGATCAGAGGCTGACGGGGTTCGTCATTCTCAATGTAGATGGGCGCCCGGAAATGGATCCCAGCATGATGGCCTCTTTCATCGCCCGTACGATGTCAATTGTGAAGCTTTTGCTGGACTCTGGAAGTGTTTGAACAACCGTGAAAAATGCCCGAATAATGGAGAAGAGGCACCGAGTGGACACCGCTCCTGCCATGCTGAATGACAAGAAACGCTTGGGTCCGTCGTGCCAATTGATGCGTTCAGCCCATACGATGACTTCGATCTCCCCGTTCGATGTTTTTTTGATCTCCGTTTCGCGAGTGTTGCCTTGGCCACAGATTCAGCCGACACCAGTAAACGAATGCACCTACTACCCAATGCGAGCGCTTACCCGAGACTAAGCAACTCGTGGGTTCCTCGCGTTCGTTCTGCGATGTTGATTCCGTAGGGACAGGCGTTCAAGCAGGGCGCCGAGCAGCCGTTGCACACGTCGGCTTTCTTCTCGAGCGCGGCGTAGCCTCGAATCGCTTCCTTTTGTGCTCCATAGTCTTCGTAGTACATTCGCTGGCGCAGGACGTCATGGATCGGAAGCCCCTCCGGACACTTGTCGAGACACACGCCGCAGTGCGGCCGGCAGTGGGTGTTGGCACTGAGCTCTTGGTAGTGCTCGAGCACCGCGAGGTCGCTCGTTGTCGGGCGCTTGCCGGAGGCATAGAGAAACTCGTCAAGTTGAGCGCTTTCCCAAAGTGAAATGACGAGCCCTGAAACTCTTGGGTTTGACAAGACCCACTTGAACGATGCTTGGGTGAAGGAGTCACGTTCGTCGCGGTCGGTAAGCAGTCCCTTGTGTTTCGAACCGCGCAGGGTCTTCATGGCGACCACGCCAATGTCTTTCGCTGCGGCGCGATCGATGATCTCTCCGAGTTTGGGCCACGCCCCGTAGTGATAGGCGAGCATCATGACGTCGAAGCGGTCGCTATCGATTGCGGCGTTCGCAACTTGTTCAAGGTTCGGCGTGTGAGTAGAGACGCCGAGAAAGCGTGCCTTGCCTTGTTGCTTGAGGCGATCGAAGGCCTCGTGGGCGTTCTCATCCAGCAAGCGCTCCACGCTGTCACACGAATGAATATGAATAAGATCAACCCGATCCGTTTGCAGCCGCACAAGAGAACCGTTCACCGCTTCGATGTAGTCGTTCACTGAGCTGCCCGGGGCGACGTGTCCGTTGGGGCGACAGAATTTGGTCGCGATAAACATCTGGTCGCGGAGTCCCTTCATCGCTTCGCCGAGCCTTTGTTCCGAACCCGTTTCGCTGTAGTCGGGGGCGGTGTCGAAGTAGTTGACCCCACGCTCGATCGCTTCCCGGGCGACTTCGACCGTTTGCCGTCCACCCGTGCCTGCTCCGGATCCGAGCGAGATGTCTGAGATTCGGGCTTCGGTACGACCCAGGCGTCGATATTCGCTGACCCGCGCGCCAGTCCATTCGTCGCGAGCAACATCGGCCTTGTAGGGCGGACGAACCATGAAAATGTTGCGGCCGGTGACGCTGTACCAGGCGAAGTTTTTCGCTACTGCGGCCTGAAGGGTGACAAGGATGCCACCCGTTGCCGCAAGCGAGCCAAACAGAAATCTGCGCCGCGCGCTTGGGGGCTGGGTGTCTGTCGCGGTTTCAGCACCTTGTTGCGGGTGGGTCCGATCCATTTGCCAGCGCACGGTGAGAGCGAGGCTGACGAGCAAGGCCACGATCGTGACCGTGGCAGGAGCCAGCGAAAGCGCGGCGCGGTCGTACCCCTCAATCAGTTTGCCTAGAAACCCACCCAGCGCGAAGTACGAAATGAGTGTGGTGATGAACCATGCAGCCAGCGTGATGCGACCCATAAGCGTGTCCTCCAAGTGCGACCGTCGATGCTAGTTATCTTGATAGAGCGAAGCTAGGGAATGGATGCCCCCAATGAGTCGCGAGCAGGTTCGCGTTGGGCTTGCGCTTGATCGGACAGGCCAGCTTCGAACTCGGGTTTGTGATTCAACCGTCGCCGACCGCATTCCTTTCGGCCCGACTTCGTTTCGGGTGACCTACTTGACCGCCATCGAGCAGATCAGTGAATTGGAAATGCACGCATACGCGTGGCCGAACCCGAGGGGCGGCTTCAACCCGTTTGCCGAATCGCGAAAATTCAAGCGGGCGCCCAGTTGTACGAATCGGTTTCGATTGATGCCGCACGGTATTGGGCGCGTTACGCCGCTCAAAAGGCCCAGGGTGCTCACGAGGAAACGTTCTAGAAGCTGCACCTCGCTCGAGGCAACGCGAGAAAGCGGAGGACCGTCAGAATGACGAGACGAGGTCAAGTAGAAGAGGGAGCGAGCAGTTTGCCCGGGGTGTGAAGAGCGTGCGCAGCCACTTCCGCGGGAAGCAGGTGACGTATGAGATTTCAACTCCAAGTTCGAAGATAAAATCCTAATGCAGCCACTCAGCTGTCAGTCTTGTTGAGCGGAGTGATCGCAGCCGAAGCAAGCGCAAAGTCTTACGGCTTCACAGGTGAATGGTTCTTGAATTGAGCTGGCTTGGCCATCCGACCAACGGGGGAGCAGTGCCTTGCGCGGGCACCCTGAAGACCGATGGCGCAGACGCCGCGGTCTAGTTTGCGATCAAAAGCCGAAGCCTGTTGCCGACGCGTTCCGCGTAGTCGGCCAAGTCGGCGATCCAGAGAATGATCTGGTGCCAATAGACCGTTGCGACCCCAAGCTCGTCTTCGAGACTAAACAACACCCGGCACGCCCGGTCTTGTAGTTCGTCCGTCTCGCTTTCGATTCGTCCGAGTTCCGAAATCATGGTTTCGACCCGAGCTGTTTCGCGCGGGGAGAAACCGGTCTCGACCAGTTCGTCGAGTTCGTTGATCACCTTCTGCCCCTGATCGCATGCAGCCACGACCCGTGCCGCCAGCGCGGTCATTGGCTCGACCAGCGGAGGCGGGAGCACCATCCCGCGTTGGTCGACAAGCTCTGCGATGTCCTGGGTGACGTCCGCGATCGAATCCTGGCTGTCCAGGATTTCGAGCATGTCACGTCGTTCGAGCGCGAGCATCAGACGTCGTGGCAAATTGTTCCGAATTTCGTTCTTGATGCTGTCCGCTTCGTGCTCGAGGTCGTCGATTGCGGCGCGTCGCTCACGAACGGCAGCGGCATCTCCGCTCGCCATCGCCTCAACGAGAGGCACGATTTCATGCGCGCAAGCAACGACGACACGCATATGTTCTTGCATTGGTCCGACGGGCGACCGTCCAACGAGTTTATCCATCCACGCCATGGCAGTCTCCTAGCTCAAAAGGCCTTTGAAAAAATAATAGAAAAAGATCGATAGTCCCGCAGCGATAGGCAGCGTTGCGACCCACGAAACAATGATGCTTCCGACGACGCGAAGATCAACTGCGCCGATCCCGCGCGCCATACCGACTCCAAGTACCGCACCCACCAACGTATGTGTCGTTGAAACCGGAATGCCCATGCGAGAAGCCAGGACGATAGTGGTCGCCGCGGCGAGTTCCGCCGCAAAGCCTCGGCTAGGCGTGAGTTCGGTGATCTTCTTGCCCACCGTCTCCATCACCTTGTAGCCCCAGGTCGCAAGGCCGACCACGATGCCGAGGCCACCAACCGCAAGCATCCAAGGCTCGACTGCTGCCTTCTTGTCAATCACGTCTCCGGCTTGATTCACGGCCTCTACTATCGCGGCCAGGGGCCCGATGGCATTGGCGACGTCGTTGGAGCCGTGAGCAAATGCGACCGCGCACGCGGTGAGGATCTGCAAGACCACGAACACGCGCTCGACGCTGCTGAAACGCTGTCCTTTCTCGGGGTCGTCTGTGTCGACGCGCCGAACGAACCAGTATCCGATCAAAAGTCCGAGCAAGCCGAGACCTGCCGAGGCCATCATGGCTTGCGGCAAGTCGAGGTCGAGATTCAGGTTCTTGAGTCCCTTGAAGAATGTGACCAGACCAACAATGAAGAAGACGAAGAAGAACGCGAACGGCCCCAGTTTTTTAATCTGCTTGAGTGGGTCATCGGCGTCGAGGATGACCGAGCGCGTCAAGTGGAAAATCATGAATGCCATCACGCCGGAAAGCAACGGCGAAGTCACCCAGCTCGCAACGATCTGCCCCACCTTCGGCCAGTTGACTGCTTCGGGGCCAACCGCCACCGCACCGAAGCCGACGATGGCGCCCACGATCGAATGTGTTGTCGAAACCGGTAGGCCCAATCTCGTTGCGCCGACCAAGAGCGTCGCGGCTGAAGCAAGAGCCGCCAACATGCCGTGGATGAGTGCGTCTTGGGAGATCAGATCCATGTCGAGCATGCCCTTGCGAACGGTGTCGGTCACATGACCGCCCGCGAGGAACGCGCCGCTAAATTCAAGAACTGCGGCAACCAAGATGGCGCCCGTTACGGTGAGAGCGCCGGAACCAACGCTGGTTCCCATTGCGTTTGCAACGTCGTTGGCACCAATGCCCCACGCCATGTACAGCGCGAGGGCACCTGCTAGCCAAATTTCAAAGGGGATGTTGAGCACTTTGTTTTTGCCTCCGAACAGGAAATTAGCGTGATGACCTTCACTCGGTTGTCACGTTTTGATGACATTTTGAAGATGCAAATAGTCTGCCCAGTTTGCGGAGAAGGTGGACTTGGGACGTGCCGTCGGTTCGAAGTCATGTTCTGCACGAACGTGATGGAGCACAGTGCATCCGGCGGGACCGCGCTGATTGCGGCAGCCAAACCGTTTTGATTGTCCACGCAAATGGCGCGCCTTGGATCGTTCGAGTTTCGAGGCGAATCCGACCGCACTTTGTTCTTCCGTTCTAATCGAAGCAGGTTCGATTGTCGAGTGTTGAAACAAACCGCGCGAAATTGCGCACCAAGGAGCCGCGACTCATTGCGTGCTGGCATTGAAACTCGGCAACGCGCGCGCAAGTTGCACACGTAGAAAGACCGACCCTGGGCCGCTTGGCGTACGCGTAATGGCTTGAACTTGATTGTTCTCCATAGGGTATTTGGAGGAAATGCTGATAACGAAAGGGAAGCGCGCGTCTCGAATAGAGAGAGAAAGCCATGCCCCCCACCTAGAATTCTCTACGAACTCCGTCTGCTCTCGGTGGCAAGTCCAATTGTTTTCGTACGCGAAGCCTCGAAGCGGTCGCGGTAGGAATCGCGGCAGCGGGTTATGCGGAAAACGCCTCTGCGGTCGAGATTTGGGACAGCGCCGTAAACATGCCCGTTGGAAATACGTTGTCCATTTTTAAGCGCGGGTCGTAATTCCCGTGACAGACGATCTTCGGCGTCGATACGACGCGACCCCGTATCAAGATCAGTCGTTTGCTTGGCCTCGTCGACTCGTTGGCGCGGATCGGAAAGTAGTGCACCAAGTCGCGCTTTGCTGCCTCGGCCAAGGCCGCTACCAGGCGCGGCGAGCGGGCTGCTCTGGGGCAGGCCCTTTCTCTTCGGCATCCTTTGCCTGCAACTTGGCGAGCGACTTCTTCCGCGCGTCGACCCATTTGCGCAACCATTCGGGGGAGCGCTGCGTGACCACGGGCAGCGGTTCAGTCTCGGCCTTCTCCAACCACGCATCCACGGCGGCGAGGAGTTGCGCCGCTTTGTCGCGGTCGCGCCTCGCGAGGTAGGCATAGTTTCGCGTTGCGTCGGATAGGCGGCCCAGAGCGAGGTAGGCCTCTGCGCGATACTCCAGGGCTTCTGGATAGCCGGGCTTCTGTTTTAGCGCGAGATCGTAGGACGTCAGCGATGCCTCGTAGTCGCCGAGTTTTCGCAACGCATAGCCAAGGCTCGAATGGGCTTCGGGATAACGCGGAAGTTTTTTGATCGCCTTGCGGTAATGCTTGACTGCCGCAGACCAGTCCTTTTCCGCCTTCCTGAGTTCTTGGCCGCGCTTCTTGTCCGTCGGGGCTTGCTCGGCCTTTTTTTCGTGCTTCCACGCGCTATCGCGTTCGCGAAGGCCGCGGCGATAGGAGCGGTCCGCGTCTTTCTCGGGAGATCGCGCGGAACGCTCGCCGCTGCCCCCGCCGAGCCCCCCGCCACCTCCGCCACCGGCAGCGGCAGAACTTGCGCTTGGGCTGGTCAAGAAAGCCAAGGCAGTGACGACCATGATTCCGTGCTGCACATTCCGAGATACGCTCATGACGACTCCTAACGGTTGTTTCCGTAAGCTTGGACTATGTCAGCGCGCCGGTAGGGCACGCGAGTGGTACGTCATCGCGTCGGGTGCAGTATTAATCTCGCACTCGCGTGGTGACACATTGATTGATCTGCACCGGAAAGGATTCTAAATGTCTGACTCTCGCGATGTCAACCAAGTCTATGACCCCTTCGCCCGAGGATCGTTCCCCGCCGGGACGAAGAGCTTCGAATGGAACGACGCCACGCGGGACCGGAGTCTGCCGGTCGACGTCTGGTACCCTGCCACCGACGCGCATCGCGGTCAGGACCTAGCCCCCGAAACCCAAGACGAATTTCAACCCTTCGCGCTCGCGCCAGCCGTAACGCAGGAAGCGGTTCGTGATGGTGAGGCGCGCGAGGGTCGCTTTCCGTTGGTTATTTTTTCTCACGGTTTTGGCGGGGTGAAGACGCAAAGCACTTTCTTCTGCACTCACCTCGCGAGTCACGGCTACGTCGTTGCGGCGATGAACCACGTCGGCAACACCACGCTCGACATGATGCGGATGGCGACCGCGCCGCCACCGGCGGGTTTCATTGACACGTTTATGAGCGACCGGCCAGCTGATGCGAGTTTCGTCATCGACCGCATGTTGGTGGGGGACTCGGGGTTGGCGATCGACCCGTCGCGCATTGGAATCTCGGGCCATAGCTTTGGCGGCTGGACGGCATTGAACACCGCCGGTCGCGATCCGAGAATTCGTGCGGCACTCCCGCTCGCTCCGGCAGGGGGCGCTGCCGCAGCTGCGCCAGGGGAAATTCCGAATGCGCTTCGCGATGGTCTCGCACTCGATTGGGATCGCGAAGTTCCGACACTCTATCTCGTTGCGGAGCTCGATACCCTCCTGCCCCTAGACGGCATGCGCGACCTTTTCGTGCGGACCCGTGAGCCTCGTCGCGGCATCGTTCTGTTGAACTCAGACCACTTCCATTTCTGCGATCGGGTCGAACAAACCCACGACATGTTCAAGCAAATCGGACCGCTGATATCGGGCAGCGCCGGAGACCCCAAGGCGACCGAACAGATGACCGCCGCCATCAACGGGATGAAGTCGAGTCAAGACCTCGCACCCGGTGCCCACGCCTATGCGCTCAATTGCGGCCTTGGGCTCGCGCATATGGACGCGCACGTACGCGACAATCGAGACGCGATGCGGTTGCTCGAAGGCGACCTGTGCGCGTTGATGGCCGGGCGTGGCATTCAAGTTGCTGAGTTGTAGAACTGTTGCTCGTATGGCCGGGCAGTTCGTTGTTGGACAGGTATTGCAGCTGCTCGGCGGCCGAAAGGAACCGGGCGCCAACGTCGGTGAGCGCCGCTCCCTGCTTGCCGCGCTGGAACCATTGTGTCCTGAGGCGTTCTTCCAGGTTCTCGATACGCCTAGAGATTGTCGGTTGCCGAACTTCGAGGGCGCGCGCTGCGGCGCTGAAGCCCCGTCGTTAGGCGACCGCCAGGAACGTTTGAGCGTCTTCCCATGAGATATTCATATACGCATACTTGCATGTGAAAATCGCCAATTTCGATACGCCAGAGAAGGTGAGAGATTGATCCTCGAATCAACCTAAATGGAGATCCAACCATGCCCGACCGAATGATCGACAGCCGTATGAACGCCGTCTTGATGCTGCGGCTTTCCTTCGTACTGAGTCTAAGCGCGCTGCTCGCCAGCCTCGCAGGCGGCTGTGCAGCGAGTCATCATCCCACGGTCCAAGGCCGTCTGGGTACGCCGGCGTCGAGTGACGACATGCTTCGTGTCATCAACGAACCGGGTCCCATCGTGTTCGAAAAAGTGTTGGCTGCACATTGGACGGTGATCCGCAGTGGCTTGATCAACTTGGATCATCCGAATGCGGTGGCGGCAAATCTCGAAGACGGTGACGAGCCGATCGAGATCTATTTCTACGTATTGCGCCATCCGAAGTTCGGCACGTTCATCGTCGACTCTGGAGTGGAGTCAGGCTTTCGGACTCCCGAGTCGAGTCAACATGTGAGTTGGCTTGTTGGATGGGCGATGAAGGCTGACCAAGTTGACGTGCAAATTACGACGGCCGAATGGTTGGCGGCACAACCCGAGCCACTCGCAGGGGTGTTCATCACGCACCTGCACATGGACCACGTGATGGGACTGCCGGACGTTCCGACCGGCACGCCCGTCTATGCCGGCCCGGGAGAAACAGAAGCAAGCCAAGTCCTCAACGCGTTTACGCGGGGCACCATCGATCGCATGCTCTCGACCACCTCGGCGCTTAACGAGTGGCCGTTTGCCGAAGACCCGGCAAGCCGATTCGCTGGAGTGCTCGACATTTTCGGGGATGGTTCGGTGTGGGCCATCCATGTTCCGGGCCATACCCCGGGCAGCACGGCCTTCGTCGTTCGCACACCGCAAGGGCCCCATCTGTTGGTCGGGGATGCGACCCACACGCGTTGGGGGTGGGAGAACGGCGTCGAGCCCGGAAGCTTCTCCCACAACCCGCCGCAGAGTGCGGTGAGTCTCAAGACGTTGCTCGACTTGTCGGCGCAGGTTCCCGAGATGAAGGTCCACCCCGGGCATCAGTCGCTCGAAGATGATTCGCTAGCCTCCGAGTTTTAGCAGTGCAAACCACAAACGCGAAGGCAGAAAAATCTACATTCGCGTTTGACTGTCGTTCGCTTGCGTGGTCGGTCAGGAAAAGCCGAACGAGCGGCTGCGCCCCGCTAGAGCGTGTCGAGCCAATCGTCGTCTGATCCTTCGGGAATGTCGGCGAAGAGCGGAGTGCTGAAGTAACGCTCTCCGGTGTCCGGGAGCATGACGAGGATTGTGCTTCCCTTTTCCGCCTTGGCGGCCACCTTGAACCCTGCCGCGAGTGTTGCGCCCGAGGAAATGCCCACGAAGATCCCTTCTTCGGCTGCGAGCCGTCGCGAACAGTCGATGGACTCGTCGTCCCCGACCGGAATCAATTCGTCATGGACGTCGGGGCTAAGGACTTCGGGCAAGAAGTCGGGCGTCCATCCCTGAATTTTATGGGGCGCCCACTCGGCACCGCCGAGAAGAGACGCGGCTTCGGGCTCGGTTGCAATGATCTTCACTTCGGGCCGCGCTGCTTTGATGACTTCGCCGGCTCCGGTCAGGGTGCCGCCGGTTCCCCAGCCGGTGACCCAGTAGTCGAGCCTACGGTTCGCAAAGTCGCGCAAAATTTCGGGCCCTGTTGTTGTGCGGTGGTACGCGGGGTTCGCCGGGTTGTCGAATTGGCTCCCGCGAACCCAGCCGTATTTTTCTGCGAGTTCATCCGCCTTATTGACCATGCCGGTCCCGCGTTCGGCCGCGGGTGTCAGGATCACCTTCGCGCCGAGGGCGCGCATGATCTTGCGGCGCTCAATCGAAAAGCTCTCCGCCATCGTGGCAACGAATTTGTATCCGCGTGCGGCGCACACCATCGCGAGTGCGATGCCGGTGTTGCCCGACGTGGCTTCGACAATTGTTTGTCCCGGCTTCAGTACGCCACGTCGTTCGGCGTCGGTCACGATCGCGTAGGCGAGGCGATCTTTGACGCTGCCGAGTGGGTTGAATGACTCGACTTTTGCAAACATTTCTACGTTTGGGGGCGCGATGTTGTTGAGTCGCACAACGGGGGTATTCCCGATGGTGTCGAGGATGCTGTCGTAGATCATGATGAGGGTGCTCCATTTGTCAGAATCAAAGAGTTTGTGCGCACACGGCGATCGCTCACGTGTCGGGCGGGATGTCTGCACGTCGGCAAGCCGTGTCTTTGTTCGGGCGCGCAATAGTATAACGAGCCGGTTCGCCGCAAATCACCGGGGCATCTGGGGCAAACGAATCGCAGACGGACGATTGGCGCTCAGTGTATTCCTTTGGTTTGGGGCTGCACGGGCGCGAATTTCGAGTTGTGATCGAATTGCTACCGAGCGCGTCGCGATTGTGCGTCATCACGTGAAAATGCGTCAGGTTGATGGGGGCGATTTGCACGTTTTCGCTTTGACCAAGAGCCGGCTGGTGGTCTTTCGACGATCAGTCGCGATGACTGTTTCGTGATCACGTAGAATGCGAACTGCTTACGATAACAGTTGCCGTGCGACGAAAGTTGAGATCGGTGCTCGAAGGCGACTTCACACGCGAAGGGCTCCGCGATAACATTGGCTGCCTTCAAAGTGAGCACCCGACGATTGTCGACTGCACCTGTGATATCCGAAGACCACGACGAAGCAGCGCGGACATGGATCCAAAGTGCATGGCGGCTGGCCGGCGCACTTGCCGTGGTTTCGGTCGCTTACGCGTTTGCGGCCGACTATTTCGTTTTGGTTGCAGAGTCCGGGAACTATCGAGGCCACTGGCGCGCTCCGTATTACCTCGCGCGCGTGGATGGCTACCAATGGTTCCTGCCTCTTGTGAGCCTGGCGAGTGCGACGTGGGCGCTTGCACTCGTGTATCGACGTCGCATCGGAGAGATTTTTCGAGAGGCGGAGGAACCCAGTGGGCCGCTGCGTTCTACCACCGCTGCCGCAGTCGGGTTCGGGGTCGTCGCGCTCGCCGCCTACTACTCTCACCGCGAATGGCTCTACTACGAGATGCAGTGTTGGGACGGCTACTGCGATCACGCAGACATGTTCGCGGCGTGGTTCGCGGGGGAAGTCGACGCATCGGCGAAGCTTCTCGACTATGCGCGGACTGACTATCACGCCAATAGCTTGTTGGTTCCGATGCTCTCCGGTGCGTTCAGCTTTGGCACCGGGTTCTCTGCCGAGACCGCTTACCGCGCGTTGTGTTCCGTGGCCTCGTTGGGAACTCTTGTGATTGTGGCTCGGTCCCTCATGCCCGGAACTGGGGTCGATGCAAAGGTACGGTTCCCGGCACTTGTGTTGCTCGCGACACACATGTTCTGGGTTCGATCGTTCGTCTATCCACAGACGGACGCTTTCGTCATGTTTTGGGTGACGGCGCTGGCTGCGCTTGCTCTCGACGAAGGCGCGTCGCGCAAGCTTCGTCCGGTGCTTGCGATCTGCGTGGTTCTGATCGCGGGTTTGTTTACGAAGCTGTCCTTCTTGCCCGCGCTTGCCGTTATTCCTGGATGGCGTGCGCTCCGCTTTGCGCTGCGGGCAAATGACGCCGAGCCCCGAGCCTGGATCGAATTCATCCGAGGACTGGTTGTCGATACGCTTCTCTTCGTCGTGCTGCCGCTCGCCGTGTTCTTCGGATACCAGTACTGCGTTGGATCTCTTGAACTCTACGCACACGAGTTTGACCGCATGGCGACATTGGATTCTAGTGCGCTCTACCACGTACTCTGTTTGATCCAACTATTCGCAGTCACGGCCGTGCTCATGTGGCTTCGCGATCGCGAGACGAGCACGCGCGAATGGATGTTGGTGGGCTGGGTTGCGCTGTACGTTGCGAGCTTGTGGTACGCGGAGACGTCGGGATGGGGACGCTTCTACTTGCCAGTACTTCCCGTTGTCGTCGTGCTCGCAGCCCCGGGCTTGTCGCGGATCCGTGCGGTGTCGGGGCCGGCAATGGTGTGGAGCTTCGTTGCGATTGCGGCGTTCCTCAACTACGCGGCCATGCAGCTTCGGCTCTATTACTAAGCGCTCGCTATCCGTGCTTTGGAGCAGAATCACGAGGCAGCGTCGAACTAACGGGCTCTTCTCGGCACGAGTTCGAAGATGTTGAGTCGCTCGCGTGCAGTGGTGGCAAGCACCGTTTTGTAGCGATGCTTGAGGCCTTCGGACGAGTACGGAGATAGGGCCGGTGTGTTGTTCGTCATCTGGTTTTTGACTTCGAACGACTTGATCTCGTAGGTTGCACCGGCGGCGAGGATTTCGAGCGCCTCAAGGTTACGCTTCCACGGTCGGGGGACAATGATGTCGGGCTGGATCGTGAGGTCCCGGTCGAGGTCGGTCCCGTAAAACCCAACCGTCACGTGACTGCCGAGGTAGAACATCGAAACCGGCTCGGCGTAGTTGGTTGCCACGACGAGATCTTCGGGATGTTCATACTTCTCCAAGATATACGGAACGAAGTAGTCGACGGGGCCCTTGTACTGATGGCGCATTTCATAGACGCGCCCCTCGATTTCGGGTGCGCGAACGAAAAGCACGGCGGCAGCCAGAATGAGAGCGAGAGCCGCGCCGGATCGCAGACCGAGTTTTTCGATCTTACCGCCGAGGCCACACAGGCGTTCGTAAAGGATGTGTCCATCAATCAAAACCATGATCGTGATTAAGGGGCCCATGGTGAGGAAGTAGCGCTCGAAGATGAACGGGCTTCGCGAAACAACGAGCCAATAGCAAACCAGGAGAGTTGCCAAGAAATTGGAAGTCGAGACTCCGGCGAGGAGATCTGTTCGCGAAGTTGGATGGGAAAATTTCAGAACGACAAGTGCCGCCTTTAGAACTAGCGCCGGCACCAAGAATTCGAATCGCAACATGTTGAACAGCACAATCCAAAGGTTGTACCCGTAGGCCGCGACTGAACTTCCGAACTGATCGAACCAGCGATCTGCCTGTACGGCAAAGTCGAAATAAAGCAGGAGTGGGAGTACTGTGGCTGTTGCGATGAAGACCGGAGCATTGGTGCGGAGGAGGCTGGCGACCTTTGACGCAAAGGGTTCGTTTCGCTGAAGTGCTCTCAACCCGAGGAAAATGCTCGTCGCGACACACCAGACGCCAAACGCCGGATAAAAGGTGTTGAAGAGCAGGAATAGGGAAACGAAGGAGATCGCCACGTAGCGGCCAAAGGAGAGTTCTTCATAGAAGTGGTGTCGGACGAACGCGTAGACGAGCGCGCCGTATTGCAGCAGGACGATCGGGTAGTAGCGCGCCTCTCGTAGATGCAAGATCAGCGAAATCGAAACGCACAGCATGAATAGATAGGTGAAAGCCGCGCGTTGTTTGGCACCCCGCGACGCGCCCATTGCTGGAGCGACGGCGACGAAGAGCAATATCAAACCCGCAAATCCGATCAGGGTGTAGGGCAAGCGCACTCGAAATGTCTTTTCATAAACGTCGTCGACCTGCTCGGCCAAAGCGACACCGATGGCGCCGACGTAGTAGTTGACCCAGAGGGGGGCCTCCGTGTAGGCGTCTGTCTCCGGGGCGACTCCAATTTCGAGCTTGTCCTTCAAGCCGTAGAGGGTGTTTTTTTCGTCGTGAATCTTCGGGTAGCCAAAACGAAGGATCCGTTGGCCGAACATGACCGAGTCACTCTCATCTTCCCAGATCAACGGGTAGGAAAGGTGAGTGAGCACCATCGTGGCGAATAGCGCGGCTGCCATGGCGAGTGCGATGTTTGGGCCGATTCGATTCAACGAGGCGCCCTCATCGCCGGTTCTGGCGCGGTGCATCGAGGCGCTCGTATACACCGATCCAGGACGCACTTGTTGGTGGCCACGTCGTCGGTGACCCCCAATAGACGTGGGAGCCCTTGGGGCGCGCCTCGCTCCAACCGACCACGCGGTAGTTGGCCTGAAATTCGTTGAACCAATCGAAAATGTGGGTGACAGATTTCTTGGTCGGCGCCCACGAGTTGACGTCGTGGACCCATACGACATACCTCGGTGCGGCGGTCTCAATTTCCCTAGCCATTTCCTCCTGCATCGTTTTGGCCATCGGCTGATCTTCCATCAACGGGTACGTGTAGATGTACCCGGTTGCCGATTTTCGTTTCGCGTAGAAGTAGATTTGCGGCTCAGAACCCAGGACGGCGATCGTTTCGTCTTCTTCTGTGTTTTCTTTTAGCCAGGTCCCGATTGCCAGGGCTTCCGAAAATGGATTCAGGCCATATGTCTTGCGAACGACTTGTTCGGGGGAGGCGTGAATGAGGTAGTCCTGATTTACCAACAACGTTATGGCGACGATGGCGATGGCGACGAGCGCAGGCACGGAGCGGAATAGAGCGTTTTGTCGCGACTCGACCAGGAGGCGATAGCAGCGATCAAGGCTCGCTCCTGCCAAAAGCCCCACAGCCGGCAGCAACATGATGAAGTAGTGGGGGCGAAAGAACAGGCCGGGACAAATCGCGAGGATCGAGAATAGAGCGAACAAGCAAAGCATCGTCGAGCGCGTACGTCCGCGGTGAGACCAGTCGAGACAAATTGGTGCGATCGCTGCCATGAGGCAGATGGCGCGCGCTTCGTGCCAAAGCGGGCTGGCCTTGCGCGCGAAGTTGAACCAACCGCGCTCGAGTCCATTCCCCGACGCGTACGTCGTCGCGTATTCGGTCGTCCAGAAAATGAACTTGTCGAAGTTCCCGAGCGCGAGCACGACGAGAGCCGTGATCGCGATGGGTAGGACGGCGCCTCCCACAAGGCTCGCGATCGGTCGAACCGCGGGATGCCAGTGCCCAGTGCGGCTCACAAATAATTCCCAAGCAAGGCACACAAAGACAAAGGCAAAGAACGCGGTGCCGTGTTGCTTCATGAGAATCGCGGTGCCAAGAAACACACCGGCGAGGACGAGGAAGCGATTGCGTTGATCTGATCGCCACCGCAAATACGTGAGGATGCCGGCGAGGGCAAAGGGAAGGACGAAGTGTTCGGTGTTCGCCCACAGCCCTTGTACCGAGGACAAGGTAGAAGCGACGGCGAAGAACGCCGCGCCCGCGACGCCAGCCAGAGGCCCGATCAGCTTCTTTCCCAATGCGAACACAAGCACGATGGTGATCGCATTGACGATCAACAACCCGAGGTGAATGCTTTCGTGGGTTTGCCCAAGGACAAGCATCATCATCGCGTAGATGCCCGACACGCCCGGGAGCTTCATCGTGTATGCAAGGTCGTAAGGGACGATGCCCTGCAGGATCAGCTGGCCCGCGTAGGCGTATTCGCCTTCATCGCGCTCAAAGGGAACCGAAAGAAGCCGAAATCGAAGCAACGCGGCCATGCAAAGAGTTGCCCCAAGCAGCCAGCGCGAGATGTATGCGTTGGTGTAACGCCGTAGTCGCTGGAGCCGACTTGGACGTCTGCCGAACGCGTTAGTTGCGGTGCTGCTCTGTCGCAGGAAATTCTCCGGTCTTTGCGACTCGTTGCGGCACGATCGGCCGAACACTCAGTTGTTGGGAGCGTGCGTCGGAGGCACGGACGGCGGCTTGCTTGGCTGCATGAATGGCGGTTGATAGATCGCGCGGTGTATGAATCGACGAGCCGCTCGATCGACCCGAATTGCAAAAAATATCGAAACGGCTCACTCTCTAAGCCACTTAATTTATAGCGGAGCGCCGCAAGCGATTCATGTCCCGTACTCAGCAAATGATTGGTGTTAGTGCGCTGCTGGGTGTCGCCGTGCTCGTAACTTACGGGCAGGTATTGGGGCATGGCTTCATCAACCTGGACGACGACCAGTATGTCACCGCAAATTCGATGGTGCTGGGTGGGTTGACCGTCGACGGGGTCGTGCGGTCGTTTATCGAATTCGCTTCGTTCAATTGGCATCCGATGACATGGATGTCACATATGCTCGATGTCTCGTTGTTCGGGATGACGCCAAGCGGACATCACGCCACCAACGTTCTGCTTCACACCGCCAATACGGTGATGTTGTTTTGGATCCTCGCGAACGCCACGAGTCGCCATTGGCTCGCCGCCATCACCGCGGGAATATTTGCCCTGCATCCCGCGCACGTTGAATCGGTCGCGTGGGTTTCCGAACGCAAAGACGTACTGAGCACGTTCTTTCTGTTGCTGACGCTCGGCCAGTACCTCCGCTACTGCGCGGCACCCAACGCAAAGGCGATGGCCCTCGTCACCCTTTGGTACGCCCTTGGGCTGATGTCGAAGCCCATGCTTATTACGCTGCCCTTCGTATTGTTGCTGTTCGACGTCTGGCCTTTAAATCGGCTTTCTGTGGATTGGAACGAGGCAAGAGCGCAGTTGCCTTTCCTGTTGAAAGAAAAGGCGGCGTTGTTTGGGCTCACCATCGCGTCGATCGTCGTGACCGTGGTGGCTCAGGCGACGGGTGGAGCCATGAAGGCAGGTTCGGTTCTTTCTGCGGGTCAACGCATCGAGAACGCGCTTGTTTCCTATAGCCGCTACACCGCGAAGGCATTCGTGCCAATCGATCTCGCGATTTACTACCCGCATCCAGGCGGGTGGCCTCTGCTCTATGTGTGCGGGAGTGGGCTGCTACTGATTGCGATCTCCCTTGCGGTTGTCTTGCGACGGAAGCAGCAGCCGTATCTCGCTGTTGGATGGTTCTGGTTTGTAGGTTCTCTGGTGCCCGTGGTGGGGCTCGTGCAAGTTGGCTCCCAGTCGCTGGCGGATCGGTATACCTACGTGCCTTACGTGGGCCTTTCCATCGCCGTGGTGTGGGGCATCGCTGATCTGCTTGCGGGGTCGCAACGCGGCATGCGGGTCGGGGCCGCGGTCGCGGGCTTGGTCGTTGTGATCTTTGGCGTCCAGGCGCGATCTTATGCGGCGAAGTTTGAGAACTCGATCACCGTGTTCACGCACTCGCTGATGTCGACCGACGAACTCTACCCTTCGGTAATAGGCCAAGGAAATGCGCCGAATCAGCCGAGGTTGCCACTTCACAATGGGCTCTATACGCCGTACTACAACTTGGGGACGGCTTACGCCGAAGCGGGCTCGTACAACAAAGCACGCCAGCACTTCGAAGCCGCGATCAAAGCACACCCGGGCTTCCCTGAGGTTTATATCAACTTGGGCGTCGTGTTGGCTCAGCAGGGCGACTACAACGGATCAAGCCGCTACTACGAACAGGCGCTTGAGGTTGATCCACATAACGAGCTTGCGCTCCAAAACCTGGCGCTGTTGCGACGACTTATGAAGGGCCAGTAGCCGATCTCGTAAGGCGGGTTCGCGATGGGTGTTGTCTGTCGAATTACGTGTTCGGGGTCGTTCTATGCGCCCTTCGCCTGGGCGTGGATCTCGTCGAGGGCTCTTCGCACCGCGGCATTGTCGGGGTCGAGTTCAAGGGTGCGCTCGAGATACGGGCGAGCTTGATTCATTCGCCGGAGTTTGACGAGCGATAGACCGAGCCGCTGATTGAGTCCAAGATCGTTTGGGAAGCGTTCAAGCCCCCTCTTCCACGCAAACAGCGCAAATTCGGTGCCTCGTAGTTTTTCGTTCAACACACCCACCTGCAAGAACCCGTCGGGTTGGGGGTGAAGGGTCAGGCTTCGCCAAAAGTGCGGGAGGGCCGTAGAGGGCAAGTGCTCCTTGATCAACTGGTTGCCCAGCATCGTGCGGTATTGACTTGAATCGCGACCATAGAGAGCCGCGCGATCGAGGATCGCTTCGACCTCTTGGTAGTCCCGGTTCTGCATCGCCGTTGGCAAGCGCTTTTCGAGTTCGATCAGGGACAAGACCGCAGTAAGTGCGAACAGACCGCCAAAGCTCCACGCGGTTCTACGCATCCATCGAGAGCGGGACATCGCAAGCGCATCCTGCGCGACTGCTTCAACGTTACGCAACAACACGGCGGCGATCTTTGGATTGCGAAGCTTCCAAATCGCACCGTCGACAATAAAGTGATGAATGTTGACTGCGGCGGCGACGCAGAGCGCGAGGCCTCCGTCGTAGTCGGGGCGGCCAAGGGTGTCCGGACCCATGAGGATCAGCGGGGCCGCCCAGATCGCATTGCCGAAGACGAAGGCTTTGACGAAGTAGATTGGCATGCCCGACCATCGCGGATCCTTTTTTGCGTAGTAGGCGGTGATCCACAAGTACTGAATCGCATGGCCAAACGCGGCCCAGACAAAATAGGCTTCGAAGTTGCCTGCACCCTTGAGAGTTAGCGCCGGGATGTGAGTGTCGATCGCTGCAAAGTTCGTGAGGTGAGGAATGGCGAACCAGGCGGACTGGGTCAACATCACCATGCCCGCGGGCGCGACCGCTTTAAGGTTGCTTGCGCGAACCAGCAAAAATAGCGACATCCCGATCGCAACCAGGTAGGCGAGGCCGACAATCGAGAGCAACACGGTCCGAATGACACCGGGCAGGGCAAGTGAGACAAATTGGAACCCACTCGAAGCGTCGGCTGAGTACCCAAGTGGATCTGATTGGCCGATCCCACCTTCGAAGTGAAAATTTACAAACACGGACAGATAAGAAAGGACGAATGATGCGTAGAGCCAGTTCTTGGCGGCGGGACTGATCTCAACGCCGCGGCGACGAAGGAACATCACCGCGATGCCGTAGTTCTGCCCGGTGTAATGCCACGGGCTCCAGGTTAGATAGATCGTAATGAGGAGCGAACCCGCGGTGGGTGAATAGAGGGCGCCCAGCAGAACCAGGATCATCAGCACCGTCGCGTGCAGTGTAAAGATCCGATACGTGCGCCGTTGGTCTGCGTGCTCGAAGACCCGCAAAAGAGTGCCGCCGTAGTGGGCACCGCTAAACATCAAAATAAGGATTGATGTCGTCCCGGCGGGCAGCACCCCGCCATCCGCCGACCCTGCCATCGTGACCGCGGCCAAGACAATGAAGTAAAGGAGCCCGGACCCGAAAAGCAAATCGGGGATCGGTCCAAAGAGCCAAGCGTTCGATGAACTCGACGACATGGCGGGGGATAGTAGCCCACTCCATCACGAGTTCGTTTTGCGAATTGCTACCGCTGCGTGGCAGTTGCTTTTGTAGCGACTTCCCAGAGTGTCTCCGAAAACGCCGCGTCGAACTCAAGGGGCTTGGCGCGATGCTTCATCGAGCGGTAGTAGCCGCCGCTGTGATCGGCGAGCTCGGGGTCGGTCGCGAGCATCACGGCGGTTCGCGCCGCGCGGTCTGCGCTTGGGAACAGGTACTTGATCATGGGCCGTGCCATCGAGTAGAGCAGCCCCGGGTTGTTTGAGGCGATGTTGGAAGCCACGGGCCGCGGCGAGCAGGACATCTCCGTGCAGGGCGATATGATCGGTTTTTATCAAAATGAATTGAGGGGATCTCGTGGCCAGGATCAGCAAGCTCAGTCGATCGATCAAAGACAAGGTCGCGCTTGTCACCGGGGCGGCAAGTGGGATGGGCCGCGCTACCGCGCATCTTTTTGCCGATGAAGGCGCCAAGGTTGCGGTGAGCGATCTCGATGCTGACGCGGTCGAAGCCGTCGTAAGCGATATCCGCGGAGCGGGTGGTACTGCAGTGGGCTTCGTGCTTGACGTGAGTCGTCTTGAAGAAATCGAGCGGGTGGTCTCAGAAGTGGCCGCTGAATTCGGCGGCCTGGACATCCTGGTCAATAACGCAGGCATCAGCCGTCCGGCGCCGGTCGAAGGTGAAAACTTCGAGGTCGAATGGGAGCATACGATCGCGGTGAACTTGACCGCGCACGCACGCTTGATCCGAGCGTCACTTCCCCATCTGGAAAAAGATGGAACGGGCCGGGTGATCAACATCGCGTCGACCGAGGGCGTAGGCGCGCAACCCTTTGTCAGCGCCTACACGGCTTCGAAGCACGGCGTTGTTGGTTTGACTCGGGCGATGGCGGTCGAACTTGGAAAGCGGGGCGTCACTTTCAACTGTGTTTGTCCCGGGCCGATCCACACAGGGATGACGGCACCGATCCCCGACGCCGCCAAGGAAAAGTTTGCGCGCAGACGCGTGCCACTCAAGCGCTACGGAGAGCCCGAAGAAGTCGCGCACGCGACGCTGAACTTTGCGTTGCCGGCTTCGTCGTTCATGAACGGTGCCGTGTTGTTGGTGGACGGCGGTTTGTCGATCCAGAACAACTAGCATCGGTAACGCGTGAATCGCGTCTGGTAGCATTGCCCCATGCGGTCGACCCCAATGGAACCTGTCTCGCTGCGCATCCAACGGCATGTGCGGAGGCGTTTGCTGTGGCTGGTGGCGACGATTGCCGCGTTCGGATGTGGTGCGACTGTCGAAGACTCGACGGGTATCGAGCCGGCGGCACGTCCACCCAACATATTGCTGATCATTGCCGACGATGTCGGAGTCGATCAGATCGGTGTGTATGGCGAGGGGACGAACCCCGCGACGACCCCGAACATCGATGCGATCGCGCGACGTGGCGTGTTGTTTCGCAACACGTGGTCGAACCCCGTTTGTTCTTCGACGCGCGCGACGATCCTGACGGGACGGTACGGCTTCCGCACGGGCGTGGGTTTTGTTGCCCGGGTCGGGGGAGATCTGAAAGACCGCGAACACACACTTCCAGAAATTCTGGCCCGTCATCCCGCGAATAGGTACGGCACGGCTGCGTTCGGAAAGTGGCATTTGAATGCAGGGCACGGAATCGAAAATCGAGAGCAAGTGCTTGCCGCGCCTTACCGTGCGGGCTTTTCGTTCTTCCGCGGAACCTACAAGAATATCAACCACAGCTATTTCGGTTGGCAAGACATTATTTTACAAGACCGCGGCAACGGACAAATCGAACTCTCTGGGGGTGGGTTCAATCCCGAATACAACACCAGCGAGATCGTGAACCACACCGCGAGTTGGATTCACGAGTTCGAAAAGAACCGACCGGATGATCCCTGGTTCGTATGGTTGGCATTCAACGCCGCTCACCAACCCTTCCATAAGCCGCCAGCGACGCTCCATACCGTCGATCTCAGCGATCTTTCGATTACGTGTAAGAACCCTAAGCCGTTCCGAACCCCCGGGGCCCTCGGCCCCTGTTATCGGGCGATGATCGAAGCGATGGACACCGAAATCGGTCGGCTCCTCAATAATGAGCTTTCAAAGGAATCCCTCGAGCGCACGACGATTATCTTTGTAGGGGACAACGGGTCGGTGAAAGGCGTTGCGCCTGACTCGGCGAAAGCATTCCGACAAAAGGGGTCGACCTACGAAGGGGGGATCAACGTCCCCCTCGTGATTGCGGGCGCGGGGGTTGAAGGTTCAGGAAGCCAGATGCCTCGTGAACGCAGCGCGTTGGTAAACACAACGGATCTTTTTTCGACGGTCCTTGAACTAGCCGGTCTCGATCCGAAGGCCGTGGTGCCAAGCACTTTGCGCGCCTCTCGGGCCGAGCTACAGGGCGTCACACTCCCGCCTGTGCAGACGCAAACCGAAGTCGTCGTCGATTCGGTGAGCTTGTTGCCACAACTTCGGGGAGGTCAGTCTCTAGGGAACGGTGCGACACGTTCATTCGCCTACGCGGAATTATTCCGAAGCGGCGGTCCGGATCCGATGTGGCCCGTGTCAAAGGTGGTCCGCGACCCGCAAGGTTTCAAACTGATGCAGTTCTACCAATACGAAACGCAGCAGTGGCGCGAAGAGCTGTACAACTTGAACACAGACCCCAAAGAAACCACCAACTTGCTCGACTCCGAAACGGCGTCCGATACAGCCCGTGCCTATCAAAGCCTTCGTCGGCAACTCAACACGATTGAATCGACTGGATGGAGACCACGGGCGAGGGCGGCCGCTCAGTAGGACTTGTGCGCCAGTGTTGTGACAGTGCGGTCGTCGCCTTTCCTAAACATCGGCTTCTAAGGCAGTCACACAAGCCACTGCAGGAGGTTGGTTGCGTTGATGGTCGATCCAGCTTGCCGCGACGTCGAACCAAAAACCACAGTCGTTAGGAAACTCCACATCGACAGGGTCCCCATAGAGCGCGGGACTCATCGTCTCGATGAAGTCCGGGCGCAGCACGGTTTCGTCCGACGTTCGCAACAAGAAATTGAGCCAGCCCACACCGCGGAAGCGTGCGATGCGCGACTCACCATAAATGTCTTCAGCCAGGGAGCGAAGTGAAAGCGAGATTCCAACCGCGCATCGAACCGGATCGCCGTGTTGGTGGTAGCGGCTTCGGACCACTTCGAGTTCTTCGTGCGCGACGTCGCGCAACGCTTGGTTGAGGGTGCTCGCCGTAAGGTCGAGGCTGGGAGCAACAGCGTCGTCCTGCTCGTCGCATGCAGTCTCCGTGAGGTATGCAGCGATAAAGAAGTGGTCTGAGCTCTCGTGGCTTGCTGGCTTCATGTCTTTCTCCAATGCGTGAAAATACAAGGACCTGGAATACGAACCGGCCGTCGCTCTTGGGCGATGTCTGTCGGGTGGCTCGAATGGTCTTTTCCTCCGATGCGGCGTCCATGATTTCTGATCACTTTGCGTTGCCGCCACCTGATAACGTTCTAGGTTTATTGTCGTAGAGTGGTGAAGAAAACTCTCGATTGAAAACGTGAAGTCGCCCGGTTTTATGCACGTTTGTGCGGCTTCTCATATTGGTTTCGGTGCAGACTGGAATGAAAGACAATGAGAACCTTTCGCCGTGTCCCGCTTTCTCCCGAGTCGAGAAGACTGCGCCTCCGGTTCACTCCGCACACATCTGAGCTTTTTCCCCATGTTTTGGGGTGGGAAAAAGACGTTCGCGAGTTTCCATGACAACCATGCCAGCGATGTCGGTACCGCGATCTGGTGCAATGCCACGTTTGATTCCCAGTCCGACCTCGTGGCGTTGGATTCGGATGTCTTCTTCGTGCCGCCGTTCGTAGGCCCGAGTGGATGGGTGGGTATTGAAGTCAGTGGGAAGGTCGACTGGGGACTTGTAGAAAACGTGCTGGAACAGGGCTACCGAGCCGTCGCACCCAAGTGGGCGCTACGGTGACTAGACGAGTGTGTGAGAAGTGGCCTCCGATTAGGCGGATCGGGGGTAGCATTGTTGGGTTCGCGACCGCGATGCGAATGGACGCGAACCTCGAATCCGGCCAGGAGGTAGTCGATGCGAATCCGACAGATCGCCCTCGTCGCACGTGAGCTTGAACCCACCGTGAGCGCGATATGCGATGTGCTTGATCTCGAAGTGGGGTTTCGCGATCCGGGGGTTAAGTTGTTCGGTCTCAGCAACGCGGTGATTCCGGTGGGGGATACTTTTCTCGAGGTGGTGTCGCCGACGGAAAAAGACACCACCGCGGGCCGGCTGCTCGACCGACGAGGCGGGGACGGTGGCTACATGGTGATCCTGCAGACCGAGGACCTCGACGTACACCGCAAGCAACTCGCAGAACTCGACGTGCGTATCGTCTGGGAACACGCACTCGAAGACATCGCGACGATTCATCTGCACCCAAAGGACGTGGGGGGCGCGATTCTTTCACTCGACGTCGCGGATCCGCCAAGCAGCTGGCGCTGGGCAGGACCCGACTGGAAGTCTCATCGCCGAACCGACACGACGGCATGGATCGACGGCGTTCAGATCCAGTCGAGCAACCCGCGCGACACCGCGGAACAATGGAGCCGCATCACGGGTTCCCGAGTGATTGACGCGCCGGAAGGCGGAGTCGAGATCCCGCTCGATGCCGGTTGGCTTCGTTTTGTGGAAGCCGTCGACGGGCGGGGAGATGGCGTTGCAGCCGTAGAATTTATCGTGAACGATGTCGACGAAGTTTTGGCGAATGCGCGCGAAGCGGGCCTCGAACCGGGAGCGGGTGAATTTACGGTTTGCGGTACGCGGATCCTACTGCGCGAGGCGTAGTCAATCGCATGGCCGCGTGTTTCCCGTCAAGGTTTACAACGCAGTGATTAATTGAGCGTCTGCCCCTTTGGTTGACTCGTCGATCCGGTCCATGGGGTCGAGTCCACGGTCGGTGCGTCAGTGTCTGCGTCGACTACGACTTCAGGCAGTGCCCTACGTCTTGTGATCGCTTCTTTTATCGCAGGCACAATACCAGGGAAGAACTTGGCCCAGTCGTCGATGATCACGTAGCCGCACGGCACCATGAAGAGCGTCATGATCGAAGCGTAAAGCACGCCATAACCCAGAGAAATCGCCATCGGGATCAGCGGCATGGCGGGGGGTGAAGCTTCGAACATCAAGGGCAACAAGCCAATGAAGGTCGTGACCGTTGTGAGTGCGATGGGTCGAAATCGAGCGATCGCAGCCATGCGCACAGCTTCTTCTAAGCCAACCCCTTCGTTGCGGCGTCGGTTGATCGTGTGGACCAAGACGAGCGATGAGTTCACCACAACTCCCGACAATGCAACGATCCCGAGAATCGAAAAGAACACGAGATTCCAACCCATGATGTAGTGCCCGAGAATCGCACCAACGATTCCAAACGGGATCACGCTCATGATGATCAGAGGCTGGACATAGGACTTGAGTGGGATCGCGAGCAGGGTGTAGATGACCAACAGCGCGAGAACTGCACCGCGCAACAATCCGCTTGAGGTTTGCGACCGTTCTTCCTGCTCTCCACCCAGTCGATAGGTTACGCCGGGGAAGGAAGCGGCGAGCAGGCTCGGAAGGGCATCCTGCACGTCGCTGAGAACTAATTCGGGTGTCGTGATGCTGCGATCCACATCTGCCGTGACGGTCACGACACGCTGGAGGTCCGTTCGTTCGATCGTGGCGAAGCCCCGGGCCAGCTTCACGTTCGCAACAGCCGCGAACGGGATCTCAATTCCTTCTTTGGTTCGCACACGCATGTTGTCGAGGGAGCCCAGGGTTTGGCGTTCTTGCTCGGTGTAGCGGACCATCACGCGAACATCGTCGCTGCCACGTTGAATGCGCTGGACCTCTTCACCATAAAACGACTGGCGGACTTGTCGTGCGAGGTCGAGTTGCGTCAGGCCAAGCAGTCGTCCCTCGTCACGGAGCGCGAGCTGAACCTCTTGTTTACCGGCGCGGAACGAATCGGAGATGTCGTACACACCCTGATACGTTCCGAGTTTCTGCCGCAACAAAGCCGCTGCCGCAGTGAGTTGCTCTGTGCTTCCGCCGCGAAGCTCGATGTCGACGGGCTTGCCCGCTGAAAACGCAAGGACGTTGAATGAAAGCTCGATGGCGTCTGGAATCGGGGCGGTGAGGTCGCGCCAGCGGTTCGAAACCTCGATGGTTCTGATGTCGCGATCCATTGACGATGTCAGTTCCAAACCGATCTCTGCGACGTGGGCACCACCAATCTTGGCTGAAGGTCCCTGAGGACCCGATCGCGAAAGCTTGTCGCCGATTGTCACGACAACGTGCTTTACCACCGAGGGCCCCGGGATTGACGCGTCGAGTTCTTTCTTGAGTTGGGCTGCCGAATTCTGAAGTTGAGCCACGGCGATCTCGGTTCGCTCAAGCGGGATGCCCTGAGGCATGCTGAGGGTCGCGAAAATCATGTCGCCGTGAACGGGTGGGAAAAACTGATACCGCATGCGTCCACTCGAGAAGAGCGCCGAACTCATGATCAGAACGCCGACTGCGGCGGCACACGCGGCATATCGCCATTCGATCGCATCGTTGAGAACTCTGCCGTAGCCGAACTTTGCGACGCGCTCGAGCCCATTCGCCATGGTCTCTTGCATGCGCTGCCACCCTGCAACGAATGAGTTGGGTTTGCCTTTCTTCGAACTCGTACGCCGATGTGCCAAGTGAGACGGCAAGATGAACATGGATTCAATAATGGAAAAAAACAGGCAAACGACGGCCGCGTAAGCAATGACTCCGAAGAAACTTCCGAGGCTACCGGGCAACATCAGCAGAGGTAGGAACGCCGCGACCGTTGTCATGACGCCGAACGTGACCGGCACGAAGACCTCTTGGGTGCCCTCGATTGCAGCTTGGGTCTGAGATTTCCCCATCTGCTCGTGGGAATGAATGCTCTCGCCGATCACGATCGCGTCATCAACCAGAATGCCGAGCACAAGAATAAAGGCCATCACGCTGAGAGTTGAGATCGTGAGCGAGAAGGTCGGGAACAACATGATGGCGCCGAGCAGCGATATCGGAACACCGGCAGCAACCCACATCGCGACGCGAAAACGTAAGAATAATGTCAAGATCAGCAGGACCAGGAGCAGGCCGCTGCGTGCATTGCGAGTCAAAGCATCCAGACGGGAGACGAGGTCAACGGATTCGTCATTGAAGATCAAAATCTCGACCCCGTCGGGCAACGTCGTGCGAAACTCGGGCAGCCATTCTTTGATTCCGGCCGCGGCAATCAAAATGTCTTCTTCGCCGACGAGACTGACTTCGATAATGAGCGCGGGGTCGCCGTTGAACTGCGCGCGAAGATCGACCGTTTCAAAACCGTCAATGACCCGTGCAACTTCACTGAGGCGCACCAATGTTCCGTCGTTGCGGGTGAGGATAATGATCTCCTCGAAATCGTTGCCCTCATACGCGCGACCGACGGTGCGAAGAAGGATCTCGCCACCGCGTGTTTTGACGGAGCCACCGGGAAGATCGAGGGAGCTGCCTCGGACCGCGGCTGCGACTTGTTCGAGGGTGAGTTCGTGGCGTCTGAGCGCGTCCTCAGACACTTCAATCGAAATCTCGTAGGGTCGGTCGTATTTGAGTTCGACCTGTGAAACCTGGGGTAGGTCCGCGATTGCGTCGATGGCGCGCCGTCCGACTGCTTTCAAGTCCCGTTCGGCGACCTGACCTGAAATGGCAATCTCGAGTACTTGGCGTTTGGACAAGAGCTTGGAAATCACCGGACGCTCGGCATCCACCGGCAGCGTGTCGATGGAATTGACGCGACTTTCAATTTCTGTGACCGCGGCATCCACGTTTGAATTCGTGACCATTTCAATCGTAATGACGCAGGCACCTTCGACTGCGCGGGTATTGATGCGCTTCACATCTGGAGTGCCGTCAATTTTGTCTTCGATGCGCAAGCAGATCGATTCTTCGATCTCTTCGGGTGAGGCACCCGTGTATTCGACCGAGACCTGAACCATGTCGGTGACAATGGCCGGGAACTCTTCTTGGCGGATCGTGGGCAACGTGAGTGCGCCGCCAATAACCAACACACCCATCAACAAGTTCGCGGCAATCGGGTTGTGAACGAACCATGCGATCACGCCCTTCATAATCGAGCCTTCGGTGTTTCTTCGTCGTCTTGGATCGTCATGACCTTCATGCCGTCGACCACGACCTGTATCGGGGATACGCACAAGCGCTCGCCCGGCTCAAGCGATCCGCGAATCAACACTTCGTCGCCGTCGATGCGGAGGATCTCAACCTTGCGAATCCGCAGTAGGTCATCACGGTCGATCACGAGGATGTGATTGGCGTCGCGCATGGCGTACCGAGGCACCACGATGACGTCTTCGGCCACCGGACCTCGAATCTCGGCGTGTACGAACAAGCCAACAGCAAGGGGCGCGCGATCTTCGCTTTGATCGGCGATCGCGTAAGGGTCCTCGACGCGTGCGACGACGTGCACCATGCGGCTTTTGGGATCGATCTCGCCTTCCGTGCGAACGACCAAGCCTCGCCACGTGTTCTCTTTTCCTGCGAATCGTGCGCGCAAGATGACTTCGGGCAGTGCGTCAGTGTCGACGTTCGGATGGTCGGGCAAATTGAGAAAGGCAAGTTGCGGGTCGGCGACGGGGAGCCGAATCTCGGCGTAGTCTGTTGCGTAAAGGGTCGCGACCGGAGCGCCGGGACTCACCACTTGACCCACGTCGACAGACTCAACGCGCACGCGGCCGCGATACGGTGCCACGACGGTGGTACGTTCGAGATCCCAGCTCGCCTGTTCGAGCCCAATCGCAGCGTCGGTGAGGTCGGCTTTGGCGACTTCGTCGTTGCGGCGGGCAGCGCTGAGTTGTGCAGGGCTCGCCACGTTGCGTGCCGACATTCCCTTCTGCCGCGCGAGCTCGTCGGCCGCAAAGTCCACTTCGCCTCGCGCGCGAGCAACAGCGGCTTTGGCCCGAGATACAGCCATTTCGTAGCTGCGTGTTTCTACGCGAAGAAGGGGTTCGCCTTCGTCAAAGAACCCACCGGAAACGAGGGCGGGAGAAACCCAGACCACGCGTCCGGAAACTTCGGGAACGAGTGCGCTCTCGGTACGGGGCTCGACGGTGCCTTGGCTCCGCACCCACATCGGAACGCTCTGCGGTTGCGGGTCGCGCACGCGTACCGCCGTGACTGCGCGATCGGGAACTTTGCTCTCGATCGAGGGTGCGGTTGCGACGAGCACGAACGCACCGCTGGAACAAAGAATCAAAACGAGCGCGGGGACAATGACTGTTTTCTTCATGATGAAGGCCTCTCGATGTGTAGGCGCTTGCGTTCGTTTGTAATCGAGTCGATGGCATGTCGACGTATTTCCAAAATGATCTGATGAACGGCCTCTGCGGCGGCGGGACCGTTCTGCAGATCAATCGCGATCGCGAGCTCTTTGAAGTGGAGTTCGGTCGGGGAGAAGGGCGTAAGGAGTTCGGGGCGCCGCGAAGTCATTTTTTCCATGAAGTCTGTACGCACGCCGCGTCGGACAAGTTTGAGCACCATATTTCCGCTGGCTTCAACGAATAAATCGCCGAGTTCTTCCATCACGGCTGCGCGCTCGTCGGCGGGAAGTTCACCCTTCGCTCTTGCAAGGATGCGATGAATCTCAACTCGCTGTTCGTCGGTTGCGCGCTCGGCGCACAGACGCGCGGCATTGCTGAACAAACCGCCCAAAACCTCGATCACCTGGTCGACCATATTTGGATCCGGCGGGTCTTGTAGGTCGATCAAATGTTGAACGACATCGAGGCTTGCCTCGTGGATCGGAGCGACCCGCGCGCCACCCGGGCCCGTGCGCGCGATGCCAAGTTGTTCGAGGCGCTTCATGGCTTCGCGAATCGCGCCGCGGTGCACGCCGTAGCGTTCCGCCAAGTCCCGTTCGGACGGGAGGCGTTCGCCGCTGCGGTACTGACCGCGCAGAATATCGTCGCGAAGCTCGGCCGCGATGGCCGCACTGCGGGAACTCGATTGCATTTTTGTTGATCTCTCCGGCGGGCGCGCTGGAGTGCTGGAGCCGGCCCAATCCTACGGCGCGTGCTCGTTTGGTCTAACCATTTTGGTCTGACCAAAAATTGATCAGGTGATCTTAGCGGCTACTGAAGCGCTGTCTACGCCGAGAAACACGACTCTACGTTCCCATGCGGGTTTCCCGAGGGGATTCGTTCAGGCCCCAGCAGAGTGTCGGATCACTTCTCGCCGCGACGGATCGCTTCCCGAAGTGCGGTCTGGATTCGCGGGTCCCTGGGCATGAGCGCGGCTGCCTGCCGGTAGTGCGAAAGGGCGCTTCGAGGGTCGCCGGTCTGATCGAGAAATCGCGAAAAATTGAAGTGTACAACCCCAGAGTCAGGGGCGGTCTCGAGCGCGCGTTGAAATTGGGCTCGGGCTTCGTCTGTACGCCCATCCTGTTGAAACAAGATGGCGAGATTGTTCTGGGGGTCGAGGTACGAAGGCGACGTTTCGATTGCGCGTTGGTATTCCCGGATCGCTTGCGCGGATTTACCTTGGTCTTGCAATAGCTTGCCGAGGTTGTTCATCGACTCGGCATGGCGGGGCTGGACCCGCAGCGCTTCGCGGTAGTGGAGCGCTGCTTCTTCTAAACGATCTTCATCGTGAAGCTGTTGCGCGAGGTTGTAATGCGCAAGAAAAGCGTCGGGGTTTTTCTCAAGAGTTTCGAGCCAGAGAATTTCTGCGCTCTCATAGCTTGCACTCAATGCCATCGTGTTGGCGCCGAAGAAGGCAATCAAAGTAGCGCCCAAAAGCGGAGCCACGAATTTTGGTAGGCCAGGCGCCTTTCGAAGCGCGTCGCCCACGCCCCCAACCACGAGAGTCACGATTCCGATCATCGCGATGTATTGATAATGGTCCGCAACGAATGAAAAGCGCATGTAGTAGATGTTGAAGAAACCGAGCACCGGTGAAAGCATCAGGATGTAGAACGTGAGCGCGACCCAAACGGGACGTCCCCATCCGCTTCGCGCGCGCCATGCCGTGGCGAGGAGCAACGCGCCCGCCAAAAGCGGGACCCAACTGAGCGCCGACGTCGCGTCAATTTCCCAGCGCGGGTACACGAACGTCAAGTTGGCGGGCCACAGCACTTTGCCCAGGTAGAACCAAACGACCCAGCCCGCGCCCGCGAGACGCGACATGAAGCTGTCGTCTCGCACCACAACGTCGTCCGCGACCAGGATCTGGGTCGATATCTCGAGCAGGCTTGTTGCAATCGTGACGAGAAAGAAGGGCAGTGAAAGCAGCACGTCGCGCCGGGTGATCACTCTGCGGCGCCACCAGGCCAACAAGAGCAGGGCTGCGGGAAACGGTGCTGCGGCGCCTTTGCTGAGCATCGCGATCAAGAACGACACGACCGATGAAACGTAGGTCGAAGCTTTCTTCGTGGCTTCGAAGCGAAGGAACAGCAGGGCCGCGATCAAAGAGAAGAGCATCGAAAGGATGTTCTTGCGCTGGGCGATCCATGCGACGGATTCGACGTTGACGGGATGGATGGCGAACACAAACGCGATCCACCACGAGAATGGTATCTGCAACGCTCGAAGTACGGCCCACAGCACGATCGCAGCCAACGCGTGCAGGAGAATGTTGACCACGCGATAGCCGAGGGGGTCGAACTCCCACAGCTGGTATTCGAGCCAGTACGTCGTGAAGGTGACTGGCCAGTAGTTGATCTCTTGCGGCGGCTCGAACCAAACGCGCCGCAGGCCATCTTCTTGGAACACAGGATTTAGGAGTAGATGGGTGTCATCGTCCCATACGAAGCCGCCACCCAGGGATGGGGAATAGACGACGAAGCACGCGACGACGATGACGAGCGACCCGAGCCAAGTGTGTATGCGACCCGCGGAATCGGGCAGTTCCGACATGGGCGGAACATACCGGATGGCTTCTCGCGCGTGCCATTGACGACCGGTGGCGCACATCCTGGCAGTTCAGGTCGGACGCGTTCACGCCCCCGCAGGTAGACTCCGACTCCCCGGGAACGCAGGTTGTTTTTGGGTGATTGACCCAGGGCCCGAGCCGATGAGTGGCTTCCAGAAGTGTCTCAGGGCCATTACGCAAAGAATGGACGATGCGAAGTACAGATGTCGGCCGAATAGAACGAGTCCGGCACTCGAGCCCGTGATGGCAACGTAGAGTTCGACAAACGGCTGCGTGAAGAAAGCGGCTAGCTGATAAATCGAAGGTTCATCGAAAAACGGTCGCACTCCGAGCGTGAACGAGTAAGGGATTGCGAGGTAGTAGGATTCGTCGGAGAAGGCGTAGCTGAAGTACATCCGTGGATAGACGACGGCAATCGTCGCGCACAAAATCAGACGGCCCAGCGCTTCGTCGCTGAACCTTGGCTTGCGATCGCCGCCGGATGCGGTTGTTGAAGTATTGAAATCCACGTCCATTACCTGCGTGTGTGAAACTGTTTGGGAAAGTCGAGTAGGGCGTGAAGAATGACAGCCGTCGCATGGACGTCGTGAAGGAACTGTTTTTGTCCCCAACTTCCGTCAGGTGCTTGGAGGTCCATTAGGTTCTTGATGAGCGCGCGAGTCGCGTCTGTAGGAGGAAGTCCGAGTATCTTGCGGCTGGCCAGTACCTCGCCAGCAACGTCTAGGAAATATGGGTTAGCGGGTAGAGCGTCTGCATAGAGCGCGACGGCGCGTTCGAAGATTTCTGCTTCGGTCGCAAAGGAGGCCGGTTCAAGGGCGCGGTCGAAGTAACCGGACGCGGTGTAGATCACATGAGTCACGCCAAACATAAACGCCGCTTCCTGGAGCAGCTTGCTTTGGTCTTCGACTTTCCATCGGTCTCGAAGTGAAGCGGCAACGTCGGACGAAGTTCGGCGGGTCTTGATTCCGAGTTGTTCGAACTGGTAAAGAAACACAATAGCCTGTGTCGGCGCGAGCTCGGCAAATAGCATGTCTTCGTGGTCGACGAGAAGTCCCTGCAACTGAGTGGCGGGTTCTTGCCAGGGTTCGTCGTTCGCCTGGCGTCGTATCAATTCGGCAATTATTTTTTGCAAGTGTCTGGGCCAGGGAAGGTCGTTCTTTTTTAGGGGCGTCTTTAGGGCGATGACGGGTTCGCCCTGACCCTGATTGGCGATGCTTCCGATGGCCTCAAGGTGCGCACTCGAAGACGTGAACTTTGCAAGCGTGCCGAACAGGCTGAACTTCCAAGCGGGTGGAATCGTATCGGCGCGACTGAGCAGGTAATCGATCCCACGCTCGGCAGTCTGCTGGACGTCATTCGTGTTGGGGCTGGTTGCTTGCGTCGCGACCGGACGGGGTCGCTGTTGTTCGTCTGTCTTTGCTTCTTCGTCCGCGCATGCTGAAAGCCCTACGAAGATCAGCGGAACGAACATGACCCCAAGCATCCGTTTCGAGAATTGAAAGGGAGCGGATCGTTTCTGCGGTCGTGATGTGCAGGTCGGGTGCATCGTTATGCTTAGGATGCCGCGAAATCGACCGGTTCGCGCTGCGGCATATGGATGATGTTTCGGCACCGGAGGGGACCGCCCGCAAGAACCTTGGGTACGGACCTGCATAGGTGAGGCGTTCATCAGCCTCTCAGCGGTCGAAAATACCGATACGTTGAGAATAAACCTATATAGAAGGACGTGACCGGTAAAATAGAAGGACGTGATTTACCAATAGATGAAGCGCTTGCGGCGGGCTCATATGAAGCGCTGGTGGCGGGCCTATGGTAAAAGGGCGTACTTCGAGTGCCTACGGGGTGTACCAGATTGGCGAAGTCCAGGCGCGTTCCTGAATGACCGGCGAATAGAAGGGCTCCGTCTTTGGGTCGAGACAGCAAGTTCCCCAAACATCACCCTCGCCGCCGCGTTCATGAGCTGCTGCTGTGGCGATTGTCGCTTGCTCGCTGCAGTTGTTGGCAAAGGGATTCACACCCGCGGTTTGGCATTGGAGTGTCGACCACCGGCAGGTTGGGTTTTCGAGCACGCGTGCATAATAGAATGCGCGCTGAGCGGGATCAAAGTCAGGATCGCGCCAGACATGGCACAAGTTTGCAGCGCCTTCGCCCCGGGGCGCGCACGTGTTGGGGTCGACGTCGGCGCCGTTGTTTGGATCCCCGGCGACATCGAAGACGCGCTCATGGGTTGAACCGTCTGCGGAGGTCCACCCCTTGATGATCTGGATGCGCTGCAGATCGGTACCGGCGCGTCCCGGTGGGCCCGGATCTTTGAGGGCGCTCACCAGGAGCGTCGGACCGTGGCTCGCATCGGATGACGTGGGGGGGGAGATGTCGCCGCCCATCGGCACTCCGCCGGCGTAAGCTTGGGCAATCATGTCCGGCGCGTTGCAGAGGTCGTCCGCGTAGTCCCAACCCGCAAAGAAACGGACGGTGGGTCGAGTGCCGCTTGTCGCATAGCTCTCGCGTCGTCGCATCCCTTCGAAGATCGCGTCTCGCGCATTCTCCTCTGCCCAGACGACGGCGAGTCCACCTGGGTTGTCGAAGAAGTGATCTTGCACGTTGCGGTAGTCCGAGTCGCGTCGCCCCAGGCTGCCTACGTAGTTGTCCTCTTCGGCACCGCCCGGTGTCGCGCTGTGGGTATCGGTCGAGCCGATGAAGCCAAACTTAAAGGGATTGATTCCGGTGTTGGCTTCGAGGGCGAGTCCGTCCTTGAGCACATTGCGCGCCATGTTGCGGCGACCGAATTTTTCGAGTGGAACGGGCTTGGCGTCGTCAGTTCGGATTTTGCCCATCACCGTTCCGAGCATGCTGAGGTTGTCCGCTTTCGCCTGCTCGAAGTCGCACAACTCGTCTTCGGTAAACAATCCGCGTCCAGCGACCCGGTCGTAGCGGCATTCCGACGCTGCCTTGTGTTGGGTCAGCTCGATGACGGGCTCGAAAAATAAACGCTCTCGCGCTTCGCGTTCGTCGATCGGGTCGGGGAACATCAACCCGCCCGACAGGTTTGGGTTGTGCGGGATCGCGAGCACGTCGCAACCCTTTCCACCTTCGATGCATTGTGAACGAAGCTGATACCAGAGCTCGGGGAAGTTCCGGCTGCCGGTTTCATAAGTGGAAATCGGGCGTTCGGTGACGTGCTCGTTCCGAAAAATCACATTGCGATGCAGGTTTTTGTGGTCGGGGGCATCGGTGTATTCGTAACCGACGAAGGTTGTGAAGCTGCAGGCGGAAGTTCGGTCGTAGTGATCTTCAGCGGCTTGCTGGATTTTGGTCCAGAACTCGGCCGTGCCTTCATCGCAGTCGGACAACGAACATGCAAAAGAGTAGTTACGCGTGCTTGCGTCACTCACAACACCGAGCGACACCCACCAGCTCGCCGCAAGAAGCTGCGTCCAGAATGATTGCGAACGGGTCATGATGCAATGGGGCCACCAGTAACCTGCTTTCGAAGCGTCCTCGGTGCAGATGTTGATCTGTCCGAGAAACTCGGCGTGGTCGGTCACAGAGGTGAAGTCCAGCGGGCGCCGAAGCTGCGCTTTTACGGTCTGCTTGCCGTCGGCATCGGGAAGCATGATCGGTTCCCCCTTGGCGTAGCGATACGCATCCCAGGGGTCGTTGCGTTGACTCGAAATGTATGAGTCAAACGAGTAGCGCGTGTGGACGTGTAGATCGCCAAACTGAGGCGTGCGAAGTGGGTTGTAGTCACTGCACTGCGCGCGTTCCTCTGTTCTTTCGAAAGCGGCGCTGTCTGCTTGCGCAAACGCGGGACCGGTCAAGAGAATCCCGATCAGACTTGCGATTTCAATCCACACCGGTCCACGGCTGATCTTATGCGTAGGCTTCACTTCCATTCCCTCTGTCGGGCCGGAGCCGTGCCCGATTCGCGGGACTAAATAGCGGACCGACCAGCCTGCCGAAACGATAGAAGGCACATTCGGGTGTACCGACACGGGGTCGCATCACACCGACTTCGATGCACCGATCGGTCTGCAAGGATGTGGAAGGAAGAACGGCTGCTTTCGGGAGAAAGCTATTGCTGCGCCACGATCTCGACAGTGGATTTCGAGTTCGCCTGTGCCTTCGCATAAGCCTTCGCGCGAAAGTTCGACATCGCAGTCATGAGGTGGGCATTCAGACGCTTCGTGCGCATGCTCTCGATGCTCGTTGAACGATCTTCGAGCTTTTGCAGGCCGTTGATAATTGCGGCGGACTGGCTCTGCACCATTGAGTTCACGATCCATGCGGTTTTGTTCGCAATGCGCTCTTCGACCAACTGTCGCGCGGCTTCAACCTGCTTCTGACTCTCGACGGTATCGACGCCCGTGGTTTCGCTCAGGGTGACGTTCTGTGTCTGCGGAGGCTGAACCTTGGCATCGTCGGCCAGAACAGAACCCGGCGCGGAAGTGATCAACACACCTGCGAATAGAGATGCGGCCACGCTGCGGCGCGTTGTTGCTGCTGCGCGAGTGATGGACGTAAGTGGGCGCATGAGGGATGTCTGTGTCACGGATCTGTCTCCTAGAGAACGCTGGGTGGAGCTATCGGTATCTCCTTTTAAAAGTTGACCCCAAAACGCTACGTTCGGGATGAATCAACAGAGTTTTTGAAGAATAATTTGCGAGACGGATGGGAACGTACAACCGGACAGGAATGATTCCGCTCGGACCACAAGAGTTGGAGGCTCGCGCGGTCCTGAATTCATGAATTCGGCAGCGACATGGCGGGATCGCGCTTTCGTACCAAATCGATTTGTGAAAATCGCAATACGTCCGGTGGCGTACGTGGAGGTGAAGCGCAATGTCATCGCCCCATGTTGGAACCGGCGGACTGCGCAAAGTATCCAAACAGATGTAACGATCGTTTCGGTAGTGGCCTCTATCGATCGAAGCAGCAGCAGCCCCGGCGTGTTGCCCTGGGCAATCACGACGCAAGATCTTGCGTGTCTTGGGCAACGTCAGTTTTTTCATCGGGAGCCGCATGGTGTCATGCGAGGTGACTCGATGTAAGACCGCCAGTCGTTAGAAACGAAGTTTCGTCACGCCTCGCGCGGCCCACCGTCATCTGTTCAACGCTTGACCGTAACCGGGGCCATGATGCTAGAGTGTGAACCCCGTACTTTCTTTGACGGCGATCGCACGCGCCGCTCAAAATGAATGCAGTTCAAAAACCGCTCACTGACCGAACGATTGGCAAAGGAACGACCATGAACCGGATGGCTCCCCCGAAGAGGCGCGCGGCTACATGCGCAGCCCTTCTATTCTGCTCGCTGCTCACCACAGTGGCCTTCAGTACTGCGTTCGCGCAAGACGGCGGTTCGGATGGATCCGAACCTCTGGCCGAAGCGATTTCGGTGCGCAAGCAGGGCAATGTGGACGGCAAAGAATCGCAGGTTCGAATCGACGACGTGAGTGCCGAGACGGAGAACCTGTTCACGAAGTATCAGAACACGTTGGCGCAGATCGATTCGATTCGCGTGTACAACGCGCAGATGCGTCGGCTGATCGAGTTTCAGAACGAAGAGATTACGTCGCTGAACGATCAAGTGGACCGCGTCGAAGTCGTCGGCCGAAGCGTGACGCCGCTGATGTTGCGGATGATCGAAGCCATCGACGCGACCGTCCGCCTCGATGTTCCTTTTCTTGCAGAGGAACGCGCAGATCGCATCAAGGAACTTCACAAGTTGATGGGCCGCGCGGACGTTTCGGCGGCTGAGAAGTACCGCCAGATCATGGAGGCCTATCAGACCGAAAATGAATACGGTCGAACCATCGAGGCCTATCGTTCAACCGTCTCCTTCGACGGCACGGAAATTCAGGCTGACTTCCTGCGTTTCGGTCGCATCGCGCTCGTGTACCAATCACTCGACGGCAAGCGCACCGGCGTTTGGAATCAAGAAGTGCGCGCCTGGGAAAAACTCGACTCGGGCTATCAGACTGCAATCAAAGAGGGACTCAAGATCGCACGCAAACAACAAGCGCCTGACCTGATCCGGTTGCCGCTACCCGTTCCCGCGGCCTTGGGAGGGCAGGGCTGATGCGCGCAATTCAAGCAACAGCTTCTGTCACCATTGTTGTGGCCGCTTTCGTTTCTGCACTCGCGGCTTGTTTGATTCTGGCCCCGGTCGCATTCGCTCAGGATGGGGGCTCCGAACCTACGCGTCTCGCCGAGCAACCGAAGAGCCCCGAGCCCACCACGCTCGACGATCTTCTCAGCATGGTAAAGGAAGGCTTCATCGCAGAATCCTCTGATAACAAGGCTCGAGAGGACCGGTTTCTTGCCGCAAAGGATGATCAGCAGCGCTTGCTCGACCAAGTGCTCGCCGTTCTCGCGGACGAAGAAGCCAAGAGCCAAACGCTTGAGACCACCTACAACGACAACGAACCCTTGATCGGCGGCCTCGAAGAATCTCTGGCCGAGCGTCTCGGTCAAATGGGTGAATTGTTCGGCGTCGTTCGCCAAGTCTCCAATGATCTCAGCGGTCAAGTCTGGGAGTCGTTGACCAGCGCACAACTCGGCCCGCGCAAAGAATTGCTCGATCGTCTCGGTCGCAGCAAAGAATTGCCGACCACCGAAGATCTCGAAGCGCTTTGGTTCGAAATGCAGCGCGAAATTACGGCGCAGGGAAAGGTCGAGCGCTTCAAAGCGGAAATCATTACGAGCGGGGGCGGAAAAGCGGTACGCGAAATTATCCGTGCCGGACCGTTTACCGCAATTTCGAACGGCGGCTACCTGCTCTGGGACCCCGTGAAGCAGACCCTCGGCGAATTGAGCCGACAGCCTCCGTCGAAGTACTTGGACACGGTGGGCGGTTTCGAGTCCGCAACGTCTGGCTACGCGAAGCTCGCAGTTGATCCTTCGAAGGGTGCCCTGCTCAACGCGTTGCTCGATACGCCGAGTCCCGTCGAGCGCGTGAACCAAGGTGGCGTCGTCGGTCGCGTCATCATTGTGTTGGGTCTCGGAGCACTCCTCGTCGGGATCTGGCGCTGGCTCGTGATTTCGACGGCCAGTCGAAAAGTAAGGGCCCAGCAGAAGAACGGCTTGCCGAACACGGACAATCCGCTGGGTCGTATCCTCGCCATTTCCGAGAACGAAGCTGCGATTGGCAGCGAATCGTTGGAGCTTCGCCTCGACGAAGCGGTGCTTAAAGAGACCAGCGAACTCGAGCGATACCTGTGGCTGGTGAAGACGGTCTCCGTGGTTGCGCCGCTGCTCGGCCTACTCGGAACCGTGACCGGTATGATTCAGACCTTTCAGGCCATCACGCTCTTTGGCGCTGGCGATCCCAAGATGATGGCCGGCGGTATTTCCGAAGCGCTTGTGACGACCATGCTCGGTCTCATCACGGCCATTCCACTCGTGCTTCTCTATGACACGCTGAGCAACAGTGCGTCGCGCATCATCGACGTCCTCGACCAGCAGAGTGCAGGCTTGATCGCTGCCCGTGCGGAGGGGCTCGATGTGGGAGATTGAGGCGTTCGCAGCCGTCCGCGGTTTCATTGAAACCGGTGGAGACGTGTTGCTGGTCATCGCCTTCGTAACCGCCACGATGTGGACCATGATCTTGGAGCGGCTTTGGTACTTCCGCATCGGGCATCGTGAGTACGCGTCCAAGGTTGTCAGCTTTTGGGCTGAGCGTGAAGACCATTCTTCGTGGAGCGCGCACAAGATCCGCGACTTGTTGATCTCGCGGATCGATCTCCGGCTCACGGATGGCCTGAGCCTGATTCGTACGTTGGTGGCTGTGTGCCCGATGCTGGGTCTTCTCGGCACCGTGACAGGGATGATTGAAGTGTTCGACGTCATGGCCGGTGGCGGAGGAAACACCCGCGGTATGGCGGCCGGCGTGTCAAAGGCAACGCTCCCCACAATGGCGGGAATGGTGGCGGCGATCTCAGGCATGTTGTTCAGCATTCAGCTCGAACACTTTGCCGAAGCCCGCACCGCTCAAGAGCAAGACCAACTAGACATCAATCATGACGAAGATTCATACTCGGACTGAGAGAACCCCATGCGACGAAAAAGAGGCCGTAATAAGCCGGAGAGTGAAGTCAACTTGACGCCCATGCTGGATGTGGTCTTCATCATGTTGATCTTCTTCATTGTGACCGCTTCGTTCGTAAAGGAGGCTGGCATTGAAATCAGCCGGCCCGGCGCGTCGACAGCGACGCGAAACGAGAAGGGGAACATCCTGATTGCGATCACGGACACGAACCAGGTCTGGATGGATCGACGACAGATCGATCCGCGCGCACTCCGAGCAAACATCGAGCGCATGCGCGCGGAAAACCCCAATGGCGCTGTGATCATCCAGGCGGATATCAAGAGCGAAAACGGGCTCTTGGTCCAAGTCATGGATGCGGCCAGGCTGGCCGGCATCAAGAGCATTTCATTGGCAGCCGAGATCATCCAATAGATGACCGCGCGGATTCCCATTTCCCTCGCTCTCGCATGTGTCATCACGTTCGGTTTGTTCTGGACGATGCAGGCGCTCGTCAGCGCCGAAGGGAAGTTGCAGGAGGGCTCGAGCTCTCCGAAAATCGACTTTGTGCGCCTGCGGAAGAACAAGGCTCCCCAGGAAAAGAAGCGCGAACCACCCAAACGGCAGAAGCCCGAACAAGCGCCGCCACCGCCGGACATCAGTATGTCGAAGGCCAGTTTGGAACCCTCGACTGACTTTAGTTCGGTCATGAGCGGCCTGAACGTGAGCGACGCCATCGCGGACGGACTTGTGGGTGGCGCGGGGTCGGACCGCGACGCGGTGCCGCTAGTACGAATCGAGCCCGACTACCCAATGCGCGCCAGACAGCGTGGCATCGAAGGCTTTGTGCACGTCGCCTTTACAATTTCGAAAGCCGGAACGGTGAAAGACGTTGAAATCGTCAAGTCTCAGCCGCCTGGCACCTTTGACAAAGCTGCGGTCACCGCGGTGAGTCGCTGGAAGTACAACCCCAAGATCGTTTCAGGCGTGCCGGTCGAGCGACCCAATCAACAAATGTGGTTCCCCTTTGATATGGACAACTGAGTTGTGATTCGAATCCAAACTATTCGCATCGTTACGATTGTTCTACTTGCCGGGCTGGCTCTCGCCTTTGGCGGGACTGCCGCAGCGCAGCAGGGCGGTGGCGGCGAGAGGAGAAGGGGCGGCGCGTGGGCGCGCAAACACCAAGTCGACAAGCTTACCCAGAAGCGATTCGACAAGGTCGCGTTGTTCTATTCTGAGCGCAAGTGGGATGACGCGGATCGGATCCTCGATCGCCTGCGCATACGCAGTTTGAACTCGGAAGAAAAGAGGTGGTACTACGCTTGGCGCGGGTACCTCGCCGCTGGACGACTCGACATGAAGTCCGCACGCGACAACGTGATTCTGGCGAGTCAGGAAACCGCCTGCACCCAAGAGCATCTCGACATGTACTACGCGCAGATTGCCCAATTTTCGCTTCAGCTCAGTGAATGGGATGTGGCGATTGATTACTTCAATCGTTGGTTCAAGGTCGCAAAAGAACCCGACTCGCCGGTCACGCACTATCTGCTGGCTTTGGCCTATTGGCAAAAGAACGACTATGACGCTGCGTTAGTGCCCGCAGCGAAGGCTGTCGATCTTTCGACGAGTCCCAACGAAGGGTGGCTGCAGCTGCTTCTTGCGATCCACTTGACGCAGAAGAACTACGTGAAGGCGATTCCGATCTACGACCAGCTGATTCAGAATTTCCCGAAGAAGACTTATTGGATTCAGCTTGCAACGCTTCATGGTGCGCTAGGAAATTACGAAGATTCCCTCGTGCCGTTGCAGCTCGCCTTCACCCAGGGCTACCTGACCGAAGACGCCGAAATTCGTCGGCTCGCCGAACTATTACTCTTTCTCGAACTTCCCATTCGCTCGGTCGAAGTCATGCAATCGGGTATCGACCAAGGCACTGGGACCCTCGACAGCAAGTACTACGAGCTCTTGAGCAACGGCCTGATTATGTCGCGCGAGTATGATCAGGCAGTCGGCCCGTTGACCCAAGCCGCAGAGCTTTCCGAAGGAGGCTCTATCTACCTCCGTCTCGCAGAGGTTCATATTCAGCGCGAGCGCTGGGAAGAAGCGAGCGAAGCATTGGCGAAGGCACTAAAAAAGGGTGATTTGCCGAGCCCAGGTCAGGCCGAACTTTTGATGGGCATTTCGTACTACAGCCGAAAGCTTCCCGCGGACGCACTGCGCTGGTTCAACAAGGCATTGAAGTTCCCGGAGACGAAGGCCGAGGCCACAATTTGGCGAGGCCACATCGAGCGTGAGCTGCAGGCTGACGCCGAAGTCTGATCCTCCGGCACACCGCAAGGTTTCGGTTTTTTGGGGTGAACCGGCGCGGCTTGGTGAAGCCTTCGTGAAGGCATTGCGAACTAGTGCGACCGGGTTTCTGGGCGTGCCATGCCGCCCGTGAGTCGTGCCGCTTCGGCGTGGCTGAAAACCGCCAGTCGGGCGACCGCTTGAATGCGATCTTGATCTGTCATGGCTCGGGTGGCTACTGCGACGATACCTTGGGAAAGTGCGTCAGTGGGTGCGAGAGCGTTTAACCTATGGCCAGCAAGACGAGCACCGCCCCAATCGTTTGTTCGCAGTAGAGACCACGTTAAGCGGCGTTGAGCGACTACTGCGTTGGGGATCTGCTCGAGCCTCTCCGTGTCGATCGCGATCGCACGATCATAGACGCCGAGTGCCGCGTAAATCTCTGCGAGCATGTTGAGCGCTCGGGGTCGCGTCGAGGACGACCGATCGTTTACCTCGTTCATGATTTTGTCGAAATACGTAGGTACGAGACCGTGGGCGATCGCCCATTCGGGGTGCACGTCAATGACCGCAGCAGGCTCGAAACCACGCGCGGCGTCGAAGGGTAGACCTGCGGCCTGATAGTAGGACGCAACGTGTTCTAGGTTGGCGCGTCCTGTTTGTGTGTCTCGCACGTACACGGCTGAACTCAAGTTGCGAAATATTTGGATCCAGCCGGGCGCACCTTCGAGGTGAGCTGTTGTGTGAAACCAAGGCCGTGTCGGGCTGCCTTGTCGTGGCAAGCGGATGCCCATAAAAACTTCCACGTTTTGGCGGTCTAGAAGTTCAACAAACGTTTCGCCGTCGCGCGCGCCGCGACGCTCGCGAATCGGAAGATTCGAGTCGATCGCATCTCGGGTCACATTCAGGCTGCCATTGACGAATGTCTTCAACTCGGGCGCAAGCCAATAGCCGAGAAACCCGCCCATATAATATTCCGCGAAGAGGTTTCCCTGCAGCCCTGCGTCGCGCAAAAACCAGACCGTATGTGCGTGATACTTCTGACTCGGAAACCCGAGGCTGTAGTCGCTCCATGAGCGCGGTAACGCCCGCGAAACAGAGGGCCAGCTTCCAATCGTCGTATTCGCGGCCACGAGAACCACCAGCGCGGTGGCCAAGGCAATGCGCATGGCGGAGCCGCGGCTGTTCGCCATCGGTTGACGAGTTCGCGTCGACGTTGCAATGAACAGCAACGGGAAGACCGCCATCCAAACAAAGCGAACCGCAAACAGCATCGCGGCAATCGAGAGAGCCGAAAGGCCTAGTTCAACGAAGTTGAAGCCGTCCTCGCTGCGAGACCGATAGGCGGCACGAATTGTTTGCCCCGCCGCGGCCGCGCATCCCAAGAGCAATCCCCAGACAAGTATCCACACGATTGGATTCACTGCTGCGCCAACGATTGGAATCGAAAATAAATCGATCGATGACCATTCGTCACCAACGCGCGCAAGCGATGGTGTCTCGTCTCCTGCAATCACGTAGGCGAAGTGCGGTTCGAACCCAGTGGGGTTGATGCATGTCGCCAGCGAGCCCAGAACAAACGCCGCGGCAAGACGTCGAATGCGTGTCGAATAGAATTGTCTTTCCTCTTTCGGCTTGAGTGCTTCGCCAATGAGGACCCCGGCGAGACCGATACCCACAATCGCCGGACCCAACACGAATGCTGCGTGAACGTTCGCCCAAACACCGAGCAGTATGGTGGTGTACGCAACCTGTCGCATCGACGGCACACGCGAGCGCGAGAACAGCCACTGATAAAGAAGCAGTGCAGCCAGGATCGTAAATAGATGCGGTCGCAACTGAATCAGGCGATAGGTGGCCAGGCAAATGAAGACGATGGTGCCTGTACATGCGACCGTGAGAGATCGTGAGGCCTTTGCGAGCAGAGACCAAAGCACGCCGAGGATTCCCAGGACGAGCAGAACATGGCTGATCCGCAAAGCGGTGAAGCCGCCCATGCGATCGAGTCCGTACAATGCGACGTCCGCGAGCCAGGCCGCGGGGGCGGGGGGCGTGGGGGCAGCATAGAGCAAAGGGTCGGCGCTGAGGTTCGGACCTTGCTGTGCGTAGGCCTTGCCGTGAGCGAGGTGCCACCACGTGTCGTCGGTAAAAAGCGGTTGCCCTACCGCTGCGATCAACATCAAAGTCAGCGCGACTAAGCTCGCGACGCTTACGAATCTAGCCAGTCTGCCCATGTGAATTCCTGGCGGGAGGTGGTTTTGCGAGATCGCTCGGGTTCACAGCGGTTGCTTCGCCAGGTGCGAGTCTTTATTCGGGCGCGAAACGGAAGCGAATTCCGATCGCCGTGCGATACGTGTACCGCTTGAGTTCGAACCTGAATTTTGCTTCTTCGTCGAATGAGTTCTTAGCTTTTAAATTGATCTTGAGGTCGCCCATAAACCGATACACGCGAACGTTGGCGAACATCGATACCAGCAGCGGGCCGCTGCGGCGGGTGTCCATTTCAAGCTCCATGCCCGCGCCCATGCCGTGATAGCGTTTCGTTTTTGACGCCTTCAGAATAATGAGTCTATGGTCGTCAAAGTCGCGCGGCCGATCGATGATCGCGGTGGCGCGCTTGATCAGGCCGGACACTTCGATCTCTTGCGTCAGGTATTCGAACGAAGGCTTGACTCGAATGCGTCTTTCCCAGAGGTCCGCTGTAAACGCGATGCCTGCGCCGCCGGCGAATTGCCAGCGTTGAAGCTTGGATTTCAAAGTGCCGCCTTGACCACCAATGACCTGCTCGGTGTTGTCACCTGCGATTCTGCCTCCGATTGCGGGGAACCCCAGCGTAAATTCGTCAACGTCACCGTTCTTTGCGGTGCGGAACGAGTGAGGAAAAGTGGCGATGACTTCACCGTGCACAAACATCCGCGGTCGTGTGGGAATGTAGGGAATGCCAGGTGTCATGAACTCAAGCGATAGAGCAGAGACCGGAGCAAATGGACGGCTGTCACCGGACGCAGACTGACGAATACGCTCGCTCGCAGGGAACGCTTGAACCCATGCGGGATCCTTGATTCCACCAGTCAGAAAACCGGCCGCCGTCTCTTGAATCATCAGTCCCATGTCGATCGAGACTGCCGGAACCCACCGGTCGAGTTCATCGACCGCGCCAGCGATTAGCTCTGGACCGTTCGGTTCGTCGTTGGCTGTAATCGGAGGTGCGACGGCCAGGGCTTGAACCACTGCAAACAGCGCCGTTGTGGCCCAAAGTCTCTTGACGGAAAATCGCATCGGGGCGAGGATGGCGACTGCGGTAAGACATTGCAAGAGCAAGAAGAACGTTGTGAGTCGAGTTGGTTTACACTGATCATGAGCAGCGAGGGTGATCGTTGGAAAACCACGAGCCAATGACCTTCATCGCCACTCTTTCCGAAAACACGATCGATGATTAGATCAAGAGACCTGACGTTCAATGAAAAGACCGGTTGTTACAATGCAACTGTCGAGAACACGCGACCGACACAATTGACCGGCGTAGTCGATCAGCACAACGTATCGTGCTGGAGCCGAATAGAGGGGCGATGGCGTCCCGGGGAAAACGTGCCGACAATTCACCGAATCGAACTCCACGAGCATCAACGAACTTCGCTTTTGAAAGCGACGTCGTTCGGCGCTGTGAGTGTGATGCCTGGTGGCGCACTGCTGACGGCGGTGACACTCATTTTTATCTGCTTCGTTGGCGCGGCGGGGGCGCAAGATGCTGCGCCGACTTTTTCGGACTCTCCCGCCAAATCCGTCACGGCCCCCGCCACTGTCCCCGGCACTGTTCCCGACACTGCCGAAGACGCCAGTGCATCCGCAATCGCGGACGAGCCGACGACCGTTGTCGCCCCCAAAGCGACTGCACCGGTCGTTGAAGAGGAAGTGCCGGCCGGGCCACCGCCGGGCGTCGAAGTCATGCAAGTGAAGGGGCGGGCGGTGAGCGGGATCGAGACCGACGTTCCCGAATCGATCACGCAGTTTGATGCAGACACGATCGCAGCACTCGGCGCGGGAAACATCGCCGACCTTGCGAAGGTGACACCCAACGTCGAAATCCGAAGTGCCGGTGCAACAACGGCCGTCTTCTTTATTCGTGGTGTCGGTCTTTCAGACTTTAGTTCCAACGCTGCGGGCGCGGTGGCGGTGTACCAGGACAACGTTCCGTTGAACACGCCGGCGCTTCAGGTTGGGCAGCTTTTCGACGTACTGACCGTCGATGTAAAGAGCGGACCGCAAGGCAGCGGCTTGTATCGCAATGCCTCAGCCGGCGCGATCATGACGTACACGCGGAAGCCGGAAGGCGAGTATAAAGCAAAGATCAAGTCGATGACCGGGACGATCTGGAGCCCAGATGCAATCGACGCATTCATGCGAGACACCGAGGGCTACGTCAACATCCCGTTGATTGATGGCACGTTGGCGTCCCGCATGGCCTTTCGAATCAGCCGCGCCGGCCCGTTTATGACGAACGGATGTGCGAATGCGCCGGCATTCGAAGATCGAGACATTTATGACCCGACCGATGGAGACTTAAGTGTCGTGAACGCTTCAATATGTGGGGAGAGGGACATCGGGTTGTTTGAGACTTCTCGTGTCCCGCCGGGTCTAAAAAGCAAGGTTGGCGACCGAAACGTGTGGGATGCGCGAGGTGGTCTCCGCTTTACACCGCCGGGTACTGACATGGACTGGTGGCTTAGCATCCACGGTGGACGTCTCGACCAGGATTCAACCCTCGGCCAAACCGTGGGCACAGGCGACGTCAACGGTACGTTCGGCGACAACACCAGGACTGGGTACATCGAGCCCGACCAGTTCGAAGAGTTCCAAGAGATCAAATTCAATATCGCAGGTGTCGATTCGGAAGCTGAGTTCCTTATGCTTGATGATGCTGCCATCAAACTGGACGCCGTTACCGGGGCGCGGGCAATACTGGGTAGGCGGATCGCGGAGACGCGTCCCCTTGACCGACGGCCCTATCGCGGTGACTACAACAAGGTAGGTCGAACGACTCGAGACACGTTCGGTGGGTTCTTGCGCGGTGAGATGCCAGTCAGCGATCGGATCGACTTGACTACGATCACGGCCTACGAATCGTACGAACGATTTCGAGACTCAGACCCAGACTTCACTCCCGATGTCCTCTTCGAAACGCTGACTGAAGATGATTCTCAGCAGTTCAGTCAAGATGTGAAGTTCGACGGAAAGGCGGCAGAGGGCGCGATTCGCTGGAGCACGGGCGCGGCCTTCATTCAGGAAGAACTCAATAACCTGTCGCTCGTCGACGTCGACTCTGATATTTTCACCGTGATCCGCCGTCAGTTTAAGCAAGAGACGACGGCAGTCATGGTCTACACCGAAGCGGCTTTTGACTTCCTCGAAGACTTTACCCTTGAGATCGGCGCGCGTTACAACTATGAGACCAAGCGTTTCCGGATCGGCGAGTTTATTTTCGCTGCATTCCCTGAGACCTTCAACGAAGGGTCGAAGACCTGGCGTGAACCGACCGGCAAGATCTCGCTGACGTATCACATCAACGACACGACCCAGATGTACATCAAGTACAGCCGAGGTTATAAGGTCGGTCACTTCAACTCCAACAGCCGTGTCGAGGCCGATTCTCCGGCGCGCCCCGAGTTTATCGATGCGTTCGAATGGGGATACAAGGGTGGCTGGTGGGACGGGCGTGTGCAGTCCAGAGGTGCGTTCTTCTATTACCGCTACAATGACTATCAAGTGTTCGTCTTTCAGGACAACCCCGGTGCCTTTACCCCGCCGACACTTGTGATCCGAAACGCCGAGGCGGTGGAGCAGTATGGTCTCGAAGTAAGCGTGAATATCGAACCCCTCAGAGATTTCGTCCCAGACGAGATCGACGGCCTCAAGATGATTTTTCGCTTTGGCTGGATCGAAAGCCAGTTTCTCAAGTTCACAAACGTTGTATTTCGAACTAACTTGATTGGCCAGACGTTTCCCGTCGCGCTCGACTTTGCAGGGAATCAGCTGATCAACTCACCTCAGTTCAAAGCGAGTGCCACTTTCGAATGGCCGTTTGACCTTGGGGAGTTCGGAACCTTGAAGCCGCGATATGACGTTGAGTGGTCGGACGATATCTTTTTCGACCCGAACGAGGGGCGCGGGTCGTTAGACCTCGATGGCCATCCCATCCAGCCCAAGTTCGCGCTTGGACAAAGGGCTTGGTGGATTCACAACATTCGTCTGAGCTACCTGACCCCGGTAGGCAACGTTGAGGTATCCGGTTGGGTCCGAAACATCTTGGATCAGCGCGTGAAGACTTACGCGTTCGACGCGTCCTTCTTCGGTCAAGCCGTGATTAACTTCGTCGGCCGACCGCGGACCGCGGGTGCGGACGTCACGATCACTTGGTGATAAAGACCTGATCGCGAGTCTTCGACTCGACCGGTTGAAACCAAGTCGACCCGCCAAGCTGAGCGAGAGCTCAACATGAGAGCTCAGTAAGCGTTCAACGAGAGTTCCGTAACCAAGACTCGCCTCGCTTTACGGAATCTTGTAGCCAAGTGCGCGCAATTGGTTGAGCTGCATCTCGTCCATTTCGATCGTCTCGGTATCGGTACCCCACGGTGGCGTCTGCGTTAGGTACTGATCGATTTCGGCCTTGAGCTTCGCCGCGATGTCGGGCTGGGCTTCGATGATGTTGCGGAGCTCGGCTGCGTCACTCCCAGCATCGAAAAGTTGATCGACTTCATTCTCTTGCACTGCCACCGGGGCGGTCACGTAGCGGTAGGTGCCTTGGGCGATCGAAACGGTCGGGGAAGGCTCTTTCTCGCGCTGACCCCAGTGTTCGTCTAGGTGTGCGAATGCAGGTCCGTCGCTTCGTTCCGTAAATTCTTCGCCTCGCGCTGCGGCGAGTATTTCGGGCTTTCGCGATATCCCATCCACGCCTTCCATCGCCGGGAGTCCCATCAGGTCGAGCAGCGTCGGCCAGATATCAATGTTGGATGTCCGCTGGCTGAGTACTAAACCCGGCTCGATGCGGAACGGAAAGCTCAGGATAAATGGAACTTCGGTTGTCTCTTTGAAGACCCGACGTGCGTGGCCCTCGAGACCGCGCTCGGAAAAGGCTTCCCCGTGATCCGAGCCGATCGCAATGATCGTGTTTTCGAGGTCTCCGTTGCGACGCAGTCTGTCGAGCAGTTCTTTGATGATGATGTTTTCACGCAAGATCGAATTGTCGTAGACGTCGGAATAGCCGGTGCCGAACTTCGCTGAGTCGTCGTCATATAGATATTCATGTAGGTCCATCAGGTGGACGTACAGGAACCAACGCTCATCGCCGTACACCCGAGTAAACTCAACGGCAGACGGGATAATCGAAACGTCGGTGCTGCGGTTCTTCATGGTGGGGTTTTCGTAATGTACGGAAGCGGGAACGCCGCCGCCGTTTGTCTTCGTATAAACGTCGAACCCCTGATCGAAACCGAAATAGCCTTCGACCCAACCGTTGCGATACAATCCCACCGTCTGGAACCCGGCATCCCGCATGATTTCGGCGGGTAGCTGCGCCTCTTCCGAAAGCTTGTCGTCGAAACGTGTTACGCCGGAGCGTGACGGATTCAGCCCCGTCCACATCGATGCCATAGAACACTTGGTCCAGGACGACTGCGCCAGGTGGCGACTAAAGCGCACACCGCGCTCGGCGAGCTGGTCAAATGTCGGGCTTGTTTCGCGTTCGTAGCCGTAACTGCCCATGCGGTCGGAGCGGAGCGTGTCGATGATGATAAACAGCACGTTCACGTCGTCGCGCTCCGCGAGACGCTCGATGTCCTCCGCGGTTCCGATCGGGCGATCGTCCTGATCACCGATCTCGATGTCGTAGACCGAGGAGAGATAGACGCCCCATCCCACGATCACGACTGCGGTCGCGAGGATCCAAGGCCAACGCTGACTGAGGACTGAATTTTCCATGGCTGTTACCGTAGCGAAGAGTCGGGTCGTTTTGTTGAGTCTGATCACAGCCGAGAATGTGATTCCGAAGTTACTTCACGAGATCGATCGTTACTGGAAATCGTTCTCGCGGGTAGGGGGGGTGGGCTATGCTGCTGCGCTATGAAAATGACACCTGCGTCCCCCAATTCAGACGACTCGGTCCTTGCACGACGGCAAATCCGTAGTTCGCGAATCCTACTGAACACAGTCACGACGCTATTGATCGCGCTCATCGGGGTTGGATGTAGCGACGACGTGACACTCGACGACGTACGCGCCATGCAGGCCGCCGGTCAGATGAAAACGAGCGTGCAACCCCTGCGCGACAGGGTCGACGCGAAGACAGATGACCCCGAGGTGTACTTTCTTTATGGGCGGGCGCTGAGTGCGATTAACGAGTACGACGCCGCGCTTTGGCCGCTGCGACGTGCAATGGAAAGCGAAGACTGGTTGGTGCCGGCAGGAATGCAATTCGCCAACAATGCGTTCGATACGGGCAACAACGAGACCGCAATCGACGCACTCGACAAGGTGATCGCAGTGTCGCCAGAAGAAGTTAGCGCCATCGTTCTTCGGGCACGCGCTCGTGTCGAGTCGCGAAAAAATATTGAACTCGCACTCGCTGACGCGGATCTCGCCCTCGAAATCGATCCCGATTCTACTGCCGCACGAATCGCTCGAATTCTCGCTTTGTTGTCCCTTGAAATGGTCGAGGAGGCAGGAGAAGCGCTCGAGGCGATCGAAGACTTCGCATTTGAAACCGCTCCGGAAGAGGCGGACTCGGCGCGTTTCTGCGGCGCTCGCGCGTCATTCGCGAAAGAAAAGGGCGAGAGCCAAGTTGCCGACGAACGCTATACGCGATGCCTCGAACTCTTCCCCGGGGCTGAGATTCTCGTTTCGGATGCCATCAAGTTTTACGAAGGGAAGCGAGACACAGAGCGCGTGCTTTCGATCCTCGAAGCCGCCGTGGAAGATGCCCCCGACTTACGCACCTTTCGCATTGGTCTCGCCATGCGACTTTCTGGCGCGGGACGCGTCGATGATGCGCTCGACGTCCTGCGGGCCGCCACAGAGTCTTCAAACCCCTCGATCGCGGGCGGCGCATGGATGGATCTGGCGGGCTTGCTGATCGAATTCGATCGCATCGACGAAGGGCTCGAAGCATTCGACAAGGTTCTTGAAGCGGAGCCGAATCCGTCTCCCGAGTTGCTGTTTCGCTACGCGGACGTTCTGCTGATCGGCGAGCGTTATGACGAAGCGCTCACTCTTGCCGAGTCGATGAAAGTTCCTGCACACCAGTTCCTCATACGCGGGCGCGTTCATCTGGAGCGCAAAGAGTACGCCGAGGCGCTCGCCGAGTTCAGCGAAGGCTTGCAGGCATGGCCCGACAACCCGGTGGCCCGCTACTACGCGGCGTTGGCTGCAGAAGGCGTTGGCGACTACGAGCGCGCTGTCGAAGAGTTCCGCTACTCGATTCGCGCTGGAGCCAGTCAAACCGATGCCCGGCTTCGCCTCGGACGTCTGCACTATGCCGAGGGTGCGCTCGGATACGCAATCGTGATTTTGCGACACGATCTAAACATTCCATTCGACATTGACATGGCCGAGCTGGAGCTTGAGATCCTCGCGACCCAGGGTAGGAACCCCGCCGTGCCCGAACATCTCTTGTCGGTGGTCAACCGACCCGGGGCGTGGCAGCGCGCGGTCGCGGCCATTGCAAGGGGTGCGAAGCTAGGTGCTGGGCCCGCCGGTGCGCTCAAGTACATCGAAGACACACCGATCGACTTGACCGAAGTCGCCAACAAGCTCTTACTGCGGGACTACGTGCGCTACCTGGCAGACGATGGTCGCGTTGGGGCAAGTATCACTGCCGCCGAGGCAAGTGTTACCGCGTATCCGGATGAAGCCGTCTTCCACGCGATTCTCGGTATGGCGTTGTTGCGCAGCTCCCGGGCGGACGCCGAAACCGGAGCGGACGAATCCGCCGAAAATGTCGTCGCGAATCTCGTAAAGGCGAAGGCTGAATTCGATCGTGCGATCGAACTGGACGCGAACGAACCGTATGCGCTCGCGGGTGCGGGACTCGTGGCCCAAGCTGCAGACAAAAAAGAAACGGCGCTCGACTACTACTTGCGTGCGGATGCCGCGGATCCAAGCGACTCCGCACCACTCCAACAAGCCATCGATATTCTACTTGAGCTGGGGCGCGCCGAAGAAGCGGAAGCCAATCTAGAAAAGGTCCTGGAGCGGAATCCGTATTCCGGCCCTGCCGCGCTCAAGCTTCTGGAACTGCGTGTGGCGCGGGGCGCCGGCGACGAACCGCGGTCCGTGGCGCTGGCGAACCTTGCGATGCGTTTTGGGGGCAAGGGACCGGCTGCAGCGAAGGTCCTGAAGGCTCGATCATCGAACCCATCACCGAATTAGGCACGTCGGATTCGCTGCCCGAATTGGTGCTTGTTGCCGAAATCTGTACGCGTGGGCTTCCTGCGCCGTCCGAGTAGATCGTCTAAGCTAGAAGGTGATCTGTGCCGCAATCATTGTTTGAGCGGATTTGGGTAACGGAGTCGCTCGGCTTCTTCTTATGGTGTTCACTTCACGTCGGGGTCGGACCAGTCTTCAAGTCGCGCCTTCGCAGCGGATTCAGTGAGACCTGCTGCACGCTCAAGTGAGACGATGATCCCTTGTCGCTGTCTCACCGTGACCACTCGAGCTCGATCTTTTTCGGGTGGTGTCATCCCGCTCTCATTCTCGACCCAAGCTTCAGCTTCGGCAGCGTCTTTCACTTTCCAAGTCTTCGCGATCATCACTTGCGTGGCGATGCGCAATTCTTCGCGGACGATTTTCTCGGTAAGCCCAAGCGCGGCCTTGGGGTCGGTCAGCTGCACCCGACGCGCGTACATTGCGACAGCTTCATCTTTCCACCGGTCGTGATTCTCGTCATTTTTGACCCACTCGATGGCGGCTGCTTTGTCGTGGCGGAGCCAAAGTCGATAAGCCTCGCGCACCCCGGTGTCACGGGCGTCCAGGTCATTGATCGTCCTTAGCCAGGCCATCGTTGCGACCGGGTCTTTTTTTGCCCAGTGGACGGCGACCCGCTGCGGAAGGCTCTTGATGTAGTAAGTGTTGTCGTATCCTGAACAAAACTTGGCGGCCAACGCAGGGTCGATCAGAGCAGAATTCGACGTGACCCGTCGAATCACATTGAGCTTGAAGACTTTGTCTTTTTCACTGATCGCGTCCGCCCATTCAAATGCTGCCGGGATGCCTTCACGCATGACCTTTCGGCGCGTGATCCCGCGAAGCGCCCTCTGTCGGTCAAGCCCATGTCCGAGCGACTGGACATATTCCATGATTCCGGGCTCACCCGATTCGGCCCAGCCCTCGATTGCCGACGATTCGTACGGCCCTCGTGTCCTAACGACTCCCTCAAGGCCCATCCGGGCGCGGGCCATCGCTGCATTGTGATCGTTGCGCGACCATGAGCGCATCACGGCCAGGGGTACATTGGTGCCCGCGGTTCTGAAATCGGATTCTGCCCAATCCAGGGCGGCATGCGGGTCAAAGCGAGCCCACCAGTCGGCCAGTAAAACCAGTTCGGTTTGACCCAATTCCATCCAAACCGTTTCGTAGATGGCGAGCACCCGTTCCGCAGACTCGGGGCCAAGCTTCTGCAGGAGGCTTGCGACACGTTCGATGCGAACCAGCATGTCTGGTTCGACCAACGCGCTACGAATTTCGGCGTCGATCCCGCTGAATTCTCGATTTTCGGCCTCTGCGGTGCTCCGGTAGAGGTCGGGACCTTCGCGATCACTTGCGGCTTCCACCGGAATCGAGGCGACGTTTATGGTGATCACGAGATAGAAGACAGTTGAGATGACTACGCGACGGTTTTTCATAGCGCGGAAGAGTAGCGGACGACTTCATCATCGAAACCCGGGACTTATGAAATGTGGACGCGGTAATTGAAGGACGAGACGGGCCGCAGAACCGCGCACATTTTTGGGCTTGGATGGCGGTGAGGAAAATATTTTCCATTGTTGGGGGCCTGTATTGCCCAGTGAAACTCTCTTAGGCTTCACCCTCGGGGGTGCGGACCGATTGGTACGAGAAAAACCATTGAATTACCAGCAACTTAAAGCGATAGATCTGAGGTGGATATTTCGTCGTAAGTCGGCACGAATGTTGCTCTCTATTGGTTTGTAAGCGCGTGTTGGCAGCGATGTCGCTGATCTGCATTCGTTGTCATCATCACGATCACATTATTCCTTTTAAGGAGGTAGACATGATTGTCAAAAGTAGCCTCAGGCTCATGGCCGGAGCTCTGTTAGTACTGAGCTTGGCTCTGGCAGGCACCGCGAACGCAAAGTCGTTCACGATGTCCGGCCAGTGGTATATGAATCGCGGTCCGCTCATTGATATTCCGATTAACGGGGGTCCAGAACTTTGTTTGTCCGGCAATATTCAGAATGGCTGTGTAGGCGTTTTTAGGGCGAGGAACGGCGGCATCCCCGGTGGCGCTGTGATTACCCCGACCAATATTGGCCCGGCAAACTTCGTAATTCCGCCGCACGCATTCGGTCAGGCACTTGGGTCCCAACGCGTTGCAGTTGCCATTATTCCCACGGTTGTGCAGCTCGTGACGTCGTTTGTGTATAACGGCCCCGCGGACTTCACCCAGGCAGGAGCCGCAGTTCCGACCTTCACGGCCAACCAGGTCGCGAAGTTCCGTAAGAACGCATGGTCGAAGGATCCTGGTCAGGCGGGTCGTAGCGCACCGAACTTCGCATGGTGCCCCGGCGTTGGCGGCCCCGCATGTATTCCAGGACTCGCAACCCCAGTCGGCGTTGACGGTATTGTCACATACGTCAGCGGCGCGAACGCGTTTGGTGGCACGATGGCGATGATCATCGCCGGTACAGGCGCTACGTCTATTGTTGGTGGTCAGATTTCGCCTCCGACACCTCTCGCCGGTACTGTAATGATTCCGCTCCTTGCCCATCTCCCGATCATGGGTGCAGGCACTAACCCTCAGGTTGGCGGTGTTGGCTACGCATTCAGGAATACCGTGATGCTCGGCTCGGCTCCGCTCCTTATCGGTTTCATGACGAGCCTCGGTACTGGTGCTGGCCTCCTCACCTCGACCGGTCCGCCGCTTACCGATGGCGGGGGGAATCCTGTGATAATCCCGGGTGACACCAACGTCAACTGGGGCTTCCCGTGGACCACGGGTACGATTTCGGTGATGAACACCGAGATGTCCGGCACCATGAATCAGACCGGTACGCTGACCGCGATGGGCTCCGATAGCCGCAACGCAGCTGGCGGGGGTCGCATCACGTTGGTTGCTGGTGGCACCTCGAACCGCACGACTTCGGGTCTGGACTTCGAAGCTCTCGAAGTTCTCGTTCTCGACTTCGCTGACATCGGTGCAGTTCCGTCGATGGGCCCTGCCGGTCTTGCGACCGTCGGCCTCTTGATGGCGCTTTCCGCCGGTTACGCAATCCGCGGACGGTTCGCTTCGAAGAAGTAGTCGAAGCGATCCATCAAGTTAGACCCTTCTAGACCCTTCAAGGGCACGACCTCACGGTCGTGCCCTTGATTCGTTTCGGGCGTCGTGAGTACGAAACCATAGCCATCACTCATAAATACCGATCGTCACGGTGCCAACCGCAAGAATCTCTGCGATTGTTCAACCTCGTTGTGGCAGTAGGCCGCAAGAGGAGAAAACCCGTGCACCGTTCAACGATTCAAGCGCTGCGCAGCTTGCTCATCGCGGCACTCGTCGCATTTCTTACGTCGTCGGCCCCCGCTGTCGGGGCGGAATACGACAATGCGCCTGTATTGGAAGCCGAAAAGGCTTCCAAAGTGGATTGGTTCGACGTCAGTATCATCGCAGTTGACCTTGTCGTCCTGCGACCGCTTGGGGCGATCGCGACAGTCGGCGGGATGGCGATGTTTGTGGCATCGCTTCCGTTCGTTGCGCCGACGGGCCATATCGAGACGACCTGGGACATCTTCGTGTTCAACCAATACGACGACACGTTCGTGCGTCCCATCGGCGAATAGACTTGGTTAGCGGGAGAGTGCTCGCAACTTTGCCTCTGCCTTGAGGAGCAGTGCGGCGATCTTTGGATCGTCAGTCGGGACCTTGCGGAGTTCGCGTGTCACGCGTTTGACGAAGACTGTCCTAGCGCCCTTCGAAATGAATCGCTTGTTCAGGTACAGGAGCGAGTCGAGGGCAGCCAAATAGTCCTTTGCGACCGTATTGGCGCGATGTCGTAGGAGCACGGCTTCGAGGGGGAGCCGATCCCAAAGCGCACCATTGATAATCGTGAGCGCCTCACGGCCCAACTTTTCGTCATCTGTTTCGATTCGCCATTCGGCGCGAAGGCTGGCGGCATGGTTCGACAACGAGTGGGTTCGTCCAAGTTTTGCGAGCTCATCGTCGAGGCTCCGCAATGTGTCCCAGTCGGACTCGCCGATCGCACGCCAGCCCTGTGCGACTGCGGCCTCAGCGGAATAAAGCGGCAGCTCGATCAGATCAGAGACTTCCACGGTTCCCTGGGTTAGGGCGTAACGCGACATCTGGATCCTGGCGCCTCGAACTTCCTCGTTCCGTGGGGCTTCGACGAGGGCTTCGTGCAGCTCAGTGCGTGCACTTTCGATTTTGCCGGTGTCGATGTAGCGATCCACTTGCGCAAGCTTCGCCGTGATGGGGTCCTTGATGTTCGAGGTGATGCGGTCAGCGCGCATCTTGCCAAGCAGGCGCAACGTGTACGAGATGTTCAATTCGTTGATGTCGAGATCGACGAGTGGGTCGTAGTCGCCAGTCAACTTCTGAATGCCCGTGCGCAGTGAGCGATTCAAGACGTTTGGCGAGCGAATTTGCAGGATGTTGTGGTCGTCACGATTGATTTCGGCGCCCTTTGCGAGTTCCCGAACACCGCGCTCGTTCAAAAGCATGTTTGCGAGCACGTCTTCGCGCGCGAAGACGCCGAGGTCTCGCATCGCTGCCGGATTGGCGTCGATGGCTCGCTGGGCTGCATCACCGGTCTCAAATGGCGAATTCGAGGCCAAAAACAAGACGCCGCTATTGCCCGACGGGTTGTAGACCTGCACGTGTTCATACACTTCGAGAAGGGTCGCCAAGAGCGTGCGAAACAGGTCTTCGTCAACGAACGCGAGGCCAATCCATTGAACGAACACGCCATCGGGTTCAAGGTGGTCGCGGGCGAGTTCAAAGAATTCTTGGGTATAGAGATGAGACGCTCCGGCTGACCATGGATGCGAGGGCTGAGACACGATCGCGTCGAATCGGCGCGTCGTGAGCGTGAGCGAGTTTCGTGCATCGTTCAGGTGGAGCTTCACTCGGGGATCTTTGAGGGGATCTCGCCAACGTTGCTCGCCGAGGCTCGCATTCGCCGCGATCACTTCCGGCTCGAGTTCGATCACGTCGATCTGTTTCACGTTGGGCGGAATGGTCTCGAGGGCGACGCCGCCGCCGAAGCCGACGACGAGCATGGTCTCGGTATCTGGGCGTGCAATGCTGGGAAGCCCTCCCAGCCAGCGCGCGACTCCGGCCTGATTATGGAGCACACTGAGCGGCGAGATACGTCCTTCGGGGTTGCCGTTGGTGCGCAGGAACCAATGGGCGCCGGTCTCGAGGACCAGAACCGTTGCAGCACGCCCGACGCCTAGATACGCGATCGGATCTTGCTCGTTTGCGTAGTTCGCGAGCGCAGAAAAACGCAGGATTCGCAACGGCTCTCCGGGAGGCGAAATTGCGAGCAGGACGATGCCAATGGCCGCGACGGCCTGGACGCGCTTCGCGTTCACATCGACCAGCGTGAGGGCCGTACCGAGCGCGAGAAGCAGATTTACGGCCACACAGAAGATCAAGGTGCCGGCGTATCCGAGCGCGGGAATGATGAAAAATCCCGCACCAATCGAGCCGACCACCGAGCCGAGCGTGTTGACCGCGTAGACCTTGGCGCTTGCGCTCGCAGCTTCGTTTTCGTCTCGTGCGAGGATCCGGACCGCGAACGGGAATGTCGCGCCAAGGAGAACGGCGGCCGGGAAGAGCGTGAACGTCGAAGCCGCCCAATCGACCAGCATCTTTGGCAAGTCACTATTCTTAAGGCTCGCGGTCAGTGCCGGGATCTCGTCCACTGCCAGCCAAGCGACGGCAGAAAGCAGGGCAATACCGAGCTGGGCGATCGCGAAGCCCATGGCGGCGCGGCTGCGGGTCGTGCCAAAGCGTGAGCCTACGGCCGCACCGAGCGCGATGCCCATGAGGAAGCTCGCAAGCATGGTTGAGAAGGCGTAGACGCTTCCACCGAGGAGGTGTTCCAGGAGCCGGGTCCAGAGCACCTCGTAGGTGAAGGAAACGAGTCCGGAGCCAAAGATGAGGGGCAAGATCCAGACTGCTTTGCCGAGTGGCTCAGGGTTGCGGGTGGCGGCTGGCGGAGCACTGCCGAAATCGCCACCGGCGCTGCGCGCGAGGGCCCAGGCGGCGAGAAAGACCAGGCCATTGACCGCAGCCGCGGCCCAGATCGTCTCACGCAGCCCGATGAGCGGTAGAAGCACGAAGGCCGCGAGCACGGTTCCAACCACAGCGCCCGCGGTATTGATCGCGTAGAGCAGCCCAATGCGCGAACTGAGTTCCTCATCGTTGTGGACGGAATGTCGCACCAGCAGGGGCAGGGTGGCGCCCATGAGCGCCGTCGGGATCATCAAGATGACGAATGAGCACGCCATGTAAAAGACAGCTGAGGACAAGCCTCCGGCTTCAGGCAGGTCGGTTTGCCCGCCAAACAATCCCACGTAGAGGGCTTGAGAAGCTTGGATCGCGAGCGGGACGCCCAGCGCGGTGATGCCAACGCCGAGCTCGAGTACGCCGTAGGTGAGCAACGGACGCGTGATACGGTGAGCAAGGCGAGCGGCGACGGCCGCTCCTGCGGCCAGCCCGGCCATATAAGCCGCAAGCACGGTCGCCACAGCGAGATTTGACGTGCCGAAGACGAAAGCGAATTCGCGCGTCCAGGCGGTCTGGTAGATCAGGCCCGCTAAGCCTGACAGAAAGAAACAGACCAAAAGCAAAAGGAATGGCACGTTGCGCTGCATGTCGACCTCTTAGGATGTTGCGGTAGGGTTGTCCGTCATCGAGGAAAACCACGTAATTTTCGGCACGCAACGACGGCATCTTGAGCGTGTAGCTGTGAACGCCGCTGCACGGCCGGAGCATGATCATGCTTTGCGATCGGTCCGTTCCGAGGTTTGCGTCGCTCCGTGACCCGCCGCAAACGTGCCGGGGGCCGTCGAGACCGCGGTGCCCGGCCTACCAGAGTGCGATCGGTGACTTGCCTTTGGCGCCCCCCGAAGATCGCCTACTGGACGCGCGACGGCGCCGCCGCCGGCGCATGCGGTTCTGGAGCTGAGTCCGACGGGCTGCGAGCCATTCTTCGCGGCTTGTCGGCCCAGTCGCAGCGGACTTCAGAATCAAGTCCTTCTTTTCGCGAAGGCGGCAAAAGTCGTTGTACGCCTCGATCTCGTGCTTGAGCTCCTGAACCACGAGCTCGATCATGATCGCATCGTCGAGAAAGCCGATGCCGGGAATCGCATCCGGAATCAAGTCCTTGGGGTCAGCGAAGTAGGAAAGAGCGCGCACGACCCGTTCTCGATCCTTGCCGGTGAGGCGCCACTCGTCGTCGTTGACCATCTGGATCATGGCGCGGAGTTTGTCGGTCCGCTCGATCACAAATTCGGGAGCATCGCTCGGTAGCTCGTCGAGTGCGTCGGTGGCCAAGTTGATCAGCTTCTCGGTCGGGATCGATGAAGTACGCGTTTTGACCTCGCTAAGGGCCTTCCGGAAGTACTTCAAATCTTTGTCGCTGAGTTCGAAGGTGACTTTAAGGGGCATGGCGGGCGCATCTCCATGGGAATCGTGTTGGGGACGGAAATTCAAGCGCCTAGCTCGGTCCGGAGTTCTTCCGCAGCCTGCTAGGACCCGGCTGAGATTCTAACCAAGTGCGAAGGTGAATCACCGCCGAATTGGCTTGATTCCAGATCGCTGACAGCGGCGGGTGTTAGTCAGGGGGATTGGGCTTCACGTACAGGAAACGCCGACCCAGATTGCGCGCCGGAGTTTCGATGAATTGCCACGAAAGCCAGGCCAGGGAAATCGTGACAAACGCCGACATTGCGACCTTGGGCCAGTAGGTCCACCCCACCGCGAGCCAGCGCACCACTCCCTTCGCGACAATGGGGTGAAATAGATAGATCGCGTAACTCATCATCCCCATTGAGACGACGACGCGATTTTCTAGCACCCAACCGATCGGTCCACGGAAGCCCACTGCAGCGCGGGCCACGACCCACGTAAAGACCAGGGCGAGCGCGAACTCCTGCATGGGCAAATTGACGTTGCGCCGGAACACCTCGCCGAACTCTCGCTCTCCCAGAATGGACGCGATGAGCAGCGGGAGCCCTATCCACAGGCACGCGCGCAGCAGTGGCTCCCGTATGCGTTCGCCTCGTTCACCCCCTTCGCCGCGGAACAACACCGCGAGGAGAGAGCCCATGCCGAGGGTGTCGAGGCATGCGATGGGGTTGAAAGCGATGGTCATGTCCGCCCATCCGGCAGCAACACCTACGCCACGAAAGACCGGCGCGGCGACGATGGCGGTTCCGATCGCAGGCACGAGTCCCTTGCGCGGGATGAACAAGATCACGAACGCCCACACGATGTAGAACTGCTCTTCGACCGCGAGAGACCAGAGGTGGGTGATCCCAGGCAGCCAGCGTCCGTCGAGAATCATGCCCACGTTACTGAGGTAGGGGAGATGCCAATAGAGGGTTTCGCGCAAGGCACCGAGGTCGAGGGCACTCCCGACGAACAGCACGAGGTAGAAGGCGGGCACCAGTCGAAGGACGCGACGAACGAAGAAGTGACGAAGCGATAGCCCCCGGCTCTGGTTCCCCGCTTCGATCGCACGGCGCTGGTCGAGCAAGATGGCAGTAATGAGAAAGCCGCTCAAGACGAAGAAGAGCCGCACACCGGCGACACCGAACGGAAACCAGGTGCGCCACCAGAATACGTCGGGGACCCAGTGATGGATAACTGTGCAGAGCACCGCGAAGGCGCGCAGGCCGTCCAGTTGCGGGCGATATCCGGCGGCACGCTGGGCGATTTCGGTTACGACTCTTTCGGACATCCGCTCACTGACTTACCAACAGGTGGGTGATGAAGGGGCGAGTTTAGCGCGCTGCGAATGCGCGGGCGTTGTTGTTCCAAGGAGTTGCTATAAAGAGTGAAGGCGAACACAGCTGACCTTTTGTTTTGGAGATCCAAGTTCCGGTGCCCTCGCATTCCATTCTTCGACCACCTTTGTTTGCGGTGTTGATCGTCGTGATCTTAATGGCCGGTTCGGCTTTCGCGCAGGACGTCTCTCAAGAGCGAGAGGGCCACGTCGTGATGACGGGGAGTCAGATCGCGATGGCCTACACCTTGAGTCTGGTGGATGGTCAGCCGCTCGACCGCTCGGAACCCGGCAACCCGGTCACCTTTCAACAAGGCGAGAAGACTGTGATCGTCGGCCTGAACGAAGCGGTGCTGGGGATGAAGCTCGGCGAGCGTAAGCGCATCGTGATTCCTCCAGCCAAGGCGTATGGCGAAAAGGATCCGGAAGCGTTGCGACCGATCGCGCTGTCCGAGCTGCCGGAGGGCGCCAGAGTGGCGGGGGCCGCGCTTGGAACCGAAGACGCCCAGGGACGGCCGATGCTCATGCGCGTCGATCACGTCGAAGGGGACAATGCGATCGTAGACTTCAACCATCCCCTCGCAGGAAAGACCCTCGTCTTCGAGATCGAAATCGTCGCGATCCAGTAGCGACGTGTGCCCGAAACGCTGCGAGCCCGTTTTCCCGCAGGGCTAAGCAGAGTTCAAGGATGCCGCATCGACTCGCGGCCTTCGAGCGCCGCCCGTAGCGATGCACTGTTCTGCTTGGCTTGCTTCACTTCTTCGATGCCGAGCAACGTCATCGGGCATCGCTTGTCGAGGACCTGCTCGCGGTAGCTGTCCCTTTCGGTGAGTCGCTTCCAGTACGCGTCGAGCTCGGGACGTGATCCCCCTCCCCAAAAGTAATCGTGCCAGTCGGCTTCGGTGAGGCGGTCGAGGATCACCATCCAACTGACGTCTGCGAGGGTGAAGCGTTCGCCGGTGATCCACGGGCCGCCGTGTTTGGCGAGTTGTTCGTCAAGCCGGTCCAGGTGTTCGCCCATGTGGGTGCGGCTACGCGCCAGCATTTTCATTACGGGATTGAGCTTTGGAAGCCTCTTGATCCCGAAAGCTTTGAGCAACAAAAAGATCATCGGCCGTTCTTTGTTCGGGTGGGTGAGGAGTCCTTTGAGAATCTCGCGCGTGGCGATGTGACTCACCATGGTGGCGAAGATCGGCACCGTAAGAGCGGGAACGCAATGCCCGGCTCGGGCCTCGGAGCCCTTGATCGGGTCTCCCACCATCGAAGCGCAGTCGATCCAACGCTCGACTTCTGCGCGCAATTCGCTTGCTTCAGGGAATAGCTCAGCGCCGCGATCTCCAGCTTGTGCTGCGGCGTAAATAATTTGGTCGTGGCTCTCGTAGATCGGGTGACCCTTGTGAACAAGAACGGGGAGCAGGCCAGCGGGGTTTACTGCCAGGTAGTCCCGTCCGACATTTTGGTACGAACCCGTTTCGATCAGATGAACGTGGTGATCGTGATAGGGCAGTTCGAGCTCCGCCATGCACACGCGTAGCTTCTTCGAGCAGAGCGAAAAGCTGTTGTGATAGAGCTCCCACTCTTGTTTGTGATCAAGGGTGATTTGTTCTTGGTATCCGCAGAGTGTCATGGGGTCTCGACTTGGAAAGTTATCTGGGCGCAGGCAGGTTCGTCAAACGAGACAACTGTCTAGAATCTTGCCCGAGGCCGAACTGGCCTTTTGAAGTTCGCGCAGATTTTGTTGTATCTATCTGGAAATACGCCGGAATTTCGCTTTCTTGCGAACCTTCCACGTTTTCCTTCGCGGCGGTCGTCTATCGTGGTCTTCCTGATGAGTGATTCAGCGCGCAATCTCGATCGAGGTCCGCGCCTCGATTCCGCGCAGTCACCGGCGGCTTCGAGGCCGACTGAACTGGTTTGCCTCGCCGCAGTGATCGCAGTCTATCTGGGGCTGTCGTTCGCGAGCGCAGGACAGACGTCGGTCACGGTTGATGAATTCGGCCACCTCCCGTCCGGGCTCTATACGCTGATCAGTGGAGACCCTCGATACGCGGCTTTGAATCCACCACTCGCCAACGCGTTGTCGGCAATACCCGTCGCATTGCTGGACCTCGACCGCGACGTCGCCCCGCCCGCAGCGAGTGACGATGTCTTCTCGTTCTGGTCGGCGGGGCTGCAGTTTCTGGAACGACACCGCGGGGATTACGTTCGGATTTTCGCTGCTGCGCGCGCGGTCCCGATTCTGATCGTGGCGGCACTCGGCGGCTTGCTGTTTTTTTGGGCGAGGCGGCTCTGTCCCGAAGCGCCGGGCGCCGCCGGCGTTCTCGCGGCGGCCCTTGTTGTCGGCTCGCCAAACGTCATCGCCCACGCGCGCTTGGTGGGCACTGACACTGCGACCTCAGCCTTCGTCGCGCTCGCGATCTTTACGTTTCGCGCCATGCTCCTTCAGCGGTCGACCCGCAGTGCGTTGTTGTTCGGGGTTTGCCTCGGCGCGGCACAGCTAACCAAGTTCTATGCGCTGCTTTTGTATCCCGTGTTGTTTGCGAGTGTATTCGCATGGCATGCGATGTCCGAAACCGATCGCGAGCCGCGAACGCAATCGTTGCGATCATTCGCGATCGCGGTGTGCGTGAGCATTTTGGTATTGAACGCGGGGTACTTGTTTTCGGAAGTCGGCCGTTCGCTTGATGACTTGACCCTGATGAGTTCCACTCTGTTGTCGCTAGCGGACGGCCCGCTGGGCTCTCTGCCACTGCCCGTGCCGGGTGGCTTCGTTCGGGCGATGGATGGACAGTGGGTCGAGGTCTCATCGGGGCTTCGCTCTTTCTTGCTCGGTGAGACCTTTCAGGGTGGCCGTTGGGACTTTTACCTCGTGTTACTCGCGATCAAGACGCCGCTTGCCTTGATCGTGACTTTTGCGTTGGGGTTGGCTGCAATGTTTCGCGGGGCGCGGGTGCACAGTCGCGAGAGCATGTTGCTGCTCGGCTATCCAGTGCTGCTCTTTGCGATCTTGTCGCTTGGGGACAACCGCCAGCTGGGCGCGCGTGCGCTCTTGTCCGCGGTGCCACTTGTTCAACTTTGGGTAGCCTGCCAATTCGTAAAGTTCTGGTCGGAGCGTTGGCGCGAACGCGCGGCGGCGTTCGCTGTTTTCGCCCTGTTCGCGACTTCCATTTTTGTCTATCCAAACTACTTGGCGTACTTCAATGCATTCGTCGGTGGGCCTTACGAGGGATACCGATACGCGTCGGATGCCAATGTCGACATCGGACAAGACTTGCCCGCGCTAGCGCGTTACTTGGACGAAGTGGATGCCGGGACCGTGCAGCTCTTCTATTTCGGCAGCGTCGACCCGGAGCTCTATGGGATCGACTATGTCGTTCCGAGCACGTATCAACTCAAGCCGGGTTATCTGGCGGTGAGTGTGTCGCTGTATCACATGGACTACCAACTGTACGATCACGGAACATTGCGGCGGCTTGGGCCAATTGACGTGTCCGGTTTGGGCGAACCCGTCGCTAAGCTCGGCGGCTCGATCCATGTATATCGCGTCCCCGAAGTTGTCGAGGGCGTGCGTTAGTGGTGTCTACAGTGGGTTGGCGTTGAGCCTTTATCGTGTGGGGAGAGGGGCCGTTGCTGGCGATTTTTGAGGGAACGTTTTTCGCGATCCTCGTCGTCTATGCGTGTGCGGTGATCGCGCTCCCGTTGTCGGATCGCTTGTTGCCGCGCCAACATCTCTTGCTCCGCGCGCTCGCGGCTCTGTTGATTGCCGCGACGATGAACACGCTCATATTCCATGCGTTGCTTCCCTTCTCTGCCTTCAGCCGAGCTGGAGTCGGGGGGCTGCTGTTGTTTTCTGTTGTGGGCGCCCATTTCGCGGGCTTGGGCCACAAAGCTGCCGCACGAGTATTGGCGCGCGACCTCGGGACG
>DUBZ01000067.1:0-31305 GCA_012960035.1 Myxococcales bacterium | reverse complement strand
AAAATTCAATCGTGGCCTGCGCGCATCTTCGGCGGAGCCGTGGTGCTGCTGTTGGGCGTGACCGCTCTGCGATCTCTCATGCTACCGACAATCGGCTGGGACTCGATCACGTATCACTATGTGAAGGCGGGGATGTGGGTGCAGTCGGGGGGCCCCATCGCGTTGAACGCGCCCGGCGGTTGGAGCATGTATCGCTCCATTTTTGGTGGCGGCGAGATTTTTAGCGCCTGGGCGATGTTGCCCTTCGGCAATGACTTGCTCGTTGGAGCGGTCGACGTCATTTGGTGGGCTTGCTGCGGTATTGCGCTTGCTGCGCTGGGGCGCGAGTTTGGCTTGCGGGTACGACATCGAGACATCATCGTCGTGTACGCCATCTTCCTTCCCGCGGCGTGGGACGCTGTGGGCTGGGGGTACGTCGACCTTGCAAGTACGGCGCTCCTGCTGACGGGGCTCGTGTTCGCGATCCGTGCGCTTCGCTCGCGCGAACCCGAGCCACTCCTGCTGTGTCTGCTGGCAGTCGGATTGGCGTCGGGCATCAAGCTCACCGCGGTTCCCTTCGCGGCGGTGACGGTGGGCGCGTTGCTGTGGAGCGTCGTTGCGCACGCAGACAACCGTGCTGGGCGCTTGCGCTTGTTGGTCGTGGGGTGCACTGCCGGGTTGCTCTTCGTCGCGCCATGGCTCGTGAACAATTTTGTCGACACTGGCTATCCGCTGCGAATGCCGATGACGGTCGCGGGTCTGCAGCTCGGTGCCGACAACGCGGCGTTTGCTTGGTCTCAAGATCGAGTTCTACCCGCCTACACGCTTCGTGCGGAGTTCGACGCGCTGGTGAAACTGTTCCCACTTCCCAACGTCAACGAATCGCATCTGAGCGCGTTGACACTCCCGGCTCTTCTGCTCGCGCCGGTGGGGTTCTTCCAGTTGTTTCGAACCCGACGGGATCTTCGCGGAGGGTTGCTGTTGACTCTTGCGCTGTGCGTCACGGTACTCATGGCGTTTTACAACGCGGTGTTTTCGTTTTCGCGGCTCGAATTCACCTGGGTCAATGCGCGGTTTCTCATGCCGATTGCGTACGTCGCGCTACCGCTCGCGATGGCGGCACTGCCAAAGCAAGGACGAGCGCGCGATGTTTTCAGATGGGCCCTGGTGGCTGCGGTGTTTATTCATTTCTGTTTCTTTGCGCCTATGCGATTCACCCAGCCCAGTGCGGAGTTGCTTGCGATCGCGGGACTTGTCGGGGCCGGCTGTGCGTTGGGCACATTGTTCGCCTTGCACGCGTGCCTGGTTCGCAAGCTGTTGCCGCCGTGGGTCACCATCGCTGCCGTTACCGCATGCTTGCTGGCTGGCGTCACGGGGCTCAACCAGCTTCGGGACCTCGACCAGCGCTACCTGTTGCTCGCCCACCGCAACGTCTCGGCGGACGTCTTTCGATACTGGTGGCAGGCGGCGTATCTCGTCGAGGAAGACGGCGCGCCGGCGCGGGTGGCGCTTACGGCGGGCCCGCGTCAGGATGCCGACAACTGGCTGATGTACTACTTCTTGGGCCGAAACCTGCAAAATACATTGCACTACGTCCCGATCTCAGCCGATGGAACCCTCATTCCCTTTGGACCGAAATCAATGCGGCAAACCCACGGCGATTACACAGCGTGGGCGTCGCGACTTGAAGACTCAGGAATCACCCACGTGTTTTCGTTTTTCCCAACATCGGTCGAACTCAGTTGGATGGATGCTCATCCGGACCAATTTACCCGGCTCGTTGGAGACGCCGAACACTGGGCGCTTTTTCAGGTCCACGTGACGGCAGGCATTGAATGACCGAAGCCTCTTTTGGTGAACCGGCGCGTTTTGGCTTGTGGGAACGATTGGCGACGCGCTTGCCAATCGCTCATCGCATCTTCCGTATTCACCCCACAATGCCCGCGACGGCCTACTGGCGGATCTACGAAGCCGAAGTGATTCTGCGCGGTTTGCGGGGGCGTGGTCGCGCCTTGGATCTGGGTTGTGGTGACGGCTCTTTTGCGTCGGTGCTCTTTCCGGCCGCCCCGGAACTCAGCTGGACGGGCGTCGAACAAGACGAAGTCGATGCGACCTTGGCGCGCGAGAGCGGCCAGTACCAGGAAGTCCTTCTGACGCGCGGTGAAGACATGCCGTTTCCGGACGATGAGTTTGACCTGGTGTTTTCGAACTGTGTCCTCGAACACATTGACGGACTTGACGTGGTGCTCGATCACGTGGGCCGCATCTTGAAGCCCGGCGGTCAGTTTATTTTTACCGTGCCGAGCGAGGATTTTTACGAAGCCATCGCGATCCCTCGCTTTTTACGGGCCCTCGGAGTCGTGAGCGTGCGAGATCGATATATGGATCACCTCGACCGACGCCTCGAAATGGTGAACGTGCTCGACATGCGGGAGTGGGAGGCAAAGCTCGCGCAACGGGGGCTCGAAGTGACGGCTGAAGTTCCGTACGCGACCCAATGGGCTGCGTCGATCTGGGAATTGATCGCGACGTTTACCGGGGGCGTGGCATACTGGGTCGCCCAGGGGATGACCACGCCGCGTAAGATTCAACAGTCCTCGGGGTTGGTTCAACCAGACCGCGGCTGGATCGGCAGCATCTGTTTCGCACTGCTCTTGCCCGCGATTCTCTTGTCTGCAGTCATGAGGAACCGTCCCCCGTACGCCGGACGCTTTGTCGTAGCGACCAAGGAAGGTCAAGCGAAATGAAGATCGCCATCGCATATGACTACATGACCCAGATGGGCGGCGGTGAGCGCGTCATTCAAGCGCTGCACGAGATTTTTCCCGATGCTCCGATCTATACCGTGCTCTACTGCCCCGAAACGATGTCCGACGACTTTCGTAAGATGGACATCCGGACGTCGTTCGTAAATCGCTTGCCGTTTGCGCACAAGAAGTTTGAGCTCTACATCCCGTTCTTCGCTTTTGGCATGGAGCAGTTCGACTTTCGTGAATACGACGTGGTGCTGAGTGTGAGCACCATGGTCGCAAAGGGCGTCGTGACCGGGCCGCGCACCTGTCACGTATCGCTTTGCTTTACACCGATGCGTTGGGCCTGGGACTTGTATCACGACTATTTGGCGGAGCTGAAGGACGCTCGCTTCACTCGGTGGGCATTCCGGTTCTTTACCCACTACTACCGGATCTGGGACATCGCCTCCGTGTCGCGAGTGAATTACTTCATCGCGGGGTCGGAAGTCGCGTCGCGCCGCATTCGCAAGCACTACAGCCGCGACGCCGACGTGATCTATCCCCCGATCGACACATCGCAATTTACGCCCAACGGCGAGGGCCCCGAAGACTTCTATCTCGTTGTCTCGCGACTCGTCTACGCCAAGCGCATCGATGTTGTCGTCGATGCCTTCGCGAATACCGGTCGCAAGTTGGTCGTGATCGGACAGGGCGAGCGATTGCCTCAGCTCAAGAAGGCGGCGACTTCCAATATCACGTTCCTCGGCTATCAGTCCGACGAGGTCGTTCGCGATCACTACGCGCGCTGTCGTGCTCTACTGTTTCCAGGGGAAGAAGATTTTGGCCTTACCCCCGTGGAGGCTCAAGCGTGTGGTCGCCCGGTGATCGCATACGCGGCGGGGGGGTCGCTCGAAACTGTCGTCGAAGGCGAGACGGGTGTGTTCTTCGACGACCAAAGTACCGAGGCCGTGCGCGAGGCCGTCGACAAGTTTGAAGCGATTGAATTCGATCCCGTTCACATTCGCAAAAACGCCGCACGCTTCGATACGAAGATTTTCGAAAAGCGTATCCGCGACCTCGTGGATGCGAAGCGTCACGAATATCAGGAAACGTTCTTTCGTTGATCCTACGAAGAATGGCCGCGTCTTCGCCTTAGGTCGAGCGTTTTTGCGCCGCGACCAACATCTGGTCACCGAGCCGCATCGCGTTCAGCACAATATTTGCTGCCGCAATGACTCCCATGCCCAGCCCTGAGCTTGTCGCGCGTGAGTACCAGGTGAGATGGGCTTCCCGCGCTTCCGCTTCTGCCTTTGGCTTCGTGAGGTACCGCACCCAGTCGTTGATATAGATCGTGTTGGTCGAGAGCTCTTGAATGACGAGGCCGCCAGCTTCGAGCAACTGACGCAGCGAACGGTGGCTGAAGTAAACGAGATGTTCCGGGGGCATGACGACATAGGCGCTCTTGCCGATGATCCGCATCGTAATACCACGGCGATTCGGACAGTCCGCCACGAACAACCCGCCGGGACGCAGCAGCCGTTCGACCTCGCCGACAAAGCGGCGCGGTTCGCGTGCGTGCTCAATGACATTCCACATGGTGATCCCCGCGTAGCGATCGCGGCTGAACCCGTTGGCGAGAAAATCGACCGAATGAATCTGCGCGCTACTGCGCTCGGCTGCGCGCGCTGCCGCGCCGGGCGCAAGCTCGATCCCTTCGATCTCGTCCCAACCCTGCTCACGGGCAAAAGCCAGAAATTGTCCGCCGCCGCACCCCACGTCGAGCAGCGGCCCCTTGCCCGCGTGGCTTTCGATGCTGCGAAGCGCTGCGTCCCAAATGGGCTTGTAGTGTTTGTAGTCTTGCTCGCCACGGTCCCAGCACTGGCTCGACCGCGTAGCCTCTTCTTGGGCGACGTAGTAGTCGGCGAGTTCTGCTTCCGATGGGACAGGATGCAGGTAGAGCGCGTCACAGCCTTGGCAAAGGAAGTGGCGATATTCGTCCTTCGTAAACGAAGGACGCGCGTCGGTTCCGGCGCATACAGGGCATTCGGACATCAGCGTCTACTTCGTTGCCGCATTGCGCGGATCGGGGAGTGTGGAAGTTGGGTGCGCGCTGCGCCAGTCCCGCACGGCGGCATCAATTTGATCTGCAGGTGCGCCTTCTTGAACTAGAACGACCGCATAGTTGTACAGCACGAATTCGATTGATCGGTTCCCGGTGGCGAGGGATTGCTCGATGAGTTTGCGCACCTCGCCTGGCTTCACCGGACCGCGCGCTTTGCAGACTTGCGCTTGCGCATTCGCCGGCTGGGAACACAGCGCGGCCTGGTAGGCCTGGTAGTACAGTGTCATTGCTCTGCCGGGATAAATCGCGGCACTAATGTCGGCGACGTTGTCGTTGCCGTCGATATAGGCCCGGGGTTGTTCGAGCGCTGCGCTTGTCTCAAGCGACAGGTTCCACTCTGAAATCCCAAGCCACATCCCGGCGGCATAGATGACGAGCAACAGCTTGTGGTTTCTGATCCAGGACACTAAAGGCCTTCCTGGGTCTTGGGGTCACGCACTTTCCAAATATAGGAATCGAGGTAGTAGTGACATGCGGCGGCCGCGCTGACGGCCGTTGCAGCGTAGAACCCTGTCGCCTGTTCGGCGGTGTAACCCAGGCCACCGTCCGCCTGGAGCGCGTCTATCAGACCAAAGCTCATCGCCGAAATGTCGCCGCCCGTACCGAAGTGAAATGCAATCGCATACAAGCTACCGAACAGCATGAAGCGAGCAACATTGAGGCGCCCGAGCAGGCGCGGTGTCGCCCCGTTGCGTTCAGCTTTGTTGTCGACATACCAGTAGACCATCAGCATGTACTGGACACCGTGCATAATGCGATGCGCGACCAGGTACAAGATCAACGAGTCCTGCCAGCTCACGAAGTACCAAAGCGCGTAGCTCGAAAGTAGGAACCAGTACTTCATCGGGTTGAGGGCATGGCCCTGTGAGAGGCCGCTTCGAATTTGCACCGCGTAGTAAAGCAAGTAGGCGAGCGTGAGAGACCAACTCAGGGTCTGGAGTTGATGGATCGACTCCGCGTTGAGAGAAAGCTCCCACCGGTAGAGCTCAGCAATCCACAGCTCGGCCCACAGCGGCGCAGTCAGCAGCATGTTGAGGTAGAGCGCGATACTGAGCCACAGGTCGAGTCTTGGGGTGTTGGGGGCGCCGGTGCCCGCCTTGAAGTCGTAGATGCGCGAAAACCCATACTGTTGCATGAGGCTGTGTTGGTGGTCCCAGAGCATCATCACGATCGCAAGGGTGATCGGTAGAAACGCGGTGCCGAAGATCACGGTGGGAATCAGGAGCAAAGGACCGACAACAAGTCGCCCCCGCCATCGGCTCCAGTCTTCGCCCATGCCATAACCCCGGACCCAACCCGCATAGTGATGCGGCACCGTGATCCAGACCGTGATCGAGGCTTGGGCCATGTAGGGAAGCTGAGTATGAAAGATGAAGGCGATCGCGATGGCGATCACGGGCAACGCGATGAACCAAAGCAGATCCGACCGGGCGTCATGAATGTAACCGCGTTGAATCGCAGTCATGAGGTGGCTCACTCCTTGGCAGCAGCCATTGACGTTACCACGGCTGTTGTCGCAAAGGATTTTGGAAGTGATGCGCTTGAGCAGTCGGCAATAAACGTGAGCCCATGCGTTTGTGATGTTTTTTTCGTCTCGCGCCGAGGCTAGTGTTCGCTCATCTGCGGTTTGGCGCGACGCAGTGCTCCTGCAAGGTGCAAGAGCTGCGCAACCCGGAGGCACGTCTCATACGCGTTGACGGAGCCAATGAAGACCCTATATGACCCTCTATTCCCCATCGGACTCCCGTGAGTGAAACCGCCAACCGCGCAATCACGCCCAGCCGAGTCTGGCTCGTGGTCGCCATTGCATTGGGCGTGCGGGCTGGGTTGCTCGCGGAGCTTGCGGACACGCCGCTACTCGAGTTCGTCCTGGGGGACGCGAAAAACTACGTCGCTTGGGGGCGTGAGATTGCAGCCGGAAACTGGCTCGGCGACGAGACGTTCTATCAGGCCCCGCTGTATCCGTATTTCTTGGGCACGCTGCTATTCGTTTTTGGGGACGATCTCTTTGCGATTCGAATATTCCAGCTCTTTCTAGGAGCCGGATCCTGCGGCCTGCTCACCCTCGCCGGGGCTCGTTTCATTTCTCCTCGCGCAGGTTTGGTCACGGGCTTGATGCTCGCTCTCTACCCGCCGGCGTTCTACGCCGACGCGATGCTTCAAAAGTCGGTCCTCGATATCTTTTTCGTTTGTCTCGGACTCTGGTTGGTAAGCGTTGCCGCAACGAAACCCAGTGGCCGCGCTTGGGTTGGGCTCGGGCTTGCGCTGGGCACGATGATGTTGACTCGCGAGAACGCGCTGGTCTTTCCGCTGGTGTTGATTCCGTGGGTCGCACTCCGCGGTGAGATTCCTACGCGGGAACGCGGGACTTATGTTGCGATGTTCTTGCTTGGAATCAGTCTCGTGCTCGTGCCGGTCTCGACGCGCAACTGGGTTGTGGGGGGTGAGTTTCATCTCACAACCTCGCAGTTCGGCCACAACCTTTACATCGGGAACAACCCTGCAGCTGACGGAACCTACGCACCGTTGCTTCAGGGGCGAGGCGATCCACGCATCGAGGGCCTCGATGCGATCGCCCTCGCGGAGCGCGCGCTGGGCAAACAACTCACACCCGCTGAAGTATCGGGCTTCTACACGGAACGCGCGCTGCGCTACATCCGCGAGCAGCCGATGGACTGGGTGGCATTGATGCTGCGAAAATTCGCACTCGTGTTTACGTCGATCGAAATAGTGGACACCGAAGATCAGTACACCCATGGTGAGTCGTCTTGGATTCTGTTCGTGGCGGACAAAGTCTTTCACTTTGGCGTGTTGGCGCCGCTTGCAGTTCTTGGCTTGTTCGTGACCTGGGCGCGGAGAGAGCGACTGTTGCCGCTGTATCTGATGTTCGTGATTTATACGGGCACGATCGTCGTCTTCTACGTCTTTGCTCGCTATCGACTTCCGCTGGTTCCTTTTCTGTTGATTTTCGCAGGGGGTGCTGTAGCCGAGGCGCGAAGTTATTTTCAAACACGGGAGCGACCGAACGCGGCATGGGTGATCACTGCAGTGGTCGCGATCGCAGCATTTTGCAATTGGCCGATGGCAGACAAGATCTATATGCGGTCGGTGACCCACTACAATCTCGGGAACGAACTCGCCAATGTTGGGCGCACCGACGAGGCGATGGCGTCGTATCGAACCGCCGTGTCGCTTCACACTGGCAACGCATTGGCGACTCACAACCTCGGGGCGCTGCTGGCGGGGCAGGGCGACCTGGCCGGAGCGAAGGTCCAATATCTCCGCGCGCTGGAGATCAATCCCCAATATGCCCATGCGCATTTCAACCTTGCGCGGACCTTGTTGGAATCGGGCGATGGGGACGGCGCTATAGCTCATTTCGCCGAGGGGCTGGGAATCGAGCCCCAGCACGCCGATGTCCATAATGAGCTGGGGGAGATCCAAATGGCCGCGGGAGATTTGTCCGCAGCGATCTTGAGCTTCGAGGCCGCCCTTCGACAGGCGCCGGGCGATCCCGCCGCCGCAGCGAACCTCGATCGAGCCCGGAAAGGTTCCGGGTTCTAGCGACAGAAGCGCTCCGGGCTCCCCGGCGTTTCATGAATTTGGTAGATTCTCGCGATGCGAAACCGAACTACGAAACATCTCAGCGCCTGGGCAATGGCCTTCATTCTGGTCTGCGGCACGACCGCACAGGCGAACGCCTCCGACGCAGTCGGACAAGACCCAAGCAGAGTGGGTTCCTCCGAGAAGAAGGCCGCGTATAAAAAAATGGATTTCAGCGCGCTCTCCGAAGGGTTCGCGATCGGATTCGATGCCGTTATCGTGCGCCCGCTCTACATCACGTCCCTCGTCGTTGGAAGCATCATGTTGCTGCCCGCAATAGGGATGGCGGCGCTCGACGGTGAGGATAGCCGAAACGACGCGATCGAGCTGTTCGTCACGGTCCCGTACGAAGATGCAATCGAACGCGAACTCGGCGATTTCTAACGCCCGAACCGCAACGCCGAGTTTCATGGGCCGCTAGGAGTCTGCGCGCCACCGATCATCGCGCGGCGACTGGACCCTGCGCAGCGACTCTCAACGACCTCGCTATTTCTTGCGTTCCCGGAACGTCGTGGCCAGCAGTCGGTTGCGCCATTCGTCGAGTGGGCCCGTGACGTCTAGGTCGCGCAGGATGTCCCGGACTTGACCTAGGGTGGCAGCGTTCGTGGATTGTCCGCCGCGCTTTTGGTTGATCCGAGCAAGGGATGCGATCGCGGTATCCATCTCGTTTGCATTGACCGCGGAGCGAGCGCGAAGAATCAACAGGTGTTGGAAGTTCGTGGCAAGAAACGCGTCGGACGAGATTTTCACGGCTTCCTTTCCACGAACCGAGTCACCCGCCGCAATTCGCCAATCGATCCTGAGTATCGCGGCTTCGATGTACAAAGGATGGATCGGAGTGATTTCTGCAAGCTGGTCATCAATCGCCTGAAGGCCTGACCAGTCGGCTCTGCGGTGGAGCAGGGTCGCCTCGGTGACAGTCTGTTCTCTATCGGTGTATCCGCCGACGAGTCTCGGAAGCGTGTCGGTGGGGCCTACGCCGATTCTCTTGAGGTAGTGACGCAGCAACGCCGCGCGAATGAGTGAGTCGTTGGGGTGCTGCGTCAGAAACGCTTCAAGGCCGAGTCTGCCACCCGTGTTGCCGGGCTTGAGTAGTCGCAGTCTTTCCTTCTGGATTGGGTCTTCGAGATTCTTCGCAAGATTCCGGGCGCGGTCGACCTGTGGGTAGGCGCGGACCCGTTGGATTAAGTCGACCGGGTCAACTTTTTTGTCCGCGATGATACGCGGCAGGGGGTCGTATTGGTGGTACGCCTCGCTGATCGCGCGCTGGGAACGTTTGGCCTGCTTCTGCGGCGCACGTCGCAGTAGCGGAGAGCGCATCTGCAATAGGTTGCGGTCGTCGCTCGTGAGTTGGCCGTCTCTCGCGAATTCGCGCGACGTCTCGGCGTCCATGAGTAAGTACGACGCGAGGTCTTCGGCGCGATAAATCCCCGTGCGCTCCGAAAACTCGGGATCCTGCGCGAGCAGGGCTTCGAGATCCAGCTGGTCGGGCAACGGTGAGTTCGATGAAACGAAGAGGATCTCTTTGTATAGATGGACGTACTTGAAGTGTTGGTGAAGTGTGCTGACTAGGGTTTTCACCAGCGGAACGTCAACAAAGGCACGCCCGATCCACTGGACGAAAACACCCTCGTCCGTGAGATGGTCCGAAATGAGTTTGAAGAACTCTCCTGTGTACAAGTGCGCTGCCCCCCCCGTCCAAGGGTGAGACGCCTGAGCGGCGATGACGTCGAACTTCTGATCCGTTAGAAACAGGGCGCTTCGCGCGTCGTTGACGTGGACATGAATCCGGGGATCGGACAGAGGGTCGACGGCACGTCGCTCGCTGAGCCAGCGGTTCGCTGCCACGACTTCTTCTTCGAGTTCGATCACGTCGATCCGCTCAATGTTGCGTGGGATGTCTTCTACGGTGACCCCACCTCCAAGGCCGACGACCATCATTGATTTCGCTTGCGGGCGAAGCATTGGGCCTAGTTGCCCAAGCAAAACCGCGATACGGATCTGCCCCGGTGGCTCGGCGTCCGATGCAATCATCGATTCGGGCAGGCCATTGGTCGACAGTCGCCAACGCGTCGGTGAATCCGCAGTGACCAGCACCGTCGCACCGCGACCGACGCTAAAGAAATCGATCTTGCCCTGCTTGGTGTCGCGGTGTAGAGGAGAACTCAGCAGCATCTGCCACGGCTCGCCCGGAAGCAGGAGTACAAGCACGATCGCGACGACGACCGGTATCGCGATCGCCTTTCGCTTTTCACTTCCGAAGAACAACGCGAGGCCCGCGAGGGTGAGGTTCGTGCAGATGCCGAGGACGATTGTGCTGCGAAAACCCAACTCGGGAAGCAGGACGAATGCGGCGCCGATCGAGCCGATGATCGCGCCTACCGTGTTCCAGCTATAGACCCGCGCGCTTGCCGGACCGGCGTCGTCAGAACCCTTGGCGACGATGCGAACGGCTAACGGGAACGTTGCGCCGATGCACACGGCAGAGGGAAGCAGGATCAGGCCCGCAACGGCGACGTCGAAGGAGAGCGACATCTTGACGTCGAAGTATTTTGCCAGGGTGGGGATTTTGTCGATTGCACGAAACGCGATGGCGGTGAGAACCGCGATGCCGACTTGCGCAGCGACGAAGAATCGAAGCGATCGGTCTCGTGTTGTCGCGAGGCGGCTTGCAATGCCGGAGCCCAAGGCGATGCCGAGCAAGAAGCTCGCAAGCATCGTCGCGAAGCCGTAGACACTGCCTCCGACCATCTGGGACAACAGCCGCACCCAGAGAACTTCGTATGTAAAAGAGAGCGCGCCCGAAACCAACATTAGGGGTTGGATGAAATGAATACGGCGAGGTGCCGCCGTGATGGGGGGAGTAGAGGGGATCGCATCGGGCTCGGCCGCCTTGGACTCAAGGCGCGCGACTCGCACGAGAACCATCGCCACAAGGAACACAAGACCGTTGACCGCCACGGCAACGTAGACGGTTTCTCGAATTCCAAGCCTAGGCAGCAAAACGAACGCCGCTGTCAGCGTCCCCGCAACGGCTCCAACTGTATTGATGGAGTAGAGGGCCCCGATTTTCGAACCCACTTCGGAGTCGCGCTTCACGGCATGGCGAGACAACAAAGGCAACGTCGCGCCCATGAAGCCCGTGGGCACCATGACGATCAAGAACGTAGTGATCAGATAGAAAGACGAAATCGCAAGTGGGTTGGTCTCTGCGAATTCGCTTTGTCCGCCAAACAGCACAACGAGGAGTTGTGTTGCGCCGGCGAGGGCCACTGGAACCAGTAGCGCTGCGACCCCCACGCCGAGTTCGAGGAAGCCGTAAAGGGACAGCGCTCGTTCAGTGCGTTCGGCGATGCGGCCGCCCACTGCGGCGCCGCCAGCGAGGCCCGCCATATAGGCCGCGAGTACCGTCGCGACCGCGAGCTCTGACGTTCCGAAGACGAATGAAAACTCGCGAGTCCACGCCGTCTCGTAAATCAGCGCCGCGAAGCCAGACAAAAAGAAGCACACAGCAACAATGACGAACGAGCGATCTTTCATGTTGTCGTGGGGCTCCAGATCATGTCGATGCGTTCCACCGAATTTTGCATTTGTGGCTTTACGGCTCGATGGGTGAGACAAGCGTCAGAGTCGCGGGGTTCAGTACGACCAGAGTCGGAGTGACGACTTCCTGGAACTCGAGCGCAGGCATTGAACGTCACTTCGAGGTCGACGTCGCATGCGTCGTTGAAGGGCTTCTCGTCGGTTTGCAATCTTGGGGTCGTCGCGCTGCTTACCACCCTGTTTGCGGAAAGCGCAGAAGCCTTCGTACGACTTGATTTCGTGCTTGAGCTCGCGTGTCACGAGTTCAATCATAATCGCATCGTCGATGTAGCCGATGCTCGGGATGCGGTCGGGGATGAGGTCTTCCAGGTCTGCAAAATACGCGAGTGCATCGAGGACACGGGCACGATCCCGTCCTTCGAGGCGCCAATGGGGGTCGGTGACCATCGAAATCAGTCGACCGAGGTTGCCGAGTCGCGATTTGACGAATTTTGGAGATTCCGCCGCCAAGGCGTCTTTCACGAGTCCTGCGGCACTCGAGATGACGAGTTCTTCGTCTTCCTCTGCGCGACTCGCGCGGCTGCGCTTCGGTCGTTCGCGAAAGTACTGGGTGTCACGAGGAGCAAGCTCGAAACTGACATGGATCGAGTTGTCTGACGGCATGAGAGCTTCAATCCTTCTCGGGCACATCGGGAATTGGCTGTAGTTCGCACGTACTGGCAAATAAAGAGCCCGTAGGAATCGGCCGGGTCTTGATGATTACACAATCCGCGGCCGGAGGTGACGCTGTGGGCGAGCCTCAGCCAAAGATCGCGTGAAAAACGGCGCGTGCATCGGCAATACGCGCGCAAGGCGGGGAGGGATGTCAGCTGCATACCCGAATGGGATGGCGACGTGTCCTGCGGAGCACCCAGCGCGGCCCCAACGAAACAAGGGGCGGTGGAGTCGCCGGCGTAGTCCGGCGACTCGGTCTTACGAAAGTCGCCGGCGTAGTCCGGCGACTCGGTCTTACGTCTAGTCGATGATATCCGCGGCAATTGAAACGCTTTTGACGCCAGCGAGCTTGGCTGCATCCATCACTTCGACGAGCAATGCGTTTTTGGATTCTTTGTCGGCCTGAATCACAACGGAGCCCGACGGGTTTTCCGCATACAACCGTTCGATGTTCGCGCGAAGTGCGCGCGGATCTACCTGTCGGCGATCAATCCAAATCGTGTTCTTTGCGGTGATGGCGATCAGGATGTTGCCTTTTTCTTTTTTCGTGGCGGTCGCCGCGGACGGGCGGCTGATCTCGAAGCCCGATTCCTTGACGAACGACGCGGTCACGATGAAGAAGATCAACATGATGAACACGACGTCGAGCATCGGTGTCAAGTTGACTTCGCTCTCGTCCTGAGCTGAATCCCTGCGGCGCTTTCTCATGACTGTTCCTTATGGGCTTTAATAGACCGGGTTTTGCTGGGTCGAGCTCCCTAGCTCAGCTCGTGTTTTTCGCTTCGGTCTCGATGTGATCGATCCATCGCTCAGCGTCTTCCTTGGTCTTTTCGTGTTCGGCTGCGTCAATGAATGATGCCTTGGCAAGAAATAGTTGGTTGTTGTTGTAATAGGCGATGCCGAGGAGCAAGCTGACATTGCCGGGGTTCGTAAGGCCACCCTTTGCGCGCGCGTCTTCGAGGCGCTCGGCGGCGCCTGCCCAGTTTTCGCGTTGAAGGAAAACCTGGCCCAAGCGGACGAAAAGATTGCCGTCTGGAGAGACCGTCGCGGCTTCGACCAACGGTGGGAGCGATTTTTCGTATTCCCGCGCCGCAATCCAGCTGTTCGCGAGAAGCTCAAGACTCTTGGCCGCCGACTCAATGCTCCCGTCGGCGAGGCCACTTTCGAGAACCCTGGCTGCGGGGTAGGGCAGGTCCGCGTAGAGGTACGACCGTGCTAGGCGGCGTAAATCCGCTTCCTCGGTCAGGAAGCCCTGTTGGTATGCGACCTGCTGGACTGCAAGTTGTTCCTGGTAATTGTCCATGGCGCCGTACACCAGACCCAACTGCACCCAGTACTGCTTCTTGGGGAAGTTGATGACGAGCTTCTCAAGGGCCCGAGCGGCCTTTGCGTAGTTCAGCTTCTGTACGTACACCGCGGCAAGGAGCTGGAGCCAACCTTGGTTCGGTTGTCCCGCAATTTTCAGAGCCTCTTCAGTGTTGACGATCGCCAGATCGAGATTGCCAAGCTGAAAATTCGCGATGCCGAGCAGGTAGTAGGCGAGGGCGTTTTCTTCGTCTTCTGTGTACCGGAACCATTCGTAGATGGCGTCAATCGCGGCTTGCCACTGGTACTTGCCCGCCTGCAGCTGCGCGATTTGGAACCGCATCATGGCTTCTGCATCTAGGGGAAGGGTCTCTTCCCTGAGAGATCTGCGGAAGGCGTCGATGGTCTTGTCCATGTCGCCTGTGGTGTAGAACAAAAGGGCTTCGACACGCGCGACCGATGCGCGTTCCATGCGGTTGAGTCGCTTCGGGTTCAGCTTTTTTAGAAGCCGGATCGATTCTTCAGGACCCTCTTCGTCCTGCTTTTCAATGGCGGCTGCCATGTAGCGCGCGATACGAGAGTTGACCCTGTTCTTGGGGTCGAGCTGGCGGCCCATGCGAACAAACTTCATCGTCGCGAAGTCGGCCTTTTCGGAACCCGTCGGCGGTCCGGCCTTTGCATCGGGGCTGACCTCGACATCCGGAGCCGGCGGGGCATCGGGTAGCGCTTCTTCCTGCTTTGACTCGGCCTGATTTGATTCGGGACTGTCTGCTCCGGCATCTGCGGCGGCTTCATCTTGCGCGATCGCCGCGATGGGCAATGTCGCGCCAATGAAGAAGGTTGTGCCGAGGGCCACGAGCGAGAGTGAAAGACATCGCGAGCAATTCGTTCGAATCATCGCCTTCCCTCCTTCGGGAGTTCGAAGTCGAGCCTGAGGAGTACGCCGGGGCGCGAGACCGGTTCGCCGTTTTCGATCATCGGGTTGTAGCGGTACTTTCGAGCGGCGCGGACGGCCTCGCGGTCAAAGATCGATGGGGGCTTGGCCCGAATCACTTCAATGTCCGTTACGGTGCCAACGGGCGTGATGGTGAACCGAAGAATCACGTACCCCTCGATGCCCTGTTGCTTTGCACGCGGTGGGTAGTTGGGGTCGGCGCGTACGAGCGGAACCGCGTCTTGGTCACGGCCGCCCGCCGCGCCAATGTTGGTCGCGCTCTCGAGTTCGAGGCCCGTGTCGAGGTCCGGCACGATTGCGCCTACGGCATCGCCGGGGTTCATGTTCTTCGCCAGGTTCATTTCCGGCGGCGGAGGCTGCTGTTCGGGCTTTTGCCGTTGGGGCTTTTCGCGCTTCTTGACTTCCGGGGTGTTGTCGCGCTTCAACCGGACAAAGTCGATGGACAACTTGCCGCCCGTCTCTTTCAGCTTGCCCGTCACGCTCACCAGTGCCTGCATAATCCAGAACAGGGCGAATGCGGTGAGCATGCCGCCAACGATCGCGGTCAAAATGCGACCGGCGCTGCTGCCCCCGGACTGATTTGCAGTGTTCATGCCTGGACTCTCCACTCGCGGCGTCTTTTATTGACATGCCGCACCCCTACTTTTTCTTGGCTTTCTCTTCGCGATGACTTCGTTTCGTCTTAGCCGTGATCTATTTCGAGACTGTCTTCAACGCGCTGTGATTCGTCTCTGGCGTATCGTTGAATCTGCACGCTGAAGATCATGCCCGAGATCGCGGCCACCATGCCGGCCATCGTGGGCAAAGTCGCCTTCGACACACCGGCCGCCATGCCACGCGCGTTGCCGCTGCCGCCGGCCATGACGTCGAAGACTTCGATCATGCCCGTCACCGTGCCCAACAAACCGAGCATGGGTGCGATTTTGATCAACGTTTGAATGGGTCCAAGGCCCGCCATCAACTTCAGGCGGACGTCGGAAATCAACATGCGACGAATGTGACCCGCTTCCCACGACCTATGTTCGGAGCGAGCTTCCCACATCGTGCGCACACGGGCTGTTTCCGCACGATGCATCGTGCGGAAGTACCAGAAGCGTTCGTAGATCAACGTCCACATGACCGCCGTCGCGAAGGCAATGACGAACAACACGTCACCCCCTTGCTCGATGAAGTCACGAACCTTTGCGACGAACTCAATCTCCGGCACTGTCACGTTCCGAGCGAGTGGCGATCAGGCCGGCACTCTGTTCGTCGAGCACGTCGATGATATAGCGGGTGCTATTCGCGAGCGTGTCGTAGAGAAGAACAAGTGGAATCGCTGCGATGAGACCGAGCATCGTGGTGACGAGGGCTTCGGAAATACCACCGGCCATCATCTTCGGGTCACCTGCACCGAAGAGCGTAATGGCCTGGAAGGTCTGGATCATACCGGTCACCGTTCCAAGAAGGCCGAGCAGCGGGGCGATGGCAGACACCGTCTTCACCAGCCACAAGTAGCGGGTAATGGCGGACGACTCTCGGAGCACAGCTTCGTCGAGCCTGAGCTCAAGGGTTTCGGCGTCCACGTCGCGATTGTCTTCGTACACTGCGAGCACGCGGCCAAGCGGGTTCGTCTTGTCGACGTAGTCGCTCTTCTTTTGCTTGCTGACCTTGCGGCTGGTCGACATGATCGCGACCCAGCGCACAATGCCGAGCAAGAACGCGGAGATGCCGAGTACGATAATGACCGTACCCACGGGACCACCTTGCTTCACTCGTTCTTGCGGGCTCGGGGTGTCGGTCAATGCGTTGAGGAGTGATCCACGCGAGGGGTCGAGTGCGAGTACCGCAACGCCAGTTTTGAGATTTTCGAAACCGTCAACCGTGTCGAGGTACTTCGAAGGGGGCTGGCGCGTCAGCTCGCGGAGCTGGTTCTGCTGGGGCTCCCAAAGCAGAAACTTGCCGTTCGACACGGCGTTGAACGGGCCGGCGCGAACAACCTCTCGCTCCTCCGTCTGACCTTCCGTCGTGAGGATGGTCGCGCTGTAGCGAACGACCTGACCCTGTTGGGTCATTTCGCGCTGCAGTTCGTACCACAACTTCTCAAGGTCGCTGGTCGACGGCAATTCCTTGCTGCGACCCAAGCGATCGAGGAGGGCCTTGCGGCCGCCGATCTGCGAACTGATCAACGAGTCCCACACGATGCCACTCATGTCATTGGAGACCTGACGCACGACGCCGAACAGCTCACCCATCTGGCCGAGTTGTTCTGCAAGGTTGGCTTCCGCCAGACCCAGTTTGCGCTCGTTTTCGTTGTAGTTGGTTTCGTACTCAAGGCTCAGGGCTTCTTTTTCGGCCAGAGTCGTTAGGGCGTCAGCCAGAAGCTGGGCCTGGTTTTCCTTGGCGGCTTCGAACTCTCGTTCGCGACGGGTGTTCTCGACGTTCTCGACTTCGAGGCCATTCTCGACCAGCTCGAGAAGTTCGAATAGGTCCTTGGGCTGAGCTGCGGCGACAGCGTTGGTCTGGGCCGCCGCCGCGCCCGCAAATACCAACGCGGCGGCGCTGGTCAGTGCGGATGCTTGACAAAGGGTTCGGCACGTTTTTGCAAAATTCATCAGTCGTTACCCTCGAGCATCAGCCGGTGCGGGCATCGGCAGGTTGATCAGGTCAGGTGCAGATTGCTTCCGAGCGATGCGCAAGCCATGCCGCAGTGCTGAACGGAAACTTCCATCGAGGGCCACCCAGGAGCGGGACTTCTGGTCCCAACGTCCTTGAAGTGATTCGTCGAGGCTTTGATAGACGAGGGCAATGCGACCGAAGCGCAGAAAGTCGACCGTGGTCTCCTTCGCGCCGATTTGAAGCGAAGCGCGGTACGCCTCGATCGTGCGGCCGTATTCGTTTTCGATCTGGTAGGCCTCCATGACCGAACGAAATTTTTCGGGGGTCGTGACGTCGGCGCGTTCCATCGTCGTGCGGAGCGTTGCGACGCGTTCGGAGCGCTCGTCGATGAGGAACGGAACGTCCAGGGCAACGAAGCCCTCGATCGCGTCCACCATGCGGATCATCAGCGGCGTGACGCTTCGGCCAACACTCTGAACGTTTCCGACTTGTTCGCTAAGGGAAGCGAGTTCCGCTTCCTGTGATCCGATCAGCTTCAAGATCTGAGCGTTGTACTGGTTAATCGAATCGATCTGCTTGAGCGTTGTGCGGTACTTGCTGAGGAGGCTGTCGGTCTCGTCACTAATCTCGTCGATTCGCTTTTGCACGCCCGCGGCATCTACGTTGCCGGCCACGCGGACCTTCACCACTTCTCCCAACTCGCCATCTTGGGCGACTGCCATCGACCCTACGAGAAGGCAGACGCCTCCTAGGCCGATCATCGCAGCAGCTATTCGTGCTGACGCTTTCATGAACTCTCTCCTCAAGCCGTTTGGTTCCGTCGCTCGGCGGCGTACTTCTCGGGACGCTCTTCGGGAACGTCCCGCCACGCGTCGTAAAATTTAGATTTGCATGGAATGAAGCGTCGCAGCATCGAATGCGAAATGAACGTGTTTCCAATCCAGTAGTTTGCTGCTCGGTCCTGCAGTCGTCCGTGGTCTGGCTGATGCAGATTATCTCCGCCGGACGGCGATCTTGCAGACCGGGCCGGGGATTATTACCGATCGGTTCTCTGCCTGCACTGCCTGCGCTAGCGAACTTCGGGTGGAGCAAATCCCGAGCCGAATTGCCGAGCCTCTTCGCGCGTCATCATGGGGAGTGCCGCAATCAGCGCTCGACGTTGGGCCTCATCGAAGTTCGGCGCGTGTCGTGCCGAAGAAACTAACAGCGATGCGATTTGATCCCGGGGTAAGGCGATGCTTTGTAGTCGTGTCGCTCGGTGTGCGGCTTCGCCGAGCTTCTGCTGATGAAGGAGCGACCAGACGAGCCTTCGCAGCGGCGCGATTCGCGTAGGGCTGCGACGTACCGTTTCGCGATCGAACGCGGCTGCGTGCTCGTAAAGCCCAATCAAAGCAAGGATTCCCGAGAGCCGCTCACGGGCTTGGGCGCGGCCGGGGGTTTCGGGGCCTCGTGCAGACCTCTCTAGGTTTTTGAAGTCATGCGGAATGAGGCCATGTGCGATTGCCCATTGTGGCGCCTGTTGGATCACGCGTTCGACGTCCAGACCCTTGCCGGCTACGTCAAATGGAACCGAGTTTTGTTCATAATAGACGCGCACCCGTTCCAAATTGGCGCGGTTTCGCTCGTTCGTTCGCAAGTAGATCGCGCTTGAGAGGCTTCGAAATACGAGCATCCATCCGGGTGTTTGTTCGAGATGCGTGGTTGTGCTGACTACGGGGCGGCCTGGGAGTGGCGCCCGCGGCGTGCCGGTCGCAAAAAAGACGTCGACGCCGTATCGGTCAAGCACAGCTTCGATGCCCTCGGCTGACTCCCAGCCTCTGCGGCCGATCACGAAGCCCGCGTCCAGCACGTGCTTGGGGACGTTGAGTGAGCCGTTCACAAAAGTGTGAAGGTGAGGCGAAAGCCAGTAGCCGAGGAAGTTCCCGCTCGCATAGTCGTTGTACAGGTTGCCTTCGAGGCCTGTGTCTTCGAGAAACCAGACCGCGTGGGCGTTGTTCTTCGCGCTCGTATACGGACGCGCGTAACTCGCCCGATCGACCCCCTTGGAGATCATCGGCCAGGCGCCGTAAGTCCCGAAGCCGTATGCGAGTAAGGCGGCGACAAGGAGGCCAGCGATGATTGCGGTTCCGGTGTAGATGCCCGACGTCGGCTGTCCCGCTGGACGACTGCGGTTGCGCGCGCCCTCAAACAAACCTAGGTCGCGCCCGCACGCGCCAATCATCATCAAGACAAAGACGCCCATCCACAGAAACCGGACTGCGGCGAGCATCGCGACAATTGAAAGGGCCGCCATGCCGACTAATGCCGGGTCGACCGTTGAGGTTTGACGCTCGGAACGGTCGGTTTCGATCCCGCGACCGGCTTGCCACCAGGACAGCGCCAGCGCAAGCGGCGCCGTAAGGAGTAAAACCCAAACGAGTCCCCAGGCATGCAGACTTGGGGGAAGGTTCGTCGATGGAAGCGACAGCAGATCGATGCGCTGCCATTCGTCGACGACCACCGCGAGGTCAGGGGTCTCGTCACCAGCGGTGAAGTAGAGAAAGTGTGGCGTGAGACCTTCGGGATTGATCAGGGTTGCTGCGAAGCCGAGCCCCACACACCACCAGAGCATGCGCAGTCGAGCGTTTGGGCTCAGGAGGTGTGGAGTGTGAAGCAGGCGCGCGGCGATGACTGCGACCAAGGCTGCGGTCAGGAGTATGGGGCCAAGCAAAAAGCCCGCGTGGGCATTCGCCCAGACGACCATCAGGATGAAGACAGCGACGACACGATTTCGATGGCTTCGCTTCAATTCAGAGGGGTCAGGAGGCACCGTTGTGATTGGGGCGTCTTTGACGATCGCGAACCAGACCACGAGGATCGCAGCCAAAATGGTTACGAGGTCCGGACGAAGCTGAAACAATCGATATGCGGCGAGAGACACAAAAATGCCGGTGGCGGCGCTGGCGTATGCCGGCGAATCGCTCACCCGGCGCAGCGCGCGCCAGGCAAAGACAATGATCAGCGCGACGAGCGACACGTGCGTGACCCGCAAAGCCTGAAAGCCTGCGAGTTCACTCACCCCATAGAGCGAAAGGCTCGAAAGCCACGCAGCGGGTGAGGGAGGACCCGCCGCGGTAAACAAATTTGGGTCATGCTCAAGCCATGGCCCGAGCGAGGCGTAGGCACGCCCCATCGAAAGGTGCCACCACGTGTCTTCGGTGAAGAGAGGTTGCCCTGCAGACAGAAGGACGAGTACCACGATCACGATCGCAGTCCCGTGGAACATCAACGCGATAAACCTGGGAAGGCTCAAATTTTCCAGCCACTCGCCCGTCGTGTCGATCTAGTCGCCTACGGTTCTCGTCATCAACCGCATGGATTAACAATCGAACTATTCACCAATTGCACTAGTCACCAACATAGTGAAAGCGCAGGCCCATCTTCATGCGATAGATCCACGGGTCGATCTCATGTTCCCAGGTGGCGCGATACGTATCCGGGAGGAGACCGTCGCCGACGCTGCTCGCAGTGCCGTCGAAGTCCACAGTGCCGTCTGCGAAAGACTGGCTGCTTTGGAACTTGAACTTACGGTCGCCAACGACCTTGTAGCCGTGAATGCTCGCGAACACCGCAGCGCCGATCGGGCCGAATTTGCCCGATTCGAGTTCGACTTCGACGCCTGTGCCAATCGCATGAATATTCTTGGTCAGGTTCTTCTGAAGGTCGATAATGCGCGTGTTGTAGCCGAATGTCCCCAAGGTGCCCGGTGCCGCAAGTTCGCCGTTGACGTCGTCCTTGATGGCATGGAGTAGTCTGCCCGAAACTTTGAGCCGGTAGTGCAACCATCCGAACGAGGGCTTGATCCGCACAGTCCGGTTCAAGACATTAATCGGAATCGAGATCCCGATCGCCGCGGCGAACTCAAATGTGTCCTGCTCGCTTCTCACTTCAGAGCCGCCACCGCCGATTGCGGCACTGGGGTATTGGTTCTTTTCTTTCAACTCTTCAGGAAAAAAGAGTCCGTCAAGACTGCCTTCGTTCGCTGTGGCGCGACTGGGCGGAAACACCGCCATCACTTCGCCGCTCACGAACCCGCGGATGCCAATGTCAAATGGAAGAATGTCGATCTTTGGGATCCGGGGTGTCATCAACTGAACATCGACACCAACGCCCGGCCAAAGCCCGAACTCTTTGCCGTCACTGCTCTTGCGCATCTCCGCTGACGCACCTGGTATAGGCCTGGGGGTAGGTGGAGGCATTAGTCCGGGCCCAGGGGCTGCTCGTCCGAACTGGCCCGCTTGCGAACAAGCGATCAATGCGGCGTCGCCTGCGGGAGCTCCTCCGCCAAAGTCGCATGAATTCGACAGCGACGACTTTTGGCCTTGGCCGTGAAACGCACCTACGAACGCGAATGCAGGCACCCAGCGGTTTACGTCTTGCCGCGATTCCTGCTTGGAATTTGTGTCGGCGTACGTATGATTGTCGGCCAAGACTGAACTCGAGATGAGCGTACTCATCGCGATAAGCAAGGCGACTCCAACGACTATTCTATTGACCCTCGTGCACATGGCCGCCTAGTATTACAAGATCGCCACGGAATGGCACGTCCATAGACGGCCAATCACTTCTTCTCCCACCCGCCTCAGGCAGGAACCAACAAATATCATGCAGATTTCGCAGCTGCTGCTGACGCTTCTTGCCATCTCATTGATCAGCGCAGTACCTGGCGCCTCAGCCGCACAGGACGCCTCAGACTCGACCCCGACCGACGCGGAAGGACAACTGTCCGACGACATCTACATCGATGACAAGAAAATCGAAGTCATCAAAGTTCGCGGTGGGGAGTCGGAGGGGGCTGGCGACTTCGAGTCTGGCGACTCGGTCGCGGCGTTCGATGCATCCGATCTTGATGCGCTCGGCGCGCAGAGCATCGCCGACCTTGCGAGTTTTACTCCAAACCTAGAAATCGTTACCGCGGGTGCGACAACACCGACCTTCTTTATTCGTGGCGTGGGTCTCAATGACTTCAACGCAAATTCATCCGGCGCCGTTGCCATTTATTTCAACGACGTTCCCAAGAACTCTCCCGCGCTGCAGCTCGGCACATTGTTCGATGTTGAAAACGTCAACATCCTTCGTGGGCCGCAGGGGTCCGGCAACTATCGAAGTGCTTCGGCCGGTGCGATCAAGATTTACAGCAAAAAACCAACGGGCACTTATAACGCGTACCTCCGCCAGTCCTACGGCAACTTCAATGCGGCAGATCTCGAAGGCGCCGTCGGCGGTCCTATTTACGAAGACTTTTTGGCGGCTCGCATTGCCTTTCGCTTTAGCGATCGTGATGGCTATGCAAAGAACGGGTGCGGCAACGCCGACTCCGTCGCAACCCGTGGCGTTCGACCGGACGCAGGCCTCAATAACGGAGGAGGCCAAGCCGTAGACGATCGTTGGTCGCAGTGCCGTGACGACGTGCCCTTCGAGGGTTCGAATCTCGGCAATGTTATCGCCGACGGTAAGTCCCTCGTCCCAGAAGGCCTGCCCACCAAGATCAACGACCAACACAATTGGGCCGCGCGCGGCACCTTGTTATTCCAGCCGACACTCGATCAAGAATGGCTGCTTACGCTAGCCGGCGGCAAACGCGACGAGCAGACCGGCCAAGGGCAATCTCTCGGTACCAAACAAGAAAATCGAAACCCCATCGGTACGTTTGGTTCAGCTGGCCGAGGCTCTCTAGGCGGGGCAGACGGCACCTCGTACATCCCGCTTGAAGTTGAACAGGCGCGCTGGAAACTAGACCCCTGCTTGAGCAACTCAACTGGGTTGGACAACAACAGCTGCTCTCGCGCGAAGAGTGATTACACAAATTTCGCGAGCCGGTCGGTCCTGGCGCGAGATCTTGCACGCAACCTCGACGACAAACCCTGGGAGGGCGACTACAACAACCCCGGTCGTACCGAGCTTGAGACATGGGGTGTCTCGTTGAAGGGCGACATCGTCGTTGCCGACGCTATCAACATCTCCACAGTGACAGGCTACGACAGTTACGATCGCTTCATTGGGAACGATCTAGACCAGTCGCCCAACCAAAACTTTGAGTTCGATACCACGGATAACGGCTGGCAGTTCGCCCAAACCGTAGAACTCGAGGGCAGTGTCAGCGAAGCGGTTCCGGTGGATTGGCAGGTCGGTGGCCTCTTCCTGTATGAAGAATTAAACGTCAACGTGATTCCTCATTTCGCCGGCGTCGCAGACATTATCGGCGTGTCGGGGCGCGACTACAAGCAGAAGCTTTGGAGCGGTGGCATGTACGCCGAATTTACGTTCAACTTCTGGGAGAAGTTCGCGATCGACGCAGGGCTCAGATACAACTGGGAACGCAAGTCGATCAACTACAACCTCGAGCGCGCGAACACGGCCGACTTCCCGCTCTTCGCTCGTGAAACCTGGCAGGCGCCGACCGGCCAGATCCGGATGACGTACAACTTTAAAGAGAACACCTACGCGTATTGGAAGTACACACGCGGTTGGAAGGGCGGTCACTACAACGCCACCGGTGGGGACGACGGCGTGTTCCCGGCAGACCCGGAGAACATTGATTCGTTTGAAATCGGCATGCACGGTGGATGGTTTAGCGGGTTGCTGAGCCTCGACATCTCTTTGTTTCATTACAACTACGAGGACTACCAGCTCTTCACCTCGCAGCAGCGCTTCGACGGTTTGCCCGAATTCGTTGTCCTCAATGCCAGTGATGCAGAAGTGTATGGCAGCGAGATCGACGTCACGATTCGACCCAACCCTGCCACGATGGTTCAAGTTCGCTTCGCGTGGCTCCAGAGTCAGTTCCTCGATTACACGCGAATTCAGACTGAACGCCGAGCAGTCGGCAATGACTTGATCGTTCTCAACAATGAAATCCAGGCGACCGGGAACCCGCTGCTCAACTCTCCGAATTTCAAGATCAGTTTGACCGCTTCGCAGACCGTGCCCTTGGGCCGGCTGGGTAATTTGACTGCGCGATGGGATGGCGCCTGGACAGCGGACACGACTTACGACGCCACCAACTCTCGCGGGGTCCCTAACTTCGAAGGCAACCAGTTCTTGCCCAAGCACACCATCGGGCAACGGGCATACTGGATTCACAATCTGCGTCTCGGGTACATGACTCCAAACGGAGGAGTCGAGATCGCTGGTTGGGTGCGCAACGTAGAGAACAAGGCTTACAAAACGTTTGCGTTCGACGCGAGTTCTTTCAACGGAACGACGATCTACGCAGTGAGTGTGCCCCGCACGTACGGCATGTCGGTGATGACTACCTTTTAGGCTGACCGGCTGCCCAGTGTCGCGGGTTGGTTAAGAGTCATGCGCCGGCATGGTGCACGGGCTGGCAGGTCAGGGTCTGCTTCGCGTCCGTCCAGACTGACCGGCTAGTAGATTGGCTAGAAGTTGCAGGCTGGCTTCAGGCAAACGTGACCCGTTTTATTTGCCGCCGACGTCGTACCCGATCGCGCGAAGTTGATTGAGTTCCAATTCGCCAATTTCGCGGGTCTCGTGCTCGCCGAACGCCAAGTTCTGTTCAAGCCTGCCATCGATCAGGGCTCGAAGTCGATCGAGTGTTTCGGTTTCGGTTGCCGTCAACGTTTGAAGCTCTGCGTCGTCGGTGGATGCGTCGAACAGGTCTTCAATTTTCTGGGATCCGATGAAGCTACGCACATATCGCAGTGGCCCGTCCGAAACTGCGACGGTTTGCTGGGGCTCCGCTTCGCGCCGCCCCCAATTTTGGTTCAGATGGCTGTAGCCAATGCGGTCGGCTTCCGGTGGCGCTTCTCCTCGTCCCACGGCCATTACGTCGGGTATCAAAGAGCGCCCGTCAATTTCTTCGGGGCCGGATAACCCGAGCAACTCAAAGACCGTCGGCCACACGTCGATACCGCGCGAGCGGGTCTCGACGACGAGCCTCTGCTCAAGTTTGAACGGCAGCGAAACAATAAGGGGAACTTCTGTTGTTTCTTTATATACCCGTCGGCCGTGGCCCTCGAAGCCTCGTTCGTTGAACGCTTCGCCGTGGTCTGAGGTTACCACCACGATCGTGTTGTCACCAAAGCCCTGATCGATCAGGTGCTCGAACATGATCCGGATGGTGCCATCAACCCAGCGTATGGAATTGTCGTAGATGTCCATGTATTCGCTACCGAAGAGAGCCGAGATGTCGTCATACGTGTATTCGTGGACGTCCATCATATGGAGGTAGAGGAACCACTTTTCATCGTTTTGCACGCGCAGGAATTCGATCATGGACGCGGCGATGTCTTCGTCGTTGCCGCCACCCTTGAGGGTGGGTTTCTTCGCAAGAACCTCGCGGCGCAAACCAAGAGGACGAGGTCGGTTGTAAACGTCGAACCCCTGTTCGAAGCCGAAGGTCGGCGCGACCCAGCCGTTGCGCCAGATTCCTACGGTGCGGTAGCCGGCATCTTTGAGGGTTTCGGCCGGCATCTCGGCCGACTCAGGAACGATGTGATCGAAGCTCGTGACTCCTGTGCGCCAAGGATTGATGCCTGTCCACATCGAGGCCATCGAGGCCTTGGTCCACGACGACTGCGAAAGGTGCCGCTTGAAGAGGATTCCGTTCTCAGCGAGTTCGTCCAGGAATGGGCTTGTGTCTCGCTCATAGCCGTAAGATCCGAGGTGATCGGACCTCAAAGTGTCGATCAGAATAAAAAGAACATTCAAATCTTCGCGTTCAGCCAACGCGCTGATGTCATCGATGGATCCAAGCTGCCGCGGATTGGCAACCGAATTGCCGTCGCCTGCGTCGGGATCCATCGTCACGACGTATAAGCCAATGATTGCAAGAGCAGCGACTAGCCAGGGCCAACGTTTGTCGAGAGTGCTGTTTGACATACTTGCACGGTAGCGTCCATTCTGGCCCAGACCACCTTTCGGGAGGCAGGCGGCCGACTATAATGCGCCGATGAATCGGCACCTACGACCCTTCGCATTGCTTCTCGCAATGACTATCGTTTTCGCGCTTCAGCTTCCCATTGCCGGCTGCGGTCCATCGGATCCACTCGATGCCATCAAGCAAGCGCAGGCGGAAGGTCGAATGGAGCAGACCATCGAGCCGCTTCGTGAGCTGATCGATGAACGCCCGGGTGATGCCGAGGTCTTGTTCATCTATGGGCGCACGCTGTCAGCGACCGGTCGTGCCGGTCTCGGCGAATGGTCGCTGCGCGAGGCGATGCGCGACCCAGACTGGATGATGTCCGCGGGCATGCAGCTCGCGCTCGATTCTGCTCGTGCAGCGAATTACGTATCTGCGATCAGTGTCGCGACCGAGATGTTGGAAGCCGATCCAGACAGCATTCCCGTGCTCACCATTCGCGCGAGCTCCTACGTACATTCACGAATGCATAACGAAGAGGCACTCGCCGACGCCAACCGCGTACTCGAATTGGATCCCGACAATCTCGAGATCATGGAACCGAAAATTCTGGCGTTGATTGGCTTGGAGCGTATCGACGAAGTGGGAGTCGCGATGGAGGAGATGGGGCGCAAGGTCGATAGCAATGAACTCGGACGCGGCGTTACCGCATGGTACTGCGCAACGACGGCGATTTTTGCCGAGGAGTCAGGCGACATCCCGCTCGCCGAGTCACGCTGGGTCAATTGCCTCGAAGGGAATCCTTCGGATCCCGAAATGGTTTTGAAAGCGGTGCGCTTCTATGACGGACAAGGCCGCTTTGATCGCTCGGAAGAAATCTTCCGCGTGGTACTCGAAGCAAAGCCGAACAACCGAACGGTTCGCGTGAACCTTGCGTCGCGTCTGCGAGAATCAGAACGCGCCGAAGAAGCCGAGACCATGCTACGTGCAGCGACTGAAAGCGAAAAAATAAGCCTCGCTGCTGCGGCCTGGATGGATCTTGCGAAACACTTTCAAGCCGTGGAGCGATACCGTGATGCCGCGGTTGCAGTCGGCGAAGCCTTCGCGCTTGCCGAATCGATTGGGCCGCCGGACGCTTCGATGCTGCTCGAATACGCGGACGCATTGTCGATTGCCGGGCGCTACGACGAATCCCTCGCGCTAGCAGACAGGATGACCCACGAGCCCCACGAAGAAATGATCCGCGCACGCGTCGCCCAGGAGCAGGGTAACTTCAAAGTTGCGCTTGAACATTTCGGACGGGCGTTTCAGCTCTGGCCCGACAACCCCTTCGCTCGGTATTACGGGGCACTTGCGGCGGAGTCGGTGGGTAACTTCGATCTGGCCCTTGAGCAGTATAAATATTCAGTTCGAATCGCCCCGGGCGCGACGGATGCGCGGACGCGCGCGGCCAAGATTCATCGTGCCGAGCTACGGCCCGGGTTGGCGATTCAAATCCTTCGCATCAAAGCCCATGAAAACGCGTTGGAACCGGAAGGCGAGATTCTTTCCTATGAACTTTGGGCGGTGACCAATCGTTCAAGAGAAATTGAAGCCTCATTGGCCAAAATTCGTAGTGCCGCTCCAACCTATATCGGCGAGGCGCTTGCGAGCGTCGCGAAGGGCATCCGCTCCAAGGCGGGTAGTGCCGCCGCAGTTGCTTCATTGAATCGCGCGGGCCGGATCGATCCAGAAGATCTCAACTACGCCGAGGCGATTCGTGCGCTGGTTGAATACGGGCACGAGTCTGGGGCGCTCGACGACCTTCCCGAGTTGATTGCGAAGGCGCAGGCCGCCCACCCCGATGCCGCAACCCTGCGAGAGATCGCGGCGCGCGACCTTGAGCTTGGCGGCGGTTCAGACGACGATGTTCGCGCAGCATTTAACGACGTACTTGAGATCGATCCGGACAACGCACGGGCACTCAGTGGTTTGGGACGTTTGGCCACAAAGGCTGGAGATCACGAAGAAGCGCTTGCGTCGTATAGCCGGGCTGCTTCGACGTCAGAATCTGAAACGGCTGCGAGCGTCGACGCGGCTCGCGCGTTGCTCGCCTTGGGACGCGCATCCGAAGCCGTAGAACGACTCGTCGCGGTAGTCGAGTTCGCACCGATTCACGCGGTGGCGAGCGGACTGTTGGCAGATCAACGACTCGCCGATGGCAACTCAGACGAAAAGACCCTCGACTACGCCATGCGGGCGGTCCGGTTTGGCCGCACCGTCGACGACCTCGATCGGCTCGCCAAAGTGTTCACAGCGCGGGGCGACTCCGAACAAGCTGGCGCGACGACCGAACGTGCCAACAATTTGCGTGAAGCCCAGAAAACCGGTGAAAGCCAGAGCGAGACTGAGGACGAGAGCGTCGCGAGCTAAGCGTCTAAACCCAAGGTCGTCATGGCCGCCAAGTTCCGGGTTGATTTACGGGGCGGGGTTTCCATCCGCGTCGATGACCGTGATGTCGCCCAGGCCGAGCTCGCGAATTCTAGACTCGACCTGACTACGGTCCCCCACCACAACCCAAGTGATGCCGTCCGGGTTGAGCGCGAAGTTTGCTGCGTCGGCGACGTCTTGGTCGCTCAGGCTGCGGATCGTGCTCGGATACTTTCGCCAATAGTCATCGTCAAAGCCGTAGCGCACGATGTTCTCGACCGACGTGGCGATCGCGTCGGCGGTTTCCCATTTGCCAGGTAAGGAAAGCGTGCGGATATTCTTTGAACGCTCGACCTCGGCGGCGGTTGGCGGACGGGTCGTTTGGACTTCGCGAAGTTCGCGCTCGATTTCGCGCATTGCATCGGCCGTCTTGTCAGTCTGAACCGGTGCGAAGACAAAGAACGGGCGTTGGCCCTTCGCACCGGCATACACGCTATGTGCGCCATACGACCAGTGCTTGTCTTCGCGCAGGTTTCTGTTGATGCGCGAGTTAAAGCCTCCACCCAACAGCTCGTTCATCGTTTCGATCGCAGATTCGTGTGGGTTCGACTTGGGCGGCGCGATGTGCCCGGCGAAGACCATCGATTGAATTGAGCCGGGTCGATCAATCAGATAGACCGCCGGAGTTTTGCGCCGCTCTACTTTGGCGATCGATTTGAGCGGCGTCTCGCCTCGCTTCCAGTCCTTGAAAAGCTTTTTGAGTTTGGGGACGATTTCCTTCGCGGTCGTGTCACCCGTTACGATCAGCGTCGAACCATTTGGATTGAACCACCGCTTGTGGAAGGCGCGAAGATCTTGGCTGTTTAGTTTGTTCACTGAAGCCGCGGTTCCCGAACCCGTGAACGGGATCCCGTATGCGTGATCGGATCCGAAAAGAAGTGGAGGAAGAACCCGCAGCGCGATCTGCAGCGGGGTGGTCTTTTCGCTTTCGATTTCTGCGAGTTGTTGGGAAAGTTGACGCTCAAATTCGTCACTCGCGTAGGCGGGTTCGATAATGACGTCGGCAAAAATCGCAAGAGCGTCCGAAAGATCTTCTCGTAGCGCAGACAACCGGACCGTCGATTGATCGAGGTTCGATGACGTCGACAGCTCGGCTCCGAGTCGCGCCAGATCGTCGCTGATCTCAAGAGCACTGCGCCGTTTTGTGCCTTCGGTCAGCATTTTGAGTGCAAGCTTGGCGGTGCCGGGGATTGCGCCATGGTCTGCCGAGTAACCCGCATTGACGAGGAGCTTGAAGGAAATCACTGGGACCGCATGATGTTCGACGACGATGATTTCGAGACCATTGGCAAGCGTGGTGCGTTCAAGTTCAGGGAAGACGACGTCCGGTGGCGGACCGACCGAGGGAAGTCGCGCGCGATCTACATTGCTCGGGTGGGTCTCCGCTTTGGCTAGCGGATGAACTTCCAAAATGAATGCACCTTCATGAACCCAACGCTTCAATGTGTTGCGGATATCTCGGGGGCGCGCGGCATCAATTCGCTCGAGGAGGCCTACGTACGCTTCGGGACTTCCGTAAAACACTTCGCTCTGTGCCAGGATGTCCGCCTTGCCGCCAAAGCCTCCCACGGACTCGACCCCGCGTATGAACGACGCGCGAAGTTGTACTTTGGCGCGGGCGAGTTCGTCCTTCGTCGGTCCCTTCTTGACCAGCTGAGCGATCTCTTCGTCCATGATTTCTTCGACGCGCTTCGGGTCGGCATCCGGGGACACGGTCGCCCACACGATGAGGAGGCTTCCGAGCTCGCGCTGCCACATGAACGCTGCAACATCGGTTGCAGTTTGCTCTTCGTATACGAGACGTTTGTAGAGACGTGACGATTTCCCGTTGGACAAGACACTTGAGGCAAGACCGAGGTAGTCCGCGGCCTCGGTTCCTGTTTCGGGAACATTCCAGACTTTGATGATACGAGGCTGGGGAACACGATTGAAGGTGACCAAGCGCTTCTCTTCGTGACGCTCACCGATCCAGCGCTGCCTTTGATTCACCGAGGGGCCGGCTGGAATGTCGCCGAAGTTGTCCTTGACCTTCTGCAGCACTTCCTGTGTGTCGACATCGCCTGCGATGGTCAGCACCGCGTTGCCGGCGCCGTAAAATTTTTTGAACCACTTCCGAACGTCATCTAGAGTTGCTGCGTTCAGGTCCTTCATGGAACCAATGACCGGCCACGAATAGGGGTGTCGTTTGGGATAGACGTTGCGGCCGATGATGTCGAATACCCTGCCGTAGGGTTGGTTATTTCGCTGACGTTTTTCGTTCTTTACGACGCCGCGCTGTTCGTCGAGGCGTGCCTGGCTCACGACGCCAAGCAAGTGCCCCATCCGATCCGACTCCATCCAAAGCGCGAGATCGAGGGCGTTCTTCGGCACGTTTTCGAAGTAGTTTGTGCGGTCGTTGCTCGTGGTTGCGTTTTGTTCGGTCACG
>DUBZ01000066.1 GCA_012960035.1 Myxococcales bacterium | reverse complement strand
GGACTTCCGACTGCACGCTCAAACGCTCGGGCCCGCGTTGGACCCTTCGCCCGTGATTCCGAGCGATTTGTCATTCGACTCCTTATCAGCGGAATTAAAAAGCCCCGTTAAAATCCCGATCCCCGTTTGGTCCCCTGGGCGCTCCGATGAGAACGCATATACTGGATTTTCCTTCATGTTGCGGAGCTTTGGAATCGAACCGCTTGTCGTTACTCGGCATGATTCCGAAAAGAAACCATGCTGTTCAACTCTCATGTGTTTATTTTTGGGCTCTTGCCGATCGGGTTGGTGGTCTTCCTGGCGATCCTTGCCCTGGGATACCGACGCTTGGCGATCGGCTGGCTCGTAGCCGTCTCGCTTTTCTTCTACGGCTGGTGGAACCCGCCCTATCTCGTACTCCTCGGAATCTCGGCCGTTTTCAATTTCACCGTGGGTCGGCTGCTCTCCCGTGCTAGGGATCAGACCCCAGGCATTGCGCGGGGCATGCTGACGCTTGGCGTCGTATCCAATCTTGCCGCGTTGGGATGGTTCAAGTACGCAAACTTCTTCGTCGACACGATCAACGTTTCGCTTGGCCAAAGCCTCCACCTCGAAACGATCGTGCTGCCTCTCGCCATTTCCTTCTTCACGTTTCAGCAGATCGCCTACCTGGTCGATGCGCAGCGGGGCATCGCGCGCGAGTATGACTTCCTCGACTACTTGCTCTTCGTCACATTCTTTCCTCAGCTAATCGCTGGCCCCATCGTTCATCACAAAGAAATGCTCCCGCAGTTCGAAGCGCTTCAGATTCGCCGAAAGCACGTCGAGCACTTGGCAATCGGTGCGACGATCTTCTTCATTGGCCTGTTCAAGAAGGTCATTCTCGCTGACTCGATCGCCGGCTACGCGACGCCGGTCTTCAGTGCATCCGAGGCCGGACTGGCACTGTCCTTCTTTGAGGCATGGATTGGGGCGCTGTCGTACACCTTCCAGCTCTACTTCGACTTTTCCGGCTATTCCGATATGGCTATCGGCATTGCGCGCATGTTCGGAATCCGGCTTCCCTTGAACTTCCACTCTCCGTACAAGTCAGAGAACATCATTGAATTCTGGCGGCGCTGGCACATGACCCTGTCCCGCTTTCTTCGCGAGTACCTCTACTTCTCGCTGGGCGGCAATCGGCGCGGCCCCCTCCTTCGGTATCGCAACCTGATGTTGACCATGATTCTTGGCGGCCTGTGGCACGGTGCAGGATGGACTTTCGTTATCTGGGGCGCACTACACGGGCTGTATCTGGTGGTGAATCACGGTTTCCAAAACTTGAGGTTGACTCTGAAACCGGGACACCAATCAGGGGTCACGAGCCGAATGTTGGCTCGCGGCGTGACGTTTACTTCGGTCGTGGTGGCCTGGGTGTTCTTTCGCGCCGAGTCGGTACCCGGTGCCATGAACCTGCTGAGCTCGATGGTCGGAGCAAACGGGTTCGCAGTTCCGGACACTGCCGAGACGCTCGTCTCAGCTCTCCCATGGGTCGACTTTACATTTACCTCTCAAGCATTTTTCAGTCTTGAAGCGCTTGTTTCCATTGTCGGTCTGGGACTGATTGTGACGATCGCTCCGAATACGCAGCAATTCATGAGTCGCTTTGACCCTGCGTTTGACACGTACTCCGGCGATTCTCCGAACGCGACCTCCGGGTGGATGACATGGGAACCGACCGTATCTTGGGCCGTTGGATGTTCCGTCTTGGCTGCGATCGCGCTCATGGTTTTGAGTCGTGTCAGTGAGTTCCTCTACTTCCAATTCTGAGATACCCAACGTTCATGAATCAGAGTAAAAAATATCTTCTCGTCCTGGCGGCAACGACCACAAGCATCTGCGTGGCCGTCGCCGTTTTCAATGCGTGGATCGATCCGCTGTGGATCTTTGGACATAGCCACTCATGGAATCAGCATCAGATCTCCATCAACCAGCGTGTTCAGAAGAGCAACTACCTCTACTTTGGAGACCACGCCTATGACTCTGTGTTGCTTGGCGACAGTCGTTCTACGACGCTGCGTGAGAGTGACTTTTCCAACATGCGCTTGTTTAACTACAGCTTGAACAGCACGTACCCGGACGAATACGAGGGACTTCTTGCGTTCTACAGCTCGATACAAGGGCCGCCAAAGAACATTCTGATTGGCATGGCCTTCTTTACGACGCGCTCGCGCATCAAAAGCGAACGAGATACCGCGAAGTCGTCTGCGCCGGAAACGCCATCGGTTCTCGATGCAGTCCAGTCGCTGGTTAGCCTGGATACGCTTCGTTACACATTGCGGACAATCCGAGCCAACGCCGATCCGCTACGTGAGCGATACCTATATGATCGTAGTAACACTCTAACGATCCGTCCGCTGGCGAATGATCGTCGAGAGCACGCAGTACAACGACAGCTGCGGGAATATCGAACTATCCGCTACGGATCCGACTACGTTTACGAGGACATTGGCCCAAAGGCTCTCCTACGGATTCGCAAGCAGTACCCAAACGCCAACGTCGTCGTTTTCACAACACCGATTTCTGCAGAACTCTTCGGCGTGCTGGTTGAAAGCGGGCGATTCGAAGACTATGCACGCTGGCTTGGCGACCTGGTCGCAACGGGAACGACTGTGATTGACATGATGGGCGTTAACGCGTTCACCACAACGACGGCCAACTACCTGGACGCACATCATTTTCACACGAACCAATCCAGCGCCATCGCAGAGATCGTCCAAATCCGAAGCGAAGGGCAGACAACCGTGGGGCAACGGGTCACGCAGGACAATTTGTCTGAACACATTCGAGCGCAACGTCAGGGCGCGACGCCAATCCGATTGCCCTGACACTGTTCCCGCGTTGGACCCTTCGCCCGTGATTCCGGGCGATTTGTCATTCGGTTACTTATCGGCGGAACTGAAAAGCCCCGTTAAAATCCCTATCCCCAATTCGTCCCGGCCTGCAACGTTCCGGTCATCTGGGCCCCCCAGTAGACGGTCGTCCAACTGCGGTTGTAGGTGACGCCGGGTTTGAGAGCCAGGGTGCCGGAACCCAATTGCATCGCGTAGGGCAATTTCTGCAATGTGCCCGACGAAAATGGCGTGGCCAATGCTTCATTGCTGGAACCCGAGGGCAAGCTCAAGCCGAGATTCAGGTGAATTCGTTGTCCGTTCGAATCGTAAACCTTGTAGAGAGTGCTGAAAACAACATCGCCGAAGCCACTCACTGCGAGGGAATACCCCTGGCCAGTGGTCACGTCGATCTGATCGACTTGGCGATCGATGAAAGGCAGCGTAACCAGGAGAATCCAATCGTCCCCCGGCTTCCACACCAACTCAACCACATGCGAGGTCGAGCGGAGGGATGTGGGAATCGAACCTCCCGAATACGCGGCCATCGCTCCAAGTTGGGAAAGCGAATTGCCCCCGTCCATCAAACCCTCGAACGACTCCCTCTGCACGCGATAGGAAATCTTGAAGTCACCCGGCGCGTGGACGGTCTCTCCGAAAACTCCGATCGGAGGGTGAATTTCCCACGTCTCCCGCGCGCCGGCACTCGCGTCCTGAATCGAGGCCGAACCCAGAAGAGCAAAGGAGATTAGAAGTCGCCCGATTCGAATTCCTTGGGATCTCATGACGAGTCCTCCCTTCGATTTGAGGATTGCCGGCGCGAACCCGCTCCGAGAGCTCCCCGTGGCGCCA
>DUBZ01000065.1 GCA_012960035.1 Myxococcales bacterium | reverse complement strand
GGCCGAACCTACCCCATTTGCGTTCAAATCAAGAAAGCGCTGCACGACACGGGCATCCATGAAACGCTGGCCCTCGTACTACTTCCCCTTTACTGACGCTGCGTTCGGTCCGGAATTTTGAGTTTTTGGATCGACTGGAGACGGCTCTCCAGTTCGGGTGCAACTGCCTACGCTTTTATGGTCAAATCGACCATTTCCTTCGCGCCAACCGGTTTGCACGACTCAAAAAACGAGCCGGGGTTGCAGCGCACGAGCCACTTGAGTATTTCGCCCCCATGCCGAACCCCGATCCCGCCTCCATCGTCCTCGCCAGCGCCTCGCCCCGACGCAGCGACCTGCTCACCCGGGAATCCGTCGCATTCGAAATTATTCCGGCCGACATCCCCGAACTGACCCGGGCCGGCGAGCGCCCATGCGAACTCGCGACGCGATTGGCGACAGAAAAGGCCACAGCCGTTGCGAAGCGCATCGGAAGTCATCCTGCGCGCTGGGTACTCGGAGCAGACACGATTGTCGTCATCGACGAATCCGTTCTCGGAAAGCCGACCGACGCCGACAACGCCGCGCAGTTGCTCGGCCAGCTAAAGGGCCGCACCCACAGCGTCATGACCGGCTTTGCTTGGGTGAACACCCTCGACCTCGTCCCTCATGCGGACCACGTCGAGAGCCGAGTCACCATGTTCGACGTGAGCGAAAAAGCCATCCGAGACTACGTCGCGACAGGGGAGCCGATGGACAAAGCCGGCGCCTACGCGGTGCAGGGGATGGGGGGCAAGCTCGTCGATCGGGTAGACGGAAGCATCGACAATGTGATTGGGCTGCCTGTCGAGAACGTTCTCGCACGACTCGCCGAACTTCGTGGGCGGGAATAAGGCGATGGCCGTCAACCGAGAGTTAGGCGACCGAATTGCCAAGGTTCGGGCGCGCATCGCAAAAGCTGCGGAGACGAGCGGCCGCAGCATCGACGACATCACCTTGCTCGGCGCTTCGAAAGTGCAGAGACCGGAACGGGTCGCCGCCGCGATCGAAGCGGGGGTCACGTGCCTGGGTGAGAACTACGTCCAGGAAGCAGCCGAAAAACTGCCGGCCGTGAGCGCGCGTCTTGCAGCGGCAACGCCCGCGGTCCCCCCACCCCGCTGGCACATGATCGGTGCACTCCAGCGCAACAAAGCGAAGATCGCGGTGGAGCTTTTTGATCTGATTGAGACCGTCGATCGCGCGTCCCTTGCGAGCGAAATCAACAAACGCGCGGGCGCTCAGGCCAAAATCGTCGACATTTACTTGCAGGTCAACCTGAGCCGCGAACCGCAAAAGGCGGGAGTCGAAGAAACCGAACTCGGCGATCTGCTTGCCAGCTGCGCGGCTCTTGAACACGTACGCGTCGCGGGGCTGATGACAATCCCGGCGCCGGTTGACAACCCCGCGGACAATCGCCCCGTCTTCGCTCGCCTGCGCGAACTGCGTGACGCGCTACAAGCCCAACCGGGCGGCGAATCACTCTGTGGTCTGTCGATGGGGATGTCGAAGGACTTCGAGATTGCCATTGAAGAAGGAGCTACCGTGGTCCGGGTCGGAAGCGACTTATTCGGCCCGCGTCCTCCCAAGGCCTAGGCCGCTTCGAGACTCTTCCGCGATGCGATTCGCGACCTCACAATCAAGACCCGTTCATCAAGACAAAGGAATTTCCATGAGAGAAGGCATCGACTCACTCAGCGCACAGCGCATCGGCTTCATTGGTTGCGGCGCAATGGCACAAGCCTTGGCGGGCGGCCTCGTTGCTGCGGGTGTTCCCGCAAGCAACCTGCGCGGCGCCGACCTAGCGCCGGAACAGCGCAAACAATTTGACGAAGGTCTGGGCATCGAAACGTGTGCGAACAACGACGAGCTAGTCGCTCAAAGCGACGTGGTCGTCATGTGCGTGAAGCCAAACGTCGTCGGTGCTGTGCTGTCGACCCTTGACTCCGCATCCGCCCCCGAACAGAAGCTCTGGATCTCATTGGCCGCGGGCATTTCTCTCGCGACGTATTCGGACGGTTTGCCTTTGAGCAGCCGCGTGATCCGCAGTATGCCCAACACACCGGCGCTGGTTCGCGAAGGCGCGACCGCGATCTGCCCGAACGCCCACGCGACTGCCGAAGACCTCGCCATCGCCAAAGCCCTGTTTTCTGCCGTGGGCATCGCCTGGATCACCCATACCGAAGAGCAGCTCGACGCGGTGACGGGCCTGTCGGGCAGTGGCCCCGCTTACGTGTTCTTGATCCTCGAAGCCCTCGGCGACGCCGGGGTGCGACAGGGGCTTCCTCGCGAAGCCGCCTACCAACTCGCCTTTCAGACCGTTTACGGCTCGGCGAAACTCGCGATCGAATCTGGCGAGCATCCCGGGGTTCTGAAGGACCGGGTCACCTCGCCCGGTGGAACGACCATCGCCGGTCTCGAGCGGCTCGAATCGGCTGGAGTTCGCGCAGCCCTGTATGACGCAGTGGCTGCCGCCACGGCCCGATCGAAGGAACTTGGCTCCTGAAGCCGGTGAACGCCTCGTTGCCCCTGGGGTGACTGAATAGGTAAAGCGTTGCGCACAACTTACCGATTGCTTGCCGGAGATCTCCGCGTCATTTGGGACGCTCCGCTCTGGAGGCAGTATGCGCATTACCCCGTTGGAAGTCCAGAACCACCAATTCTCCCGCCGCTTTAATGGGCTCGACGGCGAAGAAGTCGAGACCTTTCTCAAGCTCGTCGCCGACGACTACGAGAATATGCTGCGTGACAACGAACGCCTCAAAGACACCGTTCATCAACTCGAAAAGCGCAATTCAGAGCTCACGAGTGGCGAGCAGGTCCTGCGCGAAACCCTGGTCAGCGCGCAGTCGATGGCCGAGAAGCTGCGCGAAACCGCGGTCGCGGAGTCCGAAGCGCTCTTGAGTGCATCGGAGATCCGGGCTGAGCGCATCGTAGACGCTTCTCACCGACGGGCAGCGACGCTCACGTGGGAGATTCGGGAACTGCGGAGCATGCGAACCCGCTACGCGTCGGCGCTTCGCTCGACCATCGACACGCACGTCGCCATGATTGACAGCCTCGAGAGTGCAGAAGACACGACCGAAAAGACAATCATTGCGACTCGCGAGCTGCCCACGGCGGGCCTGGTCTCAGGAGGCACTTGATCGATTCCGAGTCAGACCTTGGGCTGAGTGAAACCCGCGATGGTTTGGCATTCTGGATCCACGTCACCCCACGCGCCAAACACCCCAAGGTTGCGGGCCTTCATGGCGACGCCCTCCGGGTCGCGGTGTCCGCAGCCCCGGTCGAAGGCCAGGCCAACGCAGCCTGCCGAGACGCCTTGGCCAATGCCTTGGGTTGCAAGCGAATTGACATCGAGATCGACCCCACCTCAAAGGGACGCCGCAAGCGCGTCAAGCTCACAGGAGACCCCGGCCAGCTGCGCTCCAAGCTCTACGCGCTGGCGAGCCCGCCCCGGTTGGGATAAAACACCGTCTGCCGGTTGACGATCTCGCCCCGGCGTTTTCAATTCTCCCCCTCAAAGAAGGCCCTCAGCCAACTCCCGTCTCGGGCGGATCCGAAGGCTACCGGGCACAACCCAACGTTTGGAAGGTCGAGGTACGATGCCGATCTACGAATATTTGTGCGAAAAGTGCGAACACGAATTTGAACGTGAGCAGCGAATTACCGCCGATCCGATCAAGACGTGTCCCGAATGCAAGTCACGCCGGGTCAAGAAGCTGATTTCTCAAACTTCGTTCGTGTTGAAGGGTGGCGGTTGGTACAACGACCTCTATTCGAGTGCGAAGAAAGAAGAAAAGAAAAGCGACTCCGATTCGAGCGATTCTAAATCCCCCGACAGCAAGTCCAAGTCCGACGCCAAGAAAGATGGCGGCGGAAAGAGCGGTGGCGAAAAGAAGCCAGGGAAGAAGACTTCGAAGTCCGCTGCCTAAGCGAACCCGCTCGGCATTTCGCCAGCCAACGAGCGAACCCCTGATATACTCGCGCGCGGATCGAATGTCGCAGCTTCTGCGTTCGTTCGTTTTCGTTTTTTGATGTTCCAAAGCACTGCTTTTCACATCATGAACTGGCGGAAATCGTCACCGCGACTCGCGCACTGAGACCTGGGGTTATAGGCCACCTTCTTGATCGCGATTCGACCTACGAGACCCCTCACACCCCAAGGGCAAACTGTCATGACGAACGACGAACACAACAGCGCGTCGGGCAGCATCAATACTGTCGTGGTGAACGGACTCGAAATCGCGAACACGTTACGCGACGAGATGGCGGAAGAAATCAAGACCCTGGTTGCCGACGGGAGACGCCCTCCAAGCCTCGTCGTCGTCCTGATCGGAGACGATCCGGCGAGTCGCTCCTACATCAAGGGGAAACAGCGCGCGTGCACTCGGATCGGCATGGACTCCCGCGAACTCGTGTTTCCCGAGACGACTTCCGAATTTGACTTGCTCGACGTCATCAAGGACCTCAACGAGGACGACGGAGTGGATGGCATTCTCGTTCAACTTCCCCTGCCCAAGCAGATCGATCCTTATGTGGTTGCCGAAGCGCTCGACCCCGCCAAAGATGTCGACGCGCTGCACCCCAATACCGCGGGCAAGCTTTTGAGTGGGCGGGCTGATTTAATTTCGTGCACGCCCCTCGGTGTGATGGCGGTGCTCGACCGCTGCGGTGTTGAGACCGAAGGCGCGCATGCCGTCGTGATTGGCCGAAGTGACATCGTGGGCAAGCCGGTTTCGATTTTGCTCCAGCAGGCGAATGCGACGGTCACGCTGTGTCACTCGCGCACGAGAGACTTGGCGTCGATCTGTCGGCAGGCCGACATCTTGGTTGCCGCCACAGGCCGCCCGCGCATGGTCAAGGGCGACTGGATTAAACCGGGCGCAGCCGTCATGGATGTCGGCGTGACCGAAGTAGACGGCAAGCTCGTCGGCGACGTCGACTTCGAAGCCGCGCAAGGCATCGCGGCTTATATCACACCGTCAAGGCGAGGCATTGGGCCCATGACGATCACCATGCTGCTCCGCAATACGCTCGTGGCCTATACGAAGCGTTCCAAGCACAGCGGGCACAGCGCTTGAGCGATCTCAAGACCACTCCTCTCCACGCCACCCATCAACGCCTTGGCGCACGCCTAGTGGAGTTCGGCGGCTTTGAGATGCCGGTTCAGTACGACTCGATTTTAAAAGAACACGCGGCCGTACGAGAAACCGCGGGGCTCTTCGACGTTTCCCATATGGGTCAGATCGAAATCTTCGGAGCCAAAGCGGTCGAGGCTGTTGAAGCCCTGCTCTCGTGTCGCGTGTCGACCCTTGGCCTGCGCCGTGTGCGCTACGGCTTGATGTGCAATCGCGATGGCGGCGTGGTCGACGACGTGACCTTGTACCGCCGCGCCAAAGACGCCTTCATGCTCTGCGTTAACGCTTCGAACATCGACAAAGACGAAGCCTGGATCCGCGAAAACATCCTGCCGGGTGCCGAAGTTCAAAATGACAGCGAGCGCACCGGCATGCTCGCGCTCCAGGGCCCGTACGCCGCCGCGACTCTGGCGGCAATCGCCGGCACCACGCCCGGAGATCTAAATCGTTTCGCGTTCGACGAATTTGACTGCGACGGCACCAATGCGTTGATTTCGAGCACCGGTTACACCGGGGCACCGGGTTTTGAAATCTACCTACCCGCGAACGACACGGTTCGTATCTTCGAAGCCTTGATGGCGGCCGGCCAGCAATTTGGAATCACACCTGCTGGCCTCGGTGCGCGCGACACGCTGCGACTCGAAGCCGCGTTAGCGCTGTACGGACACGAACTCGACGACACCACGTCACCCCTCGAAGCGGGGCTTAGCCGTTTCGTGAAACGCAAGACCGGTGGCTTCGTCGGCGCCGAGGCGATTGAGGCGCGCGCGGACAAGCCCGATCAACGTCGATTGATCGGTTTCAAAATGACGGAGCGCGGGATCGCCAGGCCAGAGCATTTGATCCTCAAAGACGGAGCCACAATTGGTCGGGTTACGTCTGGCGCGCCCTCCCCCACGCTCGGAATCGCAATCGGTCTCGGCTACGTTTCTCCGGAACACGCGAGCGTCGGGAGCGAGATTGCGATCGCGATCCGTGGCAAATCTGTTGCAGCGCAGGTGATCGAAACGCCCTTCGTGGCAAAAGTTGACGTGAAACAAACTGCATAACCGAGGAGAACACGTTGTCCGAGTATTCGATCCCCGATGACTCGCTTTACACTGAACAAGACGAATGGATCCGCCAGGATGGCGAAAAGGTCTACGTCGGCATTACCGACTTTGCGCAGCAGCAACTCGGCGACATCGTCTTCGTTGAACTCCCCGCAGTCGGTTCGACGATCAACAAGGACGAAACCTACGGCGTGATCGAATCCGTCAAAGCGGTTTCCGACCTTTACGCCCCGGTGACCGGAACCGTTCTCGCCGTCAATGGCGAACTCGCTGACGGCCCAGAACGCATCAATGAAGACTGCTATGGCGATGGATGGTTGCTCGAAATAGAGCCCAGCCACGAAGACGAACAGGACACGCTGCTCAACTGCGTCGCCTACAAGAAATCGATCGACGAACGCGACGCGTGAACATGTGACCTGCCGCTGCATATCGCTTGGCGCGGCAATGTGGTTCGCGACTTTGCTGACCGGCTGCATCCAGAACGACGGAAGTCGCTGGACGCCGCTTTCGACCTTCGAACTCCTGACGCTCGATGACGAGCGTCAGCTCGGCATGGACGTCGATGTCGAGATCAAGCATCGCTTTCGGTTGATCACCGACCCCGTCGTGACCGGGTTCCTCCACGATCTGGGTCAACAGATTGTTGCCGGCGTCGAGCCGCAGCCTTTTGTCTACCGCTTTCAGATCGTCGAAGCGCCGCAACTCAATGCCTTTGCGGTTCCGGGTGGATACATTTATTTCCACTCCGCAACGCTGCTTGAAGCCGGCAGTGTTGACGAACTCGCGGCGGTGATGGCTCATGAAGTCGCCCACGTAAACAAGCGACACCTCGCCCATCGACGCCAAGAACGACAAATTCCAAGCCTCCTCACTCAGGCAGCGTTGATCGGTGCGAGTGTCGCGAGTCAAAACGCCGCACCCCTGATCACCGGCATGGCGATCAATGTCGCGGTCGACCTGCATTATTCGCGGGAAGACGAGGCGGAGTCCGACCGGCTGGGCGCTGTGTATGCATCTCGGGCCGGCTTCGAGCCCGGGGAAGCCGCGCACTTCTTTGGGCGCATTCTCGCAAAGCAGGCCCAGTATCCAAACAACATCCCACCTTACTTATTCAGTCACCCCAACGTCGCCGAGCGCATTGCAACCGTCGAGGAGCAAGCCCGCACGTTGGCCCCCGTCCGAAACCCGCTGCCTGGGACGCAACAACGGTTCGAAGACATGCAAGCGCGCCTCGCTCAACTGGTAGACGTCAAACGCCTTGAACTTCCTGGCCGAGGTGTGTCGATCGATCATTCGTCGAACGATGCAGAACTGGCACGAATTGACGCCCTGATTCAGTCGGACTCGAATGAACCCGCCCTCGCGGCGTTGACTGTTCTGGCAGCAAAGGCTCCGAACGACCCGAGGGTTTCGCTTCGCATCGGTGAACGCCTCTATGAAGCAGGGCGGCTCGATGGAGCGATCGCGGCATTCCGACACACCATCGAGCTTGATTCCGCGCGCGCGCTGGTCTTCTACAAGTTGGGGCTCGCCTACCGGGACCGCGGCGATCGGGTTCGCGCGGTATACGCGCTTGAGCAGGCCATCGGTCGAGGACGCACATCAAGTAGCCTCGTGGATCGCGCGCGGTGGGAGGTCGTAAAACTCACGTTTGGTGTGATCGCGGAGTCGGGATTTGGCAACGGCGATCTAGCCGCGAGCCAAGCGACCCCAGCGGGCGGGCCGATCGACCGGCTGTTGATCGGCCAGCCCAACGAGCTCGACATGCCAACCATCGCCTGGTGGGGACGCGTCTCCGGCCCTGTCCTAGGCCACAAAGACAAGATCGGCATTCGTTGGCGAGACCCAACGGGACACATCGTCTACGAAGGCATGCCAGAAGATGCGGGGCGGGTCTTTCTCTCATCCGAACTCCCCATGGCCGTCGATCGCGCGGGCGACTGGGTGGTGGAAGCGATCCTCGACGATCGCGTCGTTCACCAGTCGAAGATCCCGGTCACCGCACGCGCCGTCCCCAACCCGCTCTAGCGGGTGCGCTTCGGAGACTTGTCGGCGTCCAGTCGCTGGCGCGCAACCTCGGACCATGCTCCTGCCGGATCAAGTTGCAGATAGCGCCGCCAATGATCTCGACCGCTACTTGACGATTTCAATCGTTCGTACAGCAACGCCATGTTGACGTGCAGCTCGGCGTAAAACGGATCGGATCGAAGCGCCTGACGGTAGTGACTCATCGCCATCTCATCGCAGCCTTCTTCTTCTAGCAAGTTCGCGAGATTGAAGTGCGCCTGAACGTGGCGGCTGTCTAGTTCTAGGCATCGTTCAAAGCAACGCCGCGCGGGCGCGGGCTTGCCCGCGTTGTAAAGCACAGCACCGAGGTTGCAGTGGGCGTCGGCAAAGGTTGGATCCAGTTCAATGCACTTGCGGTAAGCCACCATCGCGTCGTTATATGTCGTGGGTTCGGAATCAAGTTGGCAGCCGCGTTCAAACAGCGACATTGCTTCCTCGTGGGCTTGCGGCGCTTCTTTCGACGCTGGCTTCGCGATGGGTGCGGGATCGTTCTCTTTCGCGCCTTCACCACTAAAGTCGAGAACCATCTGGCCTTCGGGTTCGATCAGCACGCCATCGTGTTCGACCACAATGCGCCCGCCTTCGTCACCCCACAAGCGCAGCGCTGCTAGTGGGTCATCGAGGTCCGGAAGGTTCTCTTGCAACACAGCAATGGCGCGACCGATGCGCCGCACCGAGATGCCTTGGTCGACCAAGGTCAACATGGCCCGCACACAGACGAGGTCGCGAAAATCAAAGTCCGACTGCAGTAATGCTTTTTCTGCCATTCGGTCATCGACTGGGGTGTGGTCACCAGCCGCGACATCGTTCTTACCTAAATGAACATCAGACGCAGCGTCTGTTTGAACATCAGAATGGGCGAGCGTCGTACGCTTCCAATTTCGGAGGCGCGCTGGGGATACCTTCAAGATGCTGGCTGCGTCGAGTAGGCTGTATGTGCTCACGGCGACATTAGATTACAACGCGTTGCCCGAATCAAGCGAAAAATTCGCACGGATTCGGAACACCGTCTTTTCCCAATCGGTTGCGCTGCGAACAAGTGTTCAAGGATCTGCCAAACCGAGGACTGCCTAAGTCCGCACCGCCGTGCTATCAAACTGCCGCCTCAAGGGTTCACTGCAATTTCATGGAAGCGTTTCTGCGGCTGGTGCCCGGCCCGGACTTCAAATCCGGTGGGGGGCGTGGCGACACGTCCCCGGCGGGTTCGATTCCCGTCCGCTTCCGCCATTTATAAGACCGCCGCAGGCGCTAAGACCTACAGCCATCAACTGGCGGATCGATATAAGACCGCCGCAGGCGCTAAGACCTACAGCCATCAACTGGCGGCTCTCTAAAAGACCGCCACAGGCGCTCCATCCAAGCTCGTTGCAGGCGCTAATCATCGTGCCCCGAACGTTCGATTTGGCCGTGGCGCCTCAAGTCCGAGCTCCGCCCTATTGGTCATTCGAGTCGGTCACGGACAAGCGGCCCTGGGCGGGCCAGTTGGGTTCGGATTTGCGTCGGGACCACCTGTTAAAGCGCCTCAATCCGATGTGAGGTCGACAACGAAGCCGTTCTCGCTGATTGCGGCACACCGGCTGCGCCAAGGCTGCTCGATTTCGAGGCGCTCGCGCGCTGGCCGCTTGCCGGTTTTGCATACGTCGCGGAGATCAAACGGACGTGCAAATTCACGTGGTATGCTTTTCCGCAGCTCGAACCGCCCCGGAGTTCTCCATGAGCAAGCAGGCACCCCCAGTCCAAAGCCAAGCTCTCACTCAGCTTGAACGCATTGTTCGCCAGAACATGCGGACACCTGGCGCCGATGTTCGTCACCCACTGCTGCGCGACCGCACCGATCGATTGCTCGGCGTGCTCGAAGGTATGAACACGTGGGTCAGCGAGTTCAACAACCTCGGCACGATGACATACTCGAGCCCACAAATAGAACAGATTTTGGGTTTTACAGCGGACCAGAGCATGGGTGACGACTGCATCGAGTTTCATCCAATGGACCTGCCCCTCGTCATCGATACCAGTCGATCGGTCCGAAATAGCGGTAAACCCGCGACCAATCACACGCGCATGCGTCACAGGCTCGGCCACTGGGTATGGGTCGAAAACTCGGTGATCGGTTGGACCAACGAAGCCGGCGAATATCACAGCGTCGTCTTTAGCCGAGACATTTCTGACATCAAGCGTGCCGAATCGATGCAGAAAGAAAGCGAAGCGCGTTATCGCGTCGTCTCACAAATGAGTGTCGATCTCATTACCGAAATGGATGAAGACGGACGCTACCAATATGTGGGACACGGCTCGGTAGAGATCCTCGGCTATACCGAGGCCGAACTCATTGCCCTCAAACCCTGGGCGCTCATCCATCCCGAAGATTGCGAGCGGGTACGTGCCCAGTTCGGCGAGCAGTTCATCCTGCCATTCGACACCAATCGCCTGGACCGCACGCTCCACACCATTCAGGCGCGCTTCCAACACAAAGACGGACGCTGGCTCTGGTTCGAAACGCAGGGCGTCACGTATCCGCGCGACCAGGGCGCCCGCCGCTACCTCGCCGTAAACCGCGATGTCAGTGAACGCATCTTGGCCGAAGCCGCACGGCGCGAGTTCGAAGAGAATATGCAGCGGTCGCAGAAGCTCGAGAGCTTGGGCGTGCTTGCGGGCGGCATCGCACACGACTTCAACAACCTCTTGACCCCAATTATGGGCGCCGCCGGGCTCGGGCTCATGGAACTCCCCAAGGACTCTCCAGTGCGCGCGCGAATGCAAACCATTCATCGCGCGTCGAAGCGCGCTGCAGCTCTCACCAATCAAATGCTCGCCTACGCCGGCCAAAAGCCGCTGCGCGTAGAACAAATTGACTTGTCCTCGATCGTGGAAGACATGCGCGACCTGGCCACGTCATCGGTGGCGGGAAAAACGACGATCGATCTCAAACTCGCACGCAATCTCCCCCTCGTTGAGGGCGAAGCGGCGCAGCTCAGCCAAGTCATCATGAACCTGATCTCCAACGCCGCGGAAGCACTTCCCGAAGGCAAAGGGAGACTCTCGATCAGAACCGGCACAATCTCGATTACGCACCATTCCTCAGAAATTCTCTTCGCAGAAACGATGCCCTTGGGAGATCACGTCTTCTTCGAAGTCAGCGATTCGGGCTGCGGCATGGACAAAGAAACCATCGACCGCATTTTCGATCCGTTTTTTACAACCAAGTTTACGGGGCGAGGCTTGGGACTCGCAGCGGTGGCCGGAATCGTTCGCGGACATCGCGGCGGCATTCGCGTCGAAAGCGAAGCTGGACGCGGAACGACCTTTCAGGTCATTTTCCCTGCGCTGGCAGCCAAGGCAGCGATTCCAGGGCCCGAGACGAGTGCCAATCACACATTCAAACTACACGGCATTGCGTTGGTCATCGACGACGATGAGGGTGTACGCGAACTCGCCAGTGAAGTGTTGCTTCGTGCTGGCATGAAGGTTTTGACGGCGACGGACGGACACGAAGGCGTCAAACTCTTCGAACACCATGCGGACAAAATTTCCATCGTCCTGCTCGACCGTACCATGCCGTCTTTGAGTGGAGCCGACACCTTCAAAGCGATCCATGCCATTCGTGCGAATGCAAAGATCGTGTTGGTCAGTGGATACTCGGAAGAGCGCGTGACGGCCGAGCTCGGGAGCTGCACCCTCGCGGGCTTCTTGAAGAAGCCCTTTGAGCCCGAGGATCTGCTTAAGCGGGTTCAGGAAGTCCTCGACACCATCACGTAGAGGCTGGCCTGTCGCAAAGGCGCGGGCTATTGCGAGGCACGGCCTATTGCGAGGCGCGGCCCTTCCCTTTGCGCACGATGCCTAGTCCCGCTCCTGCGCTTCGCGCTTAGGGAATCGCGAGATCAACTCTTCAAGCCAGGCATCAAGCGTGAACGGCTCGCGCGCAATCACAACGTGCAAGGCCGTTCGGCTCCACACGATCCGACCGCGGGGCCCGCGCAGGTCAAGTTCGAGACGAAACTGCTCCACGTCTCGGTGCACGACATCGGTTCCTTCGACAACGTACGACGGCGAAAACGAGTGGCTCGCGACGTAGATCGCCGCAAATGGAACTTCAACGGAGTCCCGACGCGGCTCCAACGACAAGCGGTAGTGAACATAGAGATCTGCGTCGCTTTCTACGTAGTCGTACCCCCTGCGTTCAAAAGCCGCGCTGAGGTGCCCCGCGACTTGAGCGTCAAGCTTAGACGCGTTGCGCAGTGGGGACGTCACGCGCGGTGTGAAGCCACGCGGAACACGCTCGGTGTCCGCAGGGAGTGGCGGGTCATGTTTCAGAAACGTCCACGTACGCGCGGTCGCAATGACCTCACGATCGCCTGCGTCGCGTTCGACGAGAGACGCACAGCCAAGGCCACCCACGAGGCACGCGAGCGTCACGATCGAGAAGATCCAACGAGCAAGCTCCATGGAGACTCCTGGCTCGGGCGCGTTTCACCCAGCCTAGGAGTATACGCAGCGGCGCGGGGCGGCCAAACAAATAGCCTTAGCCCTAGGTGACGCCAAGGCTTTGAACCGTCGCCAGCTCGTCGCTTGTCTCGATCCCCTCGGCGATCACGCTCGCGTGGATCGAGTTGGCGACCACGTTCAGCGCACGAAGCCGTTCCCGCCTCGCAGGATCGGCATCGATCCCACGTACGAGACTGAGGTCGACTCGGATGAAGTCGGGCGCAAGTTCAATGATCGAATCGAGGCTTCGGTACGCAACCCCTGTGTCGTCGATCGCGACCTGGAACCCGAGTTCGCCGTCGTATTTACGAGCAACCCGGAACAACCCCGGATCGCGACCCGGTTGTTTCTCAGACAGCTCGAAGACAATGTCGCTCGGACACAGGATCAGGTTGTCGAGCGTGCGCCTGAGCACGTCCCCTCGAAACGCCGGGTCGTGGATCGAGGTCGGGAGCCCCTTCACGAACAAGAGTTTCCCCGGCGCGAGTCCCAGGATAGAACTGATCATCGCCATGGCGTCGTTCGTCTCGAGCGGTTCGGCAACGTGTTCAACACACTCGTCGAAGCGACGAAGTCTTCGTTCGATTATTTGGCCGGGGCATTCGGTCTGATGGAGGCGGCACTCAGCGCCGATTCATCGGCATTCAGCTCTTAGCTCATCAGAACCGCACGCAGCGCCCGACCGGTATAGGAGGCGTCTACTTGAGCAAGTTGCTCAGGGGTTCCCTCGGCAACGATGCGTCCACCGCTCGGTCCGCCTTCGGGCCCAAGGTCAATGACGTAATTTGCGCGAGAGATCACTTCGATGTTGTGCTCCACGACGATGACGCTGCTTCCAGCCTCGATTAGTTCCGCCAAGCAATCCATGAGTACGTCGACGTCCCGGGGATGCAACCCGGTCGTGGGTTCGTCGAGAACGTAGAGCACACGCTCTGCGCCCTCGCCCAATGCCAGCGCGAGGCGCATCCGTTGATGTTCGCCACCAGACAGCGTGGAAAGTGGCTGTCCCAGTGCGAGATACCCGAGACCGACACGAATCAGTGGAGAGAGACACGCGACGATGCGCGCCTGGTCTGCGAAGACCTCGACCGCTTCGTCAATCGAAAGGGAGAGCACTTCGGCAATCGACCTTCCCGCGTATGGCACTTCCAAAATTTCGCCGCGATAGCGGGTCCCGTTGCATTCGTCGCAGGCAACTCGAACGTCATCCAGGAACTGCATGTCAATCACGACTTCGCCGCTGCCCTCGCAGGCGTCACAACGTCCGCCCGCGACGTTGAATGAAAAAGCGCCGGGCCCTAGACCCAGCAGGCGCGCCTCCCGGGTAGACGCGAATGCCTTTCGGATCCCTTCGAAAGCCTTCGACACCGTCGCGGGATTCGATCGCGCACTGCGACTGACTGCCGTCTGCTCCACGACCACAACGGCGTCCAGGTGTTCGGCGCCTTCAATACCGCCACATGCGCCCGGATCGAAACGCCGTCGATCCGCTTCTGTGGAGGGCGACTCCGGCAACAAGCGCACAAGCTGACCGACCAAGATCGAGTGGACCAGAGTCGACTTGCCCGCGCCTGACACGCCCGTTACCGCGACGAGCCCGCCGAGGGGGAAAGACACATCGAAGCCCGAAAGATTATTCTCCCGCGCGGACGTGACTTTGATCCGCGGCCCATCGACATCCGCGCCTGCACCGCAGGGTTGTGACCGCAAAGAATACTCTCCCCGCAAGGCGCGCGCGGTCCAGGACACGGGGTGCTTCGCGACGTCGGCGACTGAACCTTCAACGATGAGTTCGCCACCCGCGCGGCCCGCCCCGAGACCGAGATCAATCACATGGTCGGCGGCACCCACAATTTCTATGGCGTGCTCAACCACGACGACCGTGTTCCCCTGATCGCGAATCCGCCGCATCACACTCAACAGTTGTTCCATGTCGCGCGCGTGCAAGCCGACGGACGGTTCATCGAGCACATATAGGACGGATGTGAGACTCCCGCCGAGCGCGGTGGCGAGTTGGATCCGCTGCGCCTCCCCGCCCGACAACGTTCGCAGCTGCCGGTCGAGGGGCATGTAGCCAAGCCCTACCCCAAGACACGTGTCTAGTCTTGCTTGAAGGAGTTCGAGCACGCGGCCCGCCAATTCCCGTTCATGATGAGAGAGCGAAAGCGCACGTAGCCATACTTCAAGGTCGCCGATCGAAAGCTGCGTCGTCGCGCCAATGTCCTGCCCAGCAATCCGCACCGCACGCGAGTCTTCGCAAAGCCTTGTGGCGTCGCACACCGTGCAAGGGTCATAGCGGCGGTACCGCGCAAGTTGAGTTCGCGCCTGCACCCGATACCGTTTTCGTTCGAGCCAGTCGAAGTAACCCCGAACCCCATACCAGCCGACGTCGTCATTGCCCTCAAACACTTGCAACCGCTCTTCGGCATCGAGTTCTTCAAAGGGGACATCGATTGCGATTTCGAGATTTGTACAAGCATCGATCAGATCGCGGAACATCCCCTTGCCACTGGGCGTGGCGAGCGGCGCGATCGCGCCGTCTGCGATCGAAAGCGCTTCGTCTGGTACCACCCGCGCCCAATCCACGTCGGAAGTCCGGCCGAAGCCGTTGCAAGTCTCACATGCACCCAACGGACTGTTAAAGGAGAGCAGCGCCGGGCTCGGCTGCTTGAATTCACGACTACATTGATCGCAAGAAAACCCCTGCCGAAAGTGCGCCCGACCGGCACCAGGCTCGAACACCACAACCTCTCCGTCCCCCTGACGAAACGCCGACGACACCGCTTCCACCAAGCGCACACGATCGTCTCCCGGCTTTGGAACGAGCCGGTCGATGAGCAGAAGCCCCCCGGACCAATGCTGCTTTAGCGCCTTGAGGGTGAGCTCCGAAACATCGAGGATCTCGCCTTCGGCCGAAACGATGCGGCCGAACCCGGATTGGACCAAGCGATCTCGACGTTCCCGAAAGGTTTCTTTGCGGATCGCGATCAGGGGTGCCGCGAAAACGAGCCGCTTTCCCTCGTAACGTTGGGTGATGCGATCGGCCACTGCACTCACGCCACCGGGCTGCGCGTCGAGATCACATACGGGGCAACGCGTGACGCCGATCTTCGCAAAGAGCAACCTCAGCAGGTCGACGATCTCGCTCGCGGTACCGACGGTGGCACGCGCGTTCTGAACGCGCTTGCCTTGCTCGATCGCGATGGTGGGCGGCAAGTTCGAAATCAGGTCGACTTCGGGCCGAGGAAGCCGCTCGAGAAACTGCCGAGCATAAGTCGACAGCGAGGTGACGTAACGGCGTTGCCCCTCGGCGTAGAGGGTATTGAACGCGAGCGTGCTCTTCCCCGAACCCGAGACCCCGGTAATGACGGTCAACTGGCCGAGCGGGATCTCGCACGTAACGCCCTTTAAGTTGTGGGACCGCGCGTTTTCGATCGAAATCGTTTCGGGGTTAGACAACGCGGGATGTCCTGATGCAAGACGGAATCGGCGATCTCAACGGGGCCTTAACTCTCGCTTCGTGCGGCGCTCCGGCGAGCGGTCTCCGCGTATCGTTCCTTGCCTGCGGCTTGCGCGACTTCGGCGCAACGCATCCATGTCGCGTGGTCGGGCTCTTTTCCTGTTACGCGCACGACTGAAGCCAGCAGGAACGGATCGCCCAGGTCGACGGCCTGCTCCGCCAGAGCTTGCAGGCCTGCTTCGTCACCCGCTTTGGCGAGAAAGTCGATCGCCTCGTTCTTACGTCCATCGGCAAGATAGGCATCTGCGACGTTGGAAGCGGACTCCGCATCCATGTCTTTCTCGACCAGATGGCTCCGCTCGAGGGGCCCGGGGATCTTCGACTTGGCCATGCTGTTCGGCTCTCCTTAAAAGTAGATCGGGACTCGCTTGTGTCTTCCGAAACGGGCGGCGACATGCGCGCTCACGTCCCACCAACCTGTTAATAGCGCGGAACCGTCGCATCGACCGTGAGCGACCACGCGTCGATCCCCCCCTCGAGGTTTTCGACGTTTAAAAATCCGTGCTCCAACAGCTTACGGCACGCGGTTTCACTCCGGCCGCCGTGATGACAGTGGACCACAATCTTGCGTGCTTTCCAGCTGGCAAGTTCTTCGATTCGCGCATCGAGTTGATCGAGCGGAAGCAACGTCGCCCCCTCGATCGAACTCTGTGCAAACTCGTCGTCCCGGCGGACGTCGAGCAACAAGAACTCTTCGTTCGCGGCGAGACGTGCCGCGACATCACTCGCGGAAGTGCCATTTAACGGTGCCGATTCGCCAAGTTGGGGCAAACCGCAAAAGCCCTGATAGTCGATCAACTCGGTAATCGTCGGCGACTCACCACAGACTGGACAATGGGGATCCTTCTTCAGCTGGAACTCGTTGAACTCCATCGCGAGCGCGTCGTAAATCAGCAATCGCCCCGAAAGAGAACGGCCCATCCCCACGAGGAGCTTGATCGCTTCGGTTCCCTGAATCGTTGCAATGATGCCAGGCAGGACCCCGAGCACTCCGCCCTCCGCGCAAGAAGGGACCGAGCCGGGAGGCGGCGGTTCGGGGAACAGGCAGCGGTAGCAAGGCCCCTGGCTCGCATCGAAGACAGAGGCCTGCCCCTCGAAGCGAAAGATTGACCCATAGACGTTCGGCTTGCCAAGGATCACGCAGGCGTCATTGCTCAAGTAGCGGGTCGGAAAGTTGTCGGTCCCGTCTACGATCACGTCGTAGTCAGCAAAAATTTCCAACGCATTTTCCGACGTGAGGCGCAGTGGGTACGTCACGACATCGACGTCGGGATTCAGGCCTTGGATCCGTTCCTTGGCGACTTCTACTTTGGACTTCCCGATGTCCCGGGTTTGATACAAGACTTGTCGCTGCAAGTTTGATGCGTCGACAACGTCGTCGTCGACAAGCCCGAGTCGCCCCACGCCTGCCGCGGCAAGATACAGTGCGAGCGGGCAGCCGAGGCCGCCCGCGCCGATCAACAGCACGCTCGAATCGAGCAGTTTCTGCTGCCCCTCGTACCCCATCTCGGGTAACGTCAGGTGGCGGCGGTACCGATCATATTGATCCGGTCGCAGCGGTGGCGCGGCCTCACGCTCGGTCATCGAACCGACTCGGTATGCGCGAGCTGCATCTCCAAATCAATCGTCTTCTTCGCGAGGCGGCAACACGACGATCTTGTAGGCCTTGCGCGGCTTGTCGACAAAGCGCCAGGACACAGTGACCCAATCACCCTTCTTGATCTTCTTTGCGAGCTTTTTCTTACCGCTCACCTCGGTGTCTTTGATGAATACAAAAGACACCTTGTCACCTTGGCGGTTGTCGACGATGAACTTTTTCTTCTTCACCATGTCGATGCGACCAGTGAACTCGCGATACGGCTCGTCGGCCAGTGCGGGTAGCGAGATGGCGGCGGTGATGAAAGCAGCGGCCATCGTCAAAAAAATGCGGCGAGTCATTGTGTGTAGTCCTCCAGTACTTGCCCAGGCTTGGTGACAGCTCTGATCCGTCTGTCTTTGCGCGGCGCAAAATTGAACTGCGACTTGACGCCAGGGCGGGTTTCGGATTTGGTAATTTTGATGCGTAGATTTTACGCTGCGTGGCTCGAATTGGCATCCGATTTGAAGTGGCAACTTTCCCGAGGCGCCTCACAGTCTCCACAACATGACAGTCAGACGATGCAAAGCGGCGATCCATTCTGCGACGCTCTGAATCAATCACGCAACGTCTGTGTCGACCGGATCCCTGTGCGCACGGACGGGCCAAATCGGCAGCGCGGTATTTCCCTCTGCCCCAGAACAACCCCAAGATGCTGTATTTATTGATCTTTTTAAACACCTCCGTGCTGTACACCGGTATCGCGCGCGATTCGAGATCACCCAAGGCGCGAAGCTCCTGCTTGGCCTCTTCACTGAGTTCCACACCGGTGGCGGGACTTGACGCGTCGTCCGCTTCCTCCGAATCCCGCGCGACGAAAGGCTCGCGAAGTGCTTCGAATATCTGCGGCGATTCCTCCTTGGGGTCGTGCTTCTCGGCCGAATCCTCTTCCAAGTCGTACAATTCGAAACGGTTCTCAGAAAGTTCGTGATGTGACTTGAATCAACCGTGACGCAGTACGTGATCGCGCTCAAGGCCAACCATCTCGTTGTATTCCCCGGACGCCTCTGCCTATACGTCTCGGTCGGCGAATGTTTCGGGTGCTTCATCTCTCCAAAGTGGTGCCAGCGACTGGCCATCGATTGCGACCCTCGCGCGCGCATTCGCGAATTCTAGAACGGTCGGCGCGAAATCGACCCGGGAAACAACAGACTGCCGTGGTCCATCAACTCTTCACCGTGATCGGCGGTCAAGACGGTGACCGCGTCTTGCATGAGGTCGTTTGTTTCGAGGAAATCAAAAAGACCCGACAACTCTGCAACGAGCTGCTCGATCCGGACGTTGGCAGCTCAATTGGGGGCTGGCTAGAATCACGCGCCAATGATCGGCTGCGCATATCGAATGAGGGTTCTGTCTACCCGCGAACGCAATTGCTTGCGCACCTCGGTCCCTCAATGAAATTGCGTGTGCCCCGCTTACCGGCTTGCTCCGTTGTCGTACTCATGACCGCATTCACATGGACCACGGGGTGCCAACCCAAGGCCGACAGCGCCCCGCAGCCCCAAGGCCCACCGCCGAACGTCTTGTTGATCTCGATCGACACGCTGCGACCAGATCACCTAGGAGCGTATGGGTACGAGCGAGCGACGAGTCCGAGAATCGATCGCCTCGCAGCCGAAGGCGCGTTGTTCGAGACCGCGATTAGCAGCAGCTCGTGGACGCTACCCGCCCATGCGGCACTCTTCACCGGCTTGTCTGACAGTGTTCACGGATGCGACGACTCCAATCGACGTTTGGATGAATCGCGACGCACCCTCGCCGAAGTCTTCGCAGAACGCGGATATCAAACGGTCGGTTTCTTTGCGGGACCGTTTCTCCACCCCACGTTCGGGCTCGCTCAGGGGTTCGAACGCTACGTCGACTGTTCGTCTTACGCCGAGCAGTCGAAGCAGGTCGCCATTCGCGACGGCAGTCTCGACACGGCCGACATTGGGGACGCGTCGCACGCCGACATTACCAACCCACGGGTCTACACCCAGTTCAAGCATTGGATCGACCAGGAGCGGAGTGACCCGTTCTTTATGTTCGTTCACTTGTGGGACGCCCACTTCGACTTCGTCCCCCCACCCCCGTACGACACGATGTTCGACCCGACCTACACGGGCGACGTCGACGGCATCGACTTCTTCCGGAACCCCAAAGTTCATCCGCACATGAATGCGAGAGATCTGGACCACGTGCTCGCCCTCTACGACGGCGAAATCGCGTGGACCGACCAACACGTGGGCATGATACTCGACGATCTCGACGCGAAGGGGCTGCTCGACAACACCATCGTGGCCCTCGTCTCGGATCACGGCGAAGAGTTCTTCGAACACGGCGCGAAAGGGCATCGCTTCACCCTGTATGACGAAGTCATTCGCATTCCAATGATATTCTGGTTTCCCAAGAAGATTCCGGCCGGCCTTCGCATCAACAACGCCACGAGCATCATCGATGTCTTCCCAACACTGCTCGACCTCGCAGGCTCAGCAAATACGGAAGAGCCCATGGGCCGAAGCCTCGTCCCATACTTTGACCCAACGACTGCCGAAACCGTCGATGACCGACTCGCGATCAGCGAACTCAATACCCTCGGAAATGAGCTCGCGAGCTTCCGCAGTGCGGACTACAAGATCCTGGCCGACGCAAAGTCGGGACGTCAACGCATGTACGACCTGCGGATCGATCGCCGAGAGGGGTTGCCAACACCCGTTAGTCGGGTTGGGAGTGATCGCGAACGCGCTGTCGTCCAAGAAATGCGCGCGCTCAAAACTTGGCTGCACGAAAAGAAGAAGGCGTTGCAGGCCCTGCCCTCGACCCCCGCATTTTCGGATGCCCTGGTCGAACAACTCCAAGTCCTGGGCTATCTAGACGAAGACGCGCCATCGCTCGGGGCGGTCGAAGTTGACACAAACCATGAATCAAAAGAATTGACCGTTGACGACGTCGACAAAGAGTGATTCGCCCTTGCGGCGAGTCCACTACGATTTGCCCAACGGAGCAGACGTATGTTCCTGAAGCGAATCGGACTCTTGCTCGTCGGATTAGGGATCGGCCTCGCGAGCGTCGAGATCATCGCGCGAATTCTATGGGTGGCGCCTTGGCACGAGCGATTGATCGAAGAGCAACAAGAGAGCGAGAAGTTCGAATACAAACGCAATCGATTCAACCTGCGCGACAAAGAGTACAACTACCCCACCCCGACCGGCGCCAAACGCATATTGATGCTTGGCGATTCGTTCACCTTCGGCCAGGGCGTTCCCGAAAACCACAACGTGTTTCCCGAAATCATTGAACGGGCACTGCGTGACGCGCCACCTCCGAACGCGCCCGAAGGTGTGGAGATCATGAACGCGGGGCTCCCAGGAAGCCTCACCGAGCAGTGGCTCGAAGTCTGGGATGGATTGGCGGACGTATTTGATCCGGATCTCGTCGTCGTCGTATTCTTCTTACGCGACGGCACGCCCAACGCGTCGGTTCCCGAGTTCTTCGACCGCATTCGCGATGAAGTCGCAGTCGCGAACCGCCAATCGCGCCGGTACCAATACTCTTATGTCTACCGACTTATACGAGACCTCGAAGATCGCAAGAAAGTCGCATCGATGTACACCGACCGATTCCGGGCCGCGTATCACGGCGCGCCACATCAAACCAAAGAGTGGCAACGCGCGCGGGCAAACCTCATCCGTCTCCAGAACGAGGCTCGTGCGCGGGGCATCCCTACCGCGCTTGTGATCTTCCCCGTCCTGGTCGAGTTGAACGACCCGTACCCATTCCAGGGTGTGGTGGACACCATTCAACAATTTGCAGACGAAAACGGTTTTCCGACCTATGACCTGCTGCCGGACTTCATGGGACAGTTCGCACCGAATTTGTGGGTCTCTCCGTTCGACCAGCACCCCAACGCCGAAGCGCACAAGCTCGTCGCCGAGCAGCTCGAACCCTTCGTGCGAAAGCTCATCGCAACTACCGCAGAACGCGAGAACGACATCCGGCCATAATCGCTGCACACACCTGATCGGTTCGCCGCGCTAGGAGTGTGCGACAGAAGGCGCAGACGCCTAGCGCACAGCCTTCGGCACGACCGCAAGGATCGCGCGAATTCGTTCCGCCATCTTCATCGCACGCGGATCCTCTCCGAAAGGTTCGGGCGGAAGCCTCGGTTCGGCCGGACTTCACGGCATACCGAGATCATTTTCCTGCAAAGACACGCTCTCAATGGGAGTCGGCCCTGAAGCCTTGACACCTCAGTCCAGAACTCAGAGGTCGAACGCGTACGCAGCACCCGATTGCGGGCCGCTGCCATCCGATCTCCACGCTCCGATCACGACGCGCTCACCATCGATACCGACCGAAACGCCGAAGTTGTCGTCACGCTGAGCGTCTGACGCGCGAAGTTCGGTGTCTTGGGCCCAGGCCTCATCTTCCAGGCCCTCATCTTCCAGGCGGTAGATATATGCCGCGCCCGAGAAAAGGCCAGAACCGTCATCGCCAAATGCGCCAACCGCGATTACGTTCGTATCGACTGCCAGGGAGCGCCCGAAGGCCTTCTTGTTGTTTGCATCCGCGGGTTCGAGTCTTTGTTCGAAATCCCAATTTCCACTGCCCAAAGGCGTTTCCTTGTAGACATACGCGCCGCCGTTGGCA
>DUBZ01000064.1:2333-3736 GCA_012960035.1 Myxococcales bacterium | reverse complement strand
AACCCAGCTCCGGAAAAGCCCGTTCGACGGTCGGGAGTACCAGCTCCTTCAATTGGACGGCCCCTGCCAATAGCGGAAAGCCTTCGAAATGGCCCTCGAACCACGCATAGTCGTCGGGGACGTGAACAGAGACTTCCAGACCCTCCCTCTCGTCGTCTCGTTCGACTCTCGGCTCGCCCCATTCAAGCGTCCAATTGATCGGCCTTCCATTCGCCTGTAGATCGAAAAGACGCATCAAGCGATCACGCGGCGTCTTTCCATTGGCATCCTTCGGAATTTCTTCGACGCTGACGATTCGTCGCGGCAGGCAACTCGGCTCAAATTTCTTTCTAAGCACAAATCGGAGACCCGCGATGAAATCTTCGGAAGGTCGATCCTCGGTTGGTACGACTGCAGCGAGCAGATGATGCCCGCGCCCCCCTTCGACGGGGACCGCCACGACGGCCACATCATCGACGTCGGACTCTTCCCGCAAACACTCCTCGACCTCCGATGTCGAAATGCGTCGACCGCCAATCTTCACGATGCCATCGGCGCGACCCAGATGTTTGAAACTGCCATCCGTATTCAGATCGATCAGATCGGCCGTCACAAACGGGCGCGGTAGATCGCTGTGGACGAACGGGGAGTCGACTTCCATTCGCCCGTCGTCGTTCACCGCCACTTGAACGCCATCAAAGGGCCACCATGGCACTGCTTCACCCGCCGCCCGGACTCTCGTCGCGATACCACCCGTCTCGCTCGAGCCGAGGATCTCAGTGATCGGAAGTGAAAAGTGTTCGCTAAACGCGCGCGCTACAGAATCTGGTAGTGGCCCCGTCGATGAAAAGACACGCTCGAGCCCGGCAAGCGAACCTACAGACAGAGCCGCGAGGGAGCGAAGTTGGACCGGAATCGTCACGAGAACGTTCGCAGCATTCTCACGAACACATTGCGCGACGGTTTCCGCATGAAGAGGCGTCTCACGCGAAAATGCGGCACCCCGCATGAGCGGCAGAAGAATCGTAAAGAGTAGACCGTAGATGTGTCCCGGAGATACGGCACCGACAATTCTCGCGCCCGGCTCGACCTGAAAACGCTCACCTAACGCATGCGCTTCGCCTAGGAGTTCGGATCGAGTCTTGTCCCATTGCGTCGTCGCCCCGGTCGTACCGGATGTAAAGACGGTCGCGATTACGCCCGGATGAGGCACGACTGGCGACGACAGCCGCGGGGGCTCCCTGCCGCCCGGACTTGCAGGTTCGAGCAAAGACGCGACGCTGATCGGTAAGCCTGCATCCGTATCGTGAATCACGATCGCGGTTTCGGGTTGATCATTGATCGCCAGAACCGCATCCCGCCGCCCACTCGGGGGAAGCGCAACCGAGTGACCACGATCGAGCGCGCCCAGAAATGCGGCGGCC
>DUBZ01000064.1:0-2292 GCA_012960035.1 Myxococcales bacterium | reverse complement strand
GAAATTCGGGCCGCGTCTTCCAGCAGATCCGAGGCGGTCTTTTCGCCGCCGCTTCCGAAAGCGACGACTGAATCGAGCCGGTGTCGCCCCAGCAGCTGAAAGGTCGTCCCAGATGCGATCGCCACGTCCATATTGGGGGTCATTGATTTTTCCGGACGAAGCCCCGGCTAGCTCGCATCGGATTCAGATCGAATGAACTCCGCCAAGGTCTTCACCGAGAAGAAGAGCTCGCGATTTCGTTCATCGTCGGGCGACGTCATGACACCAAACTGTTCTTGAATCGCCAGGGCAAGCTCCAGCGCATCAATCGAGTCCAAACCCAGACCCTCGACGAAAAGCGCATCATCGGTGTTGATTTCTGCGGGATTAACATCTTCCAACGCAAGGGATTCGACAATCAGATCCTTCAATTGATCTTCCAGTGACTTTTCCATTTTGTGTCTGACTATCCTTAGCTAAGCGGTCGCCCATGCACCAAGCCCGCTGATTGAGGTGTGACTGGTTATGTCAAATCATGTAGATCATGGTAATGGGTGCTCGCGGCTGGTGGCGTCTTCGAGCAATCAAGTTCCGGTGATTAGGATGGGGTTTGCCTTCTCAATTCCGAGTCGATCTGCGTGAAGACTATATCTCGCAGCGTCCGGCTAGACGACCCAGCGTCCGCCGGCCATACCGCGGGTAGGACTCGGATTCGCAACCGCGTCAGTTCATCAGGAGGATCGAGGAAACTTCGCTCCTTCCAGAGCCAGCGGGGCGAACTCGTGATCACAAGGGGAATGATCGGGACGTCTGCGCGACACGCAATTTCAAAGGCACTACGTCCGAAAGGATACATCCCTTCCCTTGGAGACCGAGTTCCTTCTGGAAAAATCATGACCCGGTAACCTCGTTCGAGGCGCTCAACCGCATCGTCGAGAAAGACGCCAACACCGACGGCGTCCTGCCCGACCCCGGCGAAGTGCTGTGCTTGGCCAAGCAGCGGTCGCGCCCAAAAGCTGTGAAAGAGCGCCGGTTTCACCGGAAAGACAAGGTTTCCTTCGACCGCTATCAATGCGCTGATGTCGGCCAGAGTGGGGTGATTTGACACCAATACGCAGGCCGAACCTGGGATTTGCCCTTCGATCTCGCTTGGATCGAAATCCAGGATCCGCATCCAGCGCAACAACGAATGCATCGATCCAAACGCTAGTGACATAATGTCCTGCAATCGCCTTGCGCGACGATCGAGATCGCGATTCGGCAAGAGAGCCCAGAGCGCAAAGAATCCGTACCCAAGCGGAGCCGTAATGAAGTAGGTCGAAATGACCAGCGTCACTCCGAAGATCCGCCATGCGCGAACCAAGCGATCGCCCTCCGGTTTGGCTATGGATTCGATTCGTCCCATGCCGGCCTCCTCGAATCTAGGCGACGGACATGTCCGGTCAAGTACGATGCCGCGCTCGCTCCGCGCGGCAAGACGTGCGACAAGAAAAAGGGGAATGAGACGTGAGCAGCGCCGCCGTCCAAGAGTACCGGAATCAGTTCTTTGACGTGGTGATTTGCGGCGGTGGGCTTGCCGGCCTCACACTTGCTCGACAACTGCGACGCAGCCTTCCTAATCTGCGCGTGCTCGTCGCCGAGCGCACCACTCGGCCACTTCCCGAAGCAACCCACAAGGTCGGCGAATCGACCGTCGAGCTCGGTTCCCGCTACCTCCAAGACCTGGGGCTTCGCGAATATCTCAGCGAGAATCATCTATTCAAGTTCGGCCCCCGCTTCTACATCGGGTCCGGACAACTGCCAATTGAAGAGCGATCGGAAATCGGCGCCTCCCGCGAGCCGATCGTCCCGTCCTACCAGCTGGACCGAGGAATCCTCGAGAACGATCTACGCGCCATGATCGTCGAGGACGGCGCCGTGCTCCTAGAGGGTGTGAAACTGAGCATCCTCAAGCTTTCTCCAGACGACGAAGATCACGAGATTGAACTTGTGCAGCTCGCGCGCGACGGCAATTCCACCGAAGTCCCACAATCCGCAAAGGACACCGATGGCTCCGACAAACAGTCGGCGAACGACAATGTAAGGATTCGCTGTCGCTGGCTGATCGACGCGACCGGGCGAGTCGCGCTGCTCCGCAAACGATTAAAACTGACGCGCGGAACAAAACATCGGGCGAACGCGAGCTGGTTCCGAGTCGAGGGGCGCGTCGATATCAACGACCTCGTCTCCCCGGACAACAAAGCCTGGCACAAACCGGAATGGGCGCCCCATCGCTGGCGCTCAACGAATCATCTGATGGGGCCTGGCTATTGG
>DUBZ01000063.1 GCA_012960035.1 Myxococcales bacterium | reverse complement strand
AGGTAAGCGCGATTCACGGATCGAATTGCTGAGCCTGCTTGGGAGGTGAGAACCATGGCGAGTCGAGCAACCACGAAGCTACTGCGTGTCCTCAAATCGGATGACGCTTCATTCGCAGAAGAATTTGCAACCCTGTGCGACCGAAGCGGGCCTTCGAAGAACCAGGCAAAACTTGAAGCGAGTGTTCGCGAAACCATCGCGACGATTCGCCAGCAAGGTGACACAGGCCTGATCGCTGCGGTCAAGCGGGCCACGGGGGCCAAGCTCGAAGCCCTCGAAGTGACCCCTGCCGAATGGGACGAAGCTTGCGAGTCCGTCGACCCGGTGGATCGCGCCGCGATCGGCAAAGCCGCGATGCGCATTCGCGCCTTTCACCGCAAACGTATTCCGAGCAGTTGGGAAATGCGCGAAGAGGGCGGCGCCAGCATGGGCCAGCGCGTTCGACCGCTCGACAGCGTTGGGATCTATCTCCCGACTGAAGAATCTGTGCGACCGACGAGCGTCATCATGTACACGACGCCGGCTTCGGTTGTAGAAGTCCCCGAGATCATCCTCACCACAGCGCCGGGCAAGAACGGCAAAGTGAATCCGGAAATTCTGATGGCCGCACGCGTCGCCGGAGTCCATCGCGTCTTCAAGTCGACGGGGGCCGCAGCGGTGACCGCGATGGCGCTTGGAACCGATTCGGTTCCGCGTGTCGACAAGATCATTGGCCCCGGAGAAGCCGAGGGCTCGACGGCCAAGCACTTGCTGATGGGCGACGTTGGCGTCGACACGAAAATCGGTTCTTCCGAGGTTTGTATCATTGCCGACACAAGTGCCACTCCGGCGTGGATCGCCGCAGACCTGATCTCGCAGGCCGAGAAGTCTTCGAACTCGCAACAGATCTTCATCACGCATTCAAAGCCGACCGCGACGCGGGTACTCGACCAAGTAACACGTCAGCTCAAGACGTTGGACCGAGCCGAGATCGCGAAGAAAGCGATGACTGAGCGTGGGGCGATCATTGTGACGAAGTCGCAGAACGAGTCGATCGCACTCGCCAATCAATACGCGGCCGAACGTCTCGTGTTGGCTGTCAAAGATCCCGACGCCGCGCACAAGCTTGTAAAGAACGCCGGCGCGGTCTTCCTCGGCCACTACACGCCGGTTGCCGTCGGGGACTACCTCGCGGGCCCTAATCACGTACTTCCGACCGGTGGCAGCGCCCGTTTTCTTTCGCCGCTCAGCGTCGAAGACTTTCTCAAGCGAACCACCTTCATGCGCTTCGAACCGCCCAAGCTTCGAGAGCTTGGCGCCGAAGTGATTCGCCTGGCCGAAGTCGAAGGCCTTGCAGGACCCGGTCGCTCGGTTGATCTGCGCTTGCAGAAGATCCGCCGAGTCCGCCGCGAACGCGAAGCCGCGCGCGAAGCCGAGATGTAAGCGTGACCGCCCTCCCGGGCGCGACGCGATAGATCTACGGTGAAGGTGCGGCGACCCAGTATGTGTCGTCACGCCGTCGTGGTGCCGCTTTGCAGCGTTCCTGCCTAGTGAACTTAGGCTAGGAGCGCCGGCCGAAGCGTTCCCAGTTCCATTCCACGTTGCCACTGGCTTGACCACACCGCGAAAGCCGCTCGGAATTTCTTCAGGATCCGGGCGATTGGCTCGTGTCGAGGCAGTACCGGTCAGTCTACGCGCCACGTGCGCGTTGAATGCGAGTCGATTCGTCGTGGGTCAATCGCGGTCTTTGGTTGGTCTTCACCGCTTCCATCCACCATACTGAGTACGTGGCCCGATCAGCGTACGCGATGTTGGATCGGGGCCGTGGACTTACTAGGGAAGCAGCATGAAATTTTCGTCACACACAGTTGTCGCTGTCGCGTTGGTCTTTTCGCTCAGCGGGTACGGATGCAAGAGTCAGTCCTCCGGAGCCGAAGAGGTGGTCGAAGCGTGCGAGGGGGTCTGCGACCGTCTCGACGAATGCGGGACCGATCTGCGCCTGTTCGTGCCCGGCACCACTAATCTCGGTGAAGAAGCGGATTGTTTCGCGACTTGTGACGACTTGGTCAACCTTGAATCGGAGATCTCTCAGCCTTGCAAAGATGCGATCACGACGGTGTTCGAATGCACTGAGAGCCAGGATTGCGATGTGGTTAAAGACTTCGACTTCACGCGGCAGGGGCGCCTCCTTGCCACGAATGCGGGTGCTTTAAATGGGGGTTTGTTTTCGTTTCTAACGTTTCCCCCTCCGGTGCTGGAGGGGAGTGCTTTCACTTGCGACCGTAGTCGCAGTGACCGCAGAAACTATGACTATTGCCCGGTGAATTCTGATTGTATCCGGTTCCCATTCGTATTTAATGGGGAAGATTGGCAAATTTGCTCCGTCAGTGGCTTCGACATGATCACGATGCTGGTAGACGATTGCGCCACCGAATACATTGCGATGGCCGAGGAATGCCGCGGGGAACCTCGGTTCTAGGGTTCCAGCGGAAGCGCGCATCCAATCCCACTCGAAAACGCTATACAGAGTCCAGAAACTTTGCTGGCGACCCATGGACGGGTCGCTTGTGGCACAGGGCTCTACCGAGGCACGCCGTGGCGTCTACCCCAAAGACACAGACAACCAAACCAAGCAAGAGCGCGAACACAGCTGAGCGCCGTGCTGACGTGACGCGCAAAACGAAAGAGACCGACATCCGCCTCGAGCTCAACCTCGACGGCAGCGGGGTCTATCAAGTCTCGACCCAAATCCCGTTTTTCGACCACATGCTCGAATCCTTCGCCAAGCACGCGTTGTTCGACCTTGCGTTGAACGCGACCGGCGATATCGAGGTCGACTTTCATCACATCGTCGAAGACGTGGGGATCGCACTCGGGCAGGCGTTTCGCGAGGCGCTCGGGAACGCGTCCGGGATTCGCCGCTATGGGTCGTTTGTTCTACCCATGGCCGAAGCGAAGGTCGAGGTGGCGCTCGACGTGTCCAACCGTCCGTTCGTCGTCTACAACGTCGACATCAAAAACCGAATGGTGCGCGACTTCGACATCTCTTTAGTGGAAGACTTCATGCTTGCCTTCGCGCAGCACGCAGGGCTAGACCTGCACGTCAACCGAAGTTACGGCGATAGTCCGCACCACGTCGCAGAGGCGATCTTCAAGGGGGCTGCCCGAGCACTGAAGGTTGCGGTTGAGATCGACCCAAGGGTCGACGGGCTTCCGACCGTGAAGGGCGCGCTGTAAGCACCGTTGAACCCATGCCTTTCGAACTGATCCCCGCAATCGACCTGATGAACGGCTCGTGCGTGCGCCTCGCCCAGGGCGTCTACGAGGACAAAACCGTCTACGGTGAAAACCCCGGCGAAGTTGCGGCGGGGTTTGCCGCGCATTCGATCCGTCGCCTCCACGTCGTCGATCTCGATGGCGCGAAGGCGGGGCAGCCCGTGAACACGCCCGCCATCGAAGCGATCGTGGCGGGCGTAGGGCCGAATATCCCGGTACAGCTCGGTGGCGGCATTCGCGACATGGATGCGGTCGCCCGAGCGCTCGACGTCGGAATTTCGCGCGTCATTTTGGGAACGGTTGCCCTGCGCGAACCGGAGCTCGTGCGGGAAGCCGCCAGAAAATACCCGAACCAAATCGTCGTCGGGATCGACGCCCGGGACGGTCGCGTTGCCGTTGAGGGTTGGCTCGACGTCAGTGACGCGCGCGCGACCGACCTGGCGAAGAGTTTTGAGGACGTCGGCGTTGCCGCCATCGTCTACACGGATATTTCGCGGGACGGGATGCTGACCGGTCCGAATCTCGAGGCGACCGTTGAACTGGCGCGCTCGGTGAATATTCCAGTGATCGTGTCGGGCGGGGTCTCGTGCGAGGACGATATTGTGGCCGCTGCCAAGGAGAGTGAGAGCGGAATCGCTGGGATCATCGTCGGCAAAGCGCTCTACACGGGGGCTGTAGACCTCCCGGCCGCTCTTTCGGCGATATTGGCCGTCGAGGGCGCCTGAGGACGCCCTCTCTCGAATCCTGTCTTCGAATGCAGAACCAGGCTGCAAATCGGACCGGGAATCGGTCCGAAACTTCTGCGTCGACTCCTGCTTGAGCCGGCAAGCTCACTGCGCTAGATTGAGTCTCTTGCGCCGGTCACCTCGAAACCGCCCGTTTTGGCGGTATTTTTTTTGGCTGGAGCTTTCTGGCTCGCAACCCGAAGTAGCCAGACCCGGAAACAGATCAATCGTCGCAGCTGTAAGCGAAGCAGATCGGCCAAGAGCGCGATTCGCGCAATAAATCGAATCATATCGCTGCAATTTCGACACGAAATTCAACTGGGAACCACTTACTAAAGACTTAGAATCGACCGGCGGCAAGTCCGCGGCGACCCGAGTCAGGAGCAAAAGCGCGCATGACCGTGATCAAAGTCAAGGACAACGAATCTTTCGAACAGGCAATGAAGCGATTCAAGAAGACCTGTGAAAAAGCTGGCATCCTCACCGAGCTGCGACGCCGCGAGTTCTACGACAAGCCGAGCATTAGCAAGAAGAAGAAGGCAGCCGCTGCTCGTAAGCGCGCGCTGAAGAAGTTGAGGCGATCGTCTTAAGTGTTCCGTCCCCATCCGTGTGCCCATAAGGGTACAGCGGGGTCCCGGCGCTAAGCGTCGCCCTAAGTGGGGCACCCGTGGGTCGAATTCCAGAAGAGACTATCCAGGCAATTCGCGATCGCATCGACATCGTGGCTTTGATCGGCCGCTACGTCGATCTCAAGAAAGCCGGCCGTAACCACAAAGGCCGCTGCCCCTTTCACGAAGAGAAGACCCCTTCCTTCAACGTCAACCCAGACCGTCAGATCTTTCATTGTTTCGGTTGCCAGGTCGGTGGCAACGCGATGAAGTTCTTGATGCTCTACGAAAACCTCTCCTTCCCTGAAGCCGTTCGCACGCTGGCAGGCGAATGCGGCGTCGAAGTCCCCGAGACCAATTCGGGTGATCGCGGGGTGTCGGAACAACTCTTTTCGGCGAACCAGCACGCGCAGAGCTTTCATCGTCGCGAGTTGTCGGCTGCGGGCGGCTCCGGTGCACTCGCCTATCTGCGCGACCGCGGCATCGACGACGAGGCGATCGAAACCTTCGGCATCGGCTACGCGCCGGATAGCTGGGATGAGCTCGCCGGCGAATTGAAGCGCGCGGGCGTAAGCGAACAGCACGGCATTGAGTCTGGCCTGTTGATCGAACGCGAATCAAAGCCTGGGCAGAAGTCCGGCGGTCGCAACAGCTATGCGCGGCTTCGCGGTCGCGTTGTATTTCCGATCCGCGACGTGCGCGATCGTATTGTTGGCTTCGGGGGGCGAGCGATCAGCCCCGGCCAGGAACCCAAATATCTCAACACCCCCGAGAGCCCGGTTTTTCAAAAGCGCAACGCACTTTACGGGTTCCCAAGTGCGCTCGAAGGGATACGAAAGTCCGGGCGCGCGATTGTGTGCGAGGGCTACTTCGATCGCATTGCGCTGGCTCGTGCCGGGATGACGGAAGGCGTCGCTACCTGCGGTACGGCGCTGACCGAAGGCCATGCACGCGAACTTTCACGCCGTACCTCAGAAATCGTTCTTTTATTTGATGGCGATACCGCGGGTCAAAATGCGGTCGAAAAGGCGCTTCACACCGTACTGCCAGCAGGCCTGCGCGTGCGCGCCGCAATGCTTCCGGCGGGCGACGATCCCGACAGTTTTCTCAACTCGCAGGGTCCTGACGCACTGCGTAAGTTGGTCGACCAGGCCCCCGACGCGATCGAGATCGTGATTCAAAATGCGGTCAAGCGCGGGTGCAGCACACCCGCCCAAAAGGCGGCTGTCGTCTCCCACGTATCGCCGATGATCGCGCTATTTGCGAACCCGGTAGAGCGGATTGAATACGCACGACGCCTCGCGATGGTGAGCGGAACGGATGCCGCGGCGGTCGAATCGGTAGTGCGAACGTCCCAGAGCCAGTCTCGCGATCGAGAACGCCGGATGAACGCTCGCGGCGAACGCACGAACACCCCGGCTCAGGCTCCGCGCTTGGTAGAAAACAAGAGCGAGGGTCGCGAAGAGCAACATCTTCATCTTCTGACAAAACTCGCCTACCTGCACCCGACACTGCTCGACGACGCAGCGCGTAATCGGATCGACGATCTTGTTCCGATGGGTTCGTGGAAAGCGATCCTGATGTTGTTAATTGACGCAGCGCAGGATGGCCAACTCGACGACTCCGGCGCAATTGATCTTGAACTCCTCGAGGACCGTCTCGACAGCGAAGCTTCTGCACGTTTGCGCAGTGTTGCGGTAGACGACTTGGGCGAAGACAGCGAGTCCTCCCCGGTACGCATGCTCGAAGATTTACTCGGTTGGTTTGCAAAGCGACGACGGTCTGCGGACGAAGACCTCGTTACACAACAGCTTCGTGATCCAAACGCAGACGTTGACGATCTACTCGCGAGAAAACAAAAACAGCTCGAAGAAAAGAGACGAGCCGCTTTAGGAGTTCCAAACCCAACGACTCAGTCGTAGCGATCCTAGTGCCAACCACCACAGTGACCTCTCATTGCGAGGTCCGACGTTGATGTTGTCGCGAAACACAAAGCTGAATCTGACTTGAAGCAGAGTGATGGCAAAAGGCGCGCGGTAAGTCCGCAAACCGATTCCATCATTCGACCGTAAGGAGCCTCCCCCCATGGCCTCGAACGCGCCCTCGACTTCCGAGAAAATCGTAGTTCTCGATACGTCCGCCAATCAATCCCCGTCCAAGCGTGCAGCCAAGGTTGTTGCTCCCTCGGAAGAGGAACCCATTGTCGCTTCGGTTCCGCCTGCAGCGGCAACCAAAAAGAAGAAGATGCGCGCCAAGGCGAGCACGGCCACGATGAAGACCAAGAAGGCAGAGGACGGCCCGCGGCTGCGCAAACCATTGAGCGCACCGCGCGCACAACGAGCCGATACCGGTGGCGCGGTACGTGATCCGGTTAGCGTGTATCTGCGAGAAATGGGCCGGGTCTCGCTTCTCACCCGGGAAGGCGAAGTCGAAATCGCGAAGCGCATCGAGTCGGGTATCCACGATGCCGAGTTTGCTGTTCTGGGCAACGCGTGGGGGATCCAGGCGATCGTTGAAATGGGCGAACTCTTCAGGGCAGACGAAATTGGCCTGCGCCAGGTTGTCGACGGACTCGACGGCACCGGTGCCCCGCCCCTGGAGCTGCGACGCAAGCAGTTTCTCGCGGCCATCACCGAAGTCAAGAAGATCAGGACACAGATCACCAAGCGAAGCCGCTCGATCGCCAACAGACGAACCACCGTCGAGACCCGCACGCGACTACTCGCTGAGAACGACGCCGACTATCGCAAAATGCTTACCAAGCTCCGCAAGGCGGGCTTCGCCAAGGCGCGGGTGGCGGAACTTGCGACTTGTTTCCGCGAACTTGGGGAAGTATTCGGTTTACTCGATGGCCGCGCGCAAAAGGTCGTTCGCCCGTTCATGCTCAGTGTCGAACAGTTCGAAGACTATGCTGCAATTGCCGAAACTTCTGGTGCCAAGGGTCGGGATGCTCGAGCGCAGCTCGGCGGCGACGAAGGGCGCATCGCAGAAGCAAACGAGCAACTGAGCGAGATTCTAAACGACAAGCGAACCCTTGAGGCGGACTGCAAGCTCGCCAGCGAAGAGGTTCGCGTTGCTCTCAATTGCTATGCGGAGGCGGCTGATCGCGCGCATCTCGCAAAGGCAGAACTCATCGAAGCGAACCTTCGCCTCGTGGTGTCGGTCGCGAAGAAGTACAACAACCGTGGGTTGCAGTTTTCGGACTTGATCCAGGAAGGAAACCTCGGCGTCATAAAGGCGGTCGAGAAGTTCGAGTACCAGCGCGGCTACAAATTTTCGACCTACGCGACCTGGTGGATTCGACAGGCCATCACCCGTGCGATCGCCGATCAGGCGCGAACGATTCGCGTCCCGGTCCACATGCTCGACAACCTCAAAAAGCTTGTGCGCACGACACGCCAGCTGGTTCAGCAGTTGGGTCGCGAGCCTTCGCCCGAAGAGCTCGCAGCCGAGATGGATGAGCCGCTCGACACGGTGCAGTTGCTCTTCAAAATTGCACGCGAACCCGTGAGTCTCGAAGCCCCGGTCGGTGACGACGACAGCCACCTCGGAGACTTTATCGCAGACGTCAACGCAGAATGCCCGCAGGAAGCAGCGATTCGCGCGAACCTTGCTGACCACACCCACATCGCACTATTGACGCTCCCGCCCCGGGAAGCGCGGGTGCTCAAGATGCGCTTTGGCATCGACGAGCGAACGAAGCACACCCTCGAAGAAGTCGGCAACGACTTCGACGTCACCCGCGAACGCATCCGTCAGATTGAGGCGAAGGCTCTGCTCAAGCTGCGCCACCCGAGCCGCAGCGGAACTCTGCGCAGTTTTCTCAAATAGCCCGCGCTGAATTTCGTCGCGACGCTTTTACGCGAACGTCCCGCCGTCGACGCGTATAATTTCGCCGTTCACGTGAAGTGAGTCGGGGGACGCTAGGAACGCCACTAGCGAAGCTGCGTGTTCCGGCCCGCGCATGGTGTCGAGGGGCATGATGCGCTGAAGCAACGAGGCGTCCGCGCCCTCGGGCAGTTTGAATTCGTTTTGAATGGGCGTGAGAATGCCGCCTGGAGCAAGCGCGTTGGCCCGCATACCTTGTCTTCCGTACTCGACCGCCATGGCGCGAGTGAAAGCGATGACGCCGCCCTTTGATGCCGCGTAGGCGGCGCTCCAAGGCTGCCCCGCAAGTCCGGCCGTCGAGGCCATATTGACGAGTGCGCCTTTGGTTTCGAGCAAGTGTGGGATCGCGGCTTGGGTCATCAAGAACGTGCCCGTCAAGTTCACCGCGAGAATCTGGTTCCAGTGGTCGAGGGCCAGTTCATGGGTGTGATCGAAACGCAGAATGCCCGCGATGTTGCAGAGCGAGTCGATGCGACCGAACTCTTCGATGCAGGCGTTTACGCCTGCTTGCACCGAAGCGGGATCCGACACGTCGAGCCGCACCGCAACAGATTTAGCACCAAGCTCGCGCGCTTCTTTCGCGGTGGCTTCAGCTGCTTGGGTTTGGATGTCGGCGCAAAGAACGGACGCGCCTTCTTCGGCCATTCGGAGAACACTCGCCTTCCCGATCCCCGACGCTGCGCCGGTAAGCAGAACTACCTGATCTGTAAAGCGACCCATACTGAAGTCTCCCTTGGTCCTGCGTGCAAAACCTGCCGCAGTGCGTTGGTCGTGCTCTGTCGCAGGTCGACGAGACTTGAGGTGACCTTGCACCTTTGTCATAGACCCGAAGGCGCCATCTCGCGAGCACCAACTATAGTAGGGTGCGCGAATCACGCCCCTCTCATGCGGCTCGCATTTCGCAATTCGACCGGCACTCCTAGGACACAAATCAGGCGAAGGAATTGAAATGACCGTCAACGATCTTCCGGTTCTTGTGGGGGCCTCTCAGCTCCTCGACCGTGACAGCGAAGCCGCACTGGCCTCGACCCCGCTTCAAATGCTCAGTGAAGTCACCCGTGCTGCGGCGCGAGATGCCGGCCCGAACGACGCCATCCTGTGCGCCATTGATGCGATCGCTCTCGTTGAAGTCCTGGCGTGGCACCCGGGCAATGGACCGAGGCTGTTGGCTGAGAGCGTGGGATGCGAAAACGTATCCGCGGAATACGAATGCCTAACCGGAGGCGAAACCCCTGTTGCGCTGATCAACATGCTTGCTGAGCGCATTTACCGTGGCGAGTCTGAAGTTGCGCTGGTTGCGGGTAGCAACAACATCCGAACGATTCGCAACAAACGCAAAGCAGGCATGAAGATCGGTTGGGAAACCGGGGGCGCGGGCAAGGCAATTCAGATCGGCGAAACGACTCCCGGAAGCAGCGATGAAGAAATTCGCTACGGACTCGATTTGCCTCCGAGCATTTATCCGATATTTGAAAACGCCCTTCGCGCGGCGCGCGGGCTCGACCTTGACCAACACCGTACCGCGATGGGAAACCTGATGAGCCCATTTACCCGAGTCGCAGCAGCGAACCCTGACGCTTGGTTTCCGACCTATCGCAGTCCCGAAGAACTCACGACCGCCACGTCGCAGAACCGGATGATTGGATTTCCGTATACGAAGTACTTGAACGCATTTCTCGACACCGATCAGGCGTCAGCGGTTTTACTGATGTCGCAAGACAAAGCGCGTGCGCTCGGCGTGCCCGAAAGCAAGTGGGTGTACTGGCGCGGAGGAGCGAAGCAGAACGAGGCGCAGTGGTTTGCGAGTTCGCGTTCAGACTTTGCGCGTTGTCCCGCAATCGCGGCATGCCACAACGCCGCGCTCGACCGCGCGGGGCTCTCACTCGCACAGATCGATGCGTTTGACCTCTATTCTTGCTTTCCAGTGGCGGTGTCGATGGCGTGTGAAATGTTTGGCGTCGCCGAAGACGACCCGCGCGGCCACACCGTGACCGGCGGCCTTCCTTATGCAGGCGGGCCCGCGAGCGCGTACTCGCTCCACGCCGTCGCTGTGATGATGGACCGGATCCGAAGCGGCAGCGCGGGCGCAGGCATGGTGACCGGCAACGGTTGGTATCTCACGAAGCACTCGGCCCTGATACTCGCCAATCGGCCTGGAGAACAGACGACTGAGCCCGTCTTTGGAACTGTGTGGAACGGCGACGAGGCCGAAGCGAAGGTTCCCGCCGTTGAAATTCAACCAGAAGCCAACGGTGAAGCACGGGTGGAGACTTATACGATGATCTTTGATCGCGAAGGTCGTCCCGCGCGCGGGATCGTAATCGGTCGACTCAACGACGGTCAGCGCTTTCTCGCCAACACCCCCGACGACTTCGCGCTAAACCAACAGATCGTTGAGAAAGAGTTCATCGGTCAGCCCGGTCGCGTCGTCCACAAAGACGGCATGAACCGCTTCGAACCCACTTAGCGTGGCGTGAACTTTCGTAGCTTGCGTTGCAGGCTTTGTCGGTGCAGTCCGAGACGTCGCGCGGCCTGACTGATGTTCCCCCCGCACTCGTTCAGCACGTATTCGATGTATTCGCGTTCGTGGCGATCGAGGCTCTGGAACTCATCGGGGATCGGCGTCTCTTCGTCAGGTCCACCCGTGATCAACGTATGTTCAAGCTCGTCAATGTCGATCGGCTTGGTGAGGTAGTTGGTGGCGCCGTTCTTGGTTGCCTGCACCGCAGTCGCGATGCTCCCGTAGCCGGTCAACACAACGACCTTTGTTCCCGGAGACCGCTCTTTGATGGACGTGATGGCATCGAGGCCACTGTCCCGGCGCAAGCGCAAGTCGACCACCGCATAGCTAAAGGCGCTTGGGTCGGTGGCTTTGAGCCCCGCGATGTCGGCCACATGGGCCACCGTATAACCTCGATCGCGAAACTCTGTCGCGAGGGTGTCGGCAAAACGATCGTCGTCCTCGACGATCAGCAGGGACTTTTCGTCCTGCTCGGTGGTGTCTGCGCTTACATCGCTCATCCATGACCTCTCTTGAAGATCTTCGCGTGATGGCTATTCAGCTTAGGTTGACGTCGCTCGCCGGAAGGGCGGGAACAGAAATGCGTGCTTCGGCGCCGCCGTTTTCGCGATCTTCCAGCGTGAACTGTGCCCCAACTGCTTCGGTGAGATTATGGACGTAGTAGAGCCCGAGGCCAACACCGTTCAGCTTGGTTGTAATGAAAGGTTCGCCGAAGTGCTTGCGTACGACTTCTGGCCACCCCGGCCCGCGGTCCATGATGGACACTTCGATGCGCTCGCTGCGGGAGTTCACCACAACGTCGATATCGCCCTCTCCCTGCGTGGATTCCCGGGCATTGTCGATGAGATTCAAGATCGCGTGCGAAAATGCGACCGCGGGCAACAGAGCGCGCCGGTTGCTTCGCCCGGTCTCCGTATAATGGATCTTGGGCTCAGATCCCGTCTGATCGGCCTCGGTCGCGCTTTCGCACATGCGCCGCACGATGGACGCGACGTCGACGGGTTCGAGTTGCACGTTTTCGGGTTCGAGTTGGGAGCCCGACATACGGCGCAAGATTTCTTCGCAGCGCTCGAGCGCCTCGGATGCCGTCGCCCAGTCTTTGTCCTCGTGGAGGTCTTGGGTGCGTGCGAGGCGCGCAAGCTTAAGTTTGGCGGTGTTGAGTGGTGTGGCGAATTCGTGGGAAAGGCCGGCCGCTAATGCACCGACCGCGCGGAGGCGATCGACGCGAGTTTTGCGTTCGTTCAAGAACGCGAAGTGCGCTTGAAGTGCCTTCAACGTTCGCGAAAGCCACGCGGCCAAGATCCAAAACGCGCCCGCCACCGCGTACTGGGCGGGGAACAACAAGTACGAGGGCAAGAGGCTGGCCTCGAGGCCTGGCGGGATTTGCGCCTGAACTTGGTTGAACCCAATGCAAGCGAGCAACAAGATAAAGAGGAACACACTCAAGCGTCCCTCGAGGATCAGCGCACCCAGCCCAATATGGACGAACAGGATCGGCATCAAGGGGTTCCACGCACCGCCAGTCAGGGCGAGCAGCGCGGTTAGCGCCACGATGTCCGCAGCAAGCTGGAAGAATACGTGAATCGGGTAGGTCTCGGTTTTTCGCTGGAGTGCCGCCCAGGTCAGGATGTTGAGCAACGCGAGGGCCGCCACGACGGAGAGAAACGCGGGCAAGAGCCTCTGCTCAAGGACTTCAAACTCAAGTGCTGGAATGATCGAAAACAGCTGGGCGCCGAGGGCGAGCCATCGCAGACGCACCACCCACGCGAGGCGCGCGGTGCTTTGGCCGGGGTCCGCCGAGATCGGCGGTTCAAAGAACGAGCGAAGGATGTCGAGCACTAATTTGGTTTCCGTGAGATGTAAAAGACGTAGCCGTACGAACCGTAACTATGGCGCAGAATGTCGATTTCGGTGCGCGACCGTTTGACAACGGCATCGGCGATTTCGTGGTCGGCTCCCTCGAAGCCACCCGCAAAGGTTTTGATTCGCGCTTCGAGGTCACCCTCGTCGTGATCCCACCTGTCAGACTCCGGCAGCGCAAACGCCTCAACGAGTTCGTCGCCTGCGCGCAAAATGACATCGCGATGGTCGCGTGAATGGCACATCTCCGGGTAGTTGGTGTTCTAGAACGCGCGGGTTTCCTCGGGCGGGTCGTTGGAGAGCCAAGTGAGTTCAGTGATGGCGAGGGTACCGCCGGCTCGCAAGTAGGGCGCCATGCCGCGCCCCTGAAGCGAAGCCCATGCATTAGATCGAGCCCTCGCTTCAGATCAGGTCGAAGCCGCGCTCCCGGGTGCGTGATAGACGAGCGGCTCGTAGTGCTTCGGAAATATTTCTAGATGCGTCGACAACGAACAATTTAAGCGCGTTACGCGTTCTCGATCGCGGGGCTTGGGTAGTATTCGCAGCGCCCGCGTCGACCCGACGCCGCGAGCCCGATCCATCATCGGATCCAAGTCACCAACCCGCGGAGAACAACCCAATGTCCGATCGTCCCTTCAAAATTCTCGGCCTTCAACAGATCGCAGTCGGCGGCCTCGACAAAATGGCCCTGCGAAAGTTCTGGGTCGATACCCTCGGGCTCACCCCGGCCGGCACCTACCGCAGTGAAAAAGAAAACGTCGACGAAGACTTCGTGATCGCCGGCGTCGGACCCTTCAAGGTCGAGGTCGACCTGATGCAGCCCCTCGACCCCGAGAAGAGCCCCAAGGTGCATTTGCCTGCCCTCAACCACGTGGGTCTCTGGGTCGACGACCTTCAGGCTGCAGAAACCTGGATGCTCGAAGAAGGTGTCCGATTCACACCCGGCGGTATCCGCAAGGGTGCTTCGGGCCACGACGTTTGCTTCATCCATCCAAAGGGCAACGAAGCGTCGCCGATTGGCGCCGAAGGCGTTCTTGTTGAACTCGTGCAAGCGCCCACCGACGTGATCGCGGCGTTCAGCGCCGCGGCGAACGAAGGCTAATCGATGGCTGGACGAGAAAAACTGAGGCCACGCCGACGTTATGTCTATCTAGCCGTGCTCGCGGCACTGTTTTTATTTGTATGGAGCAGTGGACAGGGTCCTTCGGTGAATGTCGTTCAGGGAAGCACGCTCTTGGTGCAGGTCCGGGGCAACTACGTCGAGGCCGCGAGTCCGACGCTCCTAGGGCGCCTGCTGGGTGACGACGGAAAACCTTTCGTATCACTGCTTTCGCTGTTCGCACTCGCGGAACGTGACGACCGGATCGACACGGTCGTGATCCAACTCGGAAGCACCGGGATCGGCTGGGGGAAGGCGACCGAACTCCGCAATGCGATCGGCCGGCTCCGAGACGCAGGACGCGAAACCGTTGTCATCATGAACGGTGGCTCGTTCTCTGCCAACCGAGCCTATTACATCGCGAGTGCTGCTGAAAAGATCTACGCGGTGCCGGGTTCAGTGCTGCCCGTTGTGGGTCTTGCCGCGCAGTATCTCTACTTCGGAAACACCTGGGAAAAGTTTGGGATCGGCGTCGAGGCGACGAAGGTCGGTCGATACAAGGGCGCAGTCGATATGATCATCGGGACCGAGATGTCCGAGCCCCTGCGCGAAATGTCCAACGCGTTGCTCGACAGCGCGGAACAGCGCTTCGCGAGCGCGGTTGAAGCTTCACGAGGCATCAACCGTGAAGAACTGGCGAAGATCATCGACGCGGGCCCCGTTACGGCGTCGCAGCTACTCGAACACGGTCTACTCGACGGCATCTCGCACGTTCGCCATCTCGATGTGATGCAGCGGGACGTGATTCACGGCAAGGACTACCGGAACGTTGATCCCGTGAGTATCGGCTTCGACCCCAAGGCACAGTTCGCTTTGATCTACGGCAGCGGCAACGTGGTGACAGGTTCAGCAGGGCGCTCAACTTCGGGCGGGCCGATCTTCGCCTCGGACAAAGTGAGCGACGCGCTCTTCGCTGCGTCGAAGAACCCGGAGATCGACGGCATCATCTTGCGAATCGACAGCCCCGGTGGCTCTCCCGACGCGTCGGAGTTTGTCTGGCAAACCATCATGGATGTTCGCGAGACCGGGATGCCCGTCGTGGTGTCCGTGTCCGACGTTGCGGCATCGGCGGCCTACTACATTGCTTCGGCCGCGGACGCGATCATCATATCGCCGGGCGCACTCACGGGTTCGATTGGCGTCTTCTCGGTGCGTCCTAACTTCGAAGGCTTAATGGAAAAACTCGACGTTCGTGTCGAGACACTTTCCCGTGGGGCCCACGCGGACTTCGCGTCAACCCTTAAGCCCATGAGCGACGGCGCCCGCGAACGCATGGACACCATCGTGCGCGAGATCTACGAACTCTTTATCACCCGCGTCGCAACGGGGCGAAATCTGGAAGTCGCCCAAGTGGACACGGTCGGTGAAGGCCGGGTGTGGAGCGCGGAACAAGCCCTGGACGTCGGACTCGTAGACGAGCTCGGCGGCCTCAAGGAAGCCGTCGAATGGTTGCTACGAAAGAACGGCCTCGACAAAGATACCGACGCTTCGTTGGTCTCTTATCCCGCGGCGCTCTCGGTTACGGCCGAATTTGCGGAACTGCTGCAGGGCGGCACGCTTCTGATGTCACGCGCCCCCATGGACGCGGCGCTGGACTCGCTGCCACTCCCCAACGCCCTTGTGACGTTGCGCAGCTGGGTGACAGACCTTGATTTCAACGGGCCGCTTCTCGTCCCGTCCGCACTGATCGAAATTCAGTAGACGAACTCTCGTTGCGAGGCGAGATCTTGGAGGCCTGCGTGGCGAGTACCGAATCCAAAGTGGAAACCCTTGAAGCCAGCGATGGAGTCGGGCTCTACGTCGAATCTCACGGCACGGGTGTGCCCGTCATCTTTTCTTGCGGCTACTGCACTACGCATGAAAACTGGCGCCCCCAAGTCGAACCGTTGGTTGCAGCGGGCTACCGGGTCGTACTGCACGACTTTCGCGGACACGGTCTTTCGGAGTCCCCCGCGGATGCGAGCGCGTATTCGATGGCCCAAGTGATCGACGATCTTTCCCGGGTGATCAATTGGGCGTCGCCCGACCAACCCGCCGTGCTGGCGGGCCATTCTTTCGGCGGCCTCGCCTCACTCCACTACGCGGCGCAGAACAAAGATCGTGTTCGCGCTCTCGTCCTTCTCGCGACCGGTCCTGGTTTCAAAAAACCAGAGGCCGCGCAAAAGTGGGAAGCGCAGTGCGAACGTACCGCGCGCTTTCTTGAAGAGCGCGGCGTGGGCGCTTTCCTAGCGGGTCGCGCTGGAGAAACCTGCGTGGGGAGACGACCGGAGCTGCCCGACGCGCAGGCGGCCGCCGAAGCGATTGCGAAACAAGACACCTCGGGACTCGCGCTCTTTGGTCGTAAGATCGCGGGCACCGCGCCTCCAATTATGGACGAACTACCCGGGCTCACGTGTCCGGCCCTCGTCCTGGTTGGCGAAGAAGACAAAGCCTATCTGCGGGCCGCGGACGTGATGGAAGCGAAGCTCGGCCAGGCGCAGAGCAAGGCACTCCCCGGGGTCGGCCACGTCGCGAACCTCGAGGATCCAGCGGTATTTAATGCGCAGGTTCTCGACTTCCTCGCCGCCCTGTAGCGCTTTTTTGACCCCATCGCGGCAAGCACGACCTAGCTCGCGATCGACACAAGCTCGGATAGCCGTCGCGGCCGAGGCCAGGCTCGCGCAACCTTTGTCGTGCTGGTGGGTTTCACCCTTATCGGGAGGATCGGTTGCGAGACGCGGATCCAGACGCTCAATTGATGCTCGCTTTTTGCGCGGGAGATGGCTCTGCCTTCGACTCGCTCTTCGATCGCTGGGGTGGGCCGTTGCTCCACTACCTCGAGCGGATGGTCGTCGATTCGGGCACCGCGGAGGAATTGGTTCAGGAAGTGTTCTTGAGGGTGTACCGCGCGAAGGATCGATATCGCCCGGAGGCCAAGTTTTCGACCTGGCTTTATCGGATCGGAACGAACCTCGCGCTCAACGAACTACGAAGGCCAAGCCGATCGCGTCCGCATTCAAGCATGAACGAAGAACCCTCGAACGGGGGGCCAGTGTTGAGGTTGGTATCGGACACCCAGGACGCGGGTGACTCCCTCGATGTGCGGCGTCGAGCGAACCGGGTTGAAGGCGCCCTCGCGGAACTTCCCGAGCGCCAGCGGATGGCGATCTGGTTGAGCGCAGTTGAAGGCATGTCGTACGCCGAAGTCGCCGAGACATTGGAGACGTCGGAAAAGAGTGTGAAAGCATTGGTCCACCGCGCGCGTTCGGCGCTGGTGGAGAACGTAAGAGCCGACGATCAAGGCAGCGCGAACGGATTACATGGCGACGTAGAGCCGGGCGTCAAAAAGGACGTAAGAAAATGACAGACGAATCGATCGACCAAGAACTCTCCGCGCTCATCGATGGTGAACTCACAGCCGAGCGTGCTGCAGAATTGAATGCCCGCGTTGCTTCCGACCCGGAGCTTAAGGCTCGGCTTTCGACGCTCGAAGCGGTCAACGAAAGTCTTCGTTCGCTCACGCCGCCCGCGATGCCCGCCGACTTGCGCGCGCGGTTGCAAACACGAATCGAGGGAGATCCGGAGGCCACGACACAGCCGATCTCAAGCGAAACGTCGATGGGCTGGGGCAAGCCCCTGGCGGCCGCGCTCGCGGCGGGATTTATCGCAGCATGGCTTCTGCTTCCCGCCTCGAGCCCTGACGTCGCGCAGGTTGCAATGGAGACTCCCGCCGAGCGCGTTTCCGAAACGATCACAGAAGAAAACACGGAACCCGTTACCGAAGTCGCGGAAAACAACACGGTTCACGATGCCGGCGTTGATAGGGTCGTCGTGAACTCTGACAACACAATCAAAACCAATATCGACGCGATCGACGACATCGAGCCGATGCTCGAAGAAGCATCCGACCACGAACTCGCGATCGCATTCGAACTCGAGGCCCTCCGCGATCTCGATGTGATTCAAGATCTTGATTTGCTCGAAGCCCTCTTGGCGATGGAAGATGCCGAGGCGCAAACGCACAACGATGAAGAACGAGGCTAGTTCATGGGGGTCCGCATGAAACATCGACTTCTGTCTAACGTCGCAATGGGTCCCGCACTGGCCATGGCTTTATGTCTCGTCGCGCCTTTCGGCGCAGTGGCCGAGGAGACGAAGGAGTTCCATCACGGTTCTCCCGACTTCGAAGCATTCCTCGATGCTACGGACAGCTCAGCCGCCAAGGCCGCCGAACGCGTGCTCGCCGCCACGCCCGAAATGCGTGAAGCGCGCCTCGAACGATTCTCTGTGCGACTGATGGGAGCGTCGCGATGGGAACGTCGACGCATGTTGCGTCGCGAAGGGCGCATCATGCGCGCCATGTCGGCAACGAATCGCGAAATGATCGAAGCCGAAAACAAAGCCTTCCGCGACAAACACGGGGTTTTGTCGATCCGCGATCGCCGTAATTTGTTCGAGTCTGGTGAGTTCGACTATTCCGAAGAAGAACGTCAGGTCCTACGCGCGCGTTTCCGCGATCTATCCAAAAGGGAAAGACGGGTACTCGTGCGCAAAATAAAAAACGTGCGCGATCTTCCCGAAGGCGAACGCCGCGAACTTCACGAGAGACTAAACGCAATGAAGTCACTTTCGGACGAACAGAAAGACGAGTTCATCACCAAGGCGAAACGTTGGCACAAAATGCCGGAAGAGCGCCGCGAGAAGCTGCGCGCTCAAATGAAGAAGCTCCGCGAGATGCCGGTCGACGAACGTATGGATCTTCTTGATCGTGCGATGGAAAACTCAGAGAGCAGCGAGCAATAGCAGCGGGCCTACGACCAACCTTCGGGGGTCGCTACACCTTGTCCCTTCGCGTACTTCACCAAGTCTTTTAACCCCTGCCCGAAGTGCGTTGCCCGCATGCTCTCACCCGTCATCAATTCCGCAAGGTGGGCGCTTTTGAGTCCAAACTCGCAGTAGAGCACGTAGTCCTTGCTCTTGTCGAAGTGTGGGAACGCGCGCAGCGCTTCGTTGAAATTTAGATGCAGCGCACCAGGGTAGTGCCAGCCTTTGTAAGCCGCAGCCGAACGAAGGTCGATCACCAACGTACCTTCCTTGATGGCATGGGCCTCGAGCTTGGGCGTATCGGCAGCGCCGAGATCAAATGCTCTTAAGTCAAGTACGCTTCGCTCGGCCACCGCTTGCGCGAGTAACTCGGGATCGAGTCGGGCTTCTTCTTTTAGGATCACTTCAAGCTTGGCGCTCGTGGCCGGTTTGCTCGGCACCATCGCGCAATATTCGATCACGTCTTTGGAATATTTTTCGGTTCCGATCTTGCGCGCGATCGCGATGATTTCGTCTTTGTTGAAACCGACGAGTGGGCGCAGCACGGGCGTAGTCACCGATTGTGAAATGACGGCAATGTTCTGGAGTGTCTGCGATGAGACTTGTCCAACCGCGTCTCCGGTAATGATCGCTTTGGCCGACCGTTCGGCCGCGATCATCTCCGCTGTGCGCAAGAACAGGCGCTTCAAAAGAATCTGCCAGTATCGAGGTTCGCCTTTTTCGCGCAGGTCTCGGGTGACGTGGTCGAAGTCGATGCTGTGCAGGTGAGGACGTAAACCGTACGACCACTGATCTGTGATCTGCTTCATCACATGAAGCACGCCGAGTTGGTGTTCGCGCCCGCCCATGTTGCAGAAGACATAGTCGAGGGCGACGCCGCGCTTTAGCATCAGCCATGACGCGACCGCGGAATCGAATCCGCCCGAAACGAGGGAGATCGCACTCCCCTCGACTCCAACCGGCAGGCCACCGGGTCCGGGAATCTTTTCCGAAAAGAAATAGACCCAGTCCGGCATGATTTCGAGGTGGATCTCAACGTCGGGGTTGTCGAGGTCGACCTTGGCCGCGTGTTCGTCGAGGGCGGCGCCGATGACGCGCGCGGTTTCTTGGCTCCGCAAGAGGATGTCGTTACGGGACCCGACCCGGCGCACCCGCAGTGCGAAGCTCTTCCCGCGTACGTCTTCTTTATACAGAGCAAGCGCGTGGGCGACGAGGTCGTCGATGGATCGCCAAGCCCGCCGTTCCACGAGAGAAATCGATTGAATTCCGAAGCAGTTCGCGAGCTGCTCGAGATCGCCCTGGCTCTGCGCTTCGACGTAGACCCGGTCATGGTCGCGCTCGATTGTCGCCACAATGCCGTTCGCCTTGACGGCGTCCTTCAGGTTCTTCATCAAGCGTTTGTTGAAGCGGCGTCGCGTCGCGGGGCTCTTGAGCGTGACTTCGCCCCCAAAACGCAACAGTGCAAACCGCGTGTCGGCTTTCGGTGTGGAATTAGAGCGCTCGGGCGCGGTGTGCTGTGTTTCGTCGGACACGGTTCTGCTCGCGGGTTTTGGGCTCGCGTGACCCTACCGAAACCCCTCCAACCCACCCAGTCTGAGGTCGCGATCTGAAACGATCCCAGGTATTTATCTGTTGAGACATCGTTCGTTTTTCCCGGCTGTCACGGGCGGCGGCAAAGGTGGAGTGTTCAATATGGGTTTTCGCAATTCGCTCGCAGGCGTGGTGTTATTCGGCGCGCTTTGCATTTCGTGTGCGGGCTCGTATACGGCGAACAATCCGACCGCACAATTGCAGGCGATCGAAGCTGCGGACCTCGCATTGGCGAGCGGGGATGTCGACGGAGCCGGTCGCGCCTATGACGCAATCCTTGCCGTGACACCGGATCTGCCCCGTGCACAACTCGGTGGCGCGCGTGCAGCCTTGGCCGCCGGCGACGGGATTGAGTCACTTTCGCGCTTCGCGGCCTACCGTGCCCAAGGCGAATCATGGCAGAAGGTCGAACAGTGGGAATACTGCGCCGCCCTGGTACTCGGCACTCGCCAGCGCCTCGCGAAGCCCAGCACTGCTCCCACCGCGATCGAGTTTGCTGCGCTGTTAAAAAAAGAAGGTTGTCGCGCAGAGACGTCGAAAGACCTCGTACTTCGAAGCGAGCTAGCAGTTTCGGACGCGGCCCTTCGGGCCGGGCATGACGAAGAAGCGTTGGCGGGCTACTTGGCACTCATCGGGCCGCAAGGGCCTTCGGCCGCCACCGGTGTGACTTGGCGCACGTCCGGTGAACGACAAAAGCACAACCGGCAGGAATCGCCGCGGGAGCGTGCGTTTCTCAACGCCGCCCGGCTGCTGTCCGAATCTGGCGAGCGTGAACAGGCCCTCGCACTTCTTTCGCGTGGGCTCGACGAATTTCCCGCAAATCGTGACCTGGTTCACCGAATGGTTACGCTGCTCGCCGATGGATCATCGGTGGTCTTTCCGCGTGCGAAGCCCCCCGGCGGCTTGCAACCTGCGTCCACGCCATGAAGAATTGGGCAGACGGGGAATCGCGCGTGGATTGGCGAGGCCTCCAACATCTGAAAACCCTGGGAAATATGAACAACACGGCACCGAGACGGCGCCAACATGAAAGAACGCGAAACAACACCAAACAACACCAAACAACGTGGCACGACAACCACCAATGCGGTGCCTAAGTGTTGCGCGGCTTGCGAGTCGTGGGCGAAACCTCCATCATCTGCCCCTTACAGATGAAAACCGGTGTAACCCAGCGGTTCATTTTGGCGACGCCAACCGCCACTCGGGTTTTTCCGTTTGTCCTTCAGGGTGGACTGCGGATTAGTAAATTTTTAAACGACAAAGTCTGATGAAGACAAACAACGAGGGAAATATGAAGATTCGAACGACATTTCTCACCATTACGGCCGCTAGCCTTATGGTGCTTTCTGGCTGCGCCACCACCACCGAAGAGACCGACGTGATGGACAGCGGCTCCTCGGATACGTCTGAATTCGATCAGGGTGAAGTCCCGGCCGAAGAGGTCGTACGCGAAGTGGTCGACACTGCATTGAGCCTTGGAACCGCTTACTTCGACTACAACAAGTCGGAAATCCGCGGCGACATGCGCGACGTCTTGAAGGTCAACGCCGAAGTTCTGCAGGGTTCGAACCAAACTGCAATGATCGCGGGTCACACCGACGAGCGCGGCTCAGCCGAGTACAACCTGGCGCTGGGCGAACGACGAGCACAGACCGTCCGTAAGTACCTTGAAGCCCTCGGTGTTCCGAGCTCGCAGATGCGGATCAAGAGCTACGGCGAGTCGCGACCGGCCGTCAAAGGCCACGACGAATCGGCCTGGGGGCTCAACCGCCGCGCGGAGCTTTCGAGCAACTAATCACGCCGAGTACTCAGATCACATCACGATCAATCGAGGCGACTTCACACGGAGTCGCCTCTTTTTGTTTGGGACTGACGCCACCCTTGTCCGGCGATTGCCGTGATCCCCAAGGGTGGCGAACGTGAGCCGGGAGCATGCCTCGCGACTGCAGGCGTGCGGCGTTGACGTGCCGGACGGCGGGGTGATACCGTCGGCAAGCGTGTCGCAGGCACGTGCGCACAGACGGCAATGCCCGTCTCGCCTCTTGCGTGCAAAGCAAAGCACGCCCCAAAGCAAGCCAAGGTTACAGGTCGCATTGTTCCGTCGATCGCGGTGCATTGCGAGATCGACGCACGTCGAAAATTGACGGATGGAATCACTGCCCAACAACGTCCACGTGACGAAAGGAACCCCCCAAATGCCGCTTTCCGGAGGACAACTCGCAGCCAAGGCTCTCAAAGAGGCTGGCGTCGAAGTCATCTTCACCCTGTCGGGTGGTCACATCATGCCGCTCTACGAAGGTTGTCTCGACGAAGGGATCAAGATCGTCGACGTGCGACACGAGCAGGCTGCTGTTCATGCTGCCGACTCTTGGGCGCGCTGTAACCCCGGCAAAATCGGTGTTGCGGCCATTACCGCGGGCCCCGGTGTGACGGACGGCGTCACCGGCGTCGCAAACGCATGGCGGGCAAACTCGCCGATCCTCGTTTTCGGTGGCCAGGGCCCTTTCAACAACTTGCGCCGTGGCTCACTCCAGGAAATGGACCACATCGGCGTGATGCGCCCCATCACGAAGTACGCGGACGCTTGCTACGAGAGCTACCGCATCCCTGAATACGTCGAACTCGCGATTCGTCATGCGATTTCGGGCACCCCGGGCCCGGCGTTTCTCGAGATCCCCATGGACATCTTCATGGGCCAGGTCGAAGACGACAACGTCATCGTCCCGCGCATTCGCACCACCGCGCCGCGCACCTCCCCCGATCGCGTTGAAGTTCGCGAGGCGCTTGAACTTCTCTCGAAGGCCGAACGCCCGATGCTCATGGCCGGTACCGCGGTAAAGTGGTCTCAAGCCGAAGACTCGATGAACAGCTTCATCAACGAGATTCACCTGCCGACCTTTTGCAACGGCATGGGTCGCGGTTCTGTGCCGTGGGATTCGCCGCAGTTCCTAAACCGCTCGCGCCGGGACGCGCTCGCGCAGACGGACTGCATCGTGTTGGCCGGCACCTTGCTCGACTTCCGAATGCGCTTTGGCAAGAGCATTCCGGACGACGCCAAGGTGATTCAGCTCGACATGGACAACATCTTGATGGGGCAGAACCGACAGACCGACGTGCCGCTCGTTGGCAACGTCGCATGCAGCTTTGACTTGCTCGCGGAAGAGATGAAGAACCAGGGCCTGAAGCTGGACTTCTCGGCATGGCTCGCGCAGCTGCGAGAACTCGAGACGACCGCCGAAGCGAAGGTTCAGTCTGCACTCAACAGCGACGAAACGCCCGTCGATCCCCAGCGCATGTGCAAGGAAGTGCGCGACTGGCTCGGCACCCTCGGTGAGCCGATCGTGATCGGGGATGGCGGCGACATTGTTGCAACGGCGGCAAAGATCATCCCCGTGAAGGGTCGCGGCGCATGGATGGATCCGGGTCCGCTCGGCACGTTGGGCGTCGGCATGCCGTTCGCGTTGGCGGCGCAACTCGCCAACCCGGACAAGCGCGTCGTCATCGTGTACGGCGACGGTTCGTTCGGCCTCAATGGTTTTGAGTTCGATACGGCTGTTCGCTTCAACCTTCCGATCATCGGTGTCATTGGCAACGACGGTGCATGGGGTCAGATGATGCGACCGCAGGGTGCCATGATGGGTTGGGACCGGCTCGACGGCTCGCTCTTGAACCGCACCCGCTACGACAAAGTCGTCGAAGCGTTGGGTGGACACGGCGAACTCGTCGAGAGCCCCGACGAAATTCGGCCGGCACTCGAGCGCGCCGCTGCATCGGGCAAGCCTGCACTGGTCAACATCATGATCCGACAGGACCGCGAGTTTAAGGGCGGCATTTATGTCTAAGTGCAGTCTAAAAACCGTTTAGGAACGTTTTTCAATCGTACTTTGGGAACCGAAAGTCGAAGCAGGAAAACCGTTGAGCGATAGTTTCGACCTTCAGCCTTGTACCGAAGAAGAACTTGGATTCGATCCCGCATTATTCGCGCCGTTGCTCATGAGCAGCGGCGCGTTTGCGGTGGTGGACCTCGAGACGACGGGGCTTCCAAACGACACCGCTGCTGAGATCCTCGAGTTCGGCATCTTGACCTTCGACGCGGTGGGGGGCGCCCCGGCGAGCGACGACATCTTCGCGAGTGTCGATCGGCCCGAAGTCGTGGTGCGGAAGCTCTCGGGGGTCGTGCGACCCCGCCAGCCAATTCCCAAGCAAATTCAACGTATTACGGGGCTGCGAGATCGGGACGTCACAAACGCCAGCCAGCTTGAAGACGTTCGCTACCGCGTGGCCGAAGCCCTCGAAGACCGGATGTTGATCGCCCACAACGCCGACTTCGAGCGCAGCTTCTTGAGCAAGTTCGTTTCGCCCAACCTCAAGAACGCGGTCTATCTCGACACCCAGGACGTGCTCGCGGTAACACACCCCGACGCACCCGACCTTCGCCTTGCGACCTTGACTCGAAAGCTACTCGGCACCGAAGAGCGCCACCGCGCATTGAACGACGCGCTCGATACTGCGCGCATCCTCGCGGTGATCGCACAAGGGGCGCTAGCGAGCGAAGGCCGTTACGCGGTCGCACGTAGCGCACTGGATCGTTACGCCCCGCAGTCGCGTTGGCTCGACGTACTTCGCGGTCCCCTCGAGATGAGCCCGGACGGGTTGCCCCACCAGTTCATTGCGATCTCGGCATCCGAACATTCGCCGGTTCCCTTCGACGAGAACGCGATTGCAGAAGTTCTCGCCGACGAAGAGCGCGGTCGCACATACTTTCCCGGTTACCGCGTACGCGAAGAGCAGATCCAACTCGCGCGCGAATTCGTTCGCAATCTCGACGGCGGTGGCACGCTGTTGCTGGAAGGTGGGACAGGGGTTGGCAAGTCACTCGCGTATCTCGCGGCAGTGATCCCCTTTGCAATCCATCGTCGGCACAGTGGCATTCGTGGGCCGCTGGTGATTTCGACGCGCACGAAACTCTTGCAAGACCAGTTGCTCCGCAAAGACATTGGGGCTGCGGCGGCGTTCCTCGGTTACCCCGAAATTCGCGCGCTCTCGATCAAAGGTCGCGGCAACTATGTCTGTGAAAGGCGGCTATCGGCGGTCTTGCGCGAGGGCCGAGACACCGATGTCTTTCCCGATGAGCGCCATGCTTATGCGGTGTTGCTCGCATGTGCGCGAACCCGGCCACACTCGGAAATAGGCGACCTGCCCGCGGCGTTGATGCGCCGGTATCCACTTTTGCGCGATTTGCGAACACGTTCCGTAGCTCGGCGTTCAGAGCACTGCACCCGGGAAGACTGTTCAAAAACACCGGGTTGCCCGTTTGGGGCGCGTCGTGCAGCCCTGGCTCGCGCCGACGTCGTCGTCGCCAACCACGACCTCCTCCTACGCTGGCCTCCCGACTATCCCACGCTCTCCCACGTCATCGCAGACGAGGCCCATGAGGTCGCGGGCGTCGCAGACGAGGTCTACGCACAGACGGTAAGCCCCGACGAAGTGCTCGAACGCATCGACGATCTCTTTGGGCGTCCGTCGGATCGCGATGAATCGCGTTTGCTCCCGCTCGAGCAACGACAGAAAGTTGCCGTCGACGTCGTCGCGTGGCGTCGCGAAATTGATCTCGACTTTGCGGGCATCACCAAGAGCCTCGCCGGGCGCGCGAGTGAATACGGTGAGCTGGAACTTCCGCAGAACCCCGACCTCGTCTTTCCCGAAGCCGCCGAGTTTTCGCGGGTTGCCGCGCGCCACGTTGACGACATTGCGGTCGAAGCCGAAAATCTTGCGGCACAGCGCGAAGAAACAAACACGAACGACGAAGGTGACGACCCGGTGCTTCGCGTGATTCGCGAACTTCACGAAGCCGCCGATTGTCTTCGCATTGCGTTTGACGATTCGCCTCATCATGTCGCGTCGTTTGAATCGATGGGTCGCCCCGGGCAACGTTTTCGTTTGATGATTCGCCCGGTATCCCCCGCGACTCCGTATCACGAATTTTTCATGGAGCAGTTGGATTCGTTCGCTGCAGTGAGTGCGAGTTTGTTTGTTGCAGGCGACGCGTTCGCTGCATTGGGTGAACTCGAAATCGAGCAGCGTGCGGGTGATGCGATCGAACGCATCACCGTGGAAAGCCCGTTCCCTTACGCAAAAAACATGCGAGCCGTTGCGCTCAAACCTGTTGGCGACACGACGGCGGAAACTGTGAAGGTGTTGGAACTACTCGCGCGCGAACTCGGCGGTCGTACGCTCGGTTTGTTCACGAGCTTGAAGCGCATGAACGAAGTCGCACTTCAACTCGACGCAGCACTCGCCGGAACCGGCATCGAGATCTTGACGCCGGTGCGCGCGTTCGAGGACCCGGCTTCCTTGGTTGAGCGGTTCGCGAATTCACGCAGGGGTGCGGTGCTCCTGGGGGCTCGGACGTTCTGGCAGGGACTGGATCTACCGGGCGATGCCCTGCAGGCGGTTGTGATCGAGAAACTTCCGTTCGAGGTCCCCACCGAGCTTCGCAAGCGTCGTGAAGATCGCATTCGCGAGAGGGGTGGAAATCCCTTCGCCGTGCACGCGCTTGGGAAAATGCTGTTACATCTCAAGCAGATGGCCGGTCGTCTGATCCGAACCGAGGATGACCGGGGCGTGGTCGTGATCGTCGATGCCCGCGCCGACAAAGGATATTTTCGCCGGCTCAACGAGGCGTTTCCGGCGGGTACACCCGTGAGGGCGATTTCACGCGCCGAGATCCCCGCGGTACTCGCGGAAATCGATTTGGGTCGCTCCACGAAGACTGGGACCGAATCGCGATTTCGGGTCTGACGCGAGCAAGTGGGTGTGAGAAATTGTCCCCGGCGCGTGGTAATCTCGCCCATCCCGAAAGGCGGGCCCCACCGCCGATCGATCGACCCAGCGCGCCGCATCGTTTTCCCGGACACCGCGCGACCTATTCCCACCCCCCCTGTTCTCCCCCCAGTAGAACACATCAACCCGCCCGGCAGATTGCCCGCGGGTTTTGCAAGACCTTTGCAAACACTCACGAAATTTCGGGCTAGCGTGTGCGTTCGTCACGCCGCCCCCAAGGCGTTTGGCCGCTTGGTCTGGAGACCGCTCTTTGTCTAAAAAGTCTGACTCCGAGTTCTGTTCGAGACTTTGCTCGACCGCCAAACTGCTCATCATCGAGGGCGCTGAAACGTGACACTTCACGTACATGGCCTAGGGCACTTCCACCCGGAAAACGAGATCACAAACTCGTTTCTCGAATCCCTGGACATTGAGACCACAGACGATTGGATCATGGACCGAGTGGGAATTCGCTCCCGTCGGACCGCATTGCCTCTGGACTACATCCGCGAAACTCACAACCGTGATCCACGCGCGGCGATGGAAGCGGCCGACTACTCGAACGCACAACTTGGGCAGCGTGCCGCCGAAATGGCGATGCAACGTGCGAAGGTCACCAAAGACCAGATCGGCATGGTGATCTGCGGCGGTTGTGCGCCTGACTTCGCGATCCCGGCGGAAGGGGCGCGCATCGCGGAGCTGCTCGAGATCGAGGCCACCTCGTTCGACATCGGCTCGGCGTGCACGAGCTTCTTTGCGGCGATCAACATGCTCTCCATGATGGATCCCAGCAAGCTTCCGAACTTCGTACTTGTGGTCGCAAGCGAGGTGATGACTCGTACCGTCAACTATGACGACCGAAACAGCGCGGTGCTCTGGGGCGACGCCGCTTCGGCGGCCGTGATCTCAACCCGCATACCCGGGCGCGCCGAGATCATCGGCAGCAACCTCGAATCGAGCCCGGCAGGTCAGTCCAAGGTTGTGATCCCGCGCCTTGGCTTCTTCGAGCAAGACGGCCGCGCGGTGCAGATGTTTGCGATCCGGAAGACGATTGCCGGGGTCAATCAGTTGCACGAAGACTTTTCTGACGATGACCGCAATTTTCACTTCGTCGGCCATCAGGCAAATTTGCGCATGCTCGAAAACGTGAGTAGCAAATGCGAAATTCCGAACGAACGACATCACTACAATGTGGACTGGTACGGCAATACGGGTGCCGCGAGCGGCGTTTCGGTGGTGTCGATGAATTGGGAAAAATGGCAGCCGAACGATGACATCGCGATGGTGGGTGTCGGCTCAGGTTTGACTTGGGGGCGCTACTTGATCCGCATGACGCAAGGGAAGGGCGCGTGACCGCACCGCTTACTTACAAAGACTTCGGCGAACGAGATCACTTCGATCACGACGAGCTTCTCGCCTTTTCATATGGTCGTCTCGTGAGCGACCCGCCCGACACTTTCAAGGCGCGTCTCCCTACGCCGCCCATGATGATGTTCCACCGCATTACGGAGATCACCGCGAATCGGTCGCGCGGCAAGATCGTTGCCGAGAGCGACGTCGGCCTCGACGACTGGTTCTTTCACTGTCACTTCAACGGTGACCCGGTGCAACCCGGTTGCCTCGGCCTCGATGCGGTGTGGCAGCTGCTCGGTTTCTATTGCGTATGGCGTGGCGGTCCGGGGACGGGGCGTGCGCTCGGTGTTGGGGAAGTGGACTTCTTTGGTCAGATCAGGCCGCACGACAAACTCGTGCGATACGAGATCGACGTCCGCCGCTACAGCAAGTTGGAAAAACAGGGCGCATCGATGGTGGTCGGAAACGCACGCGTGTTGGTCGACGGCGATGAGATTTACAAAGTCGACAACGCGCGGGTCGGCACGTTTATGGACATCGCGTACGACGACTACCCACTGGCCAGCGAAAATAGTCGCGGCGGACGGAATCAAGAATGAGTGATCAACCTGTAGCTCTCGTAACGGGTGGCGCCACGGGCATAGGCGCTGCGTGCTGCCGACGGCTTGCCGCCGAAGGTTTTCGCATTGGTATCCACTATCGATCGAGTGAAGAGAAGGCGCAGAAGCTACTGGCTGAGCTGCCCGAAAGTTTTGGGGTGCGCGCGGACCTCGCGGAACCCGAAGCCATCGACGGGCTGATCAAAGAAATCAAAGCCGCGGCGGGTCGCGTGGACGTGTTGGTCAACAACGCGGGCTTTAACGTCAATGCACCGATGCTGACGATGACCGTTGCTCAATACGATTCGGTTGCGTCAGTTGCACGCGGTACTTGGTATCTCTCGAAGATGGTTTTACGACGCTTCATGATGCGCAAGGGAACAGGGCGCATCATCAATATTTCGAGTGTTGTGGGACATACGGGCAACCCCGGACAAGTTCCCTACACGATGGTGAAGGCGGGGCTCGACGCATTTACAAAGTCGCTCGCCCAGGAACTTTCTGGACGAGACATCTTGGTGAACTCAGTTGCCCCCGGCTTTATCGATACCGAGATGACTGAAGAGCTTCCTGAAGAAGTGAAGGAAAACATTCTTGGCAAAATTCCTCAGGGCCGCATGGGGACCGCGGACGAAGTCGCAGATGTCGTTGCTTACTTGTCTACGCGCGCGAGCTACATCAACGGCACCGTCGTGCATGTGAACGGAGGCATGTACGGTGGCTGATCTAATGAGCAAAGAAGATGTGCTCGCCCGAGTCCCCCAGCAGGATCCCTTTCGTTTTATCGACGAGATCGTGGAACTCGACCTCGAGCACATCGTTGCGCGATACACGTTCCGCGAAGACGCCGACTTCTATCGCGGGCACTTTCCGGGCAACCCCGTGACGCCCGGTGTGATTCTCGTTGAAGCCATGGCCCAAGCCGGTGTCGTCGCGTACGGGATCTATCTCTATGCGGCGGAACACTCGCCGGAAGAAGTTGACAAACTTCTCACGATGTTCACTGACGCCCAGGTCGATTTCTCCGGCATGGTAAAACCAGGCGACCGCGTGACGACAACCGCACGCAAGGTGTTTTTTCGACGCAAGAAACTGCGCTGCGAAATGGAAATGACGCTCGATGACGGCACCGTGGTTTGTTCGGGTGTGTTGTCTGGGATGGGAGTGCCGCGATGAGGCGAGTCGTAATCACGGGCCTTGGTGTCATTGCCCCGAACGGGAATGGCGTGATCGAATTTGAAAGTGCACTCCGCATAGGGCGTTCGGGAATTCGCTTTCAGGAATCGATGGCAGAGCACAAGTTCGGGAGTCACGTCGCGGGGACACCCGTAGGTGCGGACGAGCTTGCCAAGGCAAGGTTTTCTGAAGAAGAACTCATGGCGATGAACATGAGCCATCGGTTCGGGAGCCTCGCCTCCGTTGAAGCATGGGAGAACGCTGGCCTCACGGTTCCGGACGCCGACGCCGACCCCGACTGGGATGCGGGCGCGATTCTCGGCACAGGCATTGGGGGCATGGACACAACCGCTGAGCGCGTCGTGCCCTTCACGAATGAGAAGAAAGTGCGTCGCCTGGGTTCGACCGCTGTCGAGCAAGTGATGGCGAGTGGTGTGTCGGCGCGAATTTCCGGCCAACTTGCGCTGGGGAATCAGGTCACAACGAATTCGAGTGCGTGTAGTACCGGCACCGAAGCCATTATCATGGGACGCGATCGCATCCAGTTGGGCCTCGCAGAGCGCATGCTTTGTGGTGGGTCCGAAGGTGCGAGTCACTACATCTGGGCCGGTTTCGATGCGATGCGAGTTCTGTGCCGCAACTTCAACGACGACCCCGAGAAGGCGTCGCGTCCGATGAGTGCTTCGGCCGCGGGCTTCGTTCCCGGTTCGGGGGCGGGTGTTGTGATGGTCGAGAGTCTTGACAGTGCGCAAGCGCGCGGCGCGGACATCATCGCCGAGGTGTTGGGTGGCGCAGTGAACTGCGGCGGGCAACGCATGGGGGGCAGCATGACGTCGCCCAATCCCGAAAGCGTAAAGCGCTGCATTCAGAGCGCGCTCGCCAACGCCGAAATCACGGGCGACGACGTCGACGTGATTAATGGTCACCTCACGGCTACCGGTGCGGACCCAAAAGAAATTGGCTCTTGGGCACGAGGGTTGGGTCGCGGGCCCGACGATTTCCCGAAGATCACCGCGACGAAGTCTCTTATAGGTCATGCACTCGGCGCGGCCGGTGGGATCGAAGCGGTCGCATCGCTGTTGATGTTGAAGGGTGGCTTTGTTCAACCGGCAATCAACTGCGAAGATCTGCATCCCGAAATTGCGCCTTTCAAAAAGGCAATTCCGTACGAAGGTGCAGAAATGCCGGACATGAAGATCATCGCGAAGGCGGGCTTCGGTTTTGGAGACGTGAATGCGTGCGTGATCTTCAAGAAGTGGGAAAATTAGAAACGGCCGTGTGGGCGCGCCGACAGTCAGCAAAATGAACTTGAACAGCACCATCAATTACTTGAATAGAAGGGGGTCAAAATGGAGCAGTCGGAAGTAATGGAAGGCGTGGTAAAGATTTTGAAGCCTTGGGTGAAGAACGAGGAAGCCTTCGCAGCAGTGTCGATGACGACGAACATTCTCGAAGACCTCAAGGTCAACTCGGCGCGTCTTGTTGACGTCGTGATCGCATTCGAGGACCAATTCGATATCGAAATTGCCGACGAAGACGTCGACACGGTGAACACCGTTGGCGATGCCGTGACACTGATCGTTTCGAAACTCGGCTAGATGCTGGGCCGTAGATCGAGCGAAGGCTTGTTGCGCGGCATGGCACCATGAAAGCGAAAAAAAGGGGCTCGGCGAGTGAGTGACTCGACGCCATCAATGGTTCCCCGTGGACTGCGTTTCCGGCACGCGCTTCAGCGCGAAGTCGGACGCGTCATGGGTCCATTTTGGATCCCGCCGATGGTGTTCTTTCTGCGCTTCGTCCTGGGATACCGAATTAAAAACGTCGTAGCACTTCGTGAAGAATACAAACGTCTTCGCGAAGAGAGTGACGCGCCGCTTCTGATCTGTCCCAATCACCTTACCCTGATCGATTCGATCGTCCTTGCCTGGGCGGTCGTGCCGTGGTGGAAATATGTGATTCATTGGGACGAGATGCCGTGGAACACGCCCGAGCGGAAAAATTTTGCGCGCACCGGCGTCACCAGGATCTTGGTCTTCGTCGCAAAATGCATTCCGGTTTCCCGCGGTGGTGAACGTGAGAAGGTCGCGGAAGTACTTAATCGCGTGACTCACTTGTTGATTCGTGGCGAGGTCGCGCTGCTCTTCCCAGAAGGCACGCGGAGTCGAACGGGACGAGTGAATGACGAGTCGGTGGCTTGGGGCGTCGGACGAATCATTGCCGCAACGCCTGGTTGCCGGGTGCTGTGTGTCTACATGCGCGGCGACACCCAGGAAAGTTGGGGAAGCATCCCGAACATGGGCGACAGCTTTACGATTGCGACAGACTGCTTCGAACCGAAGAGCGACCTCAAGGGTGCGAGGCGCTCTCGCGATTTGGTTGTGCAGATCATTGGTCGCCTAGCGAACATGGAAGAGGAGTACTTCAATGGTCGGCAATGACGTCGTAGACCTCTGTGACCGCGACGCCGACATGGCGACTTATCGTGGCAGCTTCGATGCCCGGGTCTTTACCCGGGACGAACAGATGCAGATCAACAAGGCATCCGTGCCCTCGCACCAGCGATGGCGACTTTGGGCTGCCAAAGAAGCGAGCTACAAGCTTGCGCGACAGATCGACTCAGAAACGATCTTCTCGCCTCGAAAGTTTGAAGTGCAGCCGAACCTGACTGACGCGCGAGCAACGGTGACCCACAAAGACGCGCGCTACTTCGTTGGGTTTACGGAGTCTTCGCGCCACATCCACGCGGTTGCCGTGTGCGACCCATCGGAGTTTGAGTTTGTGATCGCGGGTGTTGAACCGGTTGAATCGATGAACAGCGACGACGAGAGCGCGGCGGTCCGCGCATTCGCGTGCGGCGCAATTGCGGAGCACCTCGCAGTGCCTCGTACATCGCTAGAAATTCGCAAGAACGCTCGCATCCCGCAGCTCTTTATCGGCAACGAGCCAACCGGACTCAGCGTTTCACTTTCGCATCATGGCGAATGGATTGCGTTTGCTTGTTACGACGCTTTGCCCAGCCACGATGCTTCGACTTGCGACATTGCTCCGACTTGCCAGCAGGGAGAGATGCGCGTTGCCTGAAATTCGACGACTCGCAATCGTGAACCGCGGCGAAGCCGCGATGCGGTGTATTCGTGCTGTGAAGAGTCTGCGTGCCCACGAGGGCAGCGACATGAAAGTAATCGCGCTGTACACCACGCCGGACCAGGACGCTCCGTTCGTGCGGCAGGCCGATCACGCGTTTGCCCTGTCGGACGGTGCCGGTGCGGTTGCGGCCTACCTCGACCACGACGGTTTGATTGCGGCGCTCAAGAGCGTTGAAGCAGACGCGGTTTGGCCGGGTTGGGGTTTCGTCGCCGAGTCGCCTGACTTTGTCGATCGCTTGGCTGAAGCAGGCATCACGTTCCTTGGCCCAAGCGCGGAAGCGATGCGATCGCTCGGAGACAAGATCACTTCGAAACTTGCGGCCGAAGAAGCAGGCGTTCCGGTGTCGGCATGGAACGGCGGAGTTCTCGCGGACGAACAAGACGCACTCAAGCACGCAAAGCAGATCGGATATCCGCTCGCCATCAAGGCGACGGCGGGTGGCGGCGGTCGCGGGATCCGCATGGTGGACCGTGAGGAAGATCTCGAAGAGGCCTTCCGGTCCGCGGCTTCTGAAGCCAAGAACGCTTTTGGTGACGACCGCTTGTTCTGCGAGGAGCGTGTCATCAACGGGCGACATATCGAAGTTCAAATCGCGGCAGACTTGCATGGCAATGTTCTTGCGGTTGGATCACGAGATTGTTCGGTGCAGCGAAGACATCAGAAGGTGTTGGAAGAAGCGCCTCCACCGGGAATCTCTGCCGAGCTCAAGCGAAACATCGAGCAGGCCGCAGTGCGAATCGTGACCCACGTGAATTATTCGGGCGTAGGTACAGTCGAGTTCTTGCTCAAGAAGGACGAGTTCTTCTTCCTTGAAGTCAATCCGCGCTTGCAGGTCGAGCATGGGATTACCGAAGAAATTACGGGCATCGATCTCGTGCAGCTTCAGGTGAAGATCGCCCGGGGCGAATCGATCAAAGACATTGAGATCCGCGAGCGCGGTGTCGCGATCGAGGCACGACTTTGCGCAGAAGATCCCGACCAGGGATTCCTTCCTTCGCCTGGAAAGATCGTGCGCTTCGAACCGCCGCTTGGGCCGCGGGTGCGCATCGACTCGGGTGTGGTTACGGGCACCATGGTACCTCCGGACTTCGACTCGCTCGTCACCAAGGTCATCGCAATTGGAGACAACCGCGACGACGCGCGGGCGCGCCTCGCGTGTGTGCTGCAAGACCTGGAACTCGTCATTCAAGGTGGCGCGACAAACCGCGGCTACCTGCTCGAAGTGCTCGACAGCCCGGACTTCCGGGCGGGTGAAGTCGACACGGGTTGGCTCGACCGTCGGGACCGAGACGCTGATCGCGCTCTAAGGGAGGGCGAGGCCGAACTCGCACAAGACTCAATCGTCGCGGCGGCGATTTTTGCTTACCAACGCAGACGCGCCGCGGTTCGGCTCAACTTCTATTCCGACGTGTCGCGGATCGCGCCCGAGCGCATCCCGTCGTCGAGTGGGCAGCAGATCGACGTCAGTATCGATGGCGAGAGTTACCGCACCACGGTCTACGCGACCGGGGCATGGCGCTACCGCGTCCACCTCGATGGTCTCGTCGTCGGTGCGTTGATGCGCGAAGAAGGGGAAAACCGCGCGCGCCTCGAAATCGATGACCGCGTTCGCCGCTTGCTTTACGACGCATCCGACATCGGGCTTCGCATCGAGATCGACGGACATCCGTATCGTTATAGCTGGCAAACTGCGGGACAAGTGATTGCCGGCACTCCCGCGATGGTTGTCGCGCTCCACGTTCAAGAAGGCGACCAGATTAAAGTTGGCGACTCACTCGGACTCCTCGAAGCCATGAAGATGGAAATCGGTTTTCATGCGCCGGTCGCCGGCGTGGTGACGGAGGTCATCGTTCGCAGCGGACAACAAGTGAGTGCTGGGGAATTGCTGCTCGTCATCGACCCCGAAGCAGGCGAGGGGGATGACACGGCGCCGAAGCCGCGCATTACGTTGCCGGAACAGACCGACCCTCTCGCACTTCTATTTACCCCCAACGAGTCCAGTCCGCTGGGAGACCCGGACTTGCTCGCCGCCGATCGCGGTGAACGGCCGCTCCGCAAAAACGCGGTCGAGGCCGTGCTCGAAGAAGTGCGCCGTGTGGCGCTTGGATTCGACGCAAATCCGGTCCGCAGTGAAAGTCTCGTCGCTCTCCTTGAGGCACCGCTGCCGGAAGGCGTGTCGCTCGGATTCCTCGAACAGATGTCTCGCATTCGTTATGCGATCGGTTCGTTTGTCGACACCGAAGAAATGTTCATTACCGCACCCCGGGCATCGCTTTCTGGGGACTTCGGTCCGTCGAATGCGGCACGCTTCCGGATGTTCGTGCGCCGGTTGCGGGCTTCGGGGGCCGGCATTGCCGAAGAATTTCTCGAACTGGCTAAGCGCGCACTTGCGCAATACGGCGTGGGTGACCTGACTCCGAGTGACGCGCTGGAGCGTGCCGTGCTCCGCTTGTTTTCGACCCAGGTCGACCCGGATTTGCGGCTTCGTCTCGTCCTTGCCGTGATCCGACACCTCACCGCATTGGCGGAAGCAGGCATTGAGTTCGACAAGGACCGTCAGCTATCCGGTGCGTTGATCCGCATCACCCGCATGCGCGGGCGTCTCTCCGATACCCTCGCCGACGCGGCGCTCGAAGCCAACTACGTGCTGTTTGACAAACGCGAAGTCGAGCGCCAAGCAGAGCAGCGATCGAAGGATCTCGAAACCTGGTTGCGCAAGAACGAACAAAGCCCGGTTGCGCCTTCTGCGAACGTCATGGTCGAAGTTGCGGCGGCGGCAAAGCGCGTGTTTGATCGCGTCGGCAATTGGATCGCGGCGACCGACCCAAGTTTGCGTGAGATCGCACTCGCGGCACATGTTCAACGCGTGTTCTCGCCAGCGGTCCCGCGCGACCGTAGCTTCATTAAGGCAGACGGTTTTAGAATTCTCTCGTTCGAGTACCCCGAGTTTGGTCTGGTGATCGCGGGTACAGCCGGCGAAGACGATGACGCCGTCGCGGTCGCAAAGGCTCTGCAGTCTGCCACGACACGCTTGACGTCGAAGAGCAGCAAGCACGCTGCGCACTCAATCGAACTCATGGTTTCAATTTCGGACGCCGACGATATCGGGCCTCTGCTCGAACGCATCACCGAACACGTCAAAGCCACCACCCTTCCGTGTCGCTTGACCCTGGGTTTGATCCTCGACGAAGGGCAGGACGTATACAAGACGTTCGAACCCGACGATCAGGGCGCCGCGGCATTGCAGACTCGTTACATCGACCTCCACCCCGAAACCGCCGACCGCATCAACCTCGACCGGTTGCGCAACTTTGAACTCGACCGTCTGCAAAGCGAAGAGGGGATCTACACCTTCTATGGCCGCAGTCGCGACGAAGACGGTGACGAGCGCGTGTTCGTGCTCGCGGACGCCCGCGATCGGTCCCCCGGCGTGACACCCGACGTCGAAGAACGGATCCCAGCATTCGTGCGCGTATTCCATCGCGCGGCGCGCAGCCTGCGTACCGTGTTGCAAACTCGTGACCCGCATCGACGTTTACAGTGGAACCGTATTTCGATCTTTGTCGCGCCAGCGATGTATCTCGACCGAGACGCTGCTGCGCGACTCGCCCGCAGGCTCGCTCCCGCGACCCGGCACCTGGGTCTCGAGAAGGTCACCGTTCAATTGAGCCTGCTTGACGTCGAAGAACCGGAAGCGCCCGCGCGTCCGATTGAGATCGTCATTACGGACACCGGCCCACAGATGGAAATTTCGTGGCGCGAACCTCACAATGATCCGTTGCAGCCTGCCGGAGACTACGAGCGAAAGGTTGTGGGATCGAGGCGAAGGCGACGCATTTATCCGTACGAGATCATCAGCATGTTGACCTCGGACGAACGCAGCATCGAAGATGCAGTCACCGATGGCGTGACGCGCACAAACGGCCGGAGCAACGCGATGCCGAGTTTGCCGCGGGGAACGTTCGAGGAATACGACCTCGACCCAGCCTCGGCCACGCCGAAAGCGATCGCGGTCGAACGCAGTCCCGGCCTCAATGAGAGTGCTGTCGTGTTGGGCGTCATCTCGACTCCGACCGAAAAGTTCCCTGAAGGCATGGAGCGCGTGCTCGTGCTGTCCGATCCAACCCGGGGCATGGGGGCGCTTTCACTGGGCGAGTGCGATCGATTGGTCGCAGCATTCGACCTCGCAGAAGAACGTCGCGTTCCCGTCGAGTGGGTTCCCGTATCGAGTGGTGCAAAGATCGCGATGGACAGTGGCACCGAAAACCTCGACGCCACCGCGCGTGTGGTGCGTCGTATCGTTCATTTCACCCAAGCGGGTGGCGAGATCAATCTGATCGTGCAGGGAATCAACGTTGGCGCGCAGAGTTACTTCGACGCGCTCGCCACCATGTTGATGCACACCAAGGGTGCCCTCATCATGACCCCGCGCGCCTCCATGGTGTTGACCGGGCGCGCTGCTCTTGAAGCGTCGGGGGCCGTGTCGGCGGAAGACGAAGAGGCGATCGGCGGCTTCGAACGGGTGATGGGGCCGAATGGCCAAGCGCAGTACTACGCGCGTAACTTGGCCGAGGCGTATCAAACGCTCTTCGAATACTACCGGTACAGCTACGTCGCCCCGGGCGAGAAGGTGCCGCGGCTTTTCGAAAGCAAAGACCCGGCAGCGCGTTCGGTATGTGACTTCGTCCTTACTCCAGAGGAAGGGTTCGACTTCCAAACCGTTGGCGAGATCTTTAACAACGAAACGAACCCAGGACGTAAGCGCCCCTTCGATATGCGCGCCGTGATGTCTTCGGTCATCGATCAAGACGGTGGCCACCTCGAGCGATGGCGACAGATGGTAGGCGCCGAAACTGCCATCGTGTGGGATACCCATTTGGGTGGCGTTCCCGTGACCACGATCGGAATCGAAAGCCACAACATCCCGCGTGACGGCTACCGCCCCTTCGACGGTCCGGAGTCGTGGACCGGCGGAACCCTCTTTCCTCTTTCGTCGAAGAAGGTTGCGCGTGCCATCAACGCTGCCAGCGGTCGTCGCCCGGTTGTGATGCTCGCAAACCTTTCGGGCTTTGATGGTTCGCCGGAGTCACTCCGCAAACTTCAGCTTGAGTACGGGGCCGAGATCGCAACAGCGGTCGTTAACTTCGACGGCCCGTTCTTGTTCCAGGTCGTGTCGCGTTATCACGGCGGCGCATACGTGGTCTTCTCAAGAGAACTCAGCGACAACATTCGCGCCTTTGCGCTTTCGGGTTCGTACGCTTCGGTGATCGGAGGCGGTCCCGCGGCCAAGGTGGTCTTCTCTCGCGATGTTCGCGTGCGTGCATTGGAAGACGAGCGCGTGAAGAAGTGCGAGCGTGAGTTGCGATACCGCGGGACCCAAGCAGCCCGCGAGGCGCTCGACAGCAAAATTGCCGAAGTCACCCTCGAAAAGCAGGCCGAGATCGCCGCGGAATTTGACGAAGTTCACAGCGTCGAACGCGCCCTTGAAGTCGGCTCGCTCGAAAAGATCATCGAACCGGACGCCATGCGGGCCACGTTGATCCGCGAGCTAAAGGTTATGCTTGGGATGCCGCTCAGCTGACTCTCGTTCAAAGAGTGTGCGTGGTCGGCAACTCTGGCAGCGGAAAGTCAACATTCTCCCGCGCGCTGGCTCACAAGCTCGGCTATCCGCATCTCGAACTCGACGGCATCGCGCATCAGGCGAGTTGGCGCATGATCGACCCCGGAGAATTTCGCGCGCGGGTCGGCGCCTTCATCGATGCCAATCCAACTTGGATCATCGAAGGCGGCTACGAGCTTGTCCGCGAATTGGTTTGGAGCCACGCACAGCAGATGATCTGGCTCGATCCCAGCCGGTTCGAAAATATGCGAGCTGTCGTATGGCGAACGGTTCGCCGCTCGATCACGCGCGAAGTGTTGTGGAACGGCAACCGAGAGCCTTGGTCGAACCTCTATTCCCGTGACCCCGACAAATCGGTCATCGCGTGGGCGTGGGTCAAGCACCCTGAGAGGCGGGCGCTCTACAACCACACGATCGACGATCCCCGCTGGAAGCACCTCACCTGGACCCGCTTCACTAGCTGTAAGGCGGCGTCGAGGTGGCTGGACGCGATTTAGGATCGCACTCTTTTCACCCAGCGTCGTAGTCGATCGACTGAGTCGAGCTACTGTTGCTTCATTCACGCAAACGACCTCGGCGGACTCATGCCCCATTCCAATGCCCCCGACATCATCCTTTTAGAAGGCATCGAAGTGCCTGCTGCCCTCGGCGTCACCGAGGCGGAGCGGCAGATGCGTCGACCCGTTCGTCTCGATCTCGAACTCGGCTTTGACCTTCGTCCTTCTGGGCAGACCGACGACCTTTCGCAAACGATCGACTACGGAGAGATCTACGAAATTGTCGAAAAAGTTGCGGGCGGTCGTGAGCATAAGCTTGTCGAAGCATTGGGTGAGCGCATCGCGAATGCATTGTTTGAGAATTTCCCAGTCGAGAGTGTCCAATTGACGGTGAGAAAGTCGAAGCCCATTGCGGGGGTGCTCGATTGGGCTGGAGTGCGGATCACGCGCACCCGCTAACGCGTGTTTGAGCGCGGAATCTTCTTTGTGACAAACCGTCAGGAGGCCGGATGATGGGTGTGTTGCTGCGAGGCGTGATCTTCTGCCTGAGCGTTCTCCCGCCGGGTTTCGCGCGCGAGTTGTGCGCTCACCTTGCGTCGCTTTACGCCCGGGTGGGAGGCCCCCGCACAAAAGACGCCTACGCGAACATCCGCCTCGCGTTTCCCGAGAAGTCAGACGAGGGGTGCACGCGCATCATGGTAGAAAGCTTCGCGAACCTCGGGCGCAGCGTCGCAGAAGTTTGTTCGATGCATCGGCGTGACTCCGGTGCACGCTTCGACCGTGTCACGATTGAAGGCCGCGAAAATCTCGAAATTGCCCGAAAGTCTTCGGGACAAGACGGCGGGCTCGTCGTAACCGCTCACTTCGGTTCGTGGGAATTCTGTGCCGCGGCTCTCGCGCATCACGGACTCCCCATTAGCGTTGTCCAGCACGGATTCAAAAACGCCGCGGTTGAGCGCGTGGTGACGGGTTGGCGCGCGAAAGCCGGTCTCGAAACACTTTCCATGGGAAGCGCCGCGTTGGGTTTGTTTCGCGCACTTGGGCGCGGCCGCTATGTCGCACTCTTGATGGATCAAAATGCGGGTGAAGAAGAAGGCGTCTTCGCACCGTTCTTCTCCGTGGCGGCGTCGACCCGAAGTGGCCCCGCCCTCATCGCAATGACACGAGGTACTCCCGTGATCCCCGTGTTCTTCTACCGAAAGGGAAAGACGGGCGAGCACGTTGCACGCATTGGTGCGCCGCTCGAACTCGACCAAGACGAGAACGCACCGCCCGAACTGCTGACGAAGAACGTCGCCTGCATCAACGCTGCGATCGAAGCCGCGATCCGCGAAGCACCGGAGCAGTGGATCTGGAGCCATCGCCGTTTTAAGACGCGCCCAGCAGGCGCCGAGCCCATCTACGAAAAACGTGGCGGTGTACTTCGGAGCCTGCGTCACAGGCTCCGAGGCTAGACGCCGCTTCGTCTAAACCTTCTGCGATCGCCGGGGTCTTTTCGGCATGGCTGCGAGCCCCAGTGCGCACAAGAGACCGGTGCTCGGCTCTGGTATGGACGTAATGAAATCGACGGCGACATAGGATGGCGTGTTGACGCCGAAGTCGCCGACGTCGGAGGACGCGAACGAAAATGACAATTCGTCGACTAGGCCGAGGCTCGAAAGATCAACCCAGGTCCAGTCGTCGATGATGTAGTCGTCGACAGAATTCGCAAACCGGTAGTCGGCGAGGAAAAACTCCACGCTGCTTGTCGCCGCACCAGAAAGCCGACCTTCGACCGTGACGCTGAACCAGTCCTCGTCCGTGCCCGATGCGCCACCGAACTGCTTCGCGAAGCTGTCGCCGTTCAACATCGAAAGCGCTGAGTACGTGGTGTTGGTCAGGTAGGTTCCGGTGATGTTGGCGGCGCTTGCGAGGGTGATGTTCGCCGAGTCGGTAAACGCTACGCCAAACTGCCCGGCGCCGCCGAAGCCACCGCCGGTGATCGCGCTGTACTGATTACCGAATCCAGGCGTTGCGGTGTCGCCGTGGTTGCTCACCGACCAACCGTCCCAGCAGCAACCGAAGCTGAAGGTGTTGTTGAAGGTTCCGCTGAAGGTTCCGTTTCCAACTGTGAAGTCGCCGCCCAGGTCACTCCCGTTGTAGAAGCCACTGCCGTCCAGCGTGAAGTCGTCAAAGTTGATGGTATTTGCGGTTGCGGTTGCGGCGACGAGCATCGTCGCGGCGGCGAGCACCGAGCTTGTAAGTATTCTGGAAACGAAACCGTTTGGTCGTGAGTGACGGGTCAAGGTATGCACGTGATTCTCCTTGGCTCCTCGAAGCGAACATTTGATTTCGCGCACGGGCATCTGTCGTGCACGCGAAAAGTGCAATGAAACCGACCCAGGAGATTGTGAACGGGAGTTGGGCGCCTCGCCGCACCACACCGAATTGGTGATGGCGTTGGCGCTGGGCGCGAAACTCCTTCTCGGTCCCCGGAGAAAAGCATTCAATTCGGTGGCTGCGTGCGGGGCGAATCGTGCTCGCTCTACAAACAACCGATGTCGATGAAAGGTCGGTCTTCTGGCTTCTGGATCATTCAGGCTTCAACACCTTCCCAACCTGTGCTCTCCGTTGAATCAACCCAATGAATCGATTCGAAGAACGGCGGTCAGTGGTATTTCGTTGAAGCTGTCCCCAGTTACAGCGACGGGCTCGCGCCGGATTTGCACCGGCTTCCCAGTTTTCCCGGCACCGCGCATGCAAGAGTTTTGGCCAAATGCCAGACCCTTACAAAGACGAAGTGTGCGAGATCCCTTTCAGTACTTTCGAATCGCCGAGCCTAACGGAGCGAGTGTCGCGCTGTCAATCGAATGGGAGTGGGACTCGTGCGAATTCTGCGAAGAGCAAATCGATTCGCGCGGCATCGAGACAAAGGTGCAGGGGGGTTGTCTAACTCAAGAACCTTCGTTGGGTTCGAAGACCATGACGCAGTCGCGTCCCGAGTCTTTGGCGCGGTAGAGCGCTTGGTCGGCTTCGCTGAATAGTTGCTTTTTGTCGCCCGCATAATGCGAAAGTCCCATCGACACGGTGACGTTGCGTCGTTCGCTCGGTGGATTTATGAAGAACTGAGTTTCTGCAATGGTCCTGCGGATCTTTTCGGCGAGTTGCTGGGCACCGTCCGCGCTGGTCCCGGGCGCGAGCAACGCGAACTCTTCGCCGCCATAGCGGGCGAGCACGTCCGAACTCCGTAGCAGCGTCTTCATCACTTCGGCGATGCGTTTCAAGATCGCGTCCCCCGCCGCGTGTCCCAGGCTGTCGTTCCACCTCTTGAAGTGATCGATGTCAATCAGGATCAAGGCCAAGGGCTCCTCGGTACGATTCGTGCGTTTGGCTTCTTTCGCGAGTGAGTCCTGGAAGTAGCGGTGATTGTAGAGCCCCGTGAGGCCGTCGGTGATGGAAAGCTGCGCCAGCACGTGGTTGGCAGAATGCAGTTCGTCGTTGCGGGTGCGCAGCTCGGCGTTGACTTCTTCGACGTGGCGATTGGCGGCTTCGATTTCCCGTGCGTTGGCTTCGATGCGTGACGTCATCTCGCTGAAGGCTCGGGTGAGGAGGCCGACTTCGTCTCTGGACGCTGTCCTGGGAAGTTGAATGTTTATTTCGCCGTTCGACATTTGACGCGCGGCGCGGGACAACGCCTCGACTGGACGCACCAGCCCGACCGCGAACCGATAAGCGATCAAGGCGAAGACCGCGATGATGGCGAGGTTGATGCCCGCGACACGGCGCATCGCGGTCGCCACCCGGGCGAACGCCAGGTCGTACTCTTCCTCGATCACGAGAGACCAATTGTGGCGACCCACGGGCATGCTGCTCGCGATGAATCGTCGGTCTTCGTCGTCAATCCGTTCCACCGCACGCGTTGCGGCGCCGTCGCCCGGAAGTGGGAGCGCGTAGGTCGACGCGGTTCGCTCGCCTGAACTCGACGCGATGTAGCGCTGCTCGGCGTCGACGATCGAGATATGACCCTGCATCCCGCCGCCGTGCAGCCTCAGAACGGGGGCCAACACGGCGAGATCGAATACGAAGTGGAGCGTTGCGCCGAGGGTGCCTTCGAGTTCGGTCGAGGTGACTTGGTAGTAGCGCCCTTCGCTGTATCCCACGCGGCTGAAAGTGGCCGATGCTAGCGGGTCGCGCATGCTCTGGGGCAGCTCAAGTTCGTCACCGCGCCAAAGTAGGAGTTCACCCTGGCCGTCACGCACAAACGCTGAGGAGAAGGTCGGTACTTCGAGAAGCATCGAGTGAAGTTGCCGTCCCACGACCGTGCGCGCGAAGGACTTTTCGCTGGGGCTTGTGTCAGTGAGTAGGTCTTGCAAGTGGCCAACGCTTATCAGGTCGCGCGCAAATTCAGCGGCGATGGCCTTGTGGTCTTCGTACCAGAAGTCGAGTTCGATCCCGGTGCGTTGGAGCATTGCGGGAAAGGATTCCTGGATTTTTTCACGTAGGAAGGAATCGATGGCGCGGAGCGATACCGTGCTGATGACGAGGGATGTGCACAGCGTTACGGCGAGTACGAAGAAGCCGAGGCGGGTGGGGAGGCTGCGGAACGGGTGGCGCCAGACACGGAACTCGTCAGCGCTTGAGGTGGGGTTTGGGGGAGGCTTGGGCATGGGGGGGGTCCTGCCTTTGTTTCGGCAGGAGTGGGGGTTGGCTTGATAGATCTTCAATAAGAGAAGGGGGCCCCGGATGTTCCCTTGCTTCGCGGGGGAGTTCGTCCGCGGCGGCTTGGCTGGGAGGGGGGGCGTGACAAAGCCGACAAAGCGGACAAAAGTCGGCATGTGCCGCTTGAGTGCGCGGTCGTGCGGTGGGTTGTGCTTGGGGAGGCAGAAAGTTTTGTCGGGGGACAAAACTCGGACATAACCGTTCGTCGCTCGTGTTGGGGAAACGAGTTGATGTGTTCGATGTTGGGGAACGGTTCGTCGCGGGTGTGGAGCGGTTAGTCGATGTTGGGGAACGGTTAGTCGCGGGTGTGGAGTGGTTAGTCGCGGGTGTGGAGTGGTTAGTCGCGGGTGTGGAGAGGGCGGTGGCCTAGTTCGTCTAGGCGGCGTATGAGGGCTTCGACCTGGTAGCGAAGGCGGACGTTTTCGAGCAGTTGGCGCTCGATCTTGCGGATGGCGTTTGCGACCGAGGGGTGGTCGCGGTTGAGCAGGCGGCCGATGTCGGCCAGTGATGCGTCGGTGTATCTGCGGCACAGGTACATCGACAGTTGCCGCGGGACGAGAACGTCGCGACGGCGGGAGCGTGACGCCAGTGCGTCGGCGCTGGTTTGGAAGAAGCCTGCGACGGCTTCGATGATGGCTTCGGGGGTCGCGCGCTTTGCAAGTGCGGTGACCCGCGGACTTCGGCCGCGTAGCGACTCGGCGGTGAGGTCGGTGTCGATCGGACGCTTGAAGAGCGACGCGATCGTGACGAGTTGAATCAACGCTCCCTCGAGTTCGCGCACGTTGCCTTGGACCTTCTCGACGAGCATCGAAAGACAGTCTTCCGGCAAGCGGATGCCGCCGTGTGCCGCCTTCGCGCGCAAGATGTTGCCTCGCACTCCGGCGTCGGGTGAGTCGAGTTGGGCGACAAAGCCACTCGCAATTCGCGCGCGGATTCGTTCATCGAGATGACTGAGTTGCTGGGGGTACTTGTCGCTGGTGAGCAAGACTCGTCCACCGCAGTCCAGCACGTGCTGCACGGTGTGGAAGAATTCGAGTTGAGTCGCCGCCTTGCCTTCGAGAAACTGAACGTCCTCGACAACCAACAAGTCGCACTGGGTGCGGTACCGGCGTTTGAACTTGTTCATCTCGTTACCCCGCAAGGCGTGGGTGAACTCGCTCGTGAACGATTCCGCTGTGGTGTAGCGGGCACGTTCCCCCATGGCGCGAGACGTCGTGTTGATGACGGCTCGGGCGAGGTGGGTCTTGCCGAGGCCGGGTTCAGAAACGATGAAGAGTTGATTCAGCCCCAGCTGCGCCGCGGGATTCTGTTCTTGCCCGGCACCACTCGCCTGGTTTGCGAAAGCAAGCGATGCCTCGCGAGCAAGGGCGTTGCAGGAACCGACCGTGAACGAATCGAAGGTCAGTGGGAATGTCGCCTGACGAAATGTCATCGCGGGGTTGGTGGGTCCAACCGGCCGGCTCGGACGCTTTATGATGTGTGGTGTGAGGTTGTGAACCGAGGCAATGGATCGGTTCGCGGTCGCGGTTGCCGTTGCGAATGCGGGCTCGAGATTCGGCACGGCGGTCATTGCCTGTGCGCTCGGCGGCCCCCCGGGCGTACTGCCGGGCGTACTGCCGAGAATGGCGCCCGGTTCGAGATTCTTCGAGATGGTCGAGTGGAGCATTGAATTGAGGGAAACGGTGTCGCGCGTTCGCTTCCGCATGCGCGTGTTCGCGAGGGGCTTGGCGCCGCGGCGCGGGTTCCCGCCAGCTGTTCCCTCAATCGTTCTGTTGGTTGATGACAGCAGGGAAGTCGAGGGGGCGCCGGGAAGGGCAACCGGGAGCGCGGCCTGCGAGGCCGCGTCGACGGCCGTGGTCTCAGCCATGCTGGCTGTTGCTTTCAGGGCAGCGTCGGCGCACGCCTTCGTTCGGAGTTCGACTCGCAGTGGGACGCGCTCACCCACTTCGGCGGCGACGCAGTCTCCAATGGTCGAAAGAAAATAATCGCGAATGCGATCGCAATGGAACTGGGTGGGGCACCCGAGCTCCAAGCTATGCCCATCACACCTAGCGGCGATCTGTGGAAGCCACATTTCATAGGAAACGGGAGCAAGCTGTTTTTGCAAACGGCGCAGAACGCCATCCCAGACCTCGGGGGGGAAGGTCATGAGTCAGTAATGCCTCTTTTTATAGATGCGTCTCATTCGAGACGGTGCAAGGTCGATGATGAACGAACGGCCCTGTTTATTTTTAAATGTTGTTTGGTTCTGAGTTGCTTTGCTCTACTTGGGGCCAGCGAGGGTATGTGTGGAACGTTTCGATCTCACTGGGTCTAGTTCGAACTGTCTGTTGCTTCGGTCGGAGTTTTCGAATTTAGACTTGGTTCGCTGACGTTTGGCTCTCAATTTCCAATTTCCAATTTCCAATTTCCAATTTCCGGCTTTTGACTGCCGGCTCTCGATGGATGTTCGACCGACACGCAACGCTCGGTTGCGACGGTTCAGTGAAGACGAGGTTTCACCGATTTGCCGCGTCCTCTACTTACCATGTTGAACTCAGATCGGCATGAAAAAATTGGCTCGTTGGCGAATAAAATTGTTGACCGAATGGAAATTCAAAATCAATGGACTTCGGCTTCGATTGCGCGCGCAGTAAACCATCGAAGTCGCGAGTTCGCAAAGTCGATTCAACGCGTTCGCACCAATTCATCGACACCGTATTGCGTGGATCTGAAACACGTCGACGCACACGGAAACCGTTGTTTGTTTTCCGGAACACTCTGCGATTTCGAGCAGTTCCAACTCACCCTTCAAACAACTTCACTGCTCGCACTGCGGTGTCATTCGCGCTTTTCGCGTTCAAACCAAAACTCCATCAAGCGGCGAAATTCACGTTTTTACGAGAAATCTCTCAATATCGTGAAAGCAGAAAATTATTGAAGGGAAGTAGGGTTCGCGATTGCGTGAAGCCTCGGCTCAGCGAGCTTGAAATCAAGCACCGCGAGCAATCGTTCGAAGCGTGCGAGTGTGGATGGACAATCGAGCAAACTCTGTTTCTCGAGTGTGCTGATGTCCAATGCGACCGCGATCGAATTCACGTAGACGCTGTTTGGAATGGCATCTAGCTGGCCGGAGCGAAAGCGTTCAAGGAATTCGGGCGCCTCGCGTTCGAGCAGTGTGGTGTACTGCGCGTGCACCTGGGCTCTGTATTCTTCGATCGCGCGAACCGCTGGGTCGTTGTTTGGTGCGGGCGTCAGGTCGATGTCCGGTTCTTTAAGTAGAACGACGTCCGCAGTGCGAAAGGGCTGCTCAATTGGGCGCTCGCCCTCGCTTTCAATGCGAAACCGGGACACGCCTTCGAGCACAAGGTCGTAAGTTCCGTCGGGACGTTGTTCGGACGATTCAATTCGTCCCACACAGCCGATCGGAAATACCCCCGGATCCCCGGCCATCATCTCGATCTCATCGGGGACGACCGTGACCATGCCGATAACGCCGTCCCGTTCAATCGCGATTTTGATCATTTGGCGGTAGCGCGGCTCGAAAATGAAGAGCGGCACGCGAACGAATGGAAACAACACGACACTCGGAAGGGGGAAAATCGGTAGCATCTCGACGCGCTGCCCAGTTCCCGACGATCGATCTTCCGAAGGCGCGCCGTCGTCGCTCATCGAAGCTCGACTTGCATCGCACCAAGCATCATTGGACGAAGCTTGGATGCAGTGCCCGGAAGCGCACGGCGCGAACCATAACGGGTTGTAAATGGAACGCGATCTGCACGGTGCGCGACGCCGATTGATATTCGTTCGTCGAGATTGGGCCAAGCTGCGCCGTTTTCCACTCGACTGTGCACGCGGTTACGAAAACCGAGGCAGTTCACGGTACGTTTCCCATGAGATACGGGGTGAGGGACAAATGCGTGAAGGCGCTAACTGCCGACCTGGTCGTATTCTTCAAGGGTGTTCGGTCCGCCCAGAACTTTGACCGCGATATCGTCGCAAGCGACCGACTTGTCCATCAGTTCGCGGATCAATCCCTCGACGGTGAGTTCGTCGAATTCGTCAAAGGCGTCTTCGAGGCCTGATTCGGTGATGCTGAATTCGACCGAAAGTGTGATCTTTACGTCCATCGAAAATCCCTTTTCTTGCTCGAGCCGGTTGTGGCACGGCTCGTTCTAAGTTTGACACGCACGACCTTGGGTCGGTGCACGTTGCGTTATTGATCTAGCAGTCTTCCGTCCGGGGCGGACCCGGCTGACTGCGCTGCGCTGTTGTCTCTTCCGTTTCTCACGTCTGTAAAGGCCTTGCGTGATCAGGCCTGTGCATCAACCCGCTATGCGCGACTGAAATTGGGGTGGTTCCTTGCTTGTTGCGGCATCCCGCTGGGTCTTGAAATGGCTTGCGAGGGTCTGTGCAGGCACGTCCGCCACGGTTCCACGGATGGAATTGCGGCGGATCTTCCTAAGTGCCTGAATTTACTGTAATTTTTTAACGCGCCAGAGCATACAACACGCTTCAGGATCCGGCTACGAAATTCTCTCGTAGTAACGCGACTTTAAGGCGTGCATCTGCAATGCGTTCGAGAATGAATGGCGGGCGGGACTGTGCCCCCTCACTAGGGGTCCGAAGAGTTGGACAAGATCGAAGCCAAACCGGGGGGAAAGGCTTCGACGGGATGGCTAGGAATCGCAAGATTCCGAGGCGCTTTGTCGTTTGGGGCTTCGTTCGCCGCGCCAGTCTCTCGGGCTGCGATTCAAGCCGGGACTCGCAAACTGGGGCGGATGCCCGGCCGCTACTGGGCCAAAGCTGCTGCTGCCGGGTCCCAAAGCCGCGGCTACGGGAACCCCAAAGCTGCCGCTACGGGACCCCAAGCCGCCGCTACGGGACTAAAGCCGCCGCTACGGAACTAAAGCCGCCGCGTTGTCGATCACGGGCTTGGCGCCTGTGATCTCTGCCGCTGCGAGGTTCTCTTCTTGTAGCGAGATTGCCTGCTCCGAGTCGGTCAAGTCGCTGTGACACGCCGCTTTGTCCGCTTCTTCTCCCATCGTCGCGCGCGTCTTGGACGCCAGCCGATGAAGTTCGGCCGGGGAAAGGACACCTCGCTTCTGCAAGATCTCCTTTTGCTCGTCCGTGAGTGCTGCTGAGATCTTGGGCTTGTCCCACGCGTAGTCGGCGTCGGTGCCCGAGACGAAGTCTTGGATCTCTTTGCTGATCCGAACGGAACACCAGTCGTGGCCGCACATCGCACAGAAGTCTGTGTCGACGTCGAGGTCTTCGTCGTGATAGGCGCGAGCCGTGTCTGTGTCGAACGCCAGTTCGAAGTGGCGTTCCCAGTTGAGCGCGGCTCTGGCCTTTGTGAGTTCGTCGTCCCAGTCTCGAGAGCCGGGGATGCCGAGGGCGATATCGCCCGCGTGGGCCGCGATGCGGTACGCGATGCAGCCCTGCTTGACGTCATCCTTCTTGGGTAACCCGAGGTGCTCCTTCGGCGTCACGTAACAGAGCATCGACGCGCCGTGGTACGCGGCCGATGTCGCACCGATGCAGCTCGTAATGTGGTCGTAACCCGGGAAAACGTCAGTCACCAGCGGACCCAGCACGTAGAACGGTGCGCCGTGGCAGAGCTGCCGCTGAAGCTTCATGTTGAATTCAATTTGATCAAAGGGCACATGACCGGGACCTTCGACCATCACCTGGACGCCCTGGCGCCAAGCGCGTTCCGTCAGTTCGCCCAGCACGCTGAGTTCGCCCAGCTGCGCTTCGTCGGTGGCGTCGGCGAGGCCACCGGGGCGTAGTCCGTCGCCGATTGAAAACGTGACGTCATACTCGCGCATCACTTCGCAGATCTCTTCCCAATGCGTGTACATGGGGTTTTCCGCGCTGTGGTGGAGCATCCACTTGGCGAGTAGAGCGCCGCCGCGGCTCACGATGCCGATCAAACGCTTGCTCACCATCGGCAGATGCTTGCGCATCACGCCAGCGTGAATCGTAAAGTAGTCGACCCCCTGGGCGGCTTGGTGCTTGAGTTGGTCGAGGATGAGCTTCTTGTCGAGATCTTCGATCGTGCGACCAATGATCATCGAATAAATCGGGACGGTGCCGACTGGAACGCTCGAGTTCTTAATGATCGCCGTGCGGGTCGCGTCGAGGTCGCCGCCCGTCGAAAGGTCCATCATCGTGTCGCTGCCCCACTTCTCGGCCCATTGGAGCTTTTCGACTTCCTTTGCGATGTCACTTGCAACCGGCGAGGCGCCCATGTTGGCGTTCACCTTGGTGCGACTCGCGCGCCCGATGCACATCGGGTCGAGTTTGTGTTCGAGGTGAACGCGGTTTGCGGGAATCACCATCCGACCGGCCGCGACTTCGTCACGTACCTGTTCGGGGCTGAGGTGTTCTTCGCGTTCGCTGATGCGCGCCATCGCGGGTGTGATCACCCCTAGGCGAGCATGTTCGAGTTGCGTGACTGGCGTGAAGCCTTCGGGCGGCGTCCACGTGCCGTCGACGCGCGACCAGTCTGCGGGCATGAAATCCCAGGCCGTCTTTGTCGAGGGTTGCGGCATGCCGGGCGTGTCGGGCGAACTGAATGATCGCGGCCCGCCGATCTCGGCCGGGTTGGCAAAGCTCCCCGGGCTGGTTCCCTGCTTGAGTGTCGAAGGGTTGCCACCCAGAGGCGGCAGGCTCACGGACCTTCGGGTTCCGTTCGCCGCGCTCGCTTCGAATGAGTTCGTACCGTTGGTCTTCGGCGGATCGGTGGGGCTAGACATGCTTGGGCTCCTTGGGGAAACCGGCTGGCAGGTTGGACCGGCAAGCTATCACGAATCCCAGTTGAATGGGGTGCTAACGGAGCTTCCAGAGCGGTGATTCGCTGCATCCCCGCAAAGTCTGAACCCTCAACCTGCTAGCCTTCGCGTCCATGAAATCACGATCTGCAAAGTTGTTGACGACTCGAACGCGGATGCGTGTTCTTCAGGCCGCGCTTGTACTGTGCGTCGCGGCTGCATCCCTCGGATGCGATCGCGGGATCGAAGACTTCGACCCCGACGAAGAACCCGCGCTCCCAAACCTCGACCGAATCTATCCGAAGGGTGCCGAACGGCAGCCGAGTCCAGTCATGCAGGGAATGATGGGCGCGGGCCCGGCGCGAAGAGGTGCACCTCCATCCGAGCCCGCCGCGCGCCCGGCCGCCGGGCAAACAGCGCCCGGCGCGACGATCACAGGCACGATCGAGATCTCGCCCGAGCTTCAGAGCAGCGCGCCAGCAAGCGCCATGCTCTTCATCATTGCGCGCACTCAGCCCGTGGGTCCACCGCTTGCGGTTGTGCGAGTCCCGAACCCGAGCTTCCCCCACGCGTTCGAAATGGGTCAGGCGCAGGTTATGATTCCAACGCTCCGGTTTGAGGGGAGCATCACGGTCACCGCGCGTCTTGATTCCGACGGCAATGCGATGACGAAGCTGCCCGGCGATCTGGTGGGTGAAGTCGCGACACCGGTAGCCCCGGGAGCGAGCGGGCTAAAGCTGGTTCTCGACGGGAAGCTCTAGCAACCCACTACTGCGGGTTTTCGAGGCCCGCCAACGCTTCGAGTTCGCCTGCAACGACGAGTGTGTCGCCCTCGCGCAATACGTCGTCTGCACCCGCCACCTGCACAGCTTTTGAGCGGGAAGAGAACTTGCGCGCTCGGCGAAGCAGCAGCACCTGCACCCCCGTTCTTTCGCGCAGCGACAAATCGCGCAGCGTTTGGTTCCGGTAGTGGTCGGGCACCATGATTTCGCGAATCGCGTAGCCGTCACCGAGGTCGACGGTGTGTCCCTTTTCGACGGCTCCGAGCTGACTTGACAAGCCACCGACCAAGTCGCGACGCATCGACTCGCGACTGTGCGCGTCAATCACGTCCCTGTCTTTCACCGTGCCAACCAGTCGCGCTGGATCATCACTCGCGACAACGGCGAACTCGTCGACGTCGGTCCCACTGAACAGCTGCATCACAACTGAAAGATCTTCTTCTTCGGTCACAGTGGGGCGGTTGCGGTCTACGAGGTCTCCCGCAACCACGAGGTGCTGCAGGGTTTCGCGTTCGTAGATGAGGCGTCGCACTTCGGTCAAAGAAATTGCGCCCAATAGGTTGTCGTTTTTGTCCACCACCATGAACTGCGAATGGTCGCTCTGCACGACGAGGTCGAGGATGGTTTGGAAGTTCGCGCTTGCAGGGATGACCTCGGGGGCGGAGTCGATCACGTCTCGCACGAAGATTCCCTTGAGGACGTTCGGGTCTTGTTGCTCGAATAGGTCGATGCCTTGGCGACGGAGCTTCGAGGTGTAGATGGAGTCCCGGCTCAGCAACTGGCAAACAAGCGAACTCACCACGCACGCGACCATCAATGCTGGGATGATGTCGATCGTCTGTGTGAGTTCGAAGATGATGATGATCGCGCTAATCGGCGCGTGGGTTGTCGCCGCGACCACCGCGCCCATGGTGACCAGCGCGTAAGCGCCCGAACTCGCGGTCGCTTCCGGGAAAATTGCGTGGATGTGTGTGCCGAGAAAACCGCCCGTCATGGCGCCCAAGAACAGCGAGGGGGCGAAAATGCCGCCCGAGCCACCGGAACCAATCGTGATCGAGGTTGCGCCGATCTTCGCGATCACGAGCAGAAACATCGTCATCGCAGAAAGATTCCCGGCAAGGGACGCCGAGATCGTCGTGTATCCAACCCCAAAGACCTGCGGCAATTCGATCGCGATCACGCCAACCAACAATCCACCGATCGCGGCTTGAAGGTATTGCGGGATCGGGAGACGTTCGAAGAAGATCTCGGTCGCGTTGAGCGTTCGGATGAACGCGACCGCAACAAGCCCCGCGACGACACCCGCCACCATGTACGGAAAAAGTTCGAGGGGGCTCACGATGTCGTACCCCGGCACTTCGAACGCGGGGTGATTGCCCAAGAAGAAACGCGAGACCACGGTCGCAACAACGGACGACAACACGATCGGCATAAACTGCGTCACCGCGAAGTCGCCGACGATGACCTCCGCCGCGAAGAGTGCGCCGGCGATGGGCGCGTTGAACGTGGCCGATATGCCCGCTGCCGCACCGCATCCGACTAGGGTGCGAATCTGCAACGTCGGGAGTCGCAACGCTTGGCCCAACGTCGAACCGAACGCGGAGCCGATTTGAACGATCGGTCCTTCACGGCCAACCGAACCCCCAGTTCCGATCGAAAGTGCCGACGCGAGTGCCTTGACTGCAACGACGCGTGCGCGAATAACGCCGCCCCGCAGAGCCACCGCCTTCATGACTTCGGGGACGCCGTGACCTCGGGCCTCGCGCGCAAAGAAGTAAATGAGGGGGCCGACGATCAAGCCGCCCGCCGTGGGGATGGCGAGGCGCCAGTACCACTCGAGTGCCATCGTGGCAGCCAACGGGTCGTGGGCTTCCGCCAAGAGGCCCTCGCTCGCGAGCACCGAAAGCCCATCGATGCCGCCGAACGCCACGGCTTGCACTGCGCGTATCAATAGACGGAAGAGCACCGCGCCCGCCGCGCCGGCGAGGCCGACTGCGATTGCTGCTGCGACCATATAAAGATGGCCGCCCTTTTCCAGGACGTGCGAGTTGTGGGCTACGGAACTGATGGGAGACCTCTGAAGGAATTGCGCGGCCGATGCTACCGGGTTGAGGCCAACCTCGCGTCCAATCCCTCACTCAATTGTGGCTTCCCGCGAAGATCAGTCGCTGCCTGCGACCCAATGCTCGACGACGTCAAGCAACTGGGGCGCCATGCCTAGGGGATCGCCAATCTGGATTTCGATACCGGGGTGCTGCGCGGCCGCAGCTGCGACAAGGCTGGGGATACTTTCTTGGGTGTGTCGGCCCTGACCTAGGAAATACGGACACACGACGATGGTCTGAGCGCCGGCCTCGGCACAGCGCTGGATCCCTACCGCGATGGACGGTTCCGCTATTTCCATGTGGGCGGCCTCCACGATGTCGTCTGGAAGGCGTGGACGTAGCGCGGAGACAACCCCCCCGAGCTGGGCGTTGGCCTCCTCTCGCTTGCTGCCGTGATCTACCAGTAAAAATGCCCTTCGCATGAATGTCCCGCCTACCAATATTGTGCTGTTACGACGAGATCACCAGCGACCTCGAGTTTGCAAGAAAGCCGCAGCTCGCTGTCGACCCGGTTGAGTTCCTTGATGTGGGCCTCCGAGTCGGGTTCGGGCGCAAGCGTGCCGGTCCCTTTCAGAATTTCGAGTCCGCACAGTGAGCACAGCTGGTTCTCGCCGCAGGCGCTTGCAATCGGCAACTCCGCCTTTCTCGCCGCGGCGAGCAGTGTTGTCCCGGCTTCAACCCGGACCTCGCGGCCCGAGGGCATAAATTTCACCGTAAATTCCACGCCCGGAGCTTAGTGGATCCCGGGGCCTCCGATCAGCTTGAACTTTGTGGTTTGGCCGCGGCGATTGGGCTTTTGTAGGATCAGGACATGCCGACAGCTGGTTTTCTCGTGATCGGAAATGAAATTCTTTCCGGCAAAGTCGTGGATACGAACTCGCCTTTTCTCGCAAAGCAGCTGCGCGAGATCGGGGTCGATCTCGAACGCATCCTGACGATTCCCGACGACATCGACATCATCGCTCATGAAGTGCGCCAGATGAGCCATGACTACGACCACGTTGTGACGAGCGGTGGCATTGGTCCGACTCACGACGATGTCACGATGGACGGCGTCGCGAAGGCGTTTGATTTGCCGCTGGAACTCGACGTCGCGCTCTGTGATCGCATCGAAAAAGCGACCGGCGACCACTTCAACGAGAGTATGCGCAAGATGGCGACCTTGCCCCGGGGTGCTTTGGTTCAGGAATCAGGGGACCTTTGGTTTCCACTGATTAGCGTCGAGAATGTTTTCATTCTCCCGGGCATCCCGAGCTTGTTCGAAAAAAAGTTCGAATCCATCCGTGAGCAGCTCGACGGGATCCCCATCGTACTGCGCCGGGTCTACGTGAAGGCGTACGAAAGCGAAATTGCCAGCCATCTGAACGAGCTATTGATCGAATTCGAAGAGTTGATGCTGGGTTCCTACCCGCGCATCAACGAACCCGACTTTCGCGTACTGCTCACCCTCGAGTCGCGAGACACGGGCTACCTCGATCGCGCATTGGAATCGCTGCTCGCTCGCTTGCCCGACGACTCGATCCACCAGGTCGATTAGCTGGACCCGACAACCCATGACCCGCTGGCATGGTGGCTTGCCCACATTCATCCGGCGTGGATGACGCTTTGCCTCGGTGTTCTGTTTTTTGTGCTCCGGCTCGGGCTGCGTTCGCGCAAGGGTAGGCTTGCCGGCGCCCCGCCGAGCATCGATCTGATTCGCCTGCATGCACGACTCGCTAAGCCCGCGGTGGTCTTTGTGATCTTTGGCTTTATCGGGGGTGGCCTTTCATCGTCGCTGATCCGCAATTGGTCGTTGATGGAAAGCTTCCACGCCATCGTGGCTCTGGTCGTCGTGGTGTTGTTCACGGCGACTGCCGTTTACGGCAGGCGCGCCGAAAGAGGCGAGGGTGACCCCGGTCTACATGGGCTGCTTGGTGTCCTCACGATGCTGGGCTCGTTCTTGGCGGCGATCGCTGGTTTCATTCTACTTCCATGACACTTGAGTGCGGCGAGGCGTAGGGTCGGTCAACTCGAGAAGGACTGACGGACAGAACGAGCTTGATCGCCGCGCGCAGGCCTTCGGCGTTCCCAGGCGAGATCGATCAGATTCGAGCGAAAGACGCGGACGTTGAATACGTGATGCCGAACCCCTTGGCCGCCGACGAACTGACGTTCTAGCTCTCGCCGCTTTCGCCGTGAAGTACGTCGACGCTCTTCTGTCGCAACCAGTCGTCCGCGAGGACCAGGCACGCCATGGCTTCGACCATCGGGACCGCGCGCGGCAGCACGCAGGGGTCGTGGCGACCCTGTGCTTCGAGGGTGACCGCGTTGCCATCGCGGTCAACGGTCTGTTGCGCTTTGCCGATCGTCGCAGTGGGTTTGAACGCCACGCTGAATTCGATCGGCTGGCCGTTGCTGATCCCGCCTTGAATCCCGCCCGAACGATTGCTCGAAGTAACGGGAGGGGTTCCGTCTCCGGGTGTGGAACCCGGTGCGGGAATGAAGGGGTCGTTGTGTTCGCTGCCGTAGAGCTCTGTCCCGGCGAAGCCGCTGCCGATCTCAAAACCTTTTACTGCGGGCAGTGAGAACATTGCGCCGGCGAGCTGTGCGCTCAGCTTGTCAAAGACAGGTTCGCCAAGACCGGCAGGCACGTTGCGAATGCAACACGACACGACGCCACCCAGAGAATCTTCGCGGCGACGGGCTTCGTCGATGCGATCGATCATTTTTTGTGCGGCGTCCTGGTCGGGACAGCGCGCGATGTTCGACTCGATCTGTTCGAGCGTGACGCTCGAAGAGTCGACCTGCGCTTGAACGTTCTGCACCCGACTCACCCAAGCGAGCACTTCAATGCCAGCTTCCTGAGCGAGGATCTTGCGGGCGATCGCAGCGGCGGCCACCCGGCCGATGGTTTCGCGCGCACTCGCGCGCCCCCCGCCTTGCCAGTTGCGAAGGCCGTACTTGGCCTCGTAGGTGTAGTCGGCGTGAGAAGGACGAAAGAGGTCCTTCATGTTTTCATAAGCAGAAGGACGTGCGTCGCTGTTGCGCACGAGCAACATGATGGGCGTGCCGAGGGTGGTGTCTTCGAAGACACCCGAAAGGATCTCGACTTGGTCGGCTTCGGCCCGGGGCGTGGTGATGCGGCTCTGGCCGGGTTTGCGCCGGTTGAGGTCACGCTGGATTTCGGCTGCGGTGATCTTTAAGCGCGGGGGACAGCCGTCCACCACGACTCCCACGCCACCGCCATGGGACTCGCCAAAAGTTGCAATCTGAAATGCTTTTCCAAAGGTGCTGGCCACGTTGTTCTCCGTTAGGCGCGGGCAGGATACCTGCGAATTTGCTTCGCCGCCCGCGCACCGCGCGAGCGACTCGGCAACGCCGCAAAAGATTCGACGAAAAAACGCGCTTGCCGATCACGCTCGATGTGACCGTCGACCCGAGGGTCGCGTGAAAAACGGGAGGGGTCCTCAACGCCGAAAATTAGGATCAAATCCATCGCGACCCAGGAGTTCTATCCGCTCCGGAAATCCGGGTGGGTCGAACCGGGCAGCATCACCGAATCGCGCGTTTCGGGAGACGGGCGATCTCGCGCACCGCATTTGGGTCCATGCTGCAGGGCAATATTTTGGGCATCGCGTCGGTGTACAACCAACCGCGACCCGCAATGGTGGAAGGGAGCGCCTGGCGCCTGCAGGGGTACCTCGTGATCGGCACGAGGGGATTGGGACCAGCCTTGTTGAAGCGATTGCTGGGCACGTCCTGTTTCGAGCGAAGAAGCGGTAGCGCTTGGCGTGAGAGAAACTGAGTAGAGGCACTGCCCTTACACGAGGCGGATCGCGTCCCTATCCTGCGTGCGATGGGACGAAGGTCATGAACGACTCGCCAACACGGCCCGGCGGAGACTCAGACGATAAAGCGTCTGGGTTCTCGCTCGAAAATCGTGTGCGCAGCTTCGGCTACGCGTTCGCGGGCATTGCACTGTTGGTTCGGACGCAACACAACGCGTGGATTCACGCCATCGCGACGGTCCTCGTGGTTGGCGTCGGGGTGCTGCTCCCACTTAGCCGTATTGAATGGAGCGTGTTGGTTCTTGCGATCGCGATCGTTTGGGCCGCCGAAGGGATCAATACCGCGATCGAGAAACTCGGCGACGCGATTAGTACCGACGAACATCCCCTCGTAGGGCAAGCAAAGGACGCCGGTGCCGGCGCCGTTTTGCTCGCTGCGATCGGAGCTGCGATTGCGGGGCTGCTAATTCTTGGGCCGCACCTACTCGCGATGCTGGGGTTCGCGGGTTAGCGCCGCGATTGCTGCAGCGGCTTTGTTGACTGCAGTAAGCCCAACTACAGCAAACCCAACGATATCAAATCCAACTACAGCAACCCAACGATATCAAATCCAACGATATCAAATCCAACTACATCAAAAGCTCAAGTGACTTGCGTGCGAGGGTGGCTTGCGGGAGGTCGTTGAGTTTTGCCTTGCTTACCCACTTGTGTGCTTGGTAGTTCAGGAGCTTCACCCGACCAGGCGCTTCACCGCAACGAAACACATGCAGGCTGAGCTTCAAGTGCGTGAAGATATGCTCGACCGTTCCAGCGTGAATTGGACTCGAAACTTCGAGCCCCGTTCTTTCTGCGATCAATCGTTCAACGTGATCTTTCGGTTCGCTATTCGGTGGAACCTCGCCGCCGGGTAATTCCCAAAGGTTCGCAAGGAGTCCATTGTCGGGGCGTTGTACCGCGAGCACCTTGTTCCCTCTCGGCAGCCAGACCGCGACGGCGTCTACGGCGCGAGGCTTCTTTTTCTTTGGTTTGTTGGGGAGCGCTTCCACGTTGCCCGCGCGAAGACCGCGGCACAACCGCTTCATCGGACAACCGCTCTCGCAACTGGGTGAACGCGGGCTGCATACGGTCGCGCCAAATTCCATCAAGGCCTGGTTGAGGTCTCCGGGGCGTGTCCCCTTGGCGAGTGCACCCGCCTCGTCCCATAGACGTTCTTGCACGTCTTTGCGGCTTACGTCACAACGCAGGTCGAGTAAGCGGGTGAGTACCCGCACCACGTTGCCGTCGACGACCGCTGCAGGCTTGTCGAATGCGATCGACGCGACGGCGCCGGCGGTATAGCGCCCAACGCCGGGAAGCATGCGGAGTTGTTCGATCGTGTCTGGTACCGAGGCTCCAAAGTCTTCGACCATCATCTTGGCCGAGCGATGGAGATTACGCGCACGGGAGTAGTAACCGAGCCCAGCCCAACGTTCGAAGACGTCTTCGCGGTCCGCAGTCGCGAGGGTTTCGATGTCGGGGAAGCGTTCAAGAAATCGTTCGTAGTAGGGAATCACGGTTTCGACGCGGGTCTGCTGCAGCATCGTTTCGGAAATCCAGATCGCATACGGGTCGCGCGACTTTCGCCACGGCAAGTTTCGATGTCCGGCGTCGTACCAGGCAAGCAGTGTCTCGCGTAAGCGTTTGCTGCGGGCACGGTTCGAAGGCGTTGGAAGGGCATCCCGCTCGACAACCTCCGACTTCTTCACGGTCACTCTCGCTGCCATTTAGAGACGCACGGGGAGTTCGTCTTCAAGGTGGATCGCAGTGGCGGTCACCCGCGCCTGCACGGCAATGGCCTCGACACCGTTCGCACACGCTTTGCGCAAGGCCTCGCCGTAGGCGGGGTCGATGGCGTCTGCGGGTTCGACACGCTTGCAGTCGACGCGTTGCACGACAAAGAGAACGACCGCGCGCGCACCCTGAGCGCGCAAGTCGGCGAGGGTTTCCATGTGGCGCTTGCCGCGAGACGTCACCGCGTCGGGAAACCGCGCGACGCCGTCGTCGGCAAGGGTCACGCTTTTGACTTCGACGTAAGCTGGCGCCGGGTTTTTGGGGTGGTGGCTGAGCAAGAAGTCCAGTCTTGAACCCCCGTGCACCTTCACTTCCGGTTGAACCGTTGCGTAGCCACAAAGCTTTTTGATCGCGCCGGCTTCGAGCGCAGCGCGAACCAGCCGGTTTGCGTGCATGGGCTGAAGACCAACCCAGCTGCGTCCGACGCGAATCATTTCGAGGGTGTGGCGGAGCTTTCGCTTTGGGTTGTCGCTGGTTGAGCAACGAATCTGTGAGCCCGGTGTTGAGCATCCGATCATCGCACCCGGATTCGGACAGTGGACCGTGATCTCTTCGCCGTCCGCGGTTTCGATGTCGGCAAGGAAACGCTTGTAGCGTCGAATCAGCGTGCCGGGTACGTCGGTCTTTAGGGGGATGCGCATTCGTTTGTCTCTGGCTGGCTTTGGTTCGCTCAACTCGACTTGATCAGTGACTCGCTTGCAGTCGTGCGTCGACGTGACTCTTGATCCAATTCGCGTCCCACCATTCGAGCGGGTCGACGTACGTTCCTCCGATCAGAATGGCGAAGTGGAGGTGATCGCCGCCCGCGAGGCCCGTTGCGCCGCTGGTACCAACAGACTGGTTTCGCTCGACGAATTGGTCGGCCGCAACGGTGATCTCGGTGAGGTGGGCGTACAAAGACGTCAGCCCCATGCCGTGATCGACGAGGACACAGTTGCCGTAGATTCCGAGGTCGCCAGCGAAAACAACTCGACCGCGGTTCGCCGCTCCGATGCTGGCCTTGGCATGGGATGCGAGATCAAACCCGTAGTGGGTTGCTTGCGAGATCTCGTTGCCCTCGGTGAAGTAGCGGCGTTGCTCGGCAAAGCGGCTCATGACTTTCGAGTTGGCAAATTGGGTGAACGACTTCGTCCAATGCTTGACCGGGTCGCTGTTTTCGATCAACGACTGAATGCGCTCTTCATTCTTCGCGCGGACCTCGCTGTTGATCTGCTGAAACGCCGCAACGTTCGTAGGTGCCGACACCCCGACGCTCTCCGCCAGGGGCGGGACCACGCGGTCGAAGAATTTATCGGACAGATACAGACGTTCCTCGGAGAAGTTGCGTTCGAATACTTTGGCCCTGAGGTTCGCGCGGCCCACATTGCCTGCGGCATCAGTTGCTTCGTATTCGATCTTTGGATTCCTGGGCGCATTTACTGCGACGGCAAAGAACGCAACGCGTTTGCCGGCCTCGGGTGCAGTGTTGGGAGCCGGGTAGCCAGGGTAAAGTCGATCGCCTACGCGAACGCCATCGCTCGCGGTGGCCTCGCTAACGTTGTACGTCGCCGCGGCCGCGCCGCCGCGATAGATGTAGATTAAGCCGCCGCCAGCTTCGACACGCGGGGCCTTTGTGTCGACGTTGATGCGTATGCTGACTTCACTCCGGTTTCCTTCGCCGAGATTTTGCAGCGAAAAATCGCGTGCCGTGACGATCAACGTTGCGGGTCCGTCGGCGATGCGGAGCGCGCGCGGTTCGAGGTCGACGCTCACCTCGTGGGTTTTGCCCGGGTTTCCGCCGGAAAACATCGCGCCTGGGAAACTCTCTTCGAACACAACTTGTCCGCCGCCCGAATGGACCATGCGGAGTTGCAAGTTTCGGAGCCCTGTCCCTTCGTCGATAAATTGGAGGGTAAGGGTCGTGCCTGCTTCACCAATGCTTAGTTCCGCGGGCCCGACGATGCGGGGCGGATCAGACTCGAGCCGCGGGTAGGCCATGAATGTCGCGGCGCCTAGGCTGATCGCGATCAAGATGGCGAGCCATCCCTTCCAGTTGATCGTGTTGTTCATTGGACCCTTCGGGTTGGATGCGATTGGAGCGAATTTTGACGAGCACACTCTGCGGCATTGACGGTTCGAGGGGAGTTGCCGAACCTGCGAAGCGCGTACGCGCTCAACGGCGGCTTGAGTCTAACGGGTGTTCCGGCGCCGCGTCATTGCTCGAACGCGATTCGAGGTGCCGAAGGGTTCAACGTCGGTGGCCTTCCTTTGAAATTGGATTTTGCGGTGAGCCTTCTCGAACAAATCGTCGTGGTGCGACATGGTGAAACCGTGGGTCAGTCGAGCATTCGCTACTACGGAGCGACCGACATTGCCTTGTCGGGGCTCGGGGCAGATCAGGTCGCGACCGCGGCCCGTGCGATTGGGGAGCAGCGCTTCGATCTCGTCGTGGCAAGTCCGCTGCAGCGAGCCTGGCAGTCGGCGCGAATCGTGGTGCCTGGCGAGCCGATCCAACTCGAGCCCGGGTTTCGCGAGATCGACTTCGGGCACTGGGAAGGCCTCACCAAAGAAGAGATCGAAGCGACCGATCCGAGCGGGTATGCCCAGTGGCAACGCGAGGGGATTGAGTTCGATTTCCCGGGTGGCGAAACGCGGGTCGGGTTTCGTGCCCGGGTCAACGCGGGCCTAGAGCGATTGCTCACCGAGCCGGTGCGCTCGATGCTCATCGTGGCCCACAAGGGCATCGTGCGAACTGTGGCGGAGCGCTTGAGTGACGCGAAGCTTTCCGTCGGACAGCCCGAGCTAGGGGGCTACGTCGAACTCACCCGCGACCCTTCGAACTACGACGCCCCTTGGCGTATCGCGAGATCGAGCTTCTAGCCCCGCGGCCGAAGTTCTCATACAGTTGCCGCGAATCTTCAATGTCGGGGTGGGGAACCAGTACGGATGGCCCAGGGAAGCGAATCATTTCTAGCGGAACTCGAGTGGCGCGGTCTTTTGCATCAGACTGCGGGCCAAGGGCTTGGAGATCACCTCGGAGCCGGTCCGCGTACCGCGTACACGGGGTTCGATCCGTCTGCGGATAGCTTGGGTGTCGGAAACCTGGTGCCACTGTCCATCATGCGGATGTGGCAGCGCGCCGGGCACAAACCCATTTTGTTGGTCGGCGGGGCGACCGGAATGATCGGTGACCCGGGCGGCAGAGACGCCGAGCGCAACCTGCTGAGCGAAGAAGAGGTGAGGCACAACGTCGAGTGCCAGACGAACAGCATTCGCTCACTCTTCACCTGGGAAGACGAAGACCCGAAGGGCGGCGCGCGCCTGGTCAACAACGTCGATTGGTGGCGCGACCTGAGCTTCATGAATGTGTTGCGAGACATCGGGAAGCACTTTTCCGTCAACGCGATGATCCAACGCGATTCGGTGAAGGACCGGCTCGAAAACCGAGACCAAGGCATCAGCTTCACCGAATTTTCCTACATGCTGCTGCAGGCCTACGACTTCCTTCATCTTTACAAGACAGCGGACTGCACCGTGCAAATCGCGGGCTCCGACCAATACGGCAACTGCGTGTCGGGGATGGACTTGATCCGACGCGACGCCGCCACGCACGGAACCGACGCCGACAGCTTTGTGGTCACAACGCCCTTGCTCCTCAAAGCCGACGGCAAGAAGTTCGGCAAATCAGAATCCGGCAACGTCTGGCTCTCACCCGAACGCACAAGCCCATACGCGTTCTACCAGTTCTGGATCAACGCAAGCGATGACGATGTCAGTCGCTTCTTGCGCACCTTTACATTGTTCCCGCGCGAAGAGATCGAATCGATCGAACAGGAACACGCCGCGGCCCCACACCAACGCGCCGCACAACAGCAACTCGCAGAATACGTCACCGCATCCGTTCACGGTGCAGACGAACTCGCCCGAGTCCAAGCCGCGTCTGGTGCACTCTTCGGGAAGGGCGACCTCCGAGACCTCGACGCCAAAATGCTCGGCGACGTTTTCGCCGACGTCCCAAGCTCAACACACCCGAAGACCGAGCTCGAAAACGACGGCGTCTCCTTGGCCGACCTACTCCCCGAAACCACCCTCGCCAAAAGCAAACGCGAAGCACGCGAGTATCTCAAGAACGGCGCCATCTCGATCAACGGCCAAAAGGCCACCCCCGACACCCGCCTCGTCACAAGCGACCTACTGCACGGCAAAACGATCCTGATCAAGCGCGGCAAAAAACTCTGGCACGCCACCCAGTGGCCCCAATAGAAAGCCCCTGCACCAAAGCCCCGCCTACGCGCCTTCGAGATTGATCCGCCCCGTCCGCCGATAATTCGCCAACGCTTTTCTGGCTTGCCGCCGAAGCGAAAGACTCTCATCGCCCCGAAACCGCTCAATCGCCGAAACAACATCCTGCTCACGCGCCGGCGGCGACCGATCCACTCGATGCGGCCATACGTCTCCGCTCAACCAACCCTAGTCTTCATCGCCACGCAAACTAGCCAACACACTAAAATCTTCTAGCGTCGAAGTATCCCCCGTAGACTCAACCCCGGACGCTATATCCCGCAACAACCGCCGCATAATCTTCCCCGACCGAGTTTTCGGCAACGCATCGGTAAACCGAATTTCCGCCGGCCGAGCAATCGCCCCGATCTCCTTGCTCACGTGACCGATCAAAGTTTTCTTGAATGCGTCGGTCGCCTTCGTTCCACCGCGCGGGCTCACGAACGCCACAATGGCAGTGCCCGTGATGTCGTCCGGTCGCCCAACCACCGCGGCTTCCGCGACGCCTTTATGCGACACCAACGCGCTCTCGACTTCCATCGTTCCAATGCGGTGGCCCGAGATGTTCATGACGTCGTCGATGCGACCCATGATCCAGAAGTAGCCGTCCTTGTCTCGGTGCGCGCCGTCGCCGCAGAAGTAGGTGTCCTCGAAGCGACTCCAGTACTGTTCCTTGAAGCGCTTGTTGTCGCCCCAAATCCCGCGGAGCATGCCTGGCCAAGGCTTGCGCAAGACCAACAGTCCACCGCCCGGAGGCTTCGCGACATTCCCCTCTTCGTCGTAAATCTCAGGGTCGATGCCCGGGAACGGGAGCGTGGCTGAGCCGGGCTTGGTCGTGACGACACCAGGCAGTGACGTAATCATGATCCCGCCGGTTTCGGTTTGCCACCACGTGTCAACGATCGGGCAGTTCTTTTTGCCGATGACCTTGTGGTACCACATCCACGCTTCAGGATTGATGGGCTCACCCACCGAACCGAGCAAACGCAGCGAACTCAAGTCGTGCTTGTTCGGGTGTTCGTCACCGAGACGAATGAATGTACGGATCGCGGTCGGCGCCGTGTAGAAGATGTTGACGCCCCACTTCTCGATCAGCTCCCACCAGCGGTCGGGCCCGGGGTGCACGGGCACGCCTTCGTACATCATCGTTGTCGCACCGGCAGCGAGTGGGCCGTAGACAACATACGAATGGCCCGTGATCCAACCGATGTCCGCGGTGCACCAATAGACGTCACTGTCCTTGATGTCGAAGATCGCCTTGAAGGTGGTGGTGACGTGGGTGAGGTAGCCACCGGTTGTGTGCAGGATGCCCTTGGGCTTTCCTGTGCTGCCGCTGGTGTAGAGGATGAACAGCGGATGTTCAGAATCGAGCTTCGCCGCCGCGCACTTCGGGCTCGCATCCTTCATCAAGTCGTGCCACCAAAGATCGCGGCCCTTCTTCATTTTGACGTCTTGCTTGGTGCGTTCCACGACGATCACCGTGTCGACGGCCTTGGTCATCTTGAGCGCATCATCGACGGCCTGCTTGAGCGGGAAGCCCGCACCCTTGCGGAAGCCACCGTCTGCGGTGATCACGGTCTTGGCACCCACGTCGTCGATGCGGTCTCGCAGTGCGTCCGCGGAAAAGCCGCCGAACACAATACTATGCGGTGCGCCGATACGCGTGCAGGCGAGCATCGCGATCGCGAGTTCTGGGATCATCGGCATGTAGAGGACGACGCGGTCGCCTTTCTTGATGCCCTGGGTCTTGAGCACGTTTGCGAACTTGCAAACTTCGCGATGCAGTTCGGCGTACGTGATGACCCGCGTGTCGCCGGGCTCACCTTCCCAAATGATCGCGGCCTTGTTGCGGCGTGCGCCGCCGTCTTCTTCAAGGTGCCGGTCGAGGCAGTTGTAACTGACGTTCAGCTTGCCGCCGACAAACCACTTCGCAAAAGGAGGCTTCCAGTCGAGCACCTTCTTCCAAGGCGTGAACCAGGTGATGTTTTCTTTCGCGCGCGCGGCCCAGTACTTTTCGGGGTTTTTATCGGCCTGCTTGCGATGCTCTGCGACCGTTTTCTTGTTCCAGTTCGCTTCGCGAGCAAACGCGGGGTCGGGTTTGAAACGACGCGTTTCTTTGAGTAGCGATTCAATATCGGGCATAGAACTGGCGCTCCTTCGAGAACTGAATTTGATGCGAATGTGTGTCTGGCAAATTTTGGCATTGCGAGTAGTTAGGCGTTTTTCTGGTGTAGCTCAGCGCAGAGCGGGTTGGTCACGCATCCATGCTTCGACGTCATCGGGTTTCTTCGGGATGGCGTCGTTCAGGTTTTCGATTCCGTCGCGGGTTACTACGACATCATCTTCGATCCGAACCCCGATCCCGCGCAAGTGTTCGGGCGCCTTCTCGTCGTCCAGTGGAACATAGATCCCCGGTTCCATCGTGAACGCCATGCCGGGCTCGAGCGGACGCGGCTTCGCCTTGATCGTATAAGTCCCGACGTCGTGTACGTCGAGCCCAAGCCAGTGGCTAGTGCCATGCATGTAGTACTGGCGATAAGCATCGCTCTTGAACAAGTCATCGACGGTGCCGGAAAGCAGGCCAAGGGAAACCATCCCTTCGATCAGCGTACGGATCGTTGTTGCGTGAATGTCGGGGAGGTTATTCCCTGGACGACAAGCCGCGAGTCCTGCGTCTTGTGCCGCAAGTACGACTTCATAGACGTCTCGGCCCGCGCCCTCGAATCGTCCACCTACCGGATAAGTACGCGTAACGTCCGACGCGTAGCCTTCGAGTTCAACGCCGGCGTCGATCAAACACAAGTCGCCGTCATTGAGCTTTTGATCGTTCGTGACGTAGTGCAGAATGGTTGCGTTCTTGCCACCGCCGACGATCGACGTGTAGGCGGGACCGCTGCCACCAAGCCGCCGAAACGTATGGCCGAGTGCCGCTTCAAGTTCGTACTCGTAGCGACCGTCTCGACAAATGCGCGCGGCTTGTTGATGCGCCGTGCATGAGATCGCCGCGGCGCGACGCATGATCTCTACTTCGCCTGGCTCTTTGAACAGCCGCATCTCATGAAGGATGTCACGCGGATCTACGATCTCGCTGGCAGGTTCAAAGCCAAGCCTGCTGCGTTGCCGAAGTCCGTCCAGCGCTTCGATCAAAGTGCGATCTAAGTCCGAGGCTTCGCCGAGGGTGTGATAGAGGCGCGCCGCTTTTTCGATTTGCTTCGGGAACTCCTCGAGTAACGATTCAATCGGAAACGCGGCGTCCGCGTCGTAGTCTTGCTTGGCACCTTCAAGGCCGGGTCGGTACCCGTTCCAAGTTTCTGCAGACCGATCGCGCGGCTGGACAAAGAGCGTAAACGGCGGGCCGCCGTCGGTGCGAAATATCGCAACCGCGCTCGGGTGGTCGAAGCCCGTGAGGTAGTGGAAATCGCTGCTCTGACGGAAGGGATAGTCGGAGTCGTTCGACCGCCGCACGACGTCGTGGCCAACTACGATCGCGACGGCGTCTTTCCCCATGGATTTCAAAAATTGGTCGCGTCGTTGGGCAAACACGCGGGCAGTCTATCGCGGCTCTCAATTTGTCGCGGGAGGGGGCTGAGATTCGCGCGAACCTGGCGAAGCCGACATGCAGCAGTAGCGGGCACGGACTGTCGGTAACATCGAGCACTAGGGTGCATCGTTTTTTTGCACCTACTCGGCTGCCGCCACATTTGGCTTCGCGGATTGCAACATCATTGATATCAGGTAGTTGCGAAGGTCGCCGCGCGTGTCCCGTGAGGTTCCGGTCGGGGAACCGTGGGCAGTGCATCATTCGGCTGCGGATTGTCGAAAAAATTCAGATCGCCGATTCCCCCAAGAATCTGGAAAAGGTAAATGAAATCAGATACTTGAATAAATATTTGCACTTGGACGAGGTTGGCACGTCGTGTGCAATATACGGAACCAAGCACAATCCGCTGGTATCAGACTGGATGTTTCGGGCGCGTTCATCCAGTTCGGACCACCACCAGGAGTAAAGAAAAGAGCGAGGCGCTTTTCCCAAGAAGGGTACCTCGCACAACGCTCTGCCCCACAGGTGAACGGATTATGGAAGTAAGGCCCCTCGGCGCCGATGGTCGGACCGAGGGGCCATCTCTCCCGCTAACAATGTTTGTGTCTCTCCAAGACGTATGACCGTGTGAAGTGCCGAGAGATCGGCATCAGTGATCGAACGAGGTCCTCGGCAACAGCCGGAGGCCTCGTTTTCGTTTGGAGTCACGTGAGTGCTTGAGTCGTTGAAGGGCGCCCGACGAATGCGCGCAGTCGGGCGTGGTGCCTGCCCTACGAAATGCGTAGAGCCCGCTAGCAAGCACGGCGCTCAGAGCCTCGTCAAGGCTGGGTCCGTGGCTTAGATGGACGGCTTACGTCGACGCCTGGCTTACTTGGTCGAAGACGGTTTCTTGCCGCTCTTCTTTGCGGAGTCTGACTCGGCCCCCGGCTCAGGCTCAGCCGAATCGCCCGAGGACTTCGAGGCGGTGGGTGTCTCCGCGAGTGCTTCCGAGACTTCATCGCCAAACGCGCGAACGAACCAACCCTTGAGTTCCGGCACGTCGTCAAGGTCGCTGCCCTGGGTCGGATTCTGCCAGGCGATCGCTTCGAGAGACGCGTTCGGGCAAAGCACACCGGGGTCGAGCTTCAGTTCTTCAGAGCGTCGCGTGCGCCATGCTTTTAATTCCGTCACGCGTCGTTCGGTCTTGCGATCCATTCTACGTCGGCCGGTGCCGGTCGTCTTGGGGATCGGCGGATGATCAACGGAACGGCCCGCGTCGATTGCCGCGAGGATGTCGTCACCCATACGGCGCACGAGCAGCTCAGTGATGCCCTTGATGTTCTTCAGCTGACTCGCTTTGGTTGGCTTTTTCTCCGCGATTTCGAGCAGGGTGCGGTTGCCAAGGACTTTGAAGGGGGGTCTGTCGATTTCGCGTGCGCGTGCGTCGCGCATCAAGAACAGCTCCTTGAGCACGCTGAGACTCTTGGGGTCAAGCTTGCGCGCACCCTTGATTCGAAAGTAGCCCTGCTTGTCGAAGGTGCGGTCGGGCCACTGCCGCTGACACAGGGTGTCGAAGTCTTCCTGCGCCCATTCCAGGCGGCCCGCCTTCTTGAGTTCGCGCTCCAACTTCTTGGCGAGTCGGGACAGGTACAGGACGTCGCCCACCGCGTAGGTGAGTTGCTTTTCCGTAAGCGGGCGGCGCGACCAATCGCTTCGCTGCTCGTCCTTCGGCACCTTGATGTTGAAGTGATGCTCGATGATGGCCGCAAGGCCGACCGCGCTGTAACCCAGTAACTGCGCGGAAATCATCGTGTCGAAGACGTTTGCGAACGTGTACCCGTAATCGCGCTTCAGCACATAGATGTCGTACTCGGCTGCGTGAAACAGAACCTGGCAGTCCGGCGAAGAGAAGACCGGCGCGAGTGGTGCCATCGCTTCGGGGCCATCGAATGCAAGCGTGTCGATCAAGTAGGAATGCTTCGACGTACTGATCTGGACAAGACAAGTCTTGTCAAAATAGTGATAGAAGCTGTCGGCCTCGGTATCGACGGCGACAACTGGCTCCGCGAGGAATTCCTCAGCGAGTTCTGCGACCCTTTCGGGCGCATCCACAAATTCAAATTCAGACAATTCCGACCTCGTGTCGACAACAACAGAATGCCAAGTCGGAATCGGCCAGGACAGGACAGGTTAAGTAAGGAACCAACCGACGTTGAATAAGTCGGCCTTGTCCAATTTGTGACGGGCACCGGAGCATAGTTATCTAAGACTGCCGGGGGTGGGTTGCAGTACCCGGTTGAGGTACTGGCGTAGGGGCACCCTAGCCGACCGCCGCCAACGGGGAAATGGCGTTCGCCTCGGTAAAATTCTTTCCCAGGCTCCAAACCGGCTGTTCTCTATGCTACGCGCATGATCAGAGCCGGTGTCGGTTTCTCAGATAAATTTTCGCCCAGCTCTGCGGCCGCTGAGGCGGTGGCGGAGGCCCTCAGGGATCTCGGTTCTAATCGCCGACCGTCCGCGGCGCTGGTGTTCGCGACGGCGGCCTGGGGCCCCGAGCTTGCCACTTTGATCGGCTCGGTCGGAGATAGGCTGGAGGGCTGCCCAATGGTGGGTTCGAGCGTTGCTGGCTTGTTTTCCGCTGGCCGAGGAACGGCCGAAAACCCCGGGCTCTGTGTCGCGCTGCTGGAAGGCCTCGAGCTCGAATCCGTGGCTTTCGACGACTTGAAAACGGACGACCCTGAAAGCGGCAGTGAAATCCTCGACCACCTTGCAACCGGGCCAGATGCGGCGAGCCCCCTCCTCTTGCTCGCGGACGTCGCGCGCCGAAGCCCGGGGCCGCTGCTGGCTCGTCTCGAGGCACGCGCGCCCGAAGCCATCGTGATGGGGCTGGGCGCGAGTCCGCTCCCACGCGGTGCTGCGGTTGTTTGGCGCGATGCTGAGCTGATGCAGGGGGGCATCGTTGCGGCGGTTCTGAGGGGGGCTTTGCAGGCTCGCGTCGATGTGTCCTTTGGTTGCCGAGTCGCGTCGCCGCCCCTTTGTGTGACCCGGTCGCGTGACCGCTGGATCAGTACGTTCGACGGTCAGCCCGCGCTGGGACTTTTGGAAGAGGTCGCTCGGGCCGCACACCTGCCAGCGAGTGCAGAGTCGCTGCGTCAGATGTTGATCGCAGTGGTGCCCGCGACGGGGCCCGGTCGTCCGGTGTCCACGTCGAACCTGCTCTGCGACGGGACCGCGGTCTACAACGTGGCGGGCATCGATCTCCGTAGAAACGCGATCTTGTTGCCCGAGCAAGTCGACCCCGGCGCCACGATCCGAATCGCGGTTCGCGATGCGGTGTCGGCACGGGAAAGCCTCGAGGCGTTAGTCGACACGCAGGTCAGGCCGACTACCGCGTTCTGTCTGCACCTGTCCGGCGCTTCCCTCGACCGGGTGGGCGCGGACGGTGCGAGTCGCGATGCCCGCTGCTTCGAGGAGCGCGCTTCGGGCGTTCCGGTCCTCGGGCTCCAGGGCGCCCAACTGCTGGGCCCCTCCTCGGGCGTCGGCTCGCAGCTCGACGTTCTCACCGACAGATCGCTCCTCGCCAGCTTCGAAGTCTAGTCGTCGGCTTGCGATCGGAGGCGGCTTTGTTGCGGGGCCGGGCCTCGTTCGATAGGCTGTTCCATATAAACGAACTATGTTCCGTTATTTGGAACCATGTGGATATTACCCGAGCGGACAGCTCGCGTCCCAGCATCCGAAGGCCAGACGTGGACCCCCAAAGCACAGTCGAAAAAGCGGTCGACATCCTCTTTCACCTGCATGCCGCCAGCGAGCCGCAGGGTGTTACGGCGATCGGGCGCTCGCTCGGCTTGCCCAAGTCGAGCACCCACCGACTGCTCGCCGCGCTGGGCCGACGCGGGCTCGTCGAGCGTTCGGACCGCGGGCAGTACAAAACCGGCACGGCCCTCATCGCGCTCGGGCTCGGGGCGCTTGAGCGAGAGCCCATCGTTGAACTCGCGCGCAGCGTGCTGGAAGAAACAGCGGGCACAGTCGGAGAGACCATCTTTCTTGTCGCCGCGCGCTCGCAGCGGCTGGTCGTGATCGACAAAGCCGAGGGCACGGGCTTCTTGCGGGCGTCGCCCCAAGTCGGCGAATGCTTGCCCGTCCACGCCACCGCGGTCGGAAAGCTCTACCTCGCGTTTGCGCCGGACCGTGTCGACACCGAACCGGAACCCACGCCGTTTACATCACAGACGACGGTTGCCGCGGACGCTCTTGCGGGTGTCATCGAAGACGTGCGTGAAAACGCTTTGGCGACAAGCGACGAAGAATGGATGTCTGGCCTTGGCGTTGTCGCTGCTCCCATTTTGTTTCGCGGGCGCATGGTTGCGGCAGTCGCGATCGGCGCGGCCGCGGCACGCCTCAAAGAAATCGGTACAGACGCGGTTGCCGAACACGTACGCGCAGCAGCGGCACGCATCGAAGCAAGACTTACAGCGGACAAGAGCGAGTTCGCGCGAGTGGATGGAGAAGGTTCAAAATGAAGATCTGGATGAACGGTAAATTTGTTGCGCGAGAAGACGCGAACGTCAGCGTGCTCGACCACGGGCTCCTTTACGGCGACGGCATCTTTGAAGGGATGCGGATCTATGGCGGCAAAGTGTTTCGCTTGCCCGACCACCTGCATCGGTTCGAGACTTCTGCGAAGGCAACCGGTATCGAACTCCCGGGTGGCTTAGACGCAATGAAGAAGGTTGTGCTCGACACTGCGCGCGAATTCGGGCAAACGGAAGGCTACCTCCGCCTCATCGTGACCCGCGGCGTTGGTGAACTGGGCGTCGACCCGACGACTTGCAGCAACCCCACGTTGATCTGCCTCGTCGACGGGATCCGTCTCTTCGCGCCGGACAAGCTCAAAAAGGGCCTCGACATGGTGACATCGAGCTACCGACGGCCCGCCGCGGACGCAGTCGATCCCCGGGTAAAGAGCCTCAACTACCTCAACAACGTGCTCGCCAAGCGCGAAGCCAAGCTGCGGGGCGCGGACGAAGCGCTGATCTTGAACCAGGCGGGGCTCGTCGCCGAGGCGAGTGTCGCGAACGTCTTCATCGTGCGGAACGGAGAGCTGCTAACGCCGCCCGTGACCGATGGCTCGCTGTCTGGCATCACGAGAGACAGCATGATCGAGATCGCCAAAGCGTTGAAAATCGAAACTCGCGAATGCCATCTCGGCCGATTCGATTTGTTGGGTGCCGACGAGGTCTTTATCACCGGTTCCGGAGCCAAGGTCGTCCCGATCGCCACTCTAGACGGTCAACAAACAGGTGGGCTCGAGCGACCCGTCATGACGCGACTCGTCGAGGCATTCGAGCAATACACCTTGGAGCATGGCACGGCGTTCTGATCGTCTATTTGGAACAGATGGCGTACGTACGCGGGGCGGTCGCATTGACGATGCGGCCACCCAGTACGTGATCGATGGTTTCAAAGCAGATCATTTAGTGCCCGAGAAGTTTGGCCAGCTATGCTTGCGACGCCTTTAAACCGCGGCAAGCGACGCTTTTGCGTTTGTTCCGCGACGCAGGAGTAAGCGGTGCGCTGGTCAAAGTCTTTTCTTCCGACTCTTCGAGACGATCCGAGTGATGCAGAAGCAGTAAGCCACAAGCTGCTGCTGCGCGCGGGTTTCATGCGCCAGCTCATGGCCGGGGTCTACACCTTGCTCCCGATGGGTTACCGCGTCGCGCAAAAGATCACTGAAATCGTTCGTCACGAAATGAACGAACTCGGCGGTCAAGAGTTCAAGCTTCCGACGCTTCACCCGCGAGAGATCTGGGACAAGTCCGGACGTTGGGATGTGATGGGCCAGGAGATGTTCCGCTTCGAAGATCGTCGCGGCTCCGACGTTGGCCTGGGGATGACGGCCGAAGAAATATTCGCTCACCTCGCAAGCGAACTGCGTTCGTACAAACAGATGCCTCAGATCTGGTATCAGATTCACACGAAGTACCGCGACGAAGCGCGGCCCAAGAGCGGGCTCCTGCGCGTGCGCGAATTTACGATGAAGGATTCGTATTCCCTCGACATCGAAGAAGAAGGTCTCGACTACGCGTTCGATCAACACTTCAAGGCGTACCGAAAGATCTTTAAGCGCATTGGCTTTGAGCCGGTTGCCGTCGAAGCTTCATCAGGTGCAATGGGGGGAAGCCAATCGGTCGAGTTCATGTTGCGAAGCGACGCAGGTGAAGACTGGATCGCTGCGTGCGAGGCATGTGGCTATGCGGCCAATGTCGAAAAGGCAACCAGTGCAATTCCGGCCGTCAACGACGCCGGACCGGACGCTCTCGAAAAATTTGCAACACCGGGTGTTCGCACGATCGCCGATCTAGAAACTTTTGAAGGCGGAGCCCCGGGCTTCAAACAGATCAAGACTCTCGTCTACATGATCGACACCAAGCCGGTGCTCTTGCTCTTGCGCGGTGACGACTCGCTTTCTGAGCAAAAGCTAATCGACACCGTCGAAGCGGAAGAGATGCGACCGGCGACGCCGGAAGAAGTGAAGGCGGCGCTTGGCGCGCTGCCCGGAAGTCTCGGTGCTGTCGGGGTGAGCGAGCACTTCATCATCGCCGACGAATCGCTGCGCGGCCACACCAAGATGACGACCGGCGCAAACGAAGACGACTTTCACTTGCGCGGCGTAAGCGTTGAACGCGACATCGACGTAAAGGCTTGGCTCGACTTGCGAGAAGTGAAAGACGGCGAAGCTTGCGTTCAATGCGGCAAGGCGCTGTCGGTCTACAAGACGATCGAAGTTGGACACATCTTCAAGCTGGGCACCAAGTACAGCGAAGCGATGGGGGCGAACGTTCTCGATCAAAACGGAAAGGCGCGTCCGATCATTATGGGCTCGTACGGGATCGGGATCGAGCGTAGCCTCGCCGCCGTTGTCGAAACTTGCAACGACGAAAACGGCATCGTGTGGCCTGTCAACGTGGCGCCTTTCGAAGTGGTGATCACCGTTGTGAAACCCAAGAATGTCGAATGCATGGAAGTCGGCGAGCGCATCTATGACGCGCTCATAGGCTTTGGCATCGACGTCTTGCTCGACGATCGCGACGAACGACCGGGCGTGAAGTTCAAGGACGCCGACCTGATCGGTTTTCCGTATCGCTTAACGGTTGGGCCCAAGGGCATTGCCGACGGCAAGGTTGAACTGCGCACTCGACGCGACGGCGAAACCGACGACCTCGACATCGATCGAGCCGCTGAAACCATCATGGAAACCGTCCTCGCCGAAAGGCGCTGAGGAGAGTGGGGGGCGCATGAATTCTGATTCGCCCGAGCCCACGCGTGACAGCACGACCGCGACCTCAACGCGACTGACTGCGGCGAACGCGCTCACGAGTCTTCGCTTGATCGCGGCGCCGGTGTGTAGCTGCATGGTGTTCGCTGGGCGCGACGTCGAAGCGGTGCTTGTGTTTCTATTCGCAATCGCGACTGACTTCGCCGACGGCCCGCTGGCACGCAAACGCGGCGAAAGTTCCCCGTTCGGTGCACTGCTAGATCACGCGACCGACGCGACGTTCGTTGTTCTTGGGATTGGGGCCCTAGTAACGCGGGACCTCGCGCCAACTTTATTACCACTCCTCATTGCACTTGCCTTCGTGCAGTACACCCTTGATTCACGCGCGCTCGCCGGCGAGTACCTTCGCGCGAGTGCACTGGGTCGCTGGAACGGCATCTTCTATTTCGTCTTGCTCGGGACACCGATTATCCGCAACACGATCGGATGGTCTTGGCCGAACGACGGGTTGATCGTGATGATGGGTTGGCTGCTCGTTGCGTCGACCGCCGCTTCAATGGCCGACCGCCTGCTGGCTTTGCGTCAAACTCGCGCGAGCGCGCGGTCGTTAGACTGAACAGAGCTCGTACGACCCTCAACCAACGCGCCGGAGGTCCGGAACCCATGCCAAGCCAAGAATCTCTCTATCACAAACACCCGGACTATCGCGTGGAGTTGAAACCGAACCCCAAGCGGGTGCGGGTTGAGCTTGCGGGGGAAGTGATCGCGGACAGCACGCGAACGATGTGGTTACAAGAAACCAAGCACGAGCCCGTCATTTATATCCCGCGTGATGACGTCCGCTTTGACAAGCTCACGGCGACGGACCACCAGACGTTTTGTCCGTTCAAAGGTGACGCCGTTTATTGGACGGTTACGGTGGGTGAACGAACAGATGTGAACTCGGTGTGGGGTTACCCAGATCCGTTCGAAGAAACGGCGGACATCAAAGACTACGTGGCGTTCTATCAGGATCGGTTTGATTGGAGTGATGGGGAGTAGGGAGCGGCTTACCTGCCTTAAGAAACCGGTCCAGTTGAAACGTTAGTTTCTGGTCTAAGTCGGGATTCTGGGGACCCATCCAATCTCATTGTCGACAGCACGGGTCTATCGATTGTGGGCGAAGACGAGTGGGCAGCAGCCAAGCACGGAAGGCGCGGTAAGCGTGCCTGGAAGAAACTTCATCTTGGTCCCGATCGATCTGCTGTGACCTTCGCCGAGACCCTGACCGACAGAAATGTTGACGATGTGAAGACCGCTTTCAACCTCGTCGATGAGGTTGGGAGTGACATTGCGAGCTTCACTGCCGACGCAGCCTACGACACGGCCGCACACCTACGATGCTGCAGTAGTACGCAGCGCCAAAGTCTTCGTTTCTCCGATCAAGACAGCAACGAGATCGAGACAGCGAGGCACCCTACTCAGTGCTCGCGATCACACAATCATGAGGGTGAAGGAGATCGGTCGCCGGCGATGGAAGAAGGAGTCGGGGCCGTGATTGCCTGCAACATCCTCAACACGATGGCTGCTCTCCGCAGGACCGAATCCATCGCGATCGGTTCCTGACGAGGGACGCGAAAGGGAAGCTGTCGCCGCGTTCCCATACCTGCACCCATGTCGCGTGAGTCCATCGAAGAAGCGGGTGTACCTGCTGATTTGATGGCCGAATGGTTGAGGCTCGATGCGGGGGCGAATGGTCTAACGCCCTGACGTCGCTCGCGATGTACGAACTTCGATCGAATGGGTTTTGGACGTGAAGGCAACAAATGCCGAATAGGCAAACGAGTTACAAGGTGAGGGTTTGCACTTCTTGTTGCAGGTGAGTTTCCCATCAGATGCGCGTGAAGAACCGAAATGTGATCGAGGTTACACATATATAGAAGAGTGCCTGGAGTAACCCATGATGATTGAACTTCGATCGCCTTGACGCTTGGGTTCGCCACCGACGCACATGCACAGATCGGTCGCGACAACATACCTGAGCAGCAAACGTCGGGGCGACCGTTACTCACAGCCTTTCCGTTTTTAACGCACTGCAAGTGTAAAGCAACCTGCTCTGTACACCGATATCCAAGTGGTCTCGACGACGCACGACACGTGCTCACTCGTATCACTGGCAACAACATCTCGATGCTCGACGGCAAGATTCAAAACAACGAACCGAACGCAGAACTTCTATTCGGAAACCCGAACGGAGTCTTCTTCGGTCCGAAATTTACGCTCGATGTCCAGCAAGTCTTCCACGTCAGTACCGCTCCGCGCTTGCGGGAATCAGAAGAGAAGGTGATCAATGACATTATTGAAACAGGAATCGAGCCCGAAGAAGAGGGGCCGAGTCACCCGCCGGGTAGCCGTTCTAAACGTTCTTGGCATTTTGCTGGTCAGCCTTGTACTGGCCTCGACTGCCACCGCCCAGAATACGGTGCGACTCACCCCGCTAGACGGTCCGGCTGTCGCGGTACCTTCCATTGTCGCTCTTGATCTCGAAATCGAGTTCACTGATTCCACCTCTGGGGGTGGTGTCGAAGTGAGCTACGACGCGAACCGCCTCGTTTTCATCTCCTTTACGTTCTCAGCGGATCCAGCGGGTCCGAATTTTGGACTCGTCGGTCCTGCGGATGGCGATCTAAACCAGCCCCTCGAAATAGGAGCGGGATGGAACGTACCTGTGAGCGGTGTTAATGGAATCGGAACCTTCTTGTTCCGCGTGATCGCGGGTGGGCCCGCCGCCGTCTCCATTGCCGAGAGCCCAGTGATTCCGGGGCCCTGGTTCGACAGCCAATCCCCATTCGGGGAACTCGTTGTTTCTTTTGGCAGCGCCATGATCAACGGCATCCCGGCCGTCCCGTCGCTCGGCATGCCGGGACTCATGGTGTGCAGTGCGCTGCTCATTCTTCTTACGATTTTCATGATGAGCAAACGAGAGTTGCTCGAACCTGAGGAGTAGACGTCATGCAAGCAATTCGAGAAACGTGCGTCGTAAAACGAAATGGATGGAAGATTGGGATGGCACTGGGGCTCGCGGGATTTTTGCTATGCGCGGGATGTAGCCAGCAGGATTCGGATACGTCGACGAATGCCCCAAGCGCCAAGCTAGAGGTTGTCGATCTCGCGGAGGCCGAGAGGCTGGCAGTGATGGAGGGTGTTGAATTGGCCGTCGCCGAACTCCGAGCCCGGGAAGGTGGGCAGGTCGTCGAGCCGGAGGCCCTGGTAGCACTCGCCGAGCGGGCTCGCGTGAGGGTGGAGAGTGGGGTCGATGACTCCAAGGTCAATATTCGGCGTTCGGGGAATGCCGAGCGGGACGGCTATGACAAGGCTCGGGCTAGGGCGAAGGCCCTCACGGATGGCCAACCCGACGCTGAGAGTGATCGCTCGCGAAAAGGGGAATAGGGGAACGCGCGATGGGCTTGATGCTCATGCGCGAGGCCATGGACCGAAACCCGGTCAATTCGTTGATTGAATGTGCATAGGAGTTGCCGGTCTCTGATCTGAGAATCTGCAACGAGGAGCCACATGGCCCTCCTAGGGCACCTTTTGCAACAAATTCCTCAAATTTCAGTATGTAGGGTTTTACTCCTGTGTGGTTTTAGGTACATACGGTCGCGAATGAGTTTGAATTATTTCGGCTGAGTTCAGCTGAGGAGAATATTATGACTGGTCTTTTTGGAAGAAGCAAATTCCGTTTTGCGATTTCGACACTGCTGATTGCGGTGTCGTCATTGATGCTGAGCGGAATCGCTCACGCCAACCACATCACGGGCCATGTGGAGTCCTCCGCTGCGTCGGATTTATCTTTCACGCGCATCGATCTCGACTTCATTCTCAAGCAGATCAAATTTTCGGAGTACCACGCCGAATCCGGGCGTGGCTGCGAAGCTCTGCTCGAAGTCCTACCGAATGCACACGTGCCCTGGGGCCTGCGTACGGTCGACGGCAGCTGTAATAACCTCGAAGTCGGTAATGAAGGCTTCGGTCAGGCCGACCTAGAATTTCTCGAACTCGTCAAGCCGTTTTTCAGTGGCGCGGAAGAGCTGGGTCAACCGTTTGCGCCCAATGACGTTGTCGGCGCGAAGACCTCCTATGTGCGAGGCGATGGCCGAACGGTTCAGGACTCGAGCCCGCGTCTGATCAGTAATTTGATCGTCAACCAGTCGACGTCAAATCCCGCAGCAACCCATACCGCCAATAATGAAGGTGGCGAGGTAATCGGCACGGAATTCGGCTTCGGCTCGCCGCAACAACAAATGTACTTGATCCCGAATACGGCACCGGATGAGGGTCTCTCCGCTCCCACCAACGCCTACATGACTTTTTTCGGCCAGTTTTTCGATCATGGCCTCGACCTCGTGAACAAGGGCGGTAATGGCCTCGTACTCATGCCGCTGGCCAAGGACGATCCGCTCTACGTTGAAGGCAGCCACACCAACTTCATGATGATGACCCGGGCGAGCCGCGATGGCGGTCCGGACGGCCTGCTCGGCACGGCCGACGATGGCCAGGGCATCATCAATGCCACGACGCCTCATGTCGATCAGCAGCAAACCTATACCGGCCACTCCTCGGCCCAGACCCTAGTTCGCGAATACAAATTCGGAGCTTGCCCGGCAAATGGCCCGACGGCTCCTCGAAACAACGAATGTATTCAGTCCACCGGGCGCTTGCTCGATGGTTTCGGCAATGACGGAGTACTCGACACCCCGGATGACGGCGGTATGGCGACCTGGGATACCGCTCAACTTCAGGCAAGAACAAAATTGGGCATTCTGCTCGACGATTTTGATGGCGCGAGCATTCCGATGTTCGCCGCCGATCCCTACGGCAAATTCATCCCCGGCCCGGAGCGCGGTCTTCCCCAGCTCGTCGTCGGAATGCTCGCGAATGGACAACCCGAGCTCGTCGAAGGCGATCTTGAAAATCCTGTCGATGCGAGCCAAGCGCTGCGCATCGGCCATAGCTTCTTTCTCGACGTAGCCCACACGGCGAATCCTGGTGCCTTCAAGGGTGTTGGGGTCGAGCCGGACAAGGCGCCGGATGCGGATAATGTGATCAACCCTCGTACCGATATGATTAGTGGTCAGCCGACCCGTGGTATTCGAGCCGCCGGCCTCCCCCTCGAATCGGGTCAGAAGACTTATGACGACGAGCTTCTCGGCGCGCATTTTGTCTGTGGCGATGGCCGCTGTAATGAGAACATCGCACTCACCACGATTCATACGCTCTTTCACGCCGAGCATAATCGCCTAGCCGACGTGGCGCAGCGCCAGATCCTCGACCAGGGCGACCTGGGCTATTTGAATGAATGGCTGGATACACCGGCGACTCAGGGGCAACTCGACAGCTGGTCGGGACTGCCATTTCCGATCGCCGATGCCTCTCTGGCCCACCAGGAAGCGGCCCGCGCCGCGATCGAGGCGCTGAACCTCGATTGGAACGGCGAGCGTATCTTTCAGACTGCGCGGTTCGGTACAGAGATGCAATATAACCGCGCCGTCTTCGATGAATTCGTTCCGACGCTGGCTGGCTTGAAGGATGGCTTCAACGCGTACCACACCAATATCCATCCCTCGATCACGGCTGAGTTCTCGCAGATCGTGTATCGCTTCGGTCATTCGATGTTGACCGAGACGGTCGATCGCTACGATGTGAATTTCAATACGATTACGGACCCGAGCGCTCTCGATGCGAGCACCGCGAGCGATCAGCTGGGACTCTTCGAAGCCTTCCTGAACCCTCTCGCTCTCTATAACTATAACGATGCGACGGGCCAACATACACTCACGCCTGAAGAGGCTACGGGTGCGGTCATCCGCGGGCTGACACGGTCGGTTTCCAACGAGATCGACGAATTCATCACCGGCGGTTTGCAGAATAACCTCGTCGGTCTGCCGCTAGACCTCGGTGCCATCAATATCGCGCGTGGCCGTGATGTCGGCGCTCCCCGACTGAATGCTGCTCGACGGGCCTTCTATGCGGCAAGCCAGGATACATCCGTCGCACCCTATGTGAGTTGGATGGATTATGCGGACAATCTCCGTCATGAGCTGACTCTGGTGAATTTCGTCGCTGGCTATGGCACGCATCCCAGCGTTGCGGGTGCCGATGGCGTTCCGTCGACAAATACTAGCGATGCGAATGAGCCCACGACGGTCGTTGCGCGACGTGCAGCGGCCTGTGCGCTGGTCAGTTCGGTCAGTCTGGTTCAGCCTAATACGTATTGTGCAGATCACGGCTTCGAAGACTTGGATCTTCAGATCACGGCCGAACACAAGGCGGCCTGTGACCTTGTCACAGGAACCTACAACGCTCTGGCAGACACCTGTACGATGACTGAGGTATTTGCAGCACCCATCGTATTTGCGACAGGGAATCGTGTGGCCGTACCCATCCCCGCTGACGCCGAAGATTTCATGCGAGGCCATGGTGTATGGGGTCCGGATGCAGCCGGCCACCCGACCACGGGTCTAGAAGAAGTCGATTTCTGGAATGGCGGCTTGGCAGAGGAACGCCGCCCCTTCACTGGCTATCTCGGCGCGACGCATAACTTCGTCTTTGAGAACCAGATGGAAGCTCTCCAGAACGGCGATCGTTTCTATTATCTGTTACGTACGGGGACCATTCCGCTGTTTGCTGCCCTCGAATCCAATCCCTTTACTGCCATAGTGATGCGTAATACTGATCTGGGCGAAGCGGGCGCTGGTGTGCTCCCGTCCGGTATCTTTACTGTCCCGAACCACCTCCTCGAAGTGGATCAGACACAGCAATTCGACCAGGCGGGCGAAGGAACCACGGCGGATCCCACGGGCGATTCGGTGCTGGTTGGCTTGGTGATTCGCGACGCAACGCATTTGACGATGAATGTTAATAGTGTCATAAGCGACCCGAGTCGCGTTGTTCAATATACCGGTGGCGATCACGTCGCGATTGGCGGCACGAGCGGCAACGATACGATCATCGGCGGCATCGGCGACGATTCGCTTTGGGGCCGCGATGGCGATGACCGAATCGAGGGCGGCGACGGCGCCGACCATATCGAGGGCGGACCCGGTCACGATATCATCACGGACCTTTCCGGCCCGGATGTGATCGAGGGCGGGCCTGGTAACGATGCCATCAATAGTGGCAACGAAGAAGACTTTATCTTCGGCGATGAAGGCAGCGACTTCCTGATTAACCCGAGTGAATTCGGCGGCATCTTCGGCGGTCCCGGAAACGACTTCATCCTCGATGGCCCTTTCCTGGGTCATACACGCGGTGGCCTCGGCGATGATTGGATGGAAAACCTCGGCGGCGGTGAGGACCTCTTCCAGGGTGATCTTGGTGCAGCGCCCGAAGCGGGTGAGCCGGCAGTCAAGGGCAACGACGTGTTGGTCTCCTGGGCCGGTAATAACGACGGTGACATGGAGAACGGCGATGATATCGTCGTCGACGGTCCGGGTATCGACCGTGTTGAAGGCCAGCTCGGTTTCGACTGGGTGAGCTTCCAGAACGACAAAGCCGGTGTCGATGTCGACCTCGATCTCACCATCTTCCTTCAGCCGATCCTGCCCGTCTCGAGTGCCTCGATCCTGAATCGTTATGATCGGGTAGAGGGTCTGAGCGGTTCGCCCCTAGCCGATATTCTTCGCGGCACGGCTGGTGAGGCCGGTGATTTTAGCGGCAATGAACTCTCGATCAGCACGAATAGCATCGGCGAGACGACGACCGATGGCTTCGCGTTGATTGAAGGGTTGAACGCAACCCAGACGGCTGATGGCGCTGTGGTTATGGCGTTGGTCCCGGAGACTGAGCGATCGGAGCTGGATCCAGATCAGGTGACCGGTGACGCACAATTCGGCTGGAGCGGAGGCGAGATCATCCTCGGCGGTGGCGGCAGTGACCTCATCTCGGGAGAGGGCGGCGACGACATCCTCGACGGCGACTCCTCCTTGAAGGTGAATATCCTTACGCCGGATCCGGCTGTGCGGATGGGATCCGCCAGTCTCGCAGCAGCTGTCAGCAGTGCGGGTTTGACCGCAGCCGTCAATGCTCAAAACGACGCATTCACGAACATCGCGGTGAGCCAGGCAAATGCTTCGCTTAGTGCATCTCGTCTGTCGAGCGCGATGAATAACCTGAACCTCGATCAGATGGCGGACCTGAACGACCTGGACGCGGCCAATACTGTTTTGGAGGATGCCGAACAGGCTCTGGCGGCAGCAGAAGCGCTCGTGCTCGAGGCGGCTGTTCAGCAGGGAGCGATTGTGGGCTTTGCCCAGAGCGTGGCTGATAGTGTCGCACAGGCCGAGAGTGTACGTGACGCGGAGATCGGCGCGGTGATGGGCAATGATGTTGCCGTTCTCAATACCCAGGCTGATCTTGCTGCGGCAAAGGAGGCGGTCATAGTCGCGAACAGCGCCGTGGAAGAAACCGCGCTCTTGTTGGCGACAGCGCAGGCGGAGGAGATGGCTGCGGGTATGCTCGCATTCCAGGCATTCGCTGCACACAATCCTTGTATTGTGGATCCAAGTCCTCCGGCATGTTCATCGCTAAGTGATGCACTTGAGGCCGCCCTTGTTGTCTATAACAACGCGCAAAATATCGTGGCGTTGGTGATGCAGGCGGTGACGTCCGCCGACCAGAACGTGATCAATGCGGAACTGCATGTCGTCTCTTCTCAGACGGCGGCGAATCAGGCGGTCGATACGGCGCTCTCGGATAATGCACTAATCGACGCTGCGCGGATGGCGGTCTATGCAGCCGAAATGGAATTGGTGATTGCCAATGCGGCAGTAGAAGCAGGACTGCTTGACGTTGCCGCTGCCGAGACCTTTGCGGATTCGGTAAGAAACACACGCAACCTCGCGGCTTTGGAAGTCGAGTTTTTGCTGCTAGCGGTAGGCCCATTTCACGACGAGATTGTAACCGCGACGATTGAGGCGGAGGCTTACGCGATACAGGCAGCCGCCGCACTTTCGAATGTCGAATTGTCGAGTCATGCCCTGCAACAAGCGCTCATTGCGGACCAAGCGGCACAAGCGGCACTCCCGGCCGATGTCGATCGCAAGATCCTCGTTGCGGGTATGCGAGATGTCCAGGAGGCGGTCTTCTTAGGTGTGATTAATCCAGGTGAGCTCTCCATCTCGCGTGTCATCAGTGATGATGACGCCGGGGATCTCGACACTGACGGTGTGCGTTTCCCGGGTAACTTTGCCGACTTTACGATCGAGAGTGACCCCAATATGGCCTTCAACCCCCTCGATCCCGCCGCCAATATTGGTGACTTCTTTTCGCGAAATGCGATTGATGGAACGCTGAATCCGGCCCTGGATGGGATGATCGAAATCTCGGACAATCGGGCGCTTGGCAACGATGGAAGAGACCTCGTCAGAAATGTCGAGAGGCTGATCTTTGAAGATATGACCATCGAACTGAAAAAGGGTGTTGCTGGGGCGGCTGATCCAGAGCTCAACAGCGTGGCGGTCGGCGAGGCCACAATCTCGGACATGGTTGGCACGATCGACGGAGTTCTGGAGGCTTCGGTCATAGATGTGACGGATGCCGACAATGTCTCCGAGACGAACCCCTTTGGTTCCATCAGCATGTCGACGGGTGTGGTCGATTTCTACTGGCAGGTCGAATTGGCGCCGGGCTCGAATGTATTCTCGAATATCAAGCGCGATACAGGCGTCAACGGCAACGGCGATGCCTTTAATCCCCATGGTAAGACGTTGCTGATCACAGGGAACGAAGTCGGCTTGCGGGTTCGCGTCGAGGTCATCTTCCAAGACGATGACTTGGTCTTCGAGATCGTTCATTCGGCAGCGGTCACGGTCGGCATTCCGCCAGGATTCATATTGCCGCCCGGCTTCGTGGGCATCGTTCCCGCGGACTTCCTGGGGAGTCCAGAGTTTATCGTGGACGCCATCGAGGCGCAGCAAGCAGGGGGGGGGATCTCACCGCTCTTCGTGAACAGTTCACGACAAGGAGGGGCGCGATTCGATATCACGGTCGAGGGCCTCGCGCTGAACCTCTTTGCCAATACAGGCTTCGGGGCAGAGGTTCTGCCCGGAGACGAAGTACTCGTGAGCGGAATATCGCTCACCTTCACGGATTCACTTGGCAATATCACAGGAGTCTTCAGTCCTGAGATCGTGGCCATCGTGGATCCGCTCACAGGCATCGTCTCACAGCATCGTGTGGATCTTTTGTTCTCGATTCGAGGCGCGACGGCTGAGGCGCTGATTGTTCCCCCCTACACGGTCGCAACGTTGACCGTGGGTGGGGTCGTCGTGGCCAATGCGACCTTCTTTGGCGACTCGAGCATCGCGAATGCAGTCGGTGTGGCGGTCACTCTGGTGAATCGTTCGCCGCGGATTAACGTCAACATCGCGACAACCAGCTTCATCGGCCCTGATTTCCTCATTGTTGAACCCTTCGAATTCGCGAACCTCTCGGCTGCGGGTGTGGGGCTCTTCGAGTTCACGATTCCGGCGGTCGATGTGGTGGCATTCGGTGCTGCCGCCTTCGGCGATATGATCACGGCGAACGAAACCGTCGTGGTGGATGAAGGCCTGGTGCTTCGATTCGAGGAGGCTGTCCCCACGGCGCCATCGACTGTGGCCTTTACGACGGGGCTGACGCGACCACGATTGGTGCCTCTAGTTGATGACGCGGGAGCGGTCAGCCAGGGTTCTGTCGATGTCGTCTTCACCATCGGAGGGCTGGAAGCCGAGAACCTGATCAATGGGCTCTCGCACGTGACCCTTGAGGCTGGCCCATTGGGAGCGGGGACTGTGGTCCAGAGCGAGTTGATCTTTGGTGACTCGCTACGGGCGCCCGAATTCGTGACGCTCATCCAGACTGTGGCTCAGCGCATTGCCGCGAATCGGTTCATTGCGGCAAGTCTTGGAGGTGACCCGACTGCCATCCTCGATGCGATGGCGGATCTCTTGGCAGCGAACATGGCGGCGATGACCCAAATCCTACCGGGTGGCCCCGGATTGGATACAAGGTTGGCCCTTGAGTTGGCGAACACGCCACATGCCAACTTCGTTGGAAATACGGCAGACGTAAATCGCACCATCAACTTCGAGAACGTATCGCGAGCTGCTCTACCGCGTTTCGACTTCAGACTGCTGGATATGAATCTGATCGACTTCCAGGGGAACGGCTTCGGCAATCCTGTCGTGGCAGGGGATGAGATCCTGGTCGATCGCATCGCCCTGTTCTTCGCGAATCCGTTGGGGGTCATGGTTGGAGTCTTCCTGCCCGAGATCGTCGCTAAGGCCGATCTGGTCACCGGCGTAGTGGATCAGGCTAGGGTCGATCTCTTATGGTCGATCCGAGGAGACGATGTGTCACCGCTGGTCGTTGGACTGACCGAGGCGATCGTGACTCTCGATGGAGTCGCAATCCAGTCGATCCAGCTCAACGGCAACTCGAGACTGAACGACGCTGTGGATGTCGCTCAGGTGACAGGCGCCAATGCCACCAATGCGGCCAACCAAGTAGCAATTGCAATGATCCAGGGTGATCCGGTCTCGACCGCGATGGCCACCACAAGCCTGGCCGTAGCAATGCAGGCTGCTGCCCTCGATGTCGATACCGATGGCGACGGGATCTCGGATAGCACCGATGTCTGTCCCCTCGACGCCACCAATGATCTCGATGGAGATGGGATCTGCGGAGGCAGCGATAATTGTCCGGTCACTGCGAATGCAGGACAGTTCGATATGGATGGCGATGGTGCGGGTGATGCCTGCGACAACTGCGAATACGTGCCGAATGGTCCAAACATTACGGACGCAGGGGGTCATAGCCAGCGAGATACGAACGGCGATGGCTACGGCAATATCTGCGACCCGGATCTCAATAATGACGGCATCATCAACTTCGGGGACTTGGTCCGATTCCAGGCGGGATGGCTGGGAAACAACGCGGACCTCGACTTCAATGGCGATGGTGTCACGGACTCTGCAGATCGAGCCATCTTCTCCACGTATATGTATGGCACACCCGGTCAGGCTTTGGCTCCAGCGCAATAGAGCATAAGGCTGCAAGGCAGCCCGCTCGAATGATCGATCTAAGAGGCGCCAGTGGAAGTTCTGCTGGCGCCTCTCTTTCGATCGGCCTGCGACGGATCGAGCCAGACATCGCACGACTCTGAATAATCGCCAGTAGGCGGAGGAATTGATTTTGAGCACGCTTGATAATTCTTATCTGCCGGGCGCCGACCCGCGAACACCTCGTGTCGCATTCCTCTGCGGGCTCGTCGGAATGATTCTGCTGGCCGCGGCGGCCTATTCCTTCTGGCCTGGGAGTGGGACTTCCGAACCCGAAGGCAGCGAGACCCACGGCATCGCCGTCGTTTCCCCCAGCGCAAGCGCCGCGGGTACCGCCCAGGCCCTCGACCCGAGCCTCGAAATAGATCCGGTCGGCGTCGCAGGGGACCCGGCACCAGCCACGCCGAGCCTCGAAATAGATCCGGTCGGCGTCGCAGGGGACCCGGCACCAGCCACGGCGGAAACGGCCAGCTTGTCTCCGGCCGATTCGGTTGAGCAGGTGGCTGCGGAGCGTGAGCAGCAATCGATGCATGCGTTGGCGCATATCGCTCGAAGCGCCGGGCAGGGGCAATCCTCGCCATACCCGGCCTTTGACACCCAGAAGGATCTCGTGATAGGGCCCTTCGTAGCGCCGTCTGCGATTCCGGTCGAGGCCAGTGAAGCCAAAGCCAGCGCGCCAATAGGCCAAGTCGCTGAGCATGATGAGGTCGAAGAGGTTGCCGAACCGAAGCTGGCGATTCTGGCCGACTCCCCGGTCACACTGACGCCAGATTCGACCGATATCGTTGCTGCGTCGCTTTCTGAAATCGCATCCACATCTCCTCCGTCCAAGGTCGCCGCAATTGGAGCAGTCGACCCGTCGGGTCCCGCCCCAGCGCTCGAGATCGAAGTGACGCGAACGATCTGGCATCCGCGCTCCAGTCAGCGTAGCGCCCTGATCAAGGTTTCTGGGGCCTCGCCAGTTCGTCTGAGAGAGGGCGATTGGCTGGGCTCTTTGGAGGTTGGCGCGATCGAACCCACGCGGGTCGTCTTCCGATACGATGGCGTCGAGTTGCGACGTGGCCTCGGCGAGTGAGACTGAAGACGGGCGCGCAACGTCGAGCGTCTTTGACTCCGCCGCGCCCAACCCCCGATATTCTCCGCCCGACGCCGACTCGCTTGTCCCTTGTGCCACGATCATGCACTTCCTTCGTGATGGGACGAGTCAAAGAGCCGTGCTATGGGGAGGGGTATGTTCCAACGCTCCCCTTCCGATCATTCAATGGAGAACAACTCCCAGGCCATGAAAAAAGATGCCACTCATCCGCATCCGCACAGCCCCCCTCACGATCCGATGAAGAGGAGCGTGCTCGTCGCATCGGTGATCACCCTGCTCTTGCCTGCGGTCGCGCTCGCACACGGTGTGGCGGACAGCGATCAACTGTTTTTGGAACGAAGCGTAGGCCTCCAGCTGTGGCCGTTCGGGTACCTGGGCGCCAAACACATGGTCACCGGGTACGACCACATCCTGTTCCTCATCGGCGTGATCTTTTTCTTGTACCGCGCTCGAGATGTGGTCCTTTACGTGACTTTGTTCTCACTGGGGCACAGCACCACCTTACTCCTCGGAGTTTTGAGTGGAACCCACGTCAACCCCTACCTGATCGACGCCATTATCGGCCTTTCGGTGGTGTACAAGGGATGCGACAACCTGGGCCTGTTCAAAGAGTGGTTCGGCAAGCAGCCGAACGCCAAAGCTGCGGTCTTGATTTTCGGATTGTTTCACGGGTTAGGGCTGGCCACTAAGCTGCAAGGTCTTACGCTGTCGACCGACGGCTTGGTCCCGAATATTCTCGCGTTCAACGTCGGGGTTGAGACGGGCCAGCTACTGGCCTTAGGCGTAATCCTGATCGCGATGGGCTTCTGGCGCCGCACGCCATCTTTCGCGAGTCAAGCAGACAATGCCAACAGGCTCCTGGTCTTCGCGGGACTCGGCTTATTCGCCTATCAACTCGAAGGCTACTTCTATGGTTGAGCGTCCCCCTATCGAACTGGCCGAATTGCCGACCATACGGCAACTGGCAAAGGCTTCAGTCACCGCCTTCGTTGTCGCGACACTGCTACTCGTCGTCGGCGTGCTCCCAGCGGAGTTCGCGATCGACCCCACTGGCTTGGGTCGCGCACTAGGTCTTATGCAATTAGGCGAACTCAAAAAAGAACAAAGTACGGTGATCGCAGAGGGGCAATCGACGACCCGAACAGACGAGCTCAAACTCACCCTTTCACCGGGTCAAAGCGCCGAGATCAAGGCCACCATGAAAGCAAAAGACACGCTCGAGTATGTATGGGAAGCCGATAATGGCCCCTTGTTCTTCGAGTTTCACGGCGATCCCAAAGGCAAGCCTGCCAGCCAATTTGTTAGCTACGAAAAAGCCACGAAGCAGGCTTCCAAGGGAACATTCGAGGCGGCTTTCGAGGGGAAACATGGCTGGTATTGGAAAAATATAAACGCCCAAATCGTGACCGTCACATTACGCACGCGTGGCGTGTACCAGTCTGTCTCCGTGCAGTAAGTTGCCTCGGGACGCGAGGCAGGCCATAAGCACGCTCCACAAATAGAACGATGCGGATCCCCGAGCCTGCCGAGATGCCTCATCGCATGGGCTAGGAAAGGGTCGCTCTCCGAACTTTCGTTGAGAGACGCACTGGAGTCCTAGCAGGCTGCGGAAAACCCCACTCCCGTCGGTCGGCTTTCTATGGGATGTCGACTGTTCCGTGCCGGGTCACCGGGCGAAAGGGCGCTTGATTGTCTCCATCTTCAGGCCTTTATAGAGCCCGAAACACATCAGAAACATGACGCAGGCGAAGGGCAGTGCGCTGATGACCCGAGCCATTCGGAACGGCCTCCAAAAGCCGCCCCTGAGTGTCTGTGAAAGTGGGTCAATTCCACTGCACGACCCACGTAAGCCCAGCAAATGGGCGTCATCCGGGAACGGGTCCCCGAATACGATGGGTTGCTTTCGAGAACGCTCTGGATCGGGTCCCACCGTCCCGCCTATCTACATATACGCCGCAACTTGCACCCCGGTGTGGAGCAATTGCGGCCCGCGACTGCGACATTTGCCGGTGGGTTCAATTTGCCGCCGGTCCACTTCAGTTTTGCAAGGTTTCAGCCGTTCAAAACAGCGGGAGTCCGCGTTCGAGGATTTTGATGCTTCAACTAATGACAATCCTGCTGCTCATGCTTTTTGGTTCCGCGCTTGCTGCCGCTGAACCTGTCATTGAAGCACGTGCTGAAGCGGAGACCGAAATTGATTCTCATGGGCGCACTGCCCTCGAGGCCGACCCGCAATTGACTCTGCGTGAGGTCATCGTTCATACCTTTGAGAGAGAGCCGGGACTCCTCGTCGTCGCGGCGCGGCGCTTCGAAGCCGATGCTCTGAAGAAGAATTCAGCCAGGTTCCTCTCGGGTGCGCCCGAGATCTCCGCTAACCACGCGACGGATGGACTCTGGGCGGGTGATGGTTATCGACAGTGGGACGTTCAGCTCGGACTTCCTCTCTGGTGGCCGGGCCAGCGAAAGGGCCGCCGACAGAGCGCCCGTGCTGCCGACTCCGCGGCGCGGTATGCAGTGCGTGCCCATGAACTCGAAGTGGCCGGCTGGGTGCGACAAGCAGTCGCCGACCTTGCGGTCGCTCACGTCCGACTCGAGTTGACCGAGGCGGAATGGCGGGCAGAGGACGAACTCGCGACACAGGTCGAACGCGCGGTTGCTCTTGAGGAATTGGCTCGTCGAGAGCTTCTCCTAGCGCGTAGTGCGAGTCTTGATAGACGCCTTATCCATCTCAAAGCACTCGAAGAGTCACGCCATGCGGAGGACCGCTATTTTCTGTTGACCGGTCTTAGCGCGTGGCCAATGGATTGGAACGAGACACCCCCCGATTTTGATTCGCTCGAGAATCACCCTTTCCTGCTGCTCGCCGGAGAAGAAACTGCCCGGGCACAGGGCGAACTCGACCGACTGAAAGCAGATCAATGGAGTGCTCCGGTTCTCGCGTTGGGCTCCGAACACGAGCGCGACGTCAGCGGCGCCAGTTTCGACGGTCGAATCGTCGCCGGCCTACGCATCCCACTTGGGCGACGACGCGACGCGCAAGCCGAAGTGGCTGGCGCACGACGTGCGGTGGCGGAGAGACGCCGCGATCATCAGCGACTCGAACGCAACTTGCGCGAACGCTTGACGCAGGCGGAGCGTCGATTTGCTTTGTCGTTCGAACGTGTCTCGGCTGCAGCGGAGCAGGCCGAAATGGCTGCAGAATATCTGCGCCTCACCAAGCTGGGTTTCGGGCTCGGCGAAACGGACCTTGGGCAGTTGCTGCGCGCCCGAGTTCGTGCGACGGCCGCGAATCAAACACATCGGGAAGCGCTGATTCTTCGCCAGTCGTGTGCGGGAGAGATGAATCAAGCGCTGGGGGTCGTTCCATGAGCATGCTCAAATACACGATTACGCTTTGCACGCTCGGGTTGAGTTTTGCTGCCACGGCGACTTCGCAGGCGGGAGATGTTCTTCAAGTGAATCCCGGACAGCGCGAGGCTCTGGGGATCGTCGTCGGAAAAGTGCAGCCCCGAAAGCTCGTGCCCCGGCCTCGGCTGCCCGGACGGATCACGCTTCCAAACTCGCGCGTTCGGTTGATCACGGCCAGGTCTTCGGCAGTCCTTTTGTCGCCCCTGGTTGAAGTCGGTGATTCGGTGATCGAGGGACAGGAGCTGGCGCGACTAGAGAGCCCCGCTGTCGTCTCGTTGCAGCGCGTCTATGTTCAGGCCCTTTCGGAACGCGACCTCGCCCGGGCGACGGCGAGCCGAGAGAAACAACTCGCCAAAGAAGGCATCATCGCGGGTCGCCGTGCCGCCGAATCAAACGCGCTCTTGCGAGATGCCCGATCCCGTCTCGAAGAACAGCGTCAAGCCCTCTTGCTCTCAGGCATGACCGACAAAGAGATCAGTCATCTCGCCAAGACCCATCATCTCAACCCGGCTGTCGTATTGCGGGCTGCGCGCTCCGGTGTGGTCCTTGAACAGTACGCGCGCGCGGGGGAACGCCTGGAAACCGGTGGACTGCTCTACCGGATCGGTGATCTCGATGCATTGACCGTCGAGATCCATACGCCTCTCGATATCGCGCATTCGCTTCGCAAGGGCACGCGCTTCTCTCTGCCCGACGAAGATGCCCTCGGTCAGGTCATCAGCGTTGGCGGCGAGGTTCACTCACTTGATCAAGGCGTCCTGGTCCGCGGAGAAATTCAGCATGGAGTGGCTCGACTTCGGCCGGGCCAATTCGTGCGCGTGCAGTTCGAGACCGCAAGGACCGAGGGCGCTGCCTTCGCCCTCCCTTCGACCGCTGTGGTCCGTGCCGATGATCACACCTGGCTCTTTCTCGAAGCCGAGGGCGGATTCGAACCGATCAGGGTCGAGGTCCTTGGCGGCAGCGGTCGCGAGAGCATCGTGATCGGATCGCTGACTGAAGCAAGCCGAATCGCTCTTCGCGGGACAGCGGCTCTCAAAGCCCATTGGCTCGCGCAGGGTGGACCCGAGCAGTGATTGTTCGGCTGATCCAATTCGCACTCAGTCAACGAGTCTTCGTGGCGCTCGCCGCATCGGTGCTTGTCGTTGCGGGTTGGGTTTCATTCCAGAATACGCCCATCGACGCGTTCCCCGACGTCTCGACGACTCAAGTGAAAGTGATCGTGCGCGCGCCGGGCATGACACCCGAAGAAGTCGAAATGCGGATCACCGGGCCGATCGAGGTCGAGATCCTGGGCATCCCCCGACAGACGACTCTGCGATCGGTGACGAAATACGCGCTCTGCGACGTTACGGTCGACTTCGAGGATGGGACCGACATCTACTGGGCGCGACAGCAAGTTCTTGAGCGCCTCGCAGGAATCTGGGAGGACCTCCCCCCCGGCACGAGCGGCGGCGTTGCGCCCATGACCACCCCGCTCGGTGAGATGTTCATGTTTACGATCGAGGGTGGAACGCTCGATCTGCGCGAGAGGCGTGCACTCCTGGACTGGGTCATCCGACCGGCGCTGCGAACCGTTGCCGGAGTCGCGGACGTGAACCCGTTAGGCGGGCATGTCGAAACTTTCGAAGTGATGCCCCGTTCGGAGGCGATGCTCGCCCAAGGCATCAGTCTGCATGAGCTTCGCAACGCCATCGTGGAGAACAACCAGAACGACGGCGCCGGTCGCTTGGTGGACGGTGAAGAGGTCCTGCTGGTGCGCGCGGAAGGGAGTATTCGAACCCTCGATGAACTTCGCGCCGTGGTCGTGCGCAGTCATCCGATCGAGCCGGTGCGAGTCGGAGAGATTGCAGACGTCCAGTTCGGGTCGCTGGCGCGCTACGGCGCGGTGACTCGGGACGGTGTAGGCGAAGTGGTGCAGGGGCTCGTCTTGTCGCTGCGTGGCGCGAACGCTCAGAACGTGGTCGAGGCTGTTCGAGCCAAATTGGCCGAACTGCAGCCGAGTCTTCCGGAAGGGGTCGAAATCCGGGTCTTCTACGACCGTGGCGAACTCATCCGGACTGCGGTGGGAGCCGTTCAAGGGGCGCTGCTGAGTGCAGTCGTCCTCGTGATCATCGTGCTGATCGCGTTTCTCGCAGACTGGCGCGCGGCCTTTACGGTTGCCCTCGTCCTGCCCTTGTCTGTTCTCTCGACCTTCATCTGGATGAGGCAGTTTGAGCTTTCCGCGAATTTGATGAGTCTCGGCGGACTCGTGATCGCGATCGGAATGTTGGTCGACTCCGCGGTCGTCGTCATCGAGAATACGGTTTCAAACCTCGGCCGTTCCGCCGGAAGTCTCCTTCCCCGCCTGCATGTGATCTATCGATCCGTACGCGAAGTCGCTCTGCCCGTCGTCGCCGGCACAACGATCATCGTTCTCGTCTTCCTTCCACTCCTCACCCTCGAAGGCCTCGAGGGAAAACTCTTCATCCCGGTCGCCCTCACCATCGTCTTCGCGCTGATCTCCTCTCTCGCAATCTCGCTCACGGTTCTTCCCGTTGTCGCCTCTGTATTGATTCGCCCCGGAAGCGGGCAGGGCCCGCGTTTTATGCGATGGCTAGAGGCTCGCTATCGCCGGAGTCTCGAGTGGGCGTTTGCGCATGAGCGGCAAGTGCTGGCAGGTGCCGCGATCCTGCTCATCTTCGCGATGCTTCTGTATCCCCGCATCGGTCGAATCTTCTTGCCGAGCATGAACGAGGGAACCATGATCGTTCAGCTCGAGAAGCTGCCTTCGATCAGTCTTGGCAATTCGCTCGACCTCGACCTGCGAGTCGAAAGGGCGCTCATCGATCGCGTTCCCGAGGTTCTTGGCGTCGTCGCTCGAACAGGGTCGGACGAGATCGGCCTCGACCCGATGGGCCTGAATCAAACCGATGCATTTCTCGTGCTCCAACCCCGTTCGGAATGGGAGGTGGATTCTACGGACGCTCTGCTCGACCGAATCCGCGCCGTCATGGTTGACTTTCCCGGCATTGCCTACGGATTCACACAACCCATCGAAATGCGGGTCTCTGAAATGCTCACCGGGGTTCGCGGTGATGTCGCAGTGAAGTTGTTCGGCGCCAGTCTGGAAGCCCTCAGTGAAAGCGGCGACGAGATCGCAAGACTACTCAAGGGGCTCGATGGCGCCGAAGACGTCTTTCGCACCCTCTCGGAAGGGGCCGAGTACCTGGAGGTTGAAATCGATCCCCTCGAGGCCGGACGTCTTGGGCTGTCCGTCGAGGAATTGCAGGAGCGGCTGCGAGCAAGGCTCGAGGGACTGCATGCGGGAACGATCTATTCGGGGGTTCGTCGAATCCCGATCATGTTGCGCGGCAGTCCGCTTCTTCGAGAGTCGCCCATCGATTTCATGAATCTTCAGCTTCCTACTTCTCGCTCCGAACCGATCCCGCTCTCGCAGGTCGCCACTCTGCGTCGCGTCGAAGGCCCTGTGCAGATCAATCGGGAAGGGGCCTCTCGCCTCGTCGTCGTGACGGCGAATGTGCGCGGGCGCGACCTCGTGGGCTTCGTCGAGAATGCCAAACGTCGCGTCGAAGAAGAGATCACCCTGCCGGCGGGATCGCGAATCGAATGGGGCGGCCAATTCGAAAACCAGCAACGGGCTTCAGCGCGACTGGCCCTGGTCGTTCCGGTTTCGTTGACGCTGATTTTTCTGCTGCTCCTCTCGACCTTTCGCTCCATGGCGCAGGCCGGACTCGTGCTCGTCAACATTCCGCTCGCCTTGATCGGAGGAATCATGGCCCTTTGGGCCTCGGGCGAGTATCTCTCGGTCCCCGCGACGATCGGTTTCATCACGCTACTAGGCGTCGCCGTACTCAACGGTGTCGTCCTCGTCACGACCTTCAACCAACTTGTGGCGGAAGGCGTTCCGATCGAGGAAGTCGTTCGTGATGGCGCTGCGCGTCGCTTGCGGCCCGTCCTCATGACTGCGGCCAGTACCGCTCTCGGCCTCTCTCCACTCCTCGTCGCAAGCGGTCCCGGGGCCGAGCTTCAGCGTCCCCTCGCAATCGTGGTCACAGGCGGCCTCGTGAGTGCGACGGCTCTGACTCTTATTCTTCTTCCAATTCTCTATCGCTGGCTTTCGCTGCGGGGCTGCCGGGAGGCCACACCTTGAACGACTGCTTACTCACGCTGATCGCGACGCCCGAGCTCGAGGAACGTCTCGTCGATTGGCTACTCGAAGCGAATTACGCGGGCTTCATGACCGCACCTTGCCACGGCCATGGAGTGCATCCAGAACGCCTCTCGACGGCAGAACAGGTCGCCGGCCAGCAGCGGCGAACCGCATTCTGGCTGCAGCTATCCCAGGAGCAGGCCGAGTCCATCGTTCAAGGCCTGGCAGAGCACTTCGGAGGCGCGGGTCTTCATTTCTGGATCACACCGGTTCTTGCAGCGGGTCCGATCGTCACGCCGCCTTCGGTACCTACACGGGGCCAGGATTGAGATCCAGCTTCGTGTCGAGAAGTTGATTCAGCAGACCTAAGAGTTCCGAGGGCCGATAGGGTTTGTGAAGAAACTCACAAATCAGATCCGAGTCAATTTTGGCCTGAATGTCGGTATCCCTGTGGCCGCTGGACAAGATGATGCGTAGATCGGGGTGGAGGGACCGGAGTTGACGGGCGGTTTCCAGCCCGCCGATGCCAGGCATGGTCAGGTCGACAATCGCGACATCGAAATCGTGCTCTGTGGCGTAGTCGACAGCGGCCTCACCCGTCTCCGCCTCGACGACGTCGGCTCCCGCTAGGCGTAGGGCGCGTGTACAGACCGAGCGCACCGCGTGTTCGTCATCGACGACCAGCACACGAAGATCGCTGGTCGCGGGGATCGGTGGCGCGGAAAGGGCAGGCTGTTGAGCGGCGTCCTCCAGTGCTGGCAGATAGACCGAGGCACACGTTCCCTCAGTGGCTTGGGTCTGCACGGAGAGTCCGCCCGAATGCGTCCGTACGATTCCGAGCAGTGCGGACAAACCAAGGCCGCGGCCCGGAAATCTGGTGGAATAGAAAGGCTCGAATATTCGGGCGCGTACCTCCTTGGACATGCCCTCTCCGTCATCGGTGATCTCAATTTTCATATAGAGACCTGACGGGATGGGGCTAACAAGGTTGAGCGAGTCGACGTTTTCGGATGTGACTTGTTCGGCACTGACCGCGAGTCGGATGGTCCCCGTTTCGTCGCCGATGGCTTCAGATGCGTTCACGATTAAATTGACGACTGCCTGTTCGATTTGATCGGGGTCTACACGAATCATCGGGAGGTCAGTGGGCTGAGAGATCTCGAAAGTGACCCGATCCGGAATTGAAGAGGCGGCAAATTCTGCGATTTGAGCAATGGTCTCTGCGAAGTCGAGATCTCGCTTTTCGGTGATTGCAGCGCCTGTGAATAAGAGAAGTTGTGCGACGAGCTTGCCCGCTCGAAGAGAAGCTTCTTCGATGTCTAAGAGGTGTTCGCGGAGTGTTGACTGTGCGGCCACCTCCTCGAGTGCCAAGTCGGTGTTGCCAAGTATGCCCTGGAGAAGGTTGTTGAAGTCGTGGGCGATGCCGCCCGCCATGACGCCAAGGCTTTCTAGATTGCGAGACCGGAGAATGGCAATTTCGCTGGCTTGAATCGCGTCTGCAGCGTTTTTGGAGGCGGTCTGGTCGGCGAGCAAAAGGCTCCAGGCGCGAATGGTCTGCCTCCGTCCAGGGAGTGGAACACTTTCGATTTTCAGCCAGCCTTCGCGGTCGTCTCCGAATCGGAACAAGTGTCCGTGGGCGGGTTGATCGACTTTGAGGAGTTCCTTCTGCAGCTGTCGCGGCTCGATCGCTTGGTCTCGGGATTCAGGCAGGCTGAGGATCCGAGACAGGCTCAGGAAAGGGTCGTCTTCGACAGGCAGTCGTTTGGAAGCGAGAAGAGTGTCTGCCGCTTGGTTGGCGTAGAGAAGCTGGCCAGTGGAATCGATAACGAGAACTCCGGCGGGGTGGCTGTGGATCACCGTAGTCAGGTCTACTGGACTTAATGAAAAGAGCCGGGATCCACGAATGCCATAGATAAAGAGGATGCTCGAAATGCAGACCCCGATGGATGTGGGATCGAAGGGGATCTCGTCGGGGAAGAAAACGTACATCGCGCTTGCGATCGCGGTGGCGAGGGTCGCAGAGAGAAGAATGATGAGCTGTTTTCGAGTCGCACCACGACGTTGCCGGAGGATCAGCGTTCCATATAGGCCCGCTACGCCCATCAATAATGCGTAACTTTGTACGGCGTTCCACCAAAACATCCAGTGGAATTCGCTGGCTCCTGTAAGCCGCGGCGTAATGAATTGGTCGTGCAGCGGATTGGTGACGAGGCCGATCCACAGAAGGCCAGCGAGTAGGAACGGAATGTAGACCCAGTTCTTCCGCGTGAAGTCCAGACCCAGTTGTTGGGCTTCGCAGTAGCGCAAGGCCAAGAGCCACCAGGTCGGGCTTATGAAGATCAACCCGGTGTACAGAAGGATCAGTCCGGCCCAGCGTTCGGTTCCGTTGGTGGAAACGAAGCTTGCCAGGAGGTCGCCAACTGTGAAGAGCAGTGCGGCGAAGAGCATGGCGTGGAGTGCAGCCCGTATGGGCCGTACGGGCGGATGGGCCAACACGTAGAGATTGAGCCAGAGCTGGAGACAGACCGCGATGGCGGTGGGGATGAGCCATACTTTCATTGGGGATACGCTCGATTTTCGCGATCCATCGGCGCAGGACTCTGGCTGGAAGCTGGCCCGAAAAGGTTCTTCATCCCCGGGTAGCGTTGGGGCTGAAGTTCGGTCTGGGCTGAAATTTGGATATCTTTGACGGGCATGACGATGGTCCCCCCCTGCGAATGCTTCAACCTGTTACTGCTTGGTATACGCAGGATTGATACCGGAATGAATCAGCTCCTAAAGCGGCTACGAGCGATGAGGGAATTCTCGGCGGACCGTTGCGCACGGGGTTTTTATCACACCTAGGCGAACTGACGTCCACGGCCCGTGGTATAACCGTGCGCCGAGAGAGTACGCATTCGCAGCGGTGGGTTCAATCAGAAGGATGCGGCGAGGGAAGCTTGAGATAAAGTGGGGGAGGGCAGCGGGGCCCGCTTGTCCCCGCCGCCTCCAGAAAAATCGCAGGTGGAGCCATGGTAAAAAATCGATCAGAGAGTCGGGATCCGGATGTATTGGGGCAAACTGGTCCCCGTGTGCTGGAAGCGCGCCGAGAGAATCTACCGATCGGCATCTCGGTGGCGGTGGCGATCGCTCTCGTGATCGGGTTTGTGAATGCCTACTTGCACCTCGATGTCGGCCGCGCGCAGACCATCGTCTTCTGGACTTCGCTGGCCGCCTTCACCGTCACGCCGTTCATCATTCGCCGCACTCGCTCGATTGAGTTGGGTGCGGGGTTGTTGGTGTTGGCGTCCATAGGCCCGATCTTTGTGCCGGCCTATCACCAGGGGGGGCTGCAGTCGCCGTACCTGGTCTGGTTCGTGGTGCTTCCGGTGATGGCCTCTCTCTTTCTGGGTCTACGCTTGGCAGTCTTCTCGGGCTTGGTGGCTGTCACCGGCTATACGGCTTTCTATGCGCTCGAACTCACGGGAAACCTTCCTGCGGCTCCCGTGGAGGGAGCAGCCTTTTCGAGCTTCTTCAATTTGGTTCTGGCGGCGAGTTTTGGGACGTTCATGGGAATTGCGACGAACCGCTCAGCGCGCCGTGCGACCCTGGATCTGGAGGTCTTGCGCACAGATCTGGTGCGGAAGGTCGTCGACCTCGAGGACAGCGAAACGAGAAAGAGCGCGATTCTCGACGCGTCTCTCAGCGGTATTGTGAGCTGTGATTCCCAGGGTTGCGTGACAGAATTCAATCCCGCGGCTGAGCGAATGTTCGGGTTCACCCGCTCCGAGGCTCTGGGTCGCAATATCGCTGAACTGTTTATTCCGAAGGGAATGGTTGAAACTCATAAGAAGGGGTTCGCTCGATATCTACGAACTGGCGAAACGCGGATCCTGGATACGGTGGTTGAGGTTGTAGGCAAGTGTGCCGACGGCCGAGAAATTCCGGTTGAATTACTCGTGCAGCGTATCCGGCTTCAGGGGCCGCCTCAGTTTACTGCCTACCTTCGCGATCTCCGTCAGCAACGTCTCGCGGAGGCGACCTTGCGGCGCAGAGAGGAAGAGCTGCAGCGGTCGCAGCGTCTGGAAGGGGTGGGCCGGCTCGCCGGTGGGATTGCGCACGATTTCAATAATCTCCTGACGATCATCGGTGGATACGGCGAAAGTATCGCGACCGAAACGGACTCGGAATCCTCCACCCACGAGGAAGCGACGGAAATCGTCAAGGCTGTGGACCGCGCCGCGATGATCATCCAGCAGCTGCTCGCCTTTAGCCGTCGCCAAGATCTAAAGCTTGAGGATGTGGGCCTCAGCCAGTTGCTTCGAGATTTCGAAACCACACTGAGTACCATTGTGCCGCCGCACGTCGAGCTGGTGATGGATCTAGAAGAGGCTACATGGCATGTGACCGCTGATGCGGTCCAGATAGAGCGAATTGTGATGAATCTCGCCCTCAATGCCTGCGACGCGATGGAACAGCCCGGCACACTTTCCATCTCACTCCACCATGTCGGGATTGATGCTGACGATGCATGGCGGCCGGATCATATAGAGGCGGGTCTCTACGCAAGGTTGGATGTTATAGACACCGGTGAAGGGATGAGCGCCGATGTTCTGGCTCGGGTGTTTGAGCCCTTTTTTACGACCAAGCCGCCGGGCAAGGGGACTGGGCTTGGCCTGGCCACCACATATGGGATCGCGCGACAATGTGGAGGGCACATCGACATTCAAAGCTCGGTCGGGAATGGGACAAAGGTTTCGGTCTATTTCCCGAAGGCTGTCGGAGGCGAGACCCGAAGCAGTTTGGCAGTGCTGGGGGCAACTCGGGGAGAGCGTGCAACGATCCTTCTGGTGGATGACGAGTCGAGCATTCGCAAGACCATGTCAATGCAACTCCAGAAGCAGGGCTATGACGTGATCGAAGCGGCTGATGGCGAGGAGGCGGTCAACGTCGCGATGGCGCCAGGTGTCCGAGTCGACCTGCTCGTTTCCGATGTTGTGATGCCGCGCAAGGATGGTCCCGCTGTTGCGGCCGAACTCATCAAGGTGTTTCCCCAGATGAAGACCGTTTTGATGTCCGGTTATTCCGAGAGGCTGAGTTCGGAATTTGACCAGATACTTCCAGATGTAGAATTTCTAGTGAAGCCGCTGCGGATGAAGGATTTGACCGAAACCGTCGCGAGACTCCTTGCGGCTCGATCCGAATATCGCTGAGCAGCATCTTCGTGGTTTGACGCTCGGCGCAATCGTGCCCGTTTTCGTTTAAGGATGGATCAACTGATCTACCGCCGCCCGTGGCTCGATCGCGAGAGCGCGCGGGAAGCGATAAGCGAATACATCAACTGGGGAGCAAGGTCACTGCGCGCACGTTGAATAGGGCATTTCACTGAGGCCGCAGCTTAAATCATCTCGTGTCCCCCCCCGCCAAAGCGTCCTAGACTTCGTATGTGTTCCTAACCTCTCTCCTGATGACGGGTCCGTAGATGTATTCCGAAGTCTTCGATGACGGGGCCTAATAGCTATGGGCGCTGACACCGGGCAACGAGACCTCAAACCGCGAGAACCCTCGTTCAGCGAACTCAGCTCCCATTCCTACCTCATCACTTGGTCCGCAGCCGGCAAGTCTGCGTTGGTGTCGGGGGTCGTCACGGGCCTGGTGATCTTCGCAACCGGGTTGCTGCATTATGCGGCGCAACACCCCGCGGAAGTCCCTTTCATCGACCCCGCCGCACTCGAGGTCCAGACCCAGCTTTCGTTCGGCGTTCTGGGGCTATGGCTTCTGCTCGGTCTTGTTTCCCTGGCTGCCGCCCGCGGTCGATTCAATGACAGCGCGCTCTTCCTCCATGCGCCCATCCAACTCTTTACCATTAGCAATGTGGTGTTCTCGTACTTTTTTGGGATATGGACGGTGCCCTACGCGTGGGTAGTACTCATTGGCGGAGTCCTGGCGTCGCTTCCCCTCTTCGGCAAAAAAGCCACGCTGCTTGGCGCCGGGACGTGGACCTTGGTTGCTACAACGTTCACCGTACTCGAGCAGCTAGAGTTGGTTCCGTACGCACCGTTGTTCAACGACAGCCCCATTGTCGCGGGGCATCTCTCTCTCCATTATCTCATTGGCATGGGCTCGACCACCTTAATCGGGAGCTTGTTATGCGGAATTATTTTCCTCACCGCCGTCGATCAACTAGAGACCCGTGCTCACGACCTCCGAGCAAACCGCGCGAGACTTTCTGACTCGCTGGACGAACTCCAGCAGAGCCACGAAACCATCCGGGAGACAAACGCCAAACTCGAGGCCCGCGTAGAGGAGCGCGTCGCTGAACTTCGTACTGCCAACGAGCAGCTGACGGTGGAAGTCAGCGAACGAAAAAAGGCCGCGGAGGAAATCAATCGACTTCGTCTAGCGATGGAGGCCGCGATCGAGGGCGTTGCCTTCGTCGACACCGATGGTCGCTTCACCGAAATCAATTCGGCCTTTGCCGTGATGCATCAATCCGACCCGGATACGATGATTGGAACCCTTGCGGATGAGTGGGTCGCACCGGAAGACCGCGAAGCCGTGGCGACTGCTGTCTACGACCTAGAGCGAGGGGGCAAGCGCGAACTGAAGTCGCACGGTCTTCGTCTCGACGGAAGCCCGTTCTCCCTGGAGTTGTCTCTGGTCAGAAGCCCACGGGACCGATCGACCGAGCACCACCGCTTTGCCCGCGATGTGACGGAACAGGAAGCGTTGACCGCAAAGCTCAATCATGGCGCGAAGATGGAGGCGATCGGCCGGCTAGCGGGGGGCATCGCGCACGATTTCAACAACTTGTTGACGGCAATTCTGTCAGCGAGCGAGCTGCTGGAAATCCGCTTCCAGGATTCGCCGGAACACAGCGATGCTCTCAAGTTGGCGACTACTTCGCGAATGGCCGGCACGCAGGCCGCAGAACTCACGCGTCAGCTTCTGGACTTTGCCCGCTTGAAGCCCGCAGGGGATGAACTCATCGATGTCCACGCGAGCATCGAAAATTCCGTGCGCCTATTGAGAAGTAGCCTGAACGCATCGATCCGGGTCACCACCAATCTCGCGCCGGAGACACTACTCACCCGCGGCGATGCGGCACGCTTCGAGAGCGGAATGCTGAATCTCGGATTGAACGCACGCGACGCCATGCCCGATGGCGGCGAGTTGACAGTTTCCACTTGCAAGGTGCGCCTGCCGCCTCAAGAGATCGGAATTCCTGAAACGAACTCGCCACCGGTCGATTTTATCCGGGTGGAGGTCGTGGATACAGGGATTGGAATCGAGGAAGAAAACCTCACAAAGATTTTCGAGCCGTTCTTCACGACCAAGCCACCGGGCCAGGGAACCGGACTCGGCCTGTCGGTATTCGCTAGCTATCTCGATGGAATTGGCGGTTCGCTTGAGCTGGAGAGCGAACCCAACAAGGGAACGGTCTGCTCGATCCACATCCCGCTCACGATGCAAACCGACCCCCTCGAGACGGAACAAGAGAGCAGCCGCTCACTCGAGGGCGGCGAAGTCTTGCTGATCGCGGAAGACGACGAACGGGTCATGACAGTAATCAGTATGATCCTCAAG